>JAQGJP010000020.1 GCA_028290545.1 Rhizobium sp. | reverse complement strand
GGGATAGTGGATCGTGAAGCCGCCTTCCTTGCCGTTCGGGCCGAGCATGTGGTTGCGGATGCGGATATTGGCGAATGTACCGCGCATCATCACTTCATGATTGCCGCGGCGTGTGCCGTACTGGTTGAAATCCGCCACCGAGACGCCGTGGTTGATCAGGTAGCTGCCGGCCGGCGATGCCGCCTTGATCGAGCCCGCGGGCGAGATGTGGTCGGTGGTGATCTTGTCGCCGAAGAGACCCAGCACGCGCGCGCCCTTGATGTCGGTAACGCCGATCGCCGCCTGCTTCATGCCGACGAAATAGGGCGGGTTCTGCACATAGGTCGAATTGTCGTCCCAGGCATAGGTCTTTCCCTCGGGAATCTTGACGTCCTGCCAGTTGCTGTCACCCTTGAACACATCCGCATATTTCGACGCGTAGAGTTCGCGCGTCACATATTTCATGATGAATTCCTGGATCTCCTTCGACGAAGGCCAGATATCCTTGAGGAAAACAGGGTTGCCCTGCTGGTCCTCGCCAAGCGGCTCCTCCGTAAGGTCTATCTGCACCGAACCGGCGAGAGCGTAAGCGACGACCAGCGGCGGCGAGGCGAGGTAGTTCGCCTGTACATCTGGAGAGACGCGACCTTCGAAATTGCGGTTGCCCGAGAGCACGCCGGCGGCGATCAGGCCCTTGTCGTTGATCGTCTTGGAAATCGGCGCCGGTAGTGGTCCGGAATTGCCGATGCAGGTCGTACAGCCGAAACCGACCAGGTTGAAGCCGAGCTTGTCGAGATCGTCCTGCAGGCCCGACCGGCTGAGATATTCGGCAACCACCTGGCTTCCCGGTGCCAGCGAGGTCTTGACCCAGGGCTTGGAATTCAGGCCCTTGGCGACGGCATTGCGGGCGAGCAGGCCGGCAGCGATCAGCACCGAGGGGTTGGATGTATTGGTGCACGACGTGATGGCGGCAATCGCGACATCGCCATGGCCAAGGTCATAATCGGTGCCTTCGACGGGATAGCGCACCTTGAGCTGGCCGGGCTTCTTGTAGTCGCCTTCAAGTGCGGCTTCGAAGCCATCGGCAATGCCTTCGAGCGGAATGCGGCCTTCGGGGCGCTTGGGGCCGGCCATCGAGGGCACGACGCTGCCAAGGTCGAGTTCGAGCGTATCGGTGAAGACGATGTCGGCGCCTTCCGAATCGCGCCACATGCCCTGCAGCTTGGAATATTCCTCGACGAGCTGGATGCGGTCGGTCTCGCGACCGGACATGGTGAGGTAGTTGATCGTCTCGCCGTCGACCGGGAAGAAGCCGCAGGTCGCGCCATATTCCGGGCCCATATTGCCGATCGTCGCACGGTCGGCGAGCGACATGGAATCGAGGCCGGGGCCGAAGAATTCGACGAATTTCGAGACCACGCCCTTCTTGCGCAGCATCTGCACGACGGTGAGAACCACATCCGTTGCGGTCACGCCTTCCTTGGCCGCACCCGTCAGCTTGAAGCCGATCACTTCCGGCAGCAGCATGGAAACCGGCTGGCCGAGCATGGCGGCTTCCGCCTCGATGCCGCCGACGCCCCAGCCGAGCACGCCGAGGCCGTTGATCATCGTCGTGTGCGAATCGGTGCCGACGCAGGTATCGGGATAGGCGGTGGTCTCGCCGTCCTCGTCCCGCGTCCAGACGGTCTGGCCGAGATATTCGAGATTGACCTGATGACAGATGCCGGTGCCGGGGGGCACGACACGGAAGTTCTCGAACGCCTGCTGGCCCCATTTCAGGAAGCGGTAGCGCTCGCCGTTGCGCTCGTATTCGAGTTCGACATTGCGTGCGAGAGCGGTGCGCGTGCCGAATTCATCGACGATGACGGAATGGTCGATGACGAGATCGACAGGCACCAGCGGATTGATCTTTTCCGGATCGCCACCCAGCGAGACCATCGCGTCGCGCATCGCGGCGAGGTCGACGACGGCCGGAACGCCGGTGAAATCCTGCATCAGAACGCGGGCCGGACGGTAGGCGATCTCATATTCGCTGAGGCCCTTGTTGACCAGCCAGTCGGCGATCGCCTGGATGTCTTCCTTGGTGACGGAACGGTCATCTTCGTTGCGGAGAAGGTTTTCCAGCAACACTTTCATGGAGTAGGGGAGTTTTGAAATACCGGCGAGGCCGTTCGCCTCTGCCCTGGGAAGGCTGTAGTAGATATAGTTCTTGCCGTTCACGGTGAGGGTAGAACGACAATTGAAACTATCGAGTGAATGCGACATGGGTTGACCCGTTTCGTCTGATCGTCTGAACTGACGTGCGAACGCCCGGCGTTGGACACGCCTTTGGGATGCGGGTGCAGCCATTTCCGCTGTCCGCACGCGGACTTGCGTGCCCGCAATTCCAAGTTCGGCGCTAGGATGATATTCACGCCGGCTGCTGGCGCGATTGCGGAACTTATAGATAATTTCTAAACAAGGTTCCATACTTACCAAGGTCTAAGGAAATATTTTTTTGCATTGCGGCGAAATTTGCCGTGCGGAGGTTTGTTTGGTGCAGTTGGACGTCCGCAATCTCGCGGCAATCAGGGGCGAAGAGCGGATATTCTCCGGCATCACGTTTTCGCTGGCGGCAGGCGAGGCGTTGCTGGTGACCGGCCGCAACGGCTCGGGAAAATCGACGCTGATTCGCACCATTGCCGGCCTGCTGCCGCAAGACGAGGGCGAGGTGAATGTGACCGTTGCTGCGCGGGCTGTTCCGCGTGCGGCAGAGGCCTGCCACTATCTCGGCCACCGCAACGCCATGAAGCGCGAACTGACGGTCGAGGAGAATCTCGGCTTCTGGAAAAGTTTCATGGGTGATTTCGAGGGAGGGCACGGTCTCGCGCCGGAAGAGGCGGCTGGTGCGCTGGGTCTGCCAACGCTCCTGCATCTGCCGTTCGGCTATCTCTCGGCCGGACAGCAGCGGCGAATGGCAATGGCCAAGCTGCTTACCGTCTGGCGTCCCATCTGGCTGCTGGACGAACCGACGGCGGCGTTGGATGTGCAGTCGGAGGAGGTCTTTGCGGGGCTGATGCAGGCGCATCTGGCAAAGGGCGGGATCATCGTCGTTGCGACGCACCAAGAACTGGGACTGAAGAATGTGCGGGGATTGGTGATGAAGGGGTTTGAGTATGCGGAGGGGTTGTTGTGATTGAACTTGGTTCAAGAAAGACCCCTCCCCAACCCCTTCCCACAAGCGGGAGGGGCTTGCCCGTCGCGCCATCGTGCCAAGACAACAGTTCAGCAAAGTCTGAGCCCGGAAATAAGGACTGGAGCGGGCCGCACGTTAGCCCCTCCCGCTTGTGGGGAGGGGTTGGGGAGGGGACTTCCTCGCCCGGCAAATGGTGTCGGTCATGATCGCCCTCTTTGTCCGCGACCTGAAACTCGGGTTCCGTGCCGGCGGCGGAGTGCTGACCGGTGTGCTGTTCTTCATGACCATCGTCGCGGTCATTCCCTTCGGTGTCGGCCCTGATCTCAATCTGCTGGCGCGAATTGGTCCGGCGATCCTGTGGGTCGGGGCGCTGCTTGCCTCGCTGTTGGGCCTTGATCGGTTGTTCCAGGCCGAGCGCGAGGATGGCTCGCTGGATCTGCTGATGATGCAGGAGACGCCGCTGACGCTGATCGTTTTCGTCAAATGCCTGGCACATTGGGTGGCTGCGGTGCTGCCACTGGTCGTCGCCTCGCCGCTGCTCAGCCTCCTCATGAACATGAGCGAGGTGTCCATCGGCGCGTTGGTGCTGACGCTGCTGGCTGGGTCGCCGGCGATCACCTTCATCGGTGCCGCCGGTGCCGCTGTCGCCGTTGCCCTGCCACGCGGCGGGCTGATCGTCTCGATCCTCGTGTTGCCGCTCACAATTCCGGTACTGATTTTCGGCGTGTCGGCGACCTATGCGGCAGTCGAGGATCCGGCACCATTCCTGCCGCCGTTCATGGCTCTGGTGGCGCTCAGCCTGTTCTTCGCAGTCATCGGACCGCTTGCCGCGGCATTCGCCTTGCGGGCATCGTCGGAATGACGCGAATTTGAAAGACGGCTTGATCGGGATCAATTGCAGCATGCCGGCAAAAACGCTAAGAGATCGGCCATGACACAGACCACCGTAGCGCCTTCGAAATTGACATCGCTCGCCAATCCGACGCGCTTCATCGGGCTGGCCGGGCGTATCCTGCCGTGGTTGGCGGGCCTGACCTTGGTCTGTCTCGCCGTTGGCGTCTATCTCAGTTTCACGACCGAGGGCGATTACCAGCAGGGCGCCACGGTGCGGATCATGTATATCCACGTGCCGGCGGCCTGGCTGTCGATGATGTGCTATACGATCATGGCGATTGCGGCCTTGGGCACGCTGGTCTGGCGGCACCCGCTGGCCGATGTGGCGGCCAGGACAGCGGCCCCTCTTGGCGCGGCATTCACCTTTCTGGCGCTGGTGACCGGTTCGCTCTGGGGCAAGCCGATGTGGGGCACCTGGTGGGTTTGGGATGCGCGGCTGACCTCGGTGTTCATCCTGTTCCTGATGTATCTGGGCCTGATCGCCTTCAACCGGGCGATGGACGATCCGGGCCGCGCCGCGCGCGTCGGCGCGATCATGATTCTGGTCGGCTTCGTCAATATCCCGATCATCAAGTTCTCGGTCGAATGGTGGAATACTCTGCACCAGCCCGCCAGCGTCATGCGGCTTGGCGGACCAACCATCGATCCCGAGTTCCTGCGACCGCTTCTGGTCATGGCGATCGGTTACACTTTGCTATTTTTCACACTGCATCTGATGGCAATGCGCAACGAGATCTGGCGGCGGCGGATTGCCGTGATGCGCCGCAATGCCGCGCGCGCCGCGCAAGCCGGGGGCGAAGCGCGATGAGCCACGCTTTTTATATCTATTCCGCCTGGGGAATTTCGGCTTTCGTGCTCGCCGGCCTGCTCGGCTTTACGTGGTTTGAGAGCGCTCGGCTAAGGCGGGAATTGAAGCGGCTTGAAGCGCAGGGCATAAGGCGGCGTTCCGCGCCGAGTGGGGACAGCACGTGAATTGCGTGCCGGAAACAGGTTCCAGAAGCCGTCGCGTCGTTGTTGCCCTGATACCGCTGGTCGTCTTTCTCGGGCTCGCCGGTGTCTTCATGATGCAGCTGATGTCCGGCCGGGATACGTCGGTGCTGCCTTCGGCGCTGATCGGCAAAGCGGCGCCCGAACTCAGGCTCGCCGCCCTTGATGGGGCGATCCTGTCCGGCAAGCCGGTCCCGGCGCTGACGACGGATGCGGTCAGGGGCAAGCTGACGCTGGTCAATGTCTGGGCATCCTGGTGCATTCCCTGCCGGCAGGAACATCCGATCATTCTGGGTCTGGCACGGGACGACCGGCTGAATGTCGTCGGCATCAACTACAAGGACCGCAACGATGCGGCGCTCGCCTTCCTCGGCGAACTCGGCAATCCCTTCAGGGCGATCGGCGTCGATCCGAAGGGCGCGGCTGCGATCGACTGGGGCGTCTACGGCATTCCCGAATCCTTCCTCGTCAGCCCCGCCGGTGTGATTCTCTACAAGCATGTCGGCCCGTTTGACGACAATTCGGTGCAGAATGAATTGCTGCCGGCGATCGAGAAGGCGTTGGGTGGGGTAAAGGAATGATGGTCGCGGATCGCAAGCCAGTTCATCCCAAGCAACTCAAAAATGTCATGGCGATGTCAGATCCCGGACGTGCCGAATACACAATCAGGCAAATAGCGGATTGGCAGGAATTATGGGGGCTCTATTCCGACGGATGGGCAACTGCCGCATTGGATGACGACGAAATTTCGATCTTTCCAATTTTTGCCAGCGCCGGAATTTGCAGATGCATGTGCTATGGATAGCTGGTCAGGTTTTAAACCTCGCCGTATCGATCTTGACGAATTTGTTGGTACGTTTCTCAAGAGCTTTATGGAAGAGGGTACTTTGATAGGTGTATTTTCTCACCCGTCTGGCAAAAACGTACAGTTGACCTCAGAGGAATTTCTTGGTTTTCTCGATCAGGACCGCGAACAATATTCCTAGGATAGAGTGGGTCGTCTATAAAATCCTGCAAAAGGAGGTTTTTGATAACAATCAAATTCATGCTGCCTCCAATCGATCCAGGCGAAATCCTACGGGAGATCTACCTGGCGCCCCTGGAAATGACACCTTATGCTCTCGCCAAAAAGCTCCGAGTCCCGCGCACCCGGATCGAGCGGATCGTGGCGGAAAAGATTGGCATCAGTGCCGATACCGCATTGCGGCTCGGGAAATTCTTCAGGACGACGCCGCAGTTCTGGCTCAACATGCAGACCAGTTACGACATCAAGATCGCCGAGGCAGCCCTGCACGACGACCTCGACGCGATTCCGGAACTGGAAGCTGCCTAAACCCCGCCCTGCCAGACCTTGATCGCATCGACCGGGTAGACGAGCATGATGACGTTCAGTGTCAGGTTATCGCGGATCAGAATACCGGTGACGATTTCGGCAATCAGCGCCAGCGCGATCGTCAGCCAGATCGGCAGTCGCCATGCCGCCAGGAAGCCGAGCGCCATGAACACGGTGTCCATGGTGGAATTCAGGATCGAATCGCCGACATAATCGAAGGCGATGGTCGCGGCGCGATAGCGTTCGATGATGATCGGGCTGTTTTCGAGGATTTCCCAGGCCGCCTCGATCAGCGTCGCGAAACCCAGCCGCAGGCCGATCGAGCGCTTGCGGAATAGCAGCCAACCGAGACCATAGAACAGGAAGCCATGGATGATGTGGCTCGGCGTATACCAGTCCGACAGATGCTGGGAATTGCCGGGGGAATGGACCAGGCTTTCAAACAGTTTGATTTCGCCGCAGGTGCAGATCCAGACGCGGCCCATCAGCCGTTCGGCAACAATCTGGACGATCAGGATGGCGAGGAAAATCAGCAGGCCGATGCCGATTTGGCGCCGGATATCCGGCTGGATTTCAGGCATTACTGTTGCTTGCCTTCGAGCGAATGCTTCATGATCAGCGGCAACTGGCTGAGCGTGAACAGGAAGGTGATCGGCATCGTGCCCCAGACCTTGAAATTCACCCAGAGATTATCGGCGGCTTTTACATCGGGCAGATAGTACCAATTGGACCCCCGCCAGACGATTTCGTTGAGAACGGCGAGGAACAGGAAAAACAGGCCCCAGCGCAGCGTCAGCTTGTTCCAGCCTTCGTCATCGAGCTGGAAGGCGGAATTGAAGACATAGCCGAGTAGCGAGCGGCCGAAGAACAGGCCGCCAAGCAGGATCAGGCCAAACATCGTGTTGATGATCGTCGGCTTCATCTTGATGAAAAGCTCGTTCTGCAGCCAGATCGACAGGCCGCCGAAAACCAGCACCACGACACCGGAAACCAGTGGCATCAGCGGCAGCTTGCCGACGACGAGCTTGGAAACCAGCAGCGAGATCACCGTCGCTGCCATGAACAGGCCCGTGGCAATGAACAGCGGTCCTCCAAGCGTGGCCAGTGCCGGAAACAGCTTGCCAAGCCTTTCGCCGTAGAGATTGCCGAAGAAAAACACCATCAGCGGCCCAAGCTCGAGCGCCAGTTTCAGGCCGACATTTTCCTTCGCATGACCTTGCGGCAGCTTGGTTTGGGTTTCTTCCGCCATTTTTCCGTTTTCCATAATTCCAGTCGGTCCGCTATAATCACATGCTTAACGGGTTGGAAGCGCTATTTGTTCGTGCTTTGCAGCCCGGCGATCGCTTCGGCGAAGTCCTGGGCGTTGAAGGGTTCGAGATCATCGATGCCTTCGCCGACGCCGATGAAATAGACCGGCAGCTTGTGCTTGGCGGAAATCGCCACGAGAATGCCGCCGCGCGCGGTGCCGTCGAGCTTGGTCATGATCAGGCCGGAGACGCCGGCGATGTTGCGGAAGATTTCCACCTGGTTGAGCGCATTCTGGCCGGTGGTCGCGTCCAGCGTCTGCAGTACGGTATGCGGCGCATCGGGATCGAGCCTGCCAAGCACGCGGACGATCTTCTCGAGTTCGGCCATCAGTTCGGTCTTGTTCTGCAGGCGACCGGCGGTGTCGATGATCAGCACGTCATGGCCGGACGCGCGGGCCTTTTCATAAGCCTCGTATGCAAGGCCGGCGGCATCGGCACCCAGCTTGGTCGAGACGATGTCGGCGCCGGTGCGCTCCGCCCAGATATGCAGCTGTTCGATCGCAGCAGCGCGGAACGTGTCTCCGGCGGCGAGCATGACCTTGAGACCGCTGCGCGAGAGCTTGGCGGCCAGTTTGCCGATCGTCGTGGTCTTGCCGGTGCCGTTGACGCCGACGACGAGGATCACATGCGGCTTATGGGCGAGATCGAGTTCCAGCGGCTTGGCGACCGGCGTCAATACCTTGGTGATTTCACCGACCATGATGCGCGACACATCCTCGCCGCTGACATCCTTGCCATAGCGCTCCGACGACAGCGTGTCGGCGATCCGCATCGCGGTCTCGACGCCGAGGTCGGCCTGGATCAGCAGGTCTTCGAGATCCTGCAGCGTCTGTTCATCCAGCTTGCGCTTGGTGAACAGCGATGTGATTTGCGAGGAAAGTTGCGCCGAGGTGCGGGCAAGACCCTGGCGCAGGCGCTCTATCCAGGTACGGCGTTTTTCAGGCTCGATCGGCAGCGGTTCGGGCGTGCGATCGGCAGCGCTTGAGAAACCGGCCGGCAGAACGCGTTCGACCGGCGCGATGGGATCAACAGGCTCAACTGGCTGGATGTACTGCTCAATTTCCGGAGCAAGAAGGGAAACGGCTTCCTCGGGCTCTGCAGCGGGCTCCGCATCGATAGTATGCTCGAATTCGGCGACGGATTCGGCCTGCGCTGCAAGTTCTGCAAGCGGATCCTCGTCGTCCTCGTGATCGAGCTTATCCGGAACGATCAGCGTCTCGATCGCCTCGGGCAGATCGTCCTCGGCCTCAGGCGCTGCGGCTGACGCCGCCGGCTCGTCCTTGCGGAAGGAGAAGATTTTCTTGATGAAACCGAGCGCCATGAATTCTTCCCGTCAGGCTGCTTTTTGCAGCGCTTCAGCAATCAGATGCTTGCCATTGTGGCCGGTGATCCGAACCTCGGCAAATGCCCGGGGCGGAAGCCCAAGTCCATCCACGAGCGTGAAGTTCTCCGTATGCGCCATGCCGGTGTTTTCGACAAGCATAGTCTCGACCCGGCCGATCATTCCATCGAGATGGCCCTGATAGAGCCGTTCGCCCTCGGCGCGCAGGCGGCCGGCGCGATCCTTGATCAGGCTGCGGTCCAGTTGCGGCATGCGGGCGGCGGGTGTGCCCTGACGCGGCGAGAACGGAAACACATGCAGGCGGGAGATGCCGCATTCCTCGGCCAGCCGCACCGAGTTTCCGAACATGTCCTCGGTCTCGGTGGGGAAACCGGCGATGATATCGGCGCTCAGGTTCATTTGGGGCCGTAGCGCGCGGGCGCGGCTGGCAAACGCGATCGCGTCCTCGCGGGAATGCCGACGCTTCATCCGTTTCAGGATCATGTTGTCGCCGTGCTGAAGCGAAAGATGCAGGTGCGGCATGAAACGCGGTTGGTCGGCAATCAGGTCCCACAGGTGTTCATCGGCCTCGACACTGTCGATGGATGACAATCTTAGCCGGCTAATCTCCGGCACATGCTTGAGAATGGCCTTGGCGAGCAGGCCGAGCGACGGCGCGCCGGGCAGATCGGCACCATAGCTCGTGGCGTCGATGCCGGTCAGGACGATCTCGCGATAGCCGTTTTCGGCCAGCATGCGCGCCTGTTCGACCACGGCGCCCATCGGCACCGAGCGGGAATTGCCGCGGCCATAGGGGATGATGCAGAAAGTGCAGCGATGGTCGCAGCCGTTCTGGACCTGAATGAAAGCCCTGACATGTCCGTCGATCAGTTTGACCATCTGCGGCGCTGTGGCGCGAACGCTCATGATATCGTTGACGCGCAGCTTCTCGGAAGAGGCTACGCCGAAATCCGGCAGCGCGCGATAATTCCCGGCCTTCAGCTTTTCCTCATTGCCGAGCACCGCATCGACCTCGGGCATGTCCGCGAAGGCAGAAGCTTCCGTTTGCGCGGCGCAGCCGGTGACGATAATGCGTGTTTCCGGGTTTTCGCGGCGGGCGCGGCGGATCGCCTGTCGTGCCTGTCGGACAGCCTCGCCTGTGACGGCACAGGTGTTGAAGATCAACGCGTTGTTGAGGCCGGCACTACCCGCTTCCGCCTTGATGATCTCGGATTCGTAGGTGTTGAGGCGGCAGCCGAAAGTGACAACGTCGACACCGCTCACAGTGCGATCGCCTCTTGGATGTCGCGGATATAGGCGCCACTTGCGGCATCGACCATTCCGGACCATTCCCATTCGGCAGGACCGGTCATGACGACATGATCGTCGTCGCGCCAGACGATCCGGAGCACACCGCCGCTGGGCATGGTGATCCTGACGTCGCGGCCGGTGCGTCCGGTCCGGGCGGCGGAGACGCCGGCGGCACAGGCTGCCGAACCGCAGGCGAGCGTCAGGCCTGCGCCACGTTCCCAGGTGCGGAGATCGAGTTCATCGCGCGAACGAACGCGGGCAATGGAAATATTGGCGCGCTCGGGAAACATCGGATGGTTTTCGAGCAGCGGCCCGAAGCGGTCGAGCTCGTAATCCCAGACATCCCTGTCGACCCAGAAGATCGCATGCGGATTGCCCATCGAGGCGACAGAAGGCGAATGCAGCACCGGATTGTCGATCGGGCCGATCTGCAGTTCGATCCGACGGGTGTCGTGAAATTCCTCGGCAAGCGGGATCCTGTCCCAGGCGAATTCCGGCTTGCCCATATCGACGGAAATCAGACCGCTGTCATGTTCCTCGGCGTTCAGGATGCCGGCGATGGTCTGGAAGGTGAAGGTCTTGCGGCCGGTTTCGGCCGCCAGCGCCTGGACGACGCAGCGGGTGCCGTTGCCGCAGGCCTGTGCGAAACTGCCATCGCAATTGAGAATGTCGATCCAAGCGTCGGTGCCTTCAGCCTTCGGATCGTAGATCGCCATGATCTGGTCGAAAGAGGTTTGCGGATTGGCGGCCAGCGCGATCGCGGCGTCCGGCGTCACCTTGTCGTTGCGGCCACGCATGTCCACGACCAGGATCTTGTTTCCCAGTCCGTTCATCTTTGCGAAGGGCGCGTCGGTCGTCATCGTCTTCAAGGCCTTGGTCGAATTGGCCTCTATATGGAATAAAAGCGGCTTAATTGCCAGTCCCTTCAAACGAATCAGACCTCCGGCACGTCAATCGCCTCGCCGGGCCTGAGCGGGTGGAAACGATCGGGTGCGATGCCAGCCTTTTCGAGGGCGCGTGCGAGTGCATTGACAGGTTCGTCGACCGGTTCGTCCGTCAGCTTGAACGTGCCCCAGTGGTGGCCGACCGCGTGCGCAGCCTTTGCAAGCTGCATGCCGGCAACGGCCTCTTCCGGGTTCTGATGCTGCGGCTTCATGAACCATTGCGGCTCATAGGCGCCGATCGGCAGGATGGCGAGCCGGAAGCCGCCGTGCTTTTCGGCGGCGGCGCGGTAGTTGATGCCGTCGTGAAAGCCGGTATCGCCGACATGATAGATCTTGCCGCCCGGCGTTTCGATCGCGAAGGCGGCCCAGAGCGCCATGCGGCGGTCACCCGAACCACGCGCCGACCAGTGATGGCAGGGTTCAGTGTGAATGGTGATGTCATTTTCCAGCCGGGTCGCGTCGCGCCAGTCCGTCACCGTGATCCTTGCATCCGGCATGGCCTTGCGGATGATCACGTCATTGCCGAGCGGTGTGACGATACGCGGCTTGTGGCGTGCATGCAGGGCCCTCAATGTCGCGAGATCGAGATGGTCATAGTGATTGTGGGTAACAAGGATCAGGTCGATCGGCGGCAGGTCGTCCATGGCAACGCCAGGCGGGTTGTGCCGTTTCGGGCCGATGAAGGAAAGCGGGCTGACGCGCTCCGACCAGACCGGATCGGTGAGGATGTTCAGCCCGGCCGTCTGGATCAACAGGCTGGCATGACCGATCATGGTAATCCGCAGTGCTGATCCGGTTACGTGCTGAGCGGGCCTGTTGCCCGCGAACGGGCTGGGAATGGATTTCGGCCATTTCGGTCCGCGCGCGCTGGTCTGCCATTTGAGAAGTGCTGCGAAGCCAAGCGGATGGATGCCCCCGGGATTGAAAAAACGCCTGCCGTTGAAATGGTCGGACGCAGGCCCCTGATAGTAGATGTTACGTTGCTTTGTCGGCTTGTCCGGCATTTTCGCTCCATCACGGATGCATGAAAAGTGAGATATGCGCCGCTCGTCCGATTGCAAGGTGGGGTTTGGTCATAATAAAGCTGATTGTTCGTTCGCTGTTCAGAATATCCTGCCGGAGACGCACGCGTGATCGAATACGAGAAATTCATCTATCTGGACGTCTACAAGACGGGCAGTTCGCATATCAAGAACCTTCTGCCGGCGATCACCGAAGGCAAGCAGATCCGTGTGAAGCGCCATGGGCCGCTGACCTCCGGCCGGCCCTATAGCTGGACCGGCGGCAAGCTGGTCTTTGCCACCGTCCGCAACCCCTGGGACTGGTATGTCAGCCTGTGGTCGTTTGCCCGCGAAGGCGGCGGCGCGATGTGGCGGTTCTTTTCCGAAGCATTGCCTCCGGAGGAAGTCCAGGAAATGTATGATGCGGGCAATCCTGTCGTCTCCTTCGGAAAATGGCTGCACGCCGTCAACGACAAGGATTTCATGCTGCGGGTCATCAAGAACAACCTGCCAGAATCGGGCCTGGCCGGCATTATCGGCCTTTATACATTCCGGTTCATGCGGGTGACGACGCCCTACCCGACGTTTCTGCTGAAAAGCTGGATGGTGCCGAGCATCGATGCGGCGATCCGCTACCAGCGCTGGGCGCATATGTACCGGGAGGTTCTGCGGATGGAATCGCTGAATTCGGACCTGAAAGCCTTCGTCGGCAAATATCGCGAACGCTGCGATTTCAAGCCCGATGCGGAAGCGATGATCGACAAGTATGCGGAGACGCCACGCAATACCAGCATCCGCCTCCTTCCGAGTTATCGCGACTATTACACGGAGGCGACGCGGCAGCTCGTGGCCGACAAGGACCGCCTGTTCATCGAACTCTTCGGCTATAAGTTTTAGCCAAATTGACCTTGGCGGTGTTCCGGCATAAAGGACGCCCGACCAGCCGAGCCGCATGAGGTGCCCATGATCGAGTATGAGAAGTTCATCTATCTGGATATGTACAAGACCGGCAGCACCTATGTCGTCTCGCTTCTCAACAAGCTCATGGCCGATAAACCGGTCCGTTCCTTTCGACATGCACCGCTGACCAGGGGACGGCCTTTCTTCTGGAAGCAGGGAAAATTTGCCTTCGCCACCGTCCGCAATCCGTGGGACTGGTATGTCTCGATGTGGGCCTATTCGATCGAGCAGCCGAATGTGCTGTTCTTCCGCGATGTGCGTGCGGCACTGGGCGAGGACGATGCCAGAAAGCTTTTCGATGCCGGCAACCCCAAGGAATCTTTTGCACTCTGGCTCAAATCGATCAACGATCCGATGTTTCTCAGGAGGGTGATGACCGAGCATCCCTATTCGCGCTCGTCGGTCAATAAATTCCTCGGCTTTTATTCCTATCGGTTCATTCGCGTGACGACCCCGCATCCGGCACTCTTCCTGCACACATGGTATATGTGGAACATGGATAGGGCGATTGCGCATCAGAGGCGCTGGGCGATCTATGATCGGGTGTTCAAGAGCGAAAGCCTCACCGACGATTTTTCCGAATTCGTGATCGAAAACCAGGCGCGTTGCGGCTTCAAGGAGAATGCAAAAGGAATCCTGAAGCGTAACGCCCCGACGCCGAAGAACACCTCCGCCCGCACGCTGAAAAGCTATCGGGAATATTACACCGATGAACTTCGCGATCTCGTCGGCAAACGAGACCGGCTGCTGATCGAGCTGTTCGATTACCAATTCTGAGCGCATTTTCGTGCGAAGGCTTGACTTTCCCGGCCTTTTGCTGTTTTACACCCGCCATCTGCCCGTCCGAGACATCAGACCGCAGCCGACCGGGACGTCCAGTAAAATGATCCCGGAGGTCAACACCCGACAGCGCGTGGCGCCCTCGGGTGCTTTTTGGTTTTGTCTCTTGTTTCGGATTGGCTCGATACCGATGTTCCGGAAACGACTTCCGGGCAAAAGGATTGAGTGAATGTTTGAGAGCCTTCAGGAACGCCTAGGCGCGATATTGAACGGATTGACGGGCCGTGGGGCGCTGTCGGAAGCCGATGTTTCCGCAGCCCTGCGCGAGGTTCGCCGCGCGCTGCTGGAAGCCGACGTGGCGCTCGAAGTCGTCCGTTCTTTCACCGATCGCGTTCGTGCCAAGGCCGTCGGCGCCGAAGTCCTGAAATCCATCAAGCCCGGCCAGATGGTCGTCAAGATCGTCCATGACGAACTGATCGAGATGCTGGGCTCCGAAAGCTCTTCGGTCGACCTGCATGCGGCCGCACCTGTCGTTATCATGATGGTCGGCCTGCAGGGTTCCGGCAAGACCACGACCACCGGCAAGCTTGCGCTTCGGCTGACCAGCCGCGAGCGCAAGAAAGTGCTGATGGCCTCGCTCGACACGCGCCGTCCGGCAGCCCAGGAGCAGCTCCGGCAGCTCGGTGTGCAGACCGGCGTCGACACGCTGCCGGTGATCGCCGGGCAATCGCCGGTCGATATTGCCGCGCGCGCCGTGCAGGCCGCCAAGCTCGGTGGCCATGACGTCGTCATTCTCGACACTGCCGGCCGTACGCATATCGACGAACCGCTGATGATGGAGATGGCGGAAATCAAGCGGAGATCCAATCCGCATGAAATCCTGCTGGTTGCCGATGCGCTGACCGGTCAGGACGCCGTCAATCTCGCCCGTAATTTCGATGAGCGCGTCGGCATTACCGGCCTGGTGCTGACCCGCATGGATGGCGATGGCCGCGGTGGCGCCGCCCTTTCGATGCGCGCCGTCACCGGCAAGCCGGTGAAGCTGATCGGCGCCGGCGAAAAGATGACGGAACTCGAGGAGTTCCATCCCCGCCGTATCGCCGACCGCATTCTCGGCATGGGCGATATCGTCAGCCTCGTCGAGCGTGCCGCCGAGACGATCGACGCCGACAAGGCCTCGGCCATGGCCGCCAAGATGGCCAAGGGCAAGTTCGATCTGGACGATCTCGCCGAACAACTCAGGCAGATGCAGAAGATGGGCGGCATGGGCGGCATCATGAGCATGATGCCCGGCATGGGCGGCATGAAGGACAAGCTGGCAGGCGCCGGCTTCGACGACAAGGCGATCAAGCGCCAGATCGCAATCGTCTCTTCGATGACCAAGGCCGAGCGCACCAATCCCGATATGCTCAAGCATTCCCGCAAGAAGCGCATCGCCGCCGGTTCCGGCACGGATGCCGCCGAAATCAACAAGCTGCTCAAGATGCATCGCGGCATGGCCGATATGATGAAGGCCATGGGCGGCGGCAAGGGCGGCGGCATGATGAAGCAGATGATGGGCGGCCTTGCCAACAAGATGGGTCTTGGTGGTCTTGGAGGCGGTATGGGCGGCATGCCCGATCTCTCCAAGCTCGATCCGAAACAGCTCGAAGCCTTGCAGAGGCAGGCGGAAGCTGCCGGCCTTGGTCGTCCCGGCGGCATGCCGGGCCTTGGCGGGATGCCGGGTCTGGGCGGTTCGAAATTGCCCGGCCTGGGTGGTGGTTTTCCCGGCTTGCCGAAGAAGAAGTGAGGAGCGGATGACCAGTCCGGATGTCAAGAACCAGTTGTCCAGCTACCGCCAGTCGATCGACAATATCGACGCGGCACTGGTTCACATGCTGGCCGAGCGCTTCCGCTGCACCAAGGCGGTCGGCGTGCTGAAGGCCACTTACAATTTGCCGCCGGCCGATCCGGCGCGCGAGGAATACCAGATCAACCGTCTCAGGCAACTGGCCAAGGACGCCGATCTGGACCCTGATTTTGCCGAGAAATTCCTGAACTTCATCATCAAGGAAGTCATCCGGCATCATGAGGCCATTGCCGCCGGAATTGGCGGCGCAAACGAAAACACCGCCGATATCGGCTGTATCACCGAGAATACCGCTTCCTGATCGATGCGGCCCCAGAATTAAGTAACCAATCAGACAATCCAGACATACAGTTCCCAAGGAGAAAAACATGTCCCTGAAAATTCGTCTCGCCCGTGGCGGCTCCAAGAAGCGTCCGTACTATACCGTCGTCGTTGCCGATGCGCGCAGCCCGCGCGATGGCCGCTTCATCGAGAAGCTCGGCTCCTGGAACCCGATGCTTGCCAAGGACGATGCCAACCGCATCGTCATCAATGGCGAGCGCGTCACCCATTGGCTCGAGCACGGCGCACAGCCGACAGACCGCGTCCTGCGCTTCCTCGACGATGCCGGCCTCGCCAAGCGCGAAGCCCGCAACAATCCTGACAAGGCTAAGCCTGGCAAGAAGGCTGAGGAGCGCGTCAAGGAAAAGGCCGCCAAGGCTGAAGCTGCTGCTGCCGAATAAGCCCGCGTTTCGGCCCTATAAAAAAATCCTCCGTGCCACCGGTGCGGAGGATTTTCTTTTTGCTATAAGAATGCGATCGCCCGTCCCCGAATGACCATTTCCGGATTGCCTGCATGAGTGGAAAGAAAACCGTCGTCAAACTCGAAAACCCCGTCATCATGGGGGTGATCGGTGCTGCCCAGGGCCTGCGCGGCGAGGTGCGGGTCAAGGCCTATACCGAAGAGCCGCTCGAAATCGGCGAATATGGCACGCTCTACGGCGCCGATGGCCGCGTATTCGAAATCCTCGATATCCGCCAGGCGAAGGAGATGGCGGTCGTCCGCTTTCGCGGCGTCAACGATCGCAACGAGGCCGAGGCGCTGAACGGCACCGAATTGTTTGTCGAACGCGACAGCCTCGATGACGACGAGCTGGATGAGGAAGAATATTTCTACGCCGATCTGGAAGGGCTGGAGGCGCGCGATGCCGAGGGCAATTCCTATGGTGTGATTTCGGCTATCTTCGATTTCGGCGCGGGCGATATCCTGGAACTGACCCAGGCCGGCAAGCGTGCACAGCTCATTCCTTTCACCGAAAGCTCGGTACTGGAAATCGATTTCGACGGCGGTACGATCCTGATCGATCCGGTGGCCGCCGGCCTTGTCAGCGCTGAAGGCGATGACGACCAGGACGGGAAAGACGGCTGAATGGCTTTTAGAGCCTCGATCCTGACGCTCTATCCGGAAATGTTTCCCGGCTTTCTCGGCGAATCCCTGTCCGGCAAGGCGCTGGCGCGTGGCGACTGGTCGCTGGACGCCGTGCAGATCCGCGATTTCGCCACAGACAAGCATCGCAGCGTCGATGACACGCCGGCGGGCGGCGGCGCGGGCATGGTGCTCAGGGCTGATGTTCTGGCGCGCGCGATCGATTCAATAGCAGACGATGGACGTCCGCGATTGCTGATGAGCCCGCGTGGGCAGCCGCTTAGCCAGTCACGGGTCAGGGAATTGGCAGCCGGCGAAGGAGCCGTGATCATTTGCGGACGGTTCGAGGGCGTCGATCAGCGCGTGATCGATACCCGGAAGCTGGAAGAAATTTCCATAGGTGACTATATATTGTCGGGCGGCGAGCCGGCGGCGATGATCCTGCTCGATGCGATCGTCCGTGTCCTGCCGGGCGTGATGGGCAATCCGGACTCCGGCACGCATGAAAGCTTCGAGAACGGCCTGCTGGAACATCCGCATTACACGCGGCCGCAGGTATTCGAGGGCATGGAAATTCCCGAGATACTGACCTCGGGCAACCATGCCAAAATAGAGAAGTGGCGGCTTGAGCAGGCGCGCAAGCTGACTGCCGAGCGGCGGCCCGACCTGCTGGGTCAGCCCGTCAGGAAATAATAGATCGACAGCGACAGGCCGGCCGCGACGACGATCCAGCGAAGCACCGTCTGCGGGACGCGCTTGGCGGTATGGACGCCGGCATAGCCGCCGAGCGCCACCGCCGGTATCATGATCGCCGCATGCAGCCATGACACCGCGCCGGCGGTCGAAAAGACGATAATCGCCACCGCGGCGATAATGATAGACAGGAAATTCTTCAACGCATTGAGCCGGTGATAGTCGCCACCCGTCGCCAGCCCAAGAGACGCCAGCATCATGATGCCCATGCCGGCGCCGAAAAAACCGCCATAAAAAGACGTGAGAGCCTGGACGATCAGGCCGACCGGCGTGGCGGCATGGCGCTCGTCGGTAGTCTTCGGTTTCAGCCACGGACCGGCGGCAAAGACGATCGTCGCGGCCAGCAACAGCCATGGCACCATGACCCGGAAAGCGGGATTGGACAGCGTCATCAGGAACAGGGCGCCCAGCAGTGCGCCGACCAGCGAAACCAGACCCAGCGTCAGAGCACTTTTCCAGAGCGAACCGAACTCCTTGAAATAGGCGAGTGTCGAGGTGATATAGCCGGGAAACTGGATGATCGACGATGTCGCGTTGGCGGTGACCGCCGGCAGGCCGGCAAGCGTCAGAACGCCGAATGTCAGGAACGTGCCGCCGCCGGCTATGGCATTGATCGCCCCGGAGAAGAAGCCGGCGACAAACATGAGGGCGATGGTGGCAAACGTCATGAAGGGATTCCGGCTGGGCGATGGTCCGCTGTTCATAAAGCATCGAATAGGCTTGGCAATCGCGATCGTGGCTTTGTCTGGACAAAATTGCGTTGACCGCCGGGGAATGGTCCCGCTTTGGCGGCGCAAATCCGATAAATTTGCTGGCGGGGGGTGACAAAGCGCTGCCGATGGGTTATGCGCACGCCCGGAATGGGAAACAATATCCCATCAACCAGCAATGAATAACAGATGTATCCGCTCCTGCCCTCACCGGCAAATACCCGAGGTTCGACCAGAGGTAGATTGTTCAGAGCGCTCTGGCTGTTGAACCAACAAGAGGTTGAGACATGAATATCATTGAACAGCTGGAAGCCGAGCAGGCTGCCAAGATTGCTGCCAAGCGCACCCTTCCCGATTTCTCCCCAGGTGACACCGTCCGCGTCAACGTCCGCGTTGTCGAAGGTACGCGCACCCGCGTGCAGGCCTATGAAGGCGTCTGCATCGGCCGTTCCGGCGCCGGTCTTTCCGAGAACTTCACCGTGCGCAAGATCTCCTATGGCGAAGGCGTGGAACGCGTGTTCCCGATCTATTCCCCGATGGTCGAAGGCGTCGAAATCGTCCGCCGTGGCAAGGTCCGTCGCGCCAAGCTCTATTACCTCCGTGACCTGCGCGGCAAAAAGGCCCGTATCATCGAGAACACCGGTACGCGCGCGCGCAAGCTGAACGATGCCGAGCGTCAGGCAGCCCAGGCCGAGAAGGCCCGCGTCGAAGCCGAGAAGATCGCCGCCGCCCAGGCTCTGGCCGCTGAAAAGGCCGCCGCCGAAGCCGCCGCAGCCGCAGCCGCCGCTGAAAAGGCTGCTGCTGACAAGGCAGCTGCTGAAGCTGCCGCCGCTGAAGCTGCTGCTGCCGAGACCAAGACCGAAGAATAAGCTTTCTTCGATCGGTTCGATATTCAAGGCGGCACCTCCGGGCGCCGCCTTTTTTCTTTCTTGAACGCGCGCAATCGAACGCTGGCCGGAGCCTGACATGAGCCACCCCGACGCGTTGCCGCACACGGTCATTGAGGACAAGGCGCTCGACCGCGCGGCACTTGTGAAACTGACGGCGGGAGCTGATGCCGTCCTGCTTCGCCGCTGCGAGATGGAGGATGCGGATATCTCTGGACTGGAACTGCGCCGCTGGGTGTTCGAGAACTGCATCTTCAAACAGGCAAGGCTGGTGGGCGCCAGGTTGGCCGAGACGCATTGGACCGGTTGCCGGGGAGCATTTGCGGATTTCACCGGCGCCGAACTGAGCGAGGCGAAATTCCAGTCGAGCGATTTCAACAACAGCAATTATCGCGGTGCGACGCTGACCGGCGCATCCTTCACCGGCTGCAAGCTGACGGGTGCCAATCTGGCTGAAACAAAGACGTTGAATGCAAGCTTCCAGGAATGCCGGCTGGGCAGCGCCCGGATGCCGGGATTTTCGTTCCGGAAGTCCGTTCTCCGGCAGATGGATTTTGAACTCGCCGATCTCGAGCGCTGCGATTTCCGTGAGGCCGTGTTCCAGGACTGCATCCTGCGTGACGCCAACCTTGCCGATTGCCGTTTCGAGGGCGCCGACCTGCGGGGTGCCGATCTCGGCGGCATCAGGTTGCTGAATGCCAAACTCTTCAAGGGCGCCACCATTTCACGCGCACAGGCGGGCCAGTTGCTTGCCGAGCTCGGATTGAAAGTTCAATGATCGTCGTCCGGGCGTAATGCGTGTGACGAACGCGCGCCGGTCGCGGCAGGCGGCACTGAAGATCGATTGCGCTTCGATGGTTGAAACCAACTTCCGCCGAATGGATTATTCTCAAGACAATTCAGAAGGAGTGAGAGCCATGAGAATGGACGATGTCACTGACGGCAGCAATATTGACGCGATCATCAGCCGCTCCTTCAGCGCCCCCGTGGGGACTGTCTTCAATCAGTGGACCAGCGTCGATGGACTGCGGGCGTGGTTCGCGCCGGATGGCTTCATGGTGACGTTCTGCGAAACCTCCGCCGCTGTCGGCGGCAGCTGGCAGGTGGAGCTTCGTTCCGAAGACGGCGAGGTCTATCTGGAATATGGCGAGTACCGCGAGATCTCACGGCCTGACAGGCTGGTGTTCACCCTGACCCAGGCGCACAATGCCGAGATCGGCCCGCGCACCACCGTCACCGTCGACTTCAGCGACAAGGCAAGCCACACCGAAATCGCGTTCCTGCAGGAAGGCTTCGAAAGCGTCGAGCGCCGGGACGACAATGTCGAGGGCTGGAACGAGTGTTTCAACAAGCTCGAGGCAAGCCTGGCTTCGGACTGACCGACGATCGACACAACGACAAAAAGCCCGGAAAACCGGGCTCATTGGAATCCGAACTGCGATCTGGAAATCAGATGCCGAGGCCGGAGAAGCGCTTGTTGAACTTCGAAACACGGCCGCCGCGGTCCATCAGCTGCTGATTGCCGCCGGTCCATGCGGGGTGCGACTTGGAGTCGATTTCGAGGTTCATGGTCTGGCCTTCGGAACCCCAGGTCGAGTAGGTTTCGTATTCGGTGCCATCGGTCATGACCACCTTGATCTTGTGGTAGTCGGGATGAATCTTTTCTCTCATGACATAAATCCTGCCGTCACAGTGGTCTTTTGCCGCATTGTCTTGCGGCAGGCGAGCCAAACGAATAAATGAAGCCGCAGTCCGGTTGGACGACGGCTTCGTTTGATGGCGTGGCCTATACATCAAGCTCTTCGAGATAACAAGTGCCCGGCTGCAGGATTTGCAGCGTTCGATGCACGAAACTGGAGGCGAAAGCCCGTGGCACGACAGGATAAAGCGCGAGACAGCAGCAGTACATTGCAACCGCTCGGCAGGCTCTTTCCCTATATCCTGCGCTACAAGCTGCTGGCCGGCGGTGCCATTGTTTTTCTGTGCGTGGCAGCGGTCACCACGCTGATCCTGCCGACAGCCGTCCGGCGGATGATCGACAACGGCTTTTCCAATTCGGATTCCAATTTCATCAACGAGTATTTCTCGATGCTGATGGTGCTGGCCGTGGTGCTCGCGGCGGCCTCGGCGCTCCGCTATTACTTCGTGATCACGCTGGGCGAACGGATCGTCGCCGATCTCCGCCGTGACGTGTTCTCGCATATCACCAGCCTGTCGCCCGCCTTCTTCGACACCAACCAGACTGGTGAGATCGTCTCGCGCCTGACGGCCGATACCGTGCAGATCAAATCCGCGGTCGGCGCCTCGGCGTCGCTGGCGCTGCGCAACACGCTGCTCTGCCTCGGCGCCGTGGGCATGATGGTCTATACCAGCCCCAAGCTTTCAAGCCTGGTCATCCTGGCGATCCCGCTGATCGTCTTTCCGCTGGTCGCCTTCGGCCGCTCGGTCCGGAAGCGCTCGCGCGAGGCGCAGGACCGGCTAGCCGGCGCGTCCGCCTATGCGTCCGAAGCCATCGGCGCGATCCGCACGGTGCAGGCCTTCAACAGCGCCGGCACCGCCAGTGCCCGGTTCGGCGAGGCGGCCGAGAATGCATTCGAAGCGGCCCGGCTCTCCACAAGGCAGCGGGCGTTCCTGACCGGCTTTGCCATCACCATGGTGTTCGGCAGCGTCGTCGCTGTGCTCTGGTTCGGCGCCCAGAGCGTGCTCGCGGGCACGCTGACGGCCGGCACGCTTGGCCAGTTCCTGCTCTATTCGGTCATGGCGGCGGGCGCGCTCGCCGCACTCTCCGAAGTCTGGAGCGAACTCAGCCAGGCCTCGGGGGCAGCGTCCCGACTGATGGAATTGCTCGCCGAAAAGCCCGGGATCCAGGCGCCGGCCAGGCCGGTGAAACTGCCGGCGCCGCCGATCGGCAGCGTAGAATTTGCCGATGTCAAGTTTGCCTATCCGACCCGGCCGGGGAATGCAGCCCTTCTTGGGCTTAATCTCCTGGTCAATCCGGGCGAACGCGTGGCCATCGTCGGCCAGTCGGGTGCGGGCAAGAGCACGATCTTCTCGCTGATCCTGCGCTATTACGATCCGGATTCCGGCCAGGTTCTGGTCGATGGCGTCGATGTCAAGGATGCCGATCCGGATGATGTCCGTGCCCGGATCGCCATCGTGCCGCAGGATACCACGATCTTTGCCGCCTCGATCCACGAGAACATTGCCTTCGGCGCGCCGGGTTGCTCACGCGCCGATGTCGAGGCCGCGGCACGCGCCGCCCACGCCGAGGAATTCATCCTGCGCCTCGATCAGGGCTATGACACCGAGGTCGGCGAGCGTGGCATCATGCTATCGGGCGGACAGCGCCAGCGGATCGCCATTGCGCGCGCCATTCTCCGCAATGCGCCGATCCTTCTTCTGGATGAGGCCACGTCCGCGCTGGATGCCGAAAGCGAGACGCTGGTGCAGACCGCGCTCGACGGGCTGATGGCCGGACGCACGACGATCGTTATCGCCCACAGGCTGGCAACCGTGCTGAAGGCCGACCGCATCCTGGTCATGGACCAGGGCCGCGTTGTCGAGGAAGGGACGCATCAGAGCCTGGTGGCCAAGGGCGGCATCTATGCCCGCCTTGCCAGCCTGCAGTTCGGCGTCGATCGGCACAATGTTCTGCATGTGGTGCGGTAGAATTACGCAGAGCAGCGAACTGCGTTCACGATTTCGAAATCGTTGAAGGACGAGCAGACCAATGTGAGGCAATGCCTGCTCACACAAAGGTGACTGGCATTTTGCAGCCAATACACTGCAAAATGGCTTGGGGCGCGTGCCCTGGATCAAATCGCAAGGAGAATCCCGATGAAAAGGACAGTGATCACTGCAGCATTGCTTGCAGCTTTCGCCATGCCGGCCTTCGCCGAAGACCCGATGATCAAGACTGATGATTCAGCCAGTATGAGCACTGTCGACAAGACGACGACAGCTTCGACGGCCAAGCAGACCGACATGGCGCCAACCGCGATGAAGAGCGGAATGGACGGCGGTTGCATGCACCGAAAAAACACTGCCCTGAATATGATGTAATACCAGGAACGAAGATCGAGTTGCAGTTCCGCAGGCGAATGCTTCGGGACTGCCGCCGATCCAGTATTTACTGTTTCGGCACCGGGCGGTTGGCGACGTCCAGTAGCGCTTTGTGGATATGTTCGTTGCCTGTGGCCACCGTGCCGCTGCCGAACATGTCGGTGCCGGCGGTGAGGTCGCTGATGAAGCCACCGGCTTCGCGAATCAGGATGATGCCGGCCGCGATATCCCAGGGCGACAGGCCCTCTTCCCAGTAGCCGTCCAGGCGCCCGGCCGCGACATAGGCCAGATCGAGCGAGGCGGCGCCGAAGCTACGCATGCCGGCGACCTCGCCCATCACATGCCGGAGCTGCACGAGAAAGCGGCCATGCATGCTCTGCCCGAGATGCGGCACGCCACAGCCGATGACGCTGTCCGACAGATGCTTGCGGGCGGAAACGCGCAGGCGGCGATCGTTGACGAAGGCGCCGCCACCCTTTTCGGATGTGAAAAGCTCGTCGCTCGCGGGGTTATAGATAACGCCGGCGACGATTTCGCCGTTGCGCTCCAGCGCGATCGAGGTTGCGAACACCGGAATGCCGTGCAGGAAGTTGGTCGTGCCATCGAGCGGATCGACGATCCAGCGATGCGAGCCGTCGGTACCCTTGATCTCCTCGCTTTCCTCGCCAAGGAAACCATAGGTCGGGCGGGCCTTGAGGAGTTCTTCCCTGACGACCTTTTCCGAGCGACGGTCGGCCTGGCTGACGTAGTCGCCGGGACCCTTGAGCGACACCTGCAGGTTCTGCACTTCGCCGAAATCGCGGGTAAGCGACTTGCCGGCCTTCAATGCTGCCTGGACCATGACATTCAACAGCGCTGAACGGGCCATTTATGAAATTCCTTCAAAATCGAAGCGGCCCCGGAAACGGGGCCGTCAAATAGATAGTTCGGCCTGCAAGCATTTTGCGGCCAGATGAGATCGGCGCTTCAAGACCATAAAAACGGCTGATTTTCAAGCGGTTTCGGGATGCCCGACCGCAATGCAGCTGTTCACCGGGCGCGGAACAGGTTGGCGCGATGGATCGCCTCTTTCTGCTTGGCCTCTTCAATCCCGAGGAAGAAGTCCTCGAGGCCAAGATCGGCAAGTCCGGCGCGGCGTGACAGCACATACCATTTGGCGGCTTCGATCGGGTCGGGCCTGGTGCCGATGGCGTTGATATAGAGATAGGCAAGCTTGTTCTGGGCAACGACATGGCCGCGATTGGCGGCTCGCTTCAGCCACGCAAATCCCTGCTCGTAGTCCTTGTCGCCGCCGATGCCGTTGATGTACCATACGCCCATGTCATAAAGCGCGGTATCGAAGCGGGCGTTGGCGGCCTTCTGCAGCCAGAATCGCGCCTGCGCCTGCTTTTCCCTGGAAACCGGCAGATTGACGTAAAGTTGCGCGAGCGCATATTGCGCATCCGGCACACCCTGCTCGGCGGCTTTCTCGTAATAGGGCAGGGCGTCCATCAGGCCTTTCTCGCCAGGAGCGGCGGCAACCTTGATCTGGGCGATATTGAACTGCGCCTCCCGATTGCCGCCATCCGCCGACATCTGCATCATCTGATCGGCGAGCTTGCGGTCCTTGGCGACGAGCCTGCCTTCAAGCAGCATCAATGCGTATTTGAACTGGGCATTGGCGTCGCCCGCCTTTGCCGCCTGTTCGTACCAGAAGGCGGCGTCCTGCTGGTTGCGCCTGACGCCGAGGCCATTGTTGAGCAGTTCGGCCACCAGTGTCTGTGCGGCGGCCTGGCCGACCTGCGCTTTCGGCAGCGCCAGGTTCATGGCCGTGAGGTAGAAGCCGCGCTGATAGGCGCCATAGGCGTCATCGAGCTTGCCGCTATAGGCTTTTTCGGGCGGCAGGTCCGGCAGGCCGGCGCCCATGCGCTCCAGCACGTTCAGTCCACCGGAGGGCTGGTCGTCTTTCTTGCTGGCCTCGGGAGATGTCAGGATCGGCAGCAACTTGTCATTCCCAACCGGCAAAAGCCGATCGTTCTTGCTCAAGGTCCGGCTTTCCTCGCCTGCATCCAGCGGACGCGTGGTGATATCCTCCGCGGCAAAAGCGCAAAGTGGATGAAGCGCGGCAACGAGGACCGTTACCGCCTGAAGAACTCGATTTTTCGCGACCCGCTGCCCTGACATTCCTGGCTTTTAACCCCCAAAGCGTGGCGCTTTTTCGTCAAGAAGTGCATTTGTTTGTTGAATGATCGACGCGGCACGCGATGGATCAGCAAACACGGCCAATCGAAGGGCGGCAAATTCCGCCCCGTTCTCGGCAATTTCCAGCACCGAGTCCGGATTCGTACCACCCATGACGATGCAGGGAATCGAAATCATCGATGACCACCATTCGGCAAGCGCCAGGTTCTTCGGATGCGCTTCCGGCTTGATATCGCCGTCGATCTTGCCGAAAAACACATAGTCAGGCTGCAGTTCGCCGATTTCGAGCGCCCGATGGCGCTCCTGCGCATTGCCGCCGCCGACGATCAGCTTCGGCGAAAATTTCTCCATCGCCTCGCTGAGGGGTTCAAGCCCGCCGGATATATGCAGACCATCGGCCTTGGCACGGCCAGCCACGCGGCTGTCGCCGGCAATCAAGGCGGCGGCGCCGGCTTCCTGGATCAGCGGCACCAGCGCTTCGGCGATCTTCTGGAATTCAGTATCGTTAAGCGCATATTGCGGGATAATCACCGAGGCCACGTCGCCGCCCTTCAGCGCGCCGGCCATGACACGGCCCGCTTCGAGCGGATCGGCAAGTTCCGGCGCGATCAGAACCAGACGGCAGCGATTTTCAACTGTTGACATGGGCTTTCCGTCTCAATTCTCTTCTTTGCACAGGCGGCGTTCGGCTGTAGATCGTAACTTACCCTCAGCCACATCCGCTATGCCTTAAACTGCCGAAAGAAAACGATCAACATGCCCATTGACGCGAGCTTCTATTTCATCGCCATTCCGGCGGTCATTCTCGTCGGTTTGAGCAAGGGAGGCATGGGCGATGCGCTGGGACTGCTGGGCGTGCCGATCCTGTCCTTCGTCGTGCCGCCGATGCAGGCGGCCGCGATCCTGCTGCCGATTCTCGTGGTCATGGACGCCGCCGCACTCTGGACATGGCGGAAAAGCGGCAATTCGGGCCTGTTGAACATCATGCTGCCAGGCGCCCTCTTGGGCATCGCCATCGGCTGGGCAACGTCGGCTATCGTGCCGAATTATGTGATGAGGCTGATCATCGGCCTTGTGGCGCTGAGCTTTACGGCTCGGTTCTTCTACAACAGGTATTTCGCCGGCAATGCCCAGCATCCGGCGCGGCCGCATAGCGTCCCGCGCGCCGGCTTCTGGGGCACGTTGTCGGGCTATGGAAGCTTCGTCGCACATGCCGGCGGTGCGCCCTTCCAGGTCTATGCACTGCCGCTGAAGCTGTCGCCGGCGGATTATACCGGGACGGCGGTGCGGTTCTTCGCGATTCTCAACGCCGTCAAGCTCGTTCCCTATTTCATGCTCGGAGAGCTCGATATCAACAATCTCTACCTGTCGGCCACGCTGTTTCCGCTGGCGCCGCTGGCAACGATCGGCGGCGCCTACATGGTGCGGCGGATGAAGCCGGATTTCTTCTATCCGTTCATGTACGGGATGTGCGCGCTGGCGGGACTGAAACTGACTTTCGACGGGCTCTTGCCGCTTGCAAAGTTCATACCTTAGGGGTTTGTGATGCGCTGCGAAATATTTTGAATGCGACGCACAATATCGCTTGTTCTTGAAAAAGCTCTGGCTTAGCTTCTTGGTTATGAGCGATCCCTTTACAGCAATTTCGGATTCGAACCGCCGCTTCCTGCTTGAAGAGCTGAGACGGGCGCCAAGAACCGTCAATGAACTGGCTTCGATGCTGCCGGTCAGCCGGCCAGCCGTTTCACAGCATTTGAAAGCACTGCTGGACTGTCATCTTGTCACGGTCGAAACGCAGGGGACGCGGCGCCTGTATGCGATCAATCCGCAGGGATTTCAGAAGATCGGCTTCTGGCTGGATCAGTTCTGGGCGTAAGCGTCAGCAGTTTGATCCCCTGGGAAATGGCCACCAAATGTCGGTTTCCGGCGAAATCTTTACGCGTTCAGCTTCAGGAAACGTCTATCCGGCGACCATCGCCTAATCCAGACTAGTGTTGCGTATTGGTGCGCAACCGCTCGATTTCGTCCTTGATCCTGAGCTTCTGTCTTTTTAGTTCGGCGATCATCACGTCGCCCGTGGAGGGATGCAGCATTGCGGAGTGGAGTTCTTCTTCTAGTACGCCATGTTTCTTTTCAAGCGTCTCGATATGAGCCTCAATAGACATAGGCAGTTCCTTCCCGTGTTGCCCACATCCGGCCATCCATCCGCCGGATGTTTCAGGCTGCAACAGTCATAAGTCTGACATGTAATCTCGCATTTGTCGAAGGTGAATTCTTATAAAGGAAAACTTCCCGTTACCGAATGATTTGTGATAGGGACAAAATCGATGCGGGACACGGGAATGCCAGTCATTGCCCGGAATGCCAGAAAGCGGGAAAGAGACTAGATGGCCGATCAGGAGCAGGCTGAACTGAGGTTGAATGCGGCAAGACTGCGGCAGGAGCACGAGGATTACGACGTGGCGATCAATGCCATGATCGCCACCGGATGCGATGCGCTGCGCATACAGCGGATGAAGAAAAAGAAGCTTGCGATCAAGGATAGACTGAGCCAGGTCGAAGACCAGATCATCCCCGACATTATTGCTTGAGACAAGCCGAATCAATGCACATCTCCAAACCACCTGTTGCGATCATCATGGGAAGCCAGTCCGACTGGGAGACGATGAAAAACGCTGCCGATACGCTCGACGCACTCGAAATCGCTTATGAGGCGCGGATCATTTCCGCACACCGGACCCCGGACCGGCTGGTGAATTTCGCCAAATCCGCCCGTGACGAAGGTTTCAAGGTGATCATCGCCGGAGCCGGCGGGGCGGCACACCTGCCAGGCATGGCTGCTTCGATGACCCCTCTGCCGGTATTTGGCGTGCCAGTGCAATCCAAGGCGTTGTCGGGACAGGATAGCCTGCTGTCGATCGTGCAGATGCCTGCCGGAATTCCGGTCGGAACGCTGGCGATCGGCCGCGCTGGCGCAATCAATGCCGCGCTTCTTGCCGCCGCCGTGCTGGCGCTCAGCGACGATGAACTGGCCGAACGCCTCGACACCTGGCGCGAAGAGCAGAGCGCTTCCGTCGCTGAACATCCTGTGGACAAATGACATGAAAACCATCGGTATCATCGGGGGCGGACAGCTGGGCCGCATGCTGGCCATGGCAGCCAGCCGGCTGAATTTCCGGACGATCATTCTTGAACCGCAGCCCGATTGCCCGGCGGCGCAACTGGCCAACAGCCAGATCGTCGCCGCCTATGACGACCGGATCGCTTTGGCGCAGTTGGCCGATGCCTGCGATGTCGTGACGTATGAATTCGAGAATGTGCCGGTTGAGGCGGCGCGCTATCTGGAAAAGCTGGTGGCGGTCTATCCGCCGCCGCAGGCGCTGGAAGTGGCGCAGGACCGGCTGATCGAAAAACAGTATCTCAATTCCTGCGGCATTTCGACGGCTGGATTCAGGGCAGTCGATTCCCAGGAGGATCTCGACAAGGCGCTGGCCGAATTCGGCGGTAAGGGCGTGCTGAAGACCCGTCGGCTCGGCTACGATGGCAAGGGTCAGATGGTGTTTCGCGCCGGTGACGCGGCAGACGGGGTCTATGCCAGGCTCGGCGGCGTGCCGCTGATCCTCGAGAGTTTCGTGCCGTTCGCGCGGGAGATTTCGATCATCGCCGCACGCGGGCTGGATGGTCATATCGAATGTTACGATCCAGCCGAGAATGTCCATCGCAATGGCATTCTGCATACATCGACGCTGCCGGCAAATATCGGCTTGGCGGTTGCCGTACAGGCGCGCGATGCGGCGCTCAGGCTTCTGAACGCCCTCGATTATATCGGTGTCCTGGGTATCGAATTCTTCGTGACCGATGACGAAAGGCTGATCGCCAACGAGATCGCACCCCGCGTACACAATTCCGGCCATTGGACGGAAGCTGCCTGTGCGATTTCGCAGTTCGAACAGCATATCCGCGCCGTCGGCAATCTGCCGCTCGGCGACCCCTTCCGTCACAGCGACTGCGTGATGCAGAACCTGATCGGCGACGTTATCAACGAAGTCGAGGCCTGGGCGCGGCTGAAGGATGTGCTGATCCATCTCTACGGCAAGGCGCAACCACGTCCCGGCCGAAAGATGGGCCATATTACCCGCCTGACAGGCCACAGGCTGTAGTTCTCGATGATTCGCTTTCCCCGGCTTGCCAAGCCGGGTGCATTCATGACAGTTTTCACCGCCACAAATTTTCCGGAGTATTTGATATGACATTGCGCCGCAGCTTCCTTTTTGGCCTTGCCGCCATCGTTCTCTCGCCCTTCGCCGCGCATGCCGCGGATCTCCCCGATCTCGGGGGCAAGAAAGTGGTCGTGGTCACGGAAAACGCCTATCCGCCGTTGCAGTTCGTCGATCCGAAATCCGGCAAGCAGATCGGCTGGGAATATGATGCGATGAACGAGATCGCCAAACGGCTGAATTTCCAGGTCGAATACCAGAATACCTCTTGGGATGCGATGATTCAGGCGGTCTCCGACAATCAGTACAATATCGGCATGACCGGCATCACCATCAAGGACGAGCGCAAGGAGAAGGTGGATTTCTCCGATCCCTACATGCGCTCCGAGCAATTCATGCTGGTGCGCGGCGACGAGAGCCGTTTCACCGATGCCAAGACCTTCGGTGCCTTCAAGGATGGTCTGGTCGGCGCGCAGGCCGGGACGACTCCATTCTATACTGCGGTGTATAGCGTTCTCGACGGCAATGAGCAGAACCCGCGAATCAAGCTGTTCGAGACTTTCGGTGCAACGGTTCAGGCTCTGAAAGCTGGCGATGTCGATGTTGTGCTGACCGATGGCACCGCCGGCAAGGGCTATGTGGATTCGTCCAATGGCGGGCTGAAGCTGGTCGGCGGTCCGCTGGGCACCGAGGATTTCGGCTTCATATTTCCCAAGGGCTCCGAGCTTGTTGCGCCCGTGAATGCGGCGATTGCTTCGCTGAAGGCGGACGGCACGATCGATGCGCTCAACAAGAAGTGGTTCCTGGATTACAAAATGGGCCAGTAGCCGCATAAATGGCGGCTCCAAACCCATCACAACAGGCTGGCGAGGGCGACTTTCCTTATTGGCTGGTCGCTCTCTTCGTTATCGGGGCGGCCATAGCCGCCCTCATTCTTGCCAGCGGCCTCTATAGCCAGGTGTTCCGGACCGTTGTCACCGGGCTTGGCATCACTGTCATGGTCACGCTGATCGGTTTCACGCTGGCGACCGCGCTTGGCCTGGTCATCGCGCTCCTGGGCCTTTCCGATTACAGGGCGCTGCGGCAGTTCTCGCGTTTCTATATCGAGCTTATCCGCGGCATACCGGTGCTGGTGCTGCTTTTCTATATTGCCTTCGTCGGCGCGCCGGGCTTCGTCTATGCCTGGAACGTGCTTGCGAGCCCCCTGATCGAGCAGGGCATCATCGATCCGCTATTGGTTCGCGACGTATCGCTGATGTGGCGGGCAATCATCGCGCTGACGATTGCCTATTCCGCCTTCATCGCCGAGATTTTTCGCGCCGGCATACAATCCGTCGACAAGGGGCAGGTCGAGGCCGCCAAGGCACTGGGGCTGTCGCGTTTCCAGCGTTTCCGCCTCGTTGTCTTTCCCCAGGCGTTGCGGGTGATTTTTCCGCCGTTGTCCAACGACTTCGTGGCGATGGTCAAGGACTCGTCGCTGGTTTCCGTGCTGGGCGTCGCCGATATTACCCAGATGGGGAAAATCTATGCCGCGGGCTCGTTCCGCTTCTTCGAGACCTATTCGATCGTCGCCTACATCTATCTGGTGCTGACGATCGGGCTGTCGCTCGTTCTTCGGCAAGTCGAAAGGCGCATGCGTCAGGCGCCTGTGAAATCACAGGTCTGAAACGACAAAACCCGGCTCTGGAGGAACCGGGCTTGTCAGGAGAAAGTCCAATCGCTGTGGCGGCAGGGGAAACGCCTTGGCGATCAGTATTTCAAGGGCAGTCAATCAGCCGCAGATGCGGACGCGCTTGACATAGACGTTGCCGTAATCGTCGTAATGCTTGACCTTCTTGACGAAGCAATAGTCGTTGTAGACCACGACGCGCGGGGCGCGGTAGATGAAGCGGTTGTAGTGGCCGTGGTGATGGCCATTCCAGCCATGATGACGGCGCCAGCCGGCTTCGGCGACAGTGGAGAGGGAAACGGTGGCGACGAGGGTTGCCAGGGCTGCGATTGCGAACTTCTTCATGATAGTCTCCTGAGGTTGGTTGGTTTCGGTCTGCTTGGCTTCAATCGGTTCGAACATTCCTGCTGTTCGTTGAGACCTTTTTCGCACCAAACACGATTGCCCGCTGTTCCCCCGGGAACTCCTGCATAAGAGGCATAAAAAAACCCGGGCACAATATCCGGCCCGGGTTTCATTAATCAGGAGAAGACTGGATCAGGCGATCGTCTGGCCGGTCTTGGACCAATCGGCGAGGAACTGCTCGAGGCCCTTGTCGGTCAGCGGATGCTTGACGAGCGCCTTCAGCGTCGCCGGCGGCACGGTCACGACATCGGCACCGATGAGGGCGGCTTCCTTGACGTGGTTGACGGTGCGGATCGACGCTGCCAGGATTTCGGTCTCGAAGCCGTAATTGTCGTAGATCTGGCGGATCTCGCGGATCAGGTCCATGCCGTCGAAGGCGATGTCATCGAGGCGTCCGACGAAAGGCGAAATGAAAGTCGCGCCCGCCTTGGCGGCCAGCAGCGCCTGATTGGCCGAGAAGCACAGCGTCACATTGGTCTTGTGGCCTTCCGACGTCAGCGCCTTGCAGGCCTTGAGGCCATCCAGCGTCAGCGGCAGCTTGATGCAGATGTTGTCGGCGATCTTGGAGATGACCGCCGCTTCCTTCATGATCTGCTCGTATTCGGTCGCGGTGACTTCGGACGAGACCGGGCCTTCGACGATCGAGCAGATTTCCTTGGTGACCTCGATGATGTTGCGGCCGGATTTCAGGATCAGCGACGGATTGGTGGTGACACCATCGAGAAGCCCGAGGTCGTTGAGCTCCTTGATATCCTTGATGTCAGCGGTATCGACGAAAAATTTCATGTCCGTGCACTCCCTAGGCGGCCAACTTTTATCTGTATTTGATGTTTTCTTTGCCCAAAAGCAAGTGCAAGGTCGCGCGCATGGGAAAAGATTCGCTTGATTTGTTTGGCGCGCCCAAAGCGCTGAGGGCAGTGCCTGTGATGGTACCACTGCCGGTACCGAAACCCTACTCTTATCTGGTGCCGGAAGGGGTGCATGTCGAGCAGGGCTCGATCGTGCAGGTGCCGCTGGGCCCCAGGCAGGTGTTCGGCGTCGTGTGGAGCGATGCATCCGACGACAAGGTCGATCCCGCCAAGCTCAAGCAGATCACCATCGTCTTTGATTGTCCGCCGCTGAAAGGCGACATGCAGCAGTTCCTCGATTGGATCGCAAGCTATACGCTTTCGCCGCCGGGACTTGTTGCCCGCATGGCGCTGCGCGCGCCCACCGCCTTCGAGCCGGAACCGATGGTCGAGGGCCTGCGCCTGACCGATGCCCGGCCCGAGCGGATGACGCCAGCGCGGACCCGCGTGATCGCCACCGCGGAGGACGGTCCGGCTTGGACGCGCATCGGCCTTGCGCATGCAGCCGGCGTCTCGGCATCCGTGATCGACGGGTTGACCGCGCATGGCGTGTTCGAACCGGTCTTCCTTGCGCCGCCGCCGGTTACCGCGACGCCCGATCCGGATTATGCCCAGCCCGTGCTCGAAGACATTCAGCAGGACGCCGCCGACCAGTTGATCGCCTCCGTACGTGCCAGGGAATTCAACGTCACGCTGATCGACGGCGTCACCGGTTCGGGCAAGACCGAGGTGTATTTCGAGGCGATCGCCGAGACCCTGCGGCAGGGCAAGCAGGTGCTGATCCTGCTGCCGGAAATCGCCCTAACCCCGGCTTTCCTCGAACGCTTTCAGAACCGGTTCGGCGCCAAGCCGGCCGAATGGCATTCCGATCTCGCGCCGCGCATGCGTGAAAAGGTGTGGCGGCAGGTCACGGAAGGACATGTGCATGTGGTGGCCGGCGCGCGCTCGGCATTGTTCCTGCCGTTCGAGAATCTCGGGCTGATCATCGTCGACGAGGAACATGACCCGGCCTACAAGCAGGAGGACCGGGTGTTCTACAACGCTCGCGACATGGCCGTGGTGCGCGGCCGGATCGGCGCGTTTCCAGTGGTGCTGGTCTCGGCGACGCCCTCGGTCGAAAGTCGGGTCAATGCCGATCAGGGCCGTTATACCAAGGTGCATCTGGCCAGCCGTTTCGGCGGCGCGGCGCTGCCTGACCTGCATCTGATCGACATGCGGCGCTTTCCGCCGGCGCGCGGCGGCTTCCTGTCGCCGGTGCTGATCAAGGAAATCGGCAAGACAGTGGAACGCGGCGAACAGGCGCTGCTGTTTCTCAATCGGCGTGGCTATGCGCCGCTGACGCTCTGCCGGGTCTGCGGTCATCGGTTTCAATGTCCGAATTGTTCGGCCTGGCTGGTCGAGCACCGCTTTCGCGGCATCCTGCAGTGCCATCATTGCGGTCATAATGAGAGATCGCCCGAATCCTGCCCGGAATGCGGAACTTTCGACCATCTGGCATCCTGTGGACCTGGCGTCGAACGCATTGCCGAGGAAGTGGAAAAGGTCTTTCCGGACAAGCGGATCATCGTGCTCTCCTCCGACATGATGGGCGGGATCAAACGCCTGCGGCTGGAACTCGAGGCCATCGCCAAGGGCGAGGCCGATATCGTCATCGGCACGCAGCTGGTCGCCAAGGGGCATAATTTTCCGAACATGACGCTGGTGGGCATCGTCGATGCCGATTTGGGGCTCGCCAATGGCGATCCGCGCGCGGCCGAGCGAACCTTCCAGCTTCTGTCGCAGGTGACCGGCCGGGCCGGGCGTTCGGGCCTGAAAAGCCGGGGGCTGATCCAGACCTACCAGCCGATGCATCCGGTGATGCAGGCGATCGTTTCGGGCGATCCGGAAGCGTTCTACGAACGCGAGATCGCCGAACGGGAACGGGCGCTGATGCCGCCGTTCGGCCGCCTCGCCTCGATCATCGTGTCAGCCGATTCGCGCAGCGATGCCGAGGGCCATGCGCGCGGACTGCGGCAGGCAGCTCCCGCCGTATCGGGCATATCCGTGCTCGGACCGGCCGAAGCGCCACTCGCCCTGGTGCGCGGCCGGCATCGCTTCCGGCTGCTGGTGCATGGCAAGCGCGGCGCCGACATGCAGGGCTTCGTCCGCGCCATGGTCGAAAACGGCCCGAAGGAACGCGGCTCAGTACAGGTGCAGCTCGATATCGACCCCCAAAGCTTTTTGTAGCTACCAGTTCGGCTGGTCACGCTGATCGCCAGTATATGTATCCCTGAGGTATTCAGCCTGATCCCGCAGCGTTTTTGGGATTGCTCCAAGAGCAGGGTCGTCGAACCGCAAATGCGGAAGGCGGTGGAGGAGCATCGTGCTGACAAGCTCGGCCTGCTGGCGGTCGCGTATACGCTTGAGCGGATCGCGATCCTCACGCTTCGAGAGCCAGAGCTTGTGAAGCGCAAAGCTTCGAGGATCGGGGCAGGAGCAAATCAGCGGATACCCCCGTTCGTCAATCATCGTGGCTTCCACCTTTGGGCTGTTGACCAGCCACTCCAGCCCTTCGATTTCAACGGCGACCAAATCATCACCCGATCCGCCGATTCCGGTTCTTCCTACGTTTTTCAGCCGATCCCTGTTCGCAGGCATGATGACATCAACGAGAAAACCATCCCTGTTTGCCGCGCGAAAGCTCAACTTGGAGGTTTGCTGAAACGACTTGTCGACGGTCTTCAGCGTCGCCATAAGGTTGGCGGGTTTGTTTTTCCCGCCGATCAATTTCAGTTTGGTGCGGGCATCAAACATCAGATCAACATCGCCAGTCGCCAGCAGGCGGCTCGCGATCCGGACACCCGAAAGCCGCTCATAAAGATAGAGCGCATTGGTGCCAACGATATCGAACGCGGTACCAATGAGGCCGGAGCGACCGAGAGCACGGACGACACGCGCAGTCAACAGAGGCAATCGCCCGATCCGCATCGCTCGATTGATCGCCGCCATATCGTCAAGCCTAACCGTCAACGCCCGCAGCCGGCCTTTAGCGGCATCCCGCCCATCGTGGAATTGTTGATGCGTCCGTTCGGTGTCTTCCGATTGCGGCCCGAGGGATTTCCAGGCCGCACCGGTTTTCCGATAAAGATATTTCCTGCCTGACACGGATTTCCAGGCCATAGCACCCCTGAATCGATGATCGATTTCCCTGGAAATGCGCATCCACTCGGTGAAAATCTGTTCGGTGTCTATCGTTTGCCGAATCTGCTCGCTGGTCAACTCCTGGAAATGATACATGTTATCCCTATTTGACGAAAACAGCGAGCCGCAGGGATAACGGGATGAGGGTCCCTCCACATCAGATCTACTATCCCTTTTTAGCTAGATATCACAAAAAAAGGGATAATGTAAGCATATTCAAATCATTACTCGATGTGCTGGATCTCCGGGTCTGGATTGTAATTCACAAGAGAATCGACGGACCGCTTTTGTCCGTCATTCCCTCGTTCCTCTGCATATGCCATAAGAATCACGGATACTGGCGAATGAGGGCGCCCATGGAATTTTCACTACCGGAGTTTCCGTCGGCGCCGGGCGCGCAGGCGGCGTTTGTCGCTGCCGCGATTGCACTTGTATTTGGGCTCGTGCTGCTGGTTTTTCCCGGTTTTTCAGGCCGGTTCCTCGGTTTGCAGAGCGGTGAGACGCGGCCGGCAGCGATCGGCGAACTCCGGGCTGCCGGTGGTTTCCTTGCTGGACTGGCGCTTGCGACATTGATGTTCGACCAGCCGGTGCTTTATACCGCCCTTGGTACTGCCCTTGCCATTTCGGCGTTCGGCCGAATTCTGTCGCTGATGTCGGATCGTGCTGCGACATTCCTGAACTTCCTGCTGTTGGCCGTGCAGATCGTACTCGCGGGCGCAACGCTCTATTATTTCTTCGAAGTGTTCACGCCCGAAATGCAGTTCACGATGCCACAGGACATGAATGCCACGCTGGTATTCTATACCTATGCGGCGTTTGCCGTGATCGGCGCGCTGATGATGTTTGCGCCGCGCATCGCCTGCATGACCGTCGGACTGGAGGCCATCACCGACACCGGCTCCACCTCCATGCGGTCGGCCGGTGGCTTCACCCTGGGTGCCGCGCTGATCGGCATGGCGGCCGCCAACCCGATGATGGACCTCGGATTCGGCGCCGCATTGGCCATCGCCGTGATCGGCCGGGTGATCGCCCTCATCCTCAATCGAGGCAACTACATTTACCAGATCCTGGCGCTTCTTGTTCAGGGCGCCGCCGCGGCGCTGGTCATTTCCACGGTCATGGGCATGATGTGATCGGCGAATCCGATCGCTTGGTAGAAAAATAATCCGCAAACGGAATCTTTAGCCGCGCACTTTGGTAAAGAAACGTGAAACCAGCGTAACAAACGGTAATATCCTGTGTTGCGAGTCTGGGAGAGCTATGCTAGATGGCATTCGAGTTTTGGGGGAATATGGGCGTCCGAGCCCATGCACGTCCGCAAATAATGCAACAAGTTCAGGCTTTTAGTGCTACGGTTTTGCCGCAGCGAACGGGTCTGATAGGAATGAGGGAAACCCAGCGCGTGGCAGAGTCATCGCAAACCGTTTCTGGCGTGGCAGAACGTTATGCCTCCTCTCTTTTCGAGCTGGCGATCGAGAACAATGCCGAGGCGGAAGTTTCCGCTGCGCTGGATAGTTTTCAGGCATTGCTCGATAGTTCGGAAGATCTGCGGCGCCTCATCAAGAGCCCGGTCTTTGGTGCCGGAGATCAGCTGAAGGCGATCACGGCAATCCTTGAAAGAGCGGGCATTTCGGGTCTTGCCGGCAATTTCATCAAGGTGGCGGCATCCAATCGCCGTTTGTTCGCCGTGCCGGGCATGATCCGGTCGTTCCGTGAGATCTACGCGCGTCATCGCGGCGAGGTCTCCGCCGACGTGACGTCCGCCTATGCGTTGACGGCAACGCAGGAACAGGAATTGAAGGAGGCGCTCAAGGGCGTCACCGGAAAAGATGTGGCGATCAATGTCGCCGTGGACCCCACAATCCTTGGCGGCCTGATCGTCAAGCTTGGTTCGCGACAGATCGACACGTCGCTTCGCACAAAACTTTCTACTCTTAAGCTTTCACTGAAAGAGGTCGGCTGATGGATATCCGCGCCGCGGAAATTTCCGCAATTCTCAAGGACCAGATCAAAAATTTCGGCCAAGAGGCTGAAGTCTCCGAAGTCGGTCAGGTTCTGTCCGTTGGCGACGGTATCGCCCGCGTCTATGGTCTCGACAATGTCCAGGCCGGCGAAATGGTCGAATTCCCGGGCGGCGTCCGGGGCATGGCGCTCAACCTCGAAGCCGACAATGTCGGCGTGGTTATCTTCGGTGCCGACCGCGGCATCAAGGAAGGCGACACCGTCAAGCGCACCGGCGCGATCGTGGACGTGCCGGTCGGTCCGGAACTGTTGGGCCGCGTTGTCGACGCGCTCGGCAACCCGATCGACGGCAAGGGCCCGATCAATGCAACGCGCCGTTCGCGCGTCGACGTCAAGGCTCCGGGCATCATTCCCCGCAAGTCGGTTCATGAGCCGATGTCGACCGGCCTCAAGGCCATCGATGCCCTCATCCCGGTTGGTCGTGGCCAGCGAGAGCTGGTTATCGGTGACCGCCAGACCGGCAAGACCGCCATCATTCTCGACACGATCCTCAACCAGAAGGCCATTCACGACAGTGGTCCCGACAGCGAAAAGCTCTATTGCGTCTATGTCGCGATCGGCCAGAAGCGTTCGACGGTTGCCCAGTTCGTCAAGGTGCTCGAAGAGCGCGGCGCGCTGCAGTATTCGATCATCGTTGCCGCGACCGCGTCCGACCCGGCGCCGATGCAGTATATCGCGCCGTTCGCCGGCTGCGCCATGGGTGAATATTTCCGCGACAATGGCATGCATGCGTTGATCGGCTACGACGACCTTTCCAAGCAGGCCGTGTCCTATCGCCAGATGTCCCTGCTGCTGCGTCGCCCCCCGGGCCGCGAAGCCTATCCGGGCGACGTTTTCTATCTCCATTCACGTCTCCTCGAGCGCGCTGCAAAGCTCAATGACGACAAGGGTGGCGGTTCGCTGACCGCTCTGCCGGTCATCGAAACGCAGGGCAACGACGTGTCGGCGTTCATCCCGACCAACGTGATCTCGATCACCGATGGCCAGATCTTCCTCGAAACCGACCTGTTCTTCCAGGGCATCCGTCCGGCCGTCAACGTCGGTCTGTCGGTGTCCCGCGTCGGCTCCGCCGCGCAGGTCAAGGCGATGAAGCAGGTTGCCGGCTCGATCAAGGGCGAGCTTGCCCAGTATCGCGAAATGGCCGCCTTCGCCCAGTTCGGTTCGGACCTTGACGCTGCGACGCAGCGCCTGCTGAACCGCGGCGCCCGCCTGACCGAACTTCTGAAGCAGCCGCAGTTCTCGCCGCTGAAGACCGAAGAGCAGGTCGTGGTGATGTTTGCCGGCGTCAACGGTTATCTCGACAAGATCGCTGTCAACCAGGTCGGCAAGTTCGAGCAGGCGTTGCTCGCCAACGTTCGCGGCGATGGCAAGGCCATCCTCGACACGATCCGCAGCGAGAAGGCAATTAGCGACGATACACGTGCCAAGCTGAAGGCGCTGCTCGACAGTTTCTCGAAAACCTTCGCCTGATAGGCAGAGTTAGGACGGAAAACGGATGCCTTCACTCAAGGATCTGAAAAACCGGATCGCCTCCGTCAAGGCGACGCAGAAGATCACCAAGGCGATGAAAATGGTCGCCGCGGCGAAGCTTCGGCGCGCCCAGGAAGCGGCCGAAGCCGCACGTCCGTTTTCGCAGCGGATGGGTGCGGTGCTTGCCAATATCGCACAGGCGACTGGCGGACAGAGCGACGCGCCAACCCTGATGACCGGCACCGGCCGCGACCAGACCCATCTTCTGGTGGTCTGCACGGCCGAACGTGGTCTGTGCGGCGGGTTCAATTCACAGATCGCGCGCTTTGCGCGGGATCACGTGCGCAAACTGATCGCCGACGGCAAGACGGTCAAGATCATCTGCGTCGGCAAGAAGGGCTATGATATCCTTCGCCGCGAATTCGCATCGCTGATCATCGAGCGCGTCGATCTCCGCGAAGTCAAGCGCATAGGCTACGACAGTGCCGATGCGATCGGCCGCAAGGTGATCTCGCTTTTTGAAAAAGGCGAGTTCGACGTCTGCACGCTGTTCTACTCCGAGTTCAAGTCGGTCATTTCGCAGGTTCCCACCGCGCGCCAGCTGATCCCGGCGCAGGTCGATACCGAAGTCGTGGCGCAGAGCGGCGCATCGGCGGTCTACGATTACGAGCCGGATGCCGGCGCCATTCTCGGCGAACTCATCCCGCGCAATATTTCGGTGCAGATCTTCCGCGCGCTTCTCGAGAACGTGGCCGGTGAAATGGGCGCCAAGATGAGCGCCATGGACAACGCCACACGCAATGCCGGTGATATGATCAACAGATTGACGCTTTCGTACAACCGCCAGCGTCAGGCGCAGATCACCAAGGAACTGATTGAAATCATTTCGGGCGCGGAAGCGCTCTAAGGGTTAGGAAAGAGGATATATCATGGCTCGGGCAGCTACGAAGAAATCCGCTGTGGATGAAACCGCAGCAGCAGGCTCCGTCGGCAAGGTGACCCAGGTCATCGGCGCCGTTGTGGACGTGTCATTTGCCGGCGGCGAACTGCCGCCGATCCTGAATGCGCTTGAAACCAGCAATATGGGCAACCGCCTGGTTCTCGAAGTGGCGCAGCATCTCGGTGAAAACACCGTCCGCACCATCGCCATGGATTCCACCGAAGGTCTGGTTCGCGGTCAGGAAGTGACCGACACCGGTTCTCCGATCTCTGTTCCCGTCGGTGCTGAGACGCTCGGCCGCATCATGAACGTCATCGGCGAGCCCGTCGATGAAGCCGGTCCGCTGGTCACACCCTACAAGCGCTCCATCCATCAGGACGCGCCGTCGTATGTCGAGCAGTCCACGGAAGCCCAGATCCTCGTCACCGGCATCAAGGTCGTCGACCTTCTCGCGCCTTATGCAAAGGGCGGCAAGATCGGCCTGTTCGGCGGCGCCGGCGTCGGCAAGACGGTTCTGATCATGGAACTGATCAACAACGTCGCCAAGGCGCATGGTGGTTACTCGGTGTTCGCCGGCGTCGGTGAACGTACCCGCGAAGGCAACGACCTTTACCACGAAATGATCGAATCCGGCGTCAACAAGCATGGCGGCGGCGAAGGTTCCAAGGCTGCCCTCGTCTATGGCCAGATGAACGAGCCGCCGGGCGCCCGCGCCCGTGTCGCTCTGACAGGCCTGACCGTTGCTGAAGACTTCCGCGACAAGGGCCAGGACGTGCTGTTCTTCGTCGACAACATCTTCCGCTTCACCCAGGCGGGTTCGGAAGTGTCGGCTCTGCTCGGCCGTATTCCTTCGGCCGTGGGCTATCAGCCGACGCTCGCCACCGACATGGGCCAGATGCAGGAACGCATCACCACGACGACCAAGGGCTCGATCACGTCCGTGCAGGCGATCTACGTTCCCGCCGACGACTTGACCGACCCGGCGCCGGCTACCTCGTTCGCCCACTTGGACGCGACGACCGTTCTGTCGCGTTCGATCGCTGAAAAGGGTATCTACCCGGCCGTGGACCCACTCGACTCGACCTCGCGCATGCTCGACCCGATGATCGTCGGCGAAGAGCACTACGAGATTTCGCGTCGTGTGCAGACGACCCTGCAGCGCTACAAGTCGCTTCAGGACATCATCGCCATCCTCGGCATGGACGAGCTTTCGGAAGACGACAAGCTGGCCGTGGCCCGCGCCCGCAAGATCGAGCGCTTCCTGTCGCAGCCGTTCTTCGTCGCCGAAGTGTTCACGGGTTCGCCGGGCAAGCTGGTCGCGCTCGAAGACACGATCAAGGGCTTCAAGGGCCTCGTCAACGGCGATTACGATCACCTGCCGGAAGCCGCCTTCTACATGGTCGGCACGATCGAGGAAGCCATCGAGAAGGCCAAGAGACTGGCTGCCGAAGCCGCTTGATGACAGGCCGAAAAGCGCCGCGAGGCGCTTTTCCCTCTTCCCATGAAAGAGTGACAGACTATGGCTGATAGCTTCAATTTTGAACTTGTCTCACCGGAGCGGCTGCTGTTGTCGGCATCTGCCACGGAGGTCGTACTTCCGGGTTCGGAAGGCGAGATGACGGTCATGGCCAACCATGCCCCGACGATGACCACGATCCGCCCCGGCATATTGACCGTCAAGGATACGTCCGGCGCGGCACAGCGTTTCGTGGTGTTCGGCGGTTTTGCCGATATCCTGCCGAGCGGCTGCACGGTGCTCGCCGAATCCGCGCTTGCGGTTGCCGACTTCAAGAAGGATGCGTTGACCTCGCGCGTCGCTCAGGCCAAGGCCGATCTTGCAAGCGCCACGAGCGACGACGCAAAGACCCGGATTGCGCAACTGATTTCCGATCTGGACAGCCTTTCTTCGCTGGCTGCCTGATCTTCGATACCGGTTCGATTTCTGCAAAGCCCCCGCACGAGACGCTCGTGACGGGGGCTTTGTTTTTTGCCCCGTTTATCCCGGCTTTCATGTCGCATTTGATGCGGGAAATGCCGCCCGGAAAGAGATAGCTTCTCCGAGAATTCGCGTCGCCGGATCGTCCCGGTTCCGACGCGTTCCCTTTGGAGATTTTCATGAGTTTTTCCCTGTCTGCGATACCCGACATCAGGTTCGGGGCGCATGAGATCGACAATATTGCTGCCCACGCCAAGGTGCTTTGCGGCAATGGCAAAGCCGCGATCGTGATGGACGGCTTTCTCGCCGGTTCCGGTCTTGGCAACAAGGTTATCGACCTGCTCGCAGCCGAAGGTATTTCAGCCGAGATCTTTTCCGACTTCGCAGGCGAGCCGAAACTCAGCCATGTCCAGAAGGCGGGTAATGCAGCCAGAGGCGCGAGCCTGGTGATCGGCATCGGTGGCGGTTCGGCGCTCGATATCGCCAAGATCGCCGCCTGCACTGCGGCCTCGGGTGAAGATCCGATGCATTACGCCCTGGCCGTCAATCCGCTGCCGAAGAACGCCTTGAAGAAGATCATGATCCCGACCACGGCGGGAACGGGTTCAGAGACGTCTGCGACCAATATCTTCGCTGGAGCTGAAGGCAAGAAGCTGTGGATCTGGGGCGCCGAAACCAAGGCCGATCTGGTGATCCTCGACCCGGCGCTGACTGTGTCGCTGCCCGCCACGATGACCGCCTGGTGTGGCATGGATGCCTTCATCCACGCTTTCGAAGCTTCCACCAACCGCAATGCGAACGCGGCCGGCAAACTGTTCGGCCACGAAGGCATGCGGCTGATCGCGGCCAATCTGGAACGCGCAGTCAAGCAGCCGGACGATCTCGATGCGCGGGGCAAGGTATTGCTCGGCTCCTGCTACGGCGGCGTGGCGATCGACAATTGCGGCACGGCGATCGCCCACAACATCTCGCATGCCATGGCCGGCCTGGCGCCGATCCATCACGGGCTGGCGACCGCGCTCGGTTTCGAGGTTTCGCTGCCCTGGCTGGTCGAGGCCGATACTGACGATCTCAATGCGGCGGCTGTGGCGCTGGGTCTGAAGAATGCGTCGGAACTCCCCGCTTTCGTGACCAGACTGATGGACGTGTGTGGCGTACCCAGGTCGTTGCCGGCAGCTTTCGTGCCGTTCTTCGCAGCCGATCTTGCCGACGAGATGCGTGCAACCGAAAACCAGCCGATGCGCCGCTCGACGATCCGCGATGTCACCGATGCCGATATAGACACATTCGCCGCAGCGATCATGAACATGAACAAGGGTAACTGAGATGACCACCGACTATACCCGCGCCTATTGGGAAAAAGCACTTGCGGAGACCACGCCCAGGGGCGGCATGTTCATCGATGGACAGTTGACCCGTTCCGACACCGGATTGACCTTCATCCGCATTCGTCCGATGGATGGCAAGCCCGGTGCCGAGATCGCCCGTGGCGGCATCAAAGATATCGATCGGGCGGTTGCCTCGGCCCGCAAGGCGTTTGCCTCCGGCGTCTGGCGCAAGAAGGATCCGCAGGAAAAGAAGAAGATCATGCTGCGCTGGGCGGATCTGATCCGCAAGAACGGTGCTGAACTGGCTCTGCTCGAGACGATCGATGTCGGCAAGCCGGTGATGGCGTCTCTGAATGTCGATGTGGCGCTGGCGGCCAATTGCATCCAGTATTACGCGGAAATGTGCGACAAGCTCTATGACGAGATCGCACCCACCGGCCCGAACGACCGCGCGCTTGTGCGCAAGGTGCCGATCGGCGTGATCGGCGCCATCACGCCGTGGAACTACCCGATGATCATCGAGACCTGGAAGCTCGGCCCGGCGCTTGCCGCGGGCAATTCCGTGGTGCTGAAGCCTGCCGAGCAGTCGTCGCTGACGGCGATCCGCCTGGCGGAACTGGCCAGTGAGGCGGGATTGCCGGACGGCGTGTTCAATGTCGTCACCGGTTACGGCGAGGAAGTCGGCAAGGCGCTCGCCTGCCATATGGATGTCGACATGATCGCGTTCACTGGCTCGACCGAGGTCGGCAAGCTGATCATGGGCTATGCCGCATCGACCAATCTCAAGCGCGTGGCGCTGGAACTCGGCGGCAAGTCGCCGCTCGTGGTGTTTGCCGATGCCGATCTCGATGCGGCCGCGTCAGCCGCTGCCTGGGGTTGCTTCTACAATTCCGGCGAGACCTGCCATGCCTCGACCCGGCTTCTTGCCGAGCGCAGCGTGGTCGATGCTCTGGTCGAGAAGATCAGGGAGGTCACCGATCGCGAAATCACACTTGCCCATCCGTTCGAACCCGGCGCCCAGATTGGTGCGCTGATCGAGGATGCCCATCTTGGCAAGGTGCTCGGGATGATCGAAGCGGGTGTTCGCAGCGGTGCCAAGCGGGCCTTCGGCGGCGAGCGGGTGATGAGCGAGACCGGCGGCTATTATGTCTCGCCGGGCGTTTTCATCGCGCCGTCCAACAATTCCTCGCTGGCGCAGCAGGAAATCTTCGGGCCGATCCTGACAGTGGTACCGTTCGACACCGAAGAAGAAGCCGTCCGGATTGCCAATGACACCGCTTACGGACTCGCGGGCGCGGTGTTTACGACCGACATGAACCGGGCGCATCGGGTCTCGGAAGACATTCATGCGGGGACCGTCTGGGTCAACTGCTACGACCTGTCGAATTTCGCCACGCCGTTCGGCGGCTTCAAGCAGTCCGGCTTCGGCCGCGACCGCTCGGTGCACGCGATCGACAAATATTGCGATTACAAGACGATATGGCAGCGTTTCAGCTAATCGACAGGAACCCGGCGAAGGCCGGGTTCCTCATTTCAGCGATCAGAACTGCAGCCGGGCAATGACCGGCACATGGTCCGAAGGCTTTTCCCAGCCGCGCGCGTCCTTCAGGATTTCGATCGACGACAAATGCGGTCCGAGATCCGGCGAAGACCAGACATGGTCGAGCCTGCGCCCCTTGTCTGCGGCTGCCCAGTCTGCGGCGCGATAGCTCCACCAGGTGTAGAGCTTTTCGGGCTCCGGCGCATGCTGGCGCATCAGGTCGAGCCAGTCGCCGCGCGCGATCACCTCTTTCAGGCCATCCGTCTCGACCGGCGTGTGGCTGACGATCTTGAGCAACTGCTTGTGGGACCAGACATCGTGCTCAAGCGGGGCGATGTTGAGGTCCCCGACCAGGATCGAGGAAATGCCCGGCTCGGCGCCGGAATGCAGGCTCTTCATCTCCTCGACATAGTCGAGCTTGTGGGCGAATTTCGGATTGATTTCCCGATTGGGTTCGTCACCTCCAGCCGGCACATAAAAATTGTGCAGGCGGATGGTCTTGGCGCCGGCGACGAAGGTCGCGGAAACATGACGCGCATGGCCGACATTGCCATGATCGCGACGATCGATGCTTTCGAGCGGCACCTTGGAGACGATTGCCACGCCGTGATAGCCCTTCTGGCCATTGATCGCCTGATGAACATAGCCGAGCGCGTTCAGCGGCTCGGCCGGAAACTGGTCATTGGTGCACTTGGTTTCCTGCAGGCAGAGAACATCCGGCTGATGGGCAAGGAGGAATTTTTCGACAATCGGCATCCTGAGCCGCACCGAGTTGATATTCCAGGTGGCGAGGGTCAGTTGCATGGCAGTCTCCGGCGCTTCATGTGCGCCGGACCCTAACAATTATCCCGCGCGCTTAGAAAGGGCTAACCGGAAGACATCAGGACGATGTGGCAATTCTCCACAAGTACGAATCAGCGCCGCCTGCCGGAATTTTGCTCGTGGACGGCATCATAAGGCACTTTGAAAACCTTTTCGTCGAAGGTCAGGCCTGTCTGGACGTTGAAGATCATCACCGACGTATCCTTGCCCTGATTGTCGGTAATCGTCCATTGGCGAAGCTCGAAGGTTTTCGGGTCGAACATCATGGTAATGGTCGAATCGGCAAATATCGAACGATCGCCGAGCTTGATCGTTATCAGGTCGGCTTCCTCCTTGACGTCGCGGACCATCTTGCCCTTCAGGTCGATCTTGTTGCCCAGAAGCAGGGCAAGCGGCGTCTTGGAGAGCGGGTAGATATCCCAGGTCTTGAGCTTGAGATTGCCGATGACAACGGATTTGCCGTCGGAGATCACCCGCATCGGTGAGGGCTGCTCGTAATTGAAGCGGATCTTGCCGGGGCGTTCGAGAAAGAACTTGCCGCCCGTCTGCTCGCCGCGCGGGCCGAACTGGACAAACTCGCCGGACATGGTCTTAACCGATGAGAAATGATCGGCAATCTTTTGGGCGATGTCGGTGCCGGCTGACTGTGCGAAATCGAGCGGTAGCATCGCCATCAGCAATGCGGCGCCCATGCCGCCGACCAGGCTGCGGCGCGTGAGGCCGAAGCCGTTCTGGTTTTCACTCTCGAATCGATCCATTCCGGTCTCCTTTTCCGTCGGTTTATAGTCACGGAAACTAGGGCGCCTTCAAGGCGTTCCGTTGATGCTTGTAATAGTTCGCTGGAAGTCAGCGGGCCAGTATATCCTCTTCGGTCGGCACGAGAATTTCGCGTTTGCCGGCATGGTTTGCCGCACCGACAATGCCTTCCTTCTCCATCCGCTCGATGATCGAGGCAGCACGGTTGTAGCCGATACCGAGGCGACGCTGGATATAGGATGTTGACGCCTTGCCATCCCGCAGGACGATGGCGACCGCCTGGTCGTAAGGGTCTTCGGAGTCTGCGAGGTTGGATGTGCCGGCGGGACCGCCGCCGCGCTCGCCGTCGCCATCGTCGTCCTCGTCATCGGCGGTGATGGCATCGAGATATTGCGGCGAGCCCTGCGTCTTGAGGTAGGCCACGACATCCTCGACTTCGAGGTCGGAGACGAACGGGCCGTGGACGCGCTGGATGCGCCCGCCGCCAGCCATGTAGAGCATGTCGCCCATGCCGAGCAGCTGTTCGGCACCCTGCTCGCCGAGGATCGTGCGGCTGTCGATCTTCGACGTCACCTGGAAGGAGATACGGGTCGGGAAGTTCGCCTTGATCGTGCCGGTGATGACATCGACGGAGGGGCGCTGGGTCGCCATGACCACATGAATGCCGGCTGCACGCGCCATCTGCGCCAACCGCTGCACGGCGCCTTCGATGTCCTTGCCCGCCACCATCATCAGGTCGGCCATTTCGTCGATGATCACGACAATATAGGGAATCGGCTGGAGATCGAATTCCTCGCTCTCGTAGATCGCCTCGCCCGTCTGCCGGTCGAAGCCGGTCTGCACGGTCCGCGAAATCGCCTCGCCCTTTTCAAGCGCCTGTGAAACGCGGGCGTTGAAGCCATCGATGTTGCGGACGCCGATCTTCGACATCTTCTTGTAGCGCTCTTCCATCTCACGGACAGTCCATTTGAGCGCCACGACCGCCTTTTTCGGGTCGGTGACGACGGGCGACAGCAGGTGCGGAATGCCGTCATAGACCGAGAGCTCGAGCATTTTCGGGTCAATCATGATCAGCCGGCACTGTTCCGGCGTCAACCGGTAGAGCAGCGACAGGATCATCGTGTTGATGGCCACCGATTTACCCGAGCCGGTGGTGCCGGCAACGAGCAGATGCGGCATCTTGGCGAGGTCGGCGATCACCGGTTCGCCGCCGATCGTCTTGCCGAGCGCGACGGCCAGTTTTGCCTTGGACGTGTCGAAATCCTTTGCCGCGAACATTTCGCGCAGGAACACCATTTCACGCACCTTGTTCGGCAGTTCGATGCCGATCGCATTGCGGCCCGGAACCACGGCGACGCGGGCGGCGATCGCACTCATGGAGCGGGCGATATCGTCGGCAAGGCCGATCACGCGCGAAGACTTGATGCCGGGCGCGGGTTCGAGTTCGTAAAGCGTCACGACCGGGCCGGGGCGGACATGGATGATATTGCCCTTGACGCCGAAATCGTCGAGCACGCCTTCGAGGATACGGGCATTCTGCTCCAGCGCATCGTTGGAAAGGCTGGCATCCTTGACGATGTTCTTGGGCTCGGCGAGCAATCCCAGCGGCGGCAGGTCGAAGCCATCCCGCACAGATGCCGGGGCCAGGCGCTCGGTGGCCTGCGCGATCCTCGGCCGGGCAACCCCGGCAGCGATCGAAGGCTGCTGAACCGGCTTCGCTGCCGTTTGCACCGGGGCTCCGGCGCGCGGGGCAACGCGCTGTGGCGCGCGCGCTTCCGGCTTCACCTGCCAATCATCGAGATCGTCGTCCTCGTTCTCATCCGGCAGGATGCCGGACGGGCGATGCCGGTCGAGTTCGAGCGGCGACTCGTCGTCATCGGCACCGTCCATGTCCGGGTCCATGTGCGGCGCGGAGATGATTCTGCGAAGCGCCGACATCGGCTGCCGGGGCTCATCGGCAAACAACGACGGTTCGGCGCGGCCGTTGCCGCGGCTGTCAGCAGCGGAGGCCGGCATCAGGCCGAATTCCTCGTCGTTGAGGTCGTAGGGCTGTTCGATCTCGCGGCGCGCGGGTTTCCTTGCCGGCTGGCCGGTCAGGCGGCGCAGGCGTGCCTGGGCCGAATACCAGTAATGCGCGGCATAGCCCTGGATATAGGCGAAGGGCGATTCGCGTTCGTCGTCATCGAATGTCTCAACCGGTTCCGGCCGGGCCTTGCGCATCGGCATGGCCGGCCCCTCGGTCGGCTTCTCGATGAATTCCGGTTCGGCTGTGACGATCAGGTTCGCGGAGAAAGCCAGAAGGCCGAGCGCCGGCACAGCGCAAATCGTGCCGATGATGATGGCCGTGACGCCTTGCGGATAATGACCGATGAACAGCGCCGGAAATTTGAGGATCAGATCGCCGAACACGCCACCGAGGCCGTTGGGAATCGGCCAGGTTGCCGGCGGCTGAAAGCAGGAAAGCGCCGCCGCGGCGAGCACCGAGCCGCCGAACCAGGCACTGGCACGCTTGACCAGCCGATAGACCGGTACGTTGAAGATCATCATCAGCGACCAGGCGAACACCGGCAGCAGTGCGACCACGGCGCCGAGGCCGAAGAATTGCATCATCACATCGGCGAAATAGGCGCCGCCGGTGCCCAGAATATTGGAGGGGGCACGCGAGGTGGCATTGGAATAGCTGGGATCCAGCACGTTCCAGGTGGAAAGAGCCGCGATCGACAGCGCCAGCGTGCCAAGCAGCGCCAGGCCCGCCATGACCTTGGCTTGCCGCCACAGAAATGATGTCAATGTGAAGCGTATGGTTCGGCTCTCGTAATCCGCCGGAATGCTTCTCGCCATAAATCTCGCCCGCCACTCGAATGGATGCATGGCCGCGAAAAGGATAAAGCGGCCAGGTTGATCCAAGAATATCGGCGAGGGGTTAAATGAGCATTAACCAAGGATGTTTTAGCAAAATAAACTATGTTGCAGCGATCGCCTGCCGCCATCTGGCGATGTAGCCGCCGAGACCCGGGTCGGGAGCGAGGGCCACGATGTCCGCGCCGGTTTCGATCGTGGCGTCGCGGCCGAGCGCCACGCAAGCGGCGCCCGAACTCGTGCCGGTCAGGCCAGCGCCGCCGGTGACGATATCCCGGCCGGTCATGACCCGGAGAGTCTCGAGAAAGGTGCGGTTCTGTGCAAACGGTCCTTCGACGATCACCGGGCCATCGGCGCCGATCAGTTCCAGCGAGGTCGCGCTCATCATGCCAAGATAAAGCGACACGGCGAACAGATAACCGCCCGGCGTCAGGGAATCGACGTTGCCGGTCCAGCCGCCCTTGCGATGGGTGAAGGGGCCGGAATCCTCGGGGATAGACGGCAGCAGCATGATGCCCTCGCCCAACACCCGGTCCCGGTCGGCCTGAGTGATCCCGGCCTTGCCATCGGCCTTCAGCAGCGAGAACGCACGGCCGCCCATGAAGCGCGACGAGGGGACGGGCTCGCCATAGGCATTGACGTTGACCAGCGTGTCGCGCGCCTCGTCCAGCGCTATCTTTTTGCCGCCGACCGAAAAGCAGATGACCCAGGTGCCGGTCGAAACGACCGAGAACGGCGCAGGCCGCGATTTCAGATGCGTGAGCAGCGAGGCGTTGGAATCATGCAGTCCGCTGAAGACGGGCGTTTCCGGCGAAAGGCCGGTCGCGGCAGCGATCTCCGGTTTGATCGTGCCGAGGATATCAAAAGCGCTGCTCATCGGCGGCATCAGTCTCCGCCAGCCCATCCTGTCCGTCAGCGTCGAGAAATCGCGTTTCCAGGGATTCCAGAGATCGGTATGGGCGCCGACCGATGTCATCTCGGTGGCGCGCACACCGGTCAGGCGCATCGACCAGAACTGCGGATAGGGGACGATCGAGACGACGCGGGCAAACTCGGTCGGAAAGGTCTTCATCTGCCAGTAGAGCTGCGCGCCGACATTCAGCCCGGCCACCAGCCTGGGCGTGCCGGTCTCGGAGAACGGCGGCCGGATCGCATCATATTCCACGGCGAGGCTGTCCGGCCCGTCATGCTCATAATCGAGCATCGGCATTGCCAGTTCGCCATCGGCATCGACCAGTGTGATCGACGCGCCATGCGCGGTGATGGCGATCGCGTCGATCGGCGTCGCCGCCTGGATTCTGCCGAGCGATTCCAGCATGAACGCCCACATGCGCTCGATGTCGTGGTGCGGGTACAGGCCGGTGCGGATGACATCGTTCGGGCAGGTGAACACGTCGGACTCGCGTCCGTTGCGCATATCGAAGCGCGTGACCTTGGCATTGGTCTTGCCGACATCGATCACGGCAATATTCCGGAATTCCCGCATGCTCACTCCCGTCATCCGCCTTTACGATCAGGCCGCTTTTCTTCTGCGGCCGATTTTCCCGAGAATGACGGGGATTGCAATCACCAGTATCAGCAGCAGGCCGATAAAGATCGACATGACGATGCCGGGCACATTGAGCAGGCCGAGGCCGAAGGTCACCAGACCCATGATCAGTGCGGCGAGCACGACGCCCAGGATGCTGCCCGAGCCGCCATTGATGTTGATGCCGCCGAGCACGACCATGGTGATGGCCTCCAGTTCCAGTCCAGTGGCGATCGATGGGCGCGTCGAGCCGAGCCGGGAAGTCAGGCAGACGGCGGCAACGCCGGCCATCAGACCCGTCAGCACGAACAGGATGAACTTCACCCGCGCGACCTTGACGCCGGAAAACAGCGCCGCGGTCTGGTTGTTGCCGATGGCGAAAACCAATCGGCCGAAGCTCGTTCGATGCAACAGGATGTGGAACAGGATCGCCATCACCACGAACAGCACGAGTTCGAACGATAACACCCACCAGACATAGCCCTGGCCGAACCAGGAGAATTCGGCGGGGTAGCCGGTATAGGCCTTGTCGCCCAGGATAATGAAGGACAGGCCGCGGAACAGGCTCATCGTGCCGATGGTGACGACGATCGACGGCAGTCCGAGCCCGGTGACCAGCCAGCCGTTAACCGCGCCGCAGAGCGCCCCAGTGATCAGCCCGATCGCCACGAGTTCGGTTGGTCCGGCCCCCATCTTCAAGGCGGTGCCCATCAGCGTCGATGACAGCGCGATGATGGCGGCGACAGACAGATCGATCTCGCCCGAGATGATCACCAGTGCCAAGGCCAGTGCCACCAGCGCCTTTTCGGTGAAATTGAAGGTGGCGTCTGAGAGGTTCCACGGATCGAGGAAATAGGGCGAGGCGAAGCAGTTGACGATGAAAATCGCCACCATCACCGCAAACAGCAGGCTTTCCCAGCTCTTGAAGACGCGCTCGCCCCGGCTCTTGAGGCGATCCGGAACATTGCGGACCTGTGCCGTTGTCATGCCGTCACCTCGGCTTTCTTCAGGATAATGCGACCCTTCTTGCGCTCGGCGCGGGCATTGAAGGCGACGGCGATGATAATCACCGTTCCTGATATCGCGAGCTGCCAGAAGGGCGAAACATTGATGACCGGCAGGGCATTCTTGATAATGCCGAGGAACAACGCGCCGAGCACTGCGCCCGGTACCGAGCCGATACCGCCGGCGATCGACACGCCGCCGATCACGCAGGCGGCAACCACATCGAGTTCGAAGCCAAGCGCGATGTCGACATAAGCGACTGCATAGCGCGAGATCCACAGATAGCCGGCAAGTCCCGACAGCGCGCCTGATATGGTAAATGCGATGAAGCGCGTCCGGCCAGGGTCGATGCCGGCATAGACGGCCGCATTGGCATTGCCGCCGACCGCGAAGAACGAGCGGCCGAGCGCCGTGCGTCCGATGACGACGAACATGATCACGATCACCACGATCGACGCCCAGCTGAGCACCGGAATGCCCGCCAGCGAATCGCGGGGCACCGCCTTGAAGCTGTCGCTCATTTCATGCGCATTGATCCATTTGCCATTGGTCAGCAGGAAGATGACGCCGCGAAACACGGTCATTGTGCCGAGCGTGACGACGATCGGTGGCATGTCGAGCTTCCAGACCAGCAGGCCGTTGATCGCGCCGAGCACCGCACCAAAAACGATCGCGACCAGCACCAGCAGCAGGACCGGAATATCCGGATACATATTGTTGAGCATGGCGGCGATCATGCCGCAGAGCGCCAGCACGGCGGCGGTCGACAGATCGACGCAGCGGGTGAGGATCACGGCCATCTGGCCGAGGGCGAGGATGATCAGGATCGACGTGTCGCTATAGACATTGCCGAGGCTCGAGGGCTCGATGAACACAGGAAAGCGAACCGCGATCATCAGCGTCAGCACGACGATTGCCGCCAGCAGCTGGATCTCGCGGTGTTTGAACAATGTCTTCATGCCGCTTCCCCTATGCCGGCCGCAGCGCGAACAAGCGTCTCTGCTGTCAGTCCCGCGCGTGGATATTCGCCGACGATCCGGCCCTCGCGCATGACGATGACGCGGTCCGCCATCCCGAGAATTTCGGGGATTTCCGAGGAGACCATGATCACCGACAGGCCGGCCGCCGCCAGCTCGCCCATGAATTCGTGCACCGCCGCCTTGGAGCCGATATCGATGCCCTTGGTCGGCTCGTCGAGAATGATGACTTTCGGCTTGGTGGCCAGCCATTTGGCGATCACCACTTTCTGCTGGTTGCCGCCCGACAGCGTGCCGACATCCTGGTCGAGCGAGGCGGCGCGGAGATCGAGCCGCGAGGTGTATTCCCGCGCCAGCTTGAATTCTTCCGCGAGCCGCAGGAAGCCTGCCCGCGACGTCTTGGATATTGACGGCAGGGTGATGTTCTGGAAAATCGGCATGGCGGTGATCGCGCCCTGCCTTCCGCGCTCCTCGGGCACATAGACGATGCCCTTGTCGACCGCTTCGGATGGCGAGCGGATCACTGCGACCGCGCCATCGATCCGGATTGCGCCCTTCGAGGGCTTGGTGATGCCGAACAGCGCCTGCATGAATTCCGAGCGGCCGGCGCCGATCAGACCATAGAAGCCGAGTATCTCGCCCCGCCTGAGCTCGAAACCGATCTGGTCGAATTCCGTGGGGTGGCAATAGCCTGCAACCGTCAGCACCGGCGGACCCGGGGTAACCTGCTTCTTGGGAAAGACCTGGCCAATGTCACGGCCAACCATCATCTTGACGAGGTCGTTGCGGTTGGTGTCAGTGATCAGGCCTTCGCCGACCATCTGGCCGTCGCGGAACACCGTGTACCGGTCGGCGATGCGGAAGATCTCATCGAATTTGTGGCTGATGAACAGGATTGCCTTGCCGTCGGCCTTCAGGCGCTCGACCAGTTCATAGAGCTCGGCGATTTCCTTGTGCGACAGGGCGGCGGTCGGTTCATCCATGATCACCACGCGGGCATCGACCGACAAGGCGCGGGCAATTGCGACCAGATGCCGGGAGGCGATCGAGAGATCGCGGAGCCGCATGCGTGGATCGATGTCGGCGCCGGCACGCTTCAGCAGTGCGCGGCCATTTTCATACATCCTGTTCCAGTCGATCAGGCCGAAACGGCCGCGCGGCGCATGGCCGATGAAGATGTTTTCGGCAACCGAAAGCTCGTCGAACAGCACGGTCTCCTGATGGATGGCGGTGATGCCGGCCTTCAGCGCCGCGTGCGCGGAAGGCACAACGGTCTGTTGATTGCCGAGAAAGATTGCTCCTTCGTCCGGTTGGTAAATGCCGGTCAGCACTTTCACCAGCGTCGATTTGCCGGCGCCGTTCTCGCCGACCAGAGCAGTCACCTGACCGGGATAGAGAGACAGCGCCACAGTGTCGAGGGCTTTCACCCCCGGAAAGGACTTGGAAATCCCTTCGAGCCTGATCGTTGCCGGCGATGACGTGGTCATGGCGTCCATGGTGTCGTCTTGCTTCTTCCGCTAATGAGCGTTGAATGATACCGGCGGTAGCTGGAGCTGCAACGTTGCAGCAGCCTCCTCGCCAATCGCAGAAGTGCCCGACCTCCCAACAAGAGATCGGGCCTTGGTGTTCAACAATCAGAAGATCTTGGCGAATTCCTCGACATTCTTGGCGTCGTAGACGAATGGATCGGCCATCGCGCCTTCGCTGTTGTCGTCGAGCTTGACCTTGCCCATGCGGCCCATCGGGATTTCCGCGCCGGGGCCGGCCTTGGCTTTGCCGGTCATCAGGTTATAGGCGATCATGGTGGCGGAATAGCCGAGGTCGATCGGGTTCCAGATCGCGAAGGACTTGGAAGAGCCGGCCTTCACATGGCCCGCCATTTCCGAGGGAAGGCCGAGGCCTGTGACGTTGATCTTGCCGACCATGCCGGCATCTTCAACAGCCTGCGCGGCTGCCACGACGCCGACCGAGGTCGGAGCGATGATCGCCTTGAGATTCGGATAGGCTTTGATCAGGCCTTGCGTTTCCGTATAGGACTTGTCGGTCTTGTCATCGCCATAGACTGTGGTGACGATGTTGATGCCCTTGTAGTTGGGCAGAACCTTCTTCATTTCCTCGATCCAGGTGTTCTGGTTCGTGGCGGTCGCAGTGGCCGACAGGATGGCGACATCGCCGCCTTCAGGCAGGTTGTCGGCCGCCATCTTGACGCACATATTGCCGATCAGCGCGTTGGACGAAGGGTTGAGATGCATCATCCTGCCTTCGGGCGCCACGCCCGAATCCCAGGAAATCACGGTGATGCCGCGATCCATGGCCTTTTTCAGCGCCGGTACCAGCGCGTCGCGGTCGTTGGCGGAAATGGCGATCGCATCGACCTTCTGGGCGATCAGCGAGTTGATGACTTCGATCTGGCCTTCGGCCGTGGTGTCGGTCGGGCCGGTATAGATGATATCGACGTCGCCGAGTTCCTTGGCCGCTTCCTGGGCGCCCTTGTTGGCGGCGTCGAAAAAGCCGATGCCGAGCGCCTTGACGACGATGGCGATCTTCTTGTTTTCCGCATATGCGACATTGGCGATCAGCGCGGTCGAAATCGCGGCAGTGATGAGCAGTTTCTTCAGAATACCCATGTGTTCCTCCCTTGGGTGTCAGAATCCTGATCCGCAGCATCCCCTCCTTAGGATGATGCGGATATTTTCTCGGTCTTCATGTCCTGTGGTCCGGCAACGATGAGCCTGACCCCGGCATTTTCAAGCATCGCGGCGTGTCTGTCCTCGATGCCGGAATCGGTAATCACGGTGGCGATGCGCTTCAGCCCGCAGAGAATGAGGCTGGAGCGCTTGCTGAATTTCGAAGAATCGACCAGCACGATCAGGTCGTCGGCCTGGTCGATGAGCTTTTGTTCGGCCTGGATCAGCAGCGGATCGGCCTCCATCAGCCCGAGCGGACCGAGCCCCTGCGCACCCATGAACATCCGTTGCGCAAAGAAATTGCGCGTCACGTCGTTCTCGAATGGCGAGAGAATGATGTTCTGCTCGCGATAGATCACGCCGCCCGACAGCATCACCGTGTTCTTGGAATGCTTGAGCAGGTGCTCGGCGATCGGAAACGAATTGGTGAATACCTGCAGGCGGCGATTGGTCAGGAAATGCACCATCTGGAACGTCGTCGTGCCGCCATTGACGATGATCGCGTCGCCATCCTCGCAAAGCGCCACGGCTTCGCGGGCAATTGATTGCTTCTGGCGGCTGTTGATCGTTTCATTGACGGAAAACGGACGGCCGGCAAGGCCGACGAACTGCGGCGGATGCAGCGCTTCGGCGCCGCCGCGCACCCGGCGTAATTTCTTCTGGACATGCAGGGCGGCGATATCGCGCCGGATCGTCGCTTCCGAACTGCCGGTCAATTCCACGAGTTCGGGAACGGTCACCACCGGCTTTTCCTGAATCGCGGATACAATGATCCTATGGCGTTCTTTCTCGTGCATTGTCTCTCCCGTTGTCTTAATCGTTCCATCAATTTCACGCAGTGTCAATCACATCTGATCATAATATTTCATTGTGCAGCGCAATATGATTGAAAATGATCATTTGTGATTGACAATGCCGGTATATCCGTGTGATTTGTCGACCCAACAAGTTAACCGCGCTCACGCTGCGGACGAAATGCCGGGAGGACATCATGGCTGACGAGCAAAAGGGCGCACGCCTTGCAAACCTGTGGGATAAAGCCCGTGCCGATGGCATGAGCGAATCCGAGCGTCTGATCTATCGTTCCAATCTTCTCGGGTCCGACAAGCGGATCACCAATTACGGCGGCGGCAATACATCGGCCAAGGTGATGGAAAAGGATCCGCTGACGGGGCAGATGGTGGAGGTGCTCTGGGTCAAGGGTTCGGGCGGTGACCTCGGCTCGATGAACCGCGATGGTTTCGCGACGCTCTACATGGGCAAGCTCAGGGCGCTCAAGGGCATCTATCGCGGCGTTGCCTATGAAGACGAAATGGTGGATTACCTCACGCATTGCACCTTCAACCTCAACCCGCGCGCCGCCTCGATCGACACGCCGCTGCATGCCTATGTTCCAAAGCCGCATGTCGATCACATGCATCCGGATGCGATCATCGCCATTGCCGCGTCGAAGAATTCGAAGGAATTGACGCAACAGATATTCGGCGGAGAGATCGGCTGGCTGTCATGGAAGCGGCCGGGGTTCGAGTTGGGCCTCTGGCTTGGAAAGTTCTGCGTGGAAAACCCGACGGCACGCGGCGTCGTGCTCGAAAGCCATGGGCTTTTCACCTGGGGCGAGACGGCCGAAGAGAGCTATCTGACCACGATCGAGATCATCAACACCGCCATTGCCTGGTTCGAGAAAAGTATTTCGGGCCGGGTGTTCGGCGGCGACAGATACCGTCCGCTCGATGCCGAAGAGCGCCGCAGGATCGCGGGTGCCTTGATGCCGGTCATTCGCGGCAAGATCTCGGCGTCTGAGCCGAAGATCGGCCATTTCGATGACAGCAAGGCGGTGCTGGAATTCGTTTCGTCCAACAATCTGGCGCCGCTGGCCGCCCTCGGCACATCCTGCCCGGACCATTTCCTGCGCACCAAGATCCGGCCGCTGGTGGTCGATTTCGATCCATCGAACCCGGATATCGACGGCACGCTGGCCGGTCTCGACGCTGCAATTTCCGTCTATCGCGACGATTACAAGGCCTATTATCAGCGCTGCAGGCATGACAATTCGCCCGGCATCCGCGATCCCAACGCGGTCGTCTATCTGATACCCGGCGTCGGCATGATCACATTCGCCAAGGACAAGGCGACGGCGCGGATTTCTGGTGAGTTCTACGTCAACGCCATCAACGTCATGCGTGGCTCGTCCTCGGTCTCCACCTATATGGGCCTGCCCGAACAGGAAGCCTTCGACATCGAATACTGGTTGTTGGAGGAAGCCAAGCTGCAACGCATGCCGAAGCCCAAGTCGCTGGCCGGCAAGGTCGCCTTGATCACCGGTGGCGCCGGCGGCATCGGCCGGGCGACGGCTGAACGCTTCCTGAAAGAGGGCGCCTGCGTGGTGCTCGCCGATATCGATGCTGGCGCACTGGAAGCAGCCAGCGAGGATTTCTCCAAGCGCTTCGGCGCCGATCAGGTCCGCTCGGCACTGATCAATGTCACCAGCGAAGACGCGGTCATCATGGGATTTGCCGATGCGGTGGCGGAATTCGGCGGCCTCGATATCCTGGTGTCGAATGCCGGGCTTGCTTCCGCCGCTCCCATCAGCGAGACGACGCTGGCGCTCTGGGACAAGAACATGGACATCCTTGCCAAGGGCTATTTCCTGGTATCGCGCGAAGCATTCCGGTTGTTCGAAACCCAGAAGATCGGCGGCAACATCGTCTTCGTCGCCTCCAAGAACGGTCTCGCCGCTTCGGTCAATGCCTCTGCCTATTGCACGGCAAAGGCCGCCGAGATCCATCTTGCCCGCTGCCTGGCGCTGGAAGGCGCGGAAAAAGGCATCCGCGTCAATACCGTCAATCCGGACGCCGTGCTGCGCGGATCGAAGATCTGGAGCGGTGAGTGGAAGGAACAGCGCGCGGCGGCCTACAATATGTCGACAGATGATCTCGAAGCGCATTATCGCGCCCGCTCGATGCTGAAGCTTTCGGTCTTTCCCGAGGATATCGCCGAAGGCATCTACTTCTTCGCCTCGCCGGCTTCGGCCAAATCCACCGGCAATATTCTGAATGTCGATGCCGGCAATGCCCAGGCATTCACGCGCTGATCTTTTGTGGGAGAGACGAAATGACGATGATTTCCACTGACGTGATCGATGCCGGGAACGAAAAAGCCCATGCAGCGCTAGAAGCCGATTACGATCATCTTGGCGAGCAGCTTTCACGCCGGGGCATCGACATCGGCTGGGTCAAGGACAAGGTTTCCGCCTATGGGGTCGCCGTTCCCTCCTGGGGCGTCGGCACAGGCGGCACGCGTTTTGCTCGCTTTCCCGGCAAGGGCGAGCCGCGCAACATCTTCGACAAGCTCGAAGATTGTGCCGTCATCCAGCAATTGACGCGGGCAACGCCGACCGTCTCGCTGCATATCCCTTGGGACAAGGTTGTGGATCTGAAGGAGCTGAAGCAGAAGGGCGACGCGCTCGGCCTCGGCTTCGATGCGATGAATTCCAACACTTTCCAGGACCAGGCCGGCCAGGAGCTTTCCTACAAGTTCGGCTCGCTTTCGCATGCCGATGCCGCGACGCGGCAACAGGCGATCGAACACAACATCGAATGTATCCAGATCGGCAAGGCGCTGGGCTCGAAAGCGCTGACGGTGTGGATCGGCGACGGTTCGAATTTCCCCGGCCAGAGCCATTTCACCCGCAGTTTCGAGCGCTATCTCGAGGCGATGAAGACGATCTACAAATCGCTGCCGGACGACTGGCGGATCTTTTCCGAGCACAAGATGTTCGAGCCGGCCTTCTATTCGACGGTGGTGCAGGATTGGGGCACGAACTATCTGATCGCGCAGGAGCTCGGGCCGAAAGCCCATTGCCTCGTCGATCTCGGACATCACGCGGCGAACGTCAATATTGAAATGATCGTCGCTCGGCTCATCCAGTTCAGGAAGCTCGGCGGCTTCCATTTTAACGATTCGAAATATGGTGACGACGATCTCGATACCGGCGCCATTGATCCCTATCGCCTGTTCCTGGTGTTCAACGAACTCGCCGATGCCGAACTTTCGGAGGCCGATGGCTTCGATCCCGCCCACATGCTCGACCAGAGCCACAATGTCACCGATCCGATCGAAAGCCTGATGAATTCGGCGATGGAAGTCTGCCGCGCCTATGCGTCGGCGCTGATCGTCGATCGCGATGCACTGTCCGGCTATCAGGAGGGCAACGATGCGCTGATGGCATCCGAAACGCTGAAAACCGCCTTCCGGACCGATGTCGAGCCGATCCTCGCCATGGCGCGGCTGGAGGCGGGCGGTGCGATCAATCCGCTCGGCGCATACCGCGCCGCCGGCTATCGCGCCAAGGTTGCCGCCGAGCGGCCGGCAGTCACCAGTCTCGGCGGCGGCATCGTTTGATAGTGGTGCTTGGAATCAGGCCTGTGCGTCCAGCCATTCGCCGACGAAACCGCTGAATGCGTTGGGCTCGGCGTCCGGCCAGAAGTGGTTGACTCCGGGGATCATATAGTGCGGGCCGGGCAGGATCCGCATCGCGGCTTCCGAAACGAGCTTGTAGGAGGGGCGTGACTTTGCCCCGCAGGCAATGCTGATCGGCACCTGGAGCGCCGTCAGATCATCCGTCGTGATGCGCGGGGGCGGGGTTTGCGCAAGCAATTTCGGCATCATGGCAGCGTTTTCGAGTTCGACCTGCATCTGCAATTCGGTTCGGCTTTCAAAATAATATTCATCCTGCGCCGATGCATTGACGAGCAATCGCGCCGCCTTTTCATTGTCGCCTGCGTTGACGGCGGCAAATACCGGGCCGAACATCAATTCGAGATCGGCCTTGAAGGCGGCGATCTCGGCCGGGTCCGTCAGGAAAGTCTGAAAGCCGGTTTCATAGACGAACATCGCCCGGAAAAGATCCGGCCTGATCTGCGCGGCCCGCAACCCCGCATGTCCGGCATAGGACCAGGCGACGAGAAACACGGGACCGATGCCCAGAGCCTCCACGAAGCCGACGAGATCCTCGGCATGGGTTTCGATACCGAAGGGCGGGCCGCCTTCGGGCCAGGCACGATTTCCGAAATACCGCTGCGTGTAGGTGATGGTGCGGTAGCGATCGGACAGCATTTCGGCATGTGGGGTAAAGGTCCTGAGATCGCCGAGCACGCCGTGCATGAAAATCACCGGCCGGCCGGAGCCAAGATCCAGATAGTCGAAATCCTGGCCCTTCACGGAAAGTGTTTTCACATCAGACGGAATGGTATTCATAAAAACCTCACGATCGATGTATCGCTTATAGCCTGCGAATGCGCTGCCTTACAATCATCTGCCGGATTTGCATCGATTTCTCGGTGAATTCGGTTTGACAGGCCTCCGGAAGGAGGGTGTGATGCCGCTGAGGGAACAACAAGCCTTCGGCGGCGTTGATGCATGCGTTGTCTGCATCGGACGGCGACATTAAAGGGGTCTAGTATGGGCATCGAAAGTCTTCTTATTTTCCTGGTTATTGGCGCCATCGCCGGCTGGCTCGCGGGCCTGATTGTCAAGGGCTATGGTTTTGGCCTGCTCGGCAATATAGTCGTCGGCATCGTCGGGGCATTCATTGCCGGTTTCCTGTTTCCGCGCCTCGGATTTAACGTCGGCGGCGGCGCATGGGTCGGACCGATCATTTCCGCGACGATCGGCGCCGTCATCCTGCTGCTCCTGGTCAGGCTGGTCCGCCGCGTCTGATGCCGGTAATTCTGCGATCGGCCACCGCTCTGGTGGCCGGTATACTCGTTTGACATTTTACTCGCTTGCATCGGCCTCGGATCTTCGATCGCGCGGGAGATGCGCTATGCGGGATCCGACAATTTTTCCCATGTGCCGATTCCGCGCTTCGCGCCGCAGATGCGTCGGTAAGGCCGCCAAGGCGTTGGCCCTTGTGCAGGCCGATTTCCAGGCGGGCGGCACGATCGACCTGACTGTCGTCAGGCACGGCGAGAAGCAACCCGTGCAGATGGGAATCGGGTTTGATTTCTTCGATCCACTCGCACATGCCGCCACTCGCCACTCGCCACTCGCCACTCGCCACGTCTCCGCCCCCGCCAAAGCCAACCGCATCCTGCTGGTCGACAGCATGGTCGCGGCTTTCGCAATTACCATCGCGAATGGTGGCATTTCAGCGCGTGGCGGGAACCAGTTGCCGGTAAGCTCTTCGATTTCGACATCGTTTCAAACACGCGCTGACACCAGTGTTTTTCTCGCTCGCAAAAGATCAACGGAGACTCTATATAGGGCCGACAGGAGAGATCATGGCGAGTATTGACCGGACAGATGAGTGGCGCGACAGTTATTCCCCGTCGCTGGAAGCAATAGAGCAACTGGCACGGGAGGCCTATGGCCAGTTGCCGGAGGATTTTCGCGCGCTCTGCCAGGACCTGATCATCGAGATTTCCGATTTCCCCGACGATGACGTCTTCGAAGACATGGCGCTGGAGACCCCGTTTGATCTGCTTGGATTGTTCGAAGGCCGCGGCGTTACCGAACGGTTTTCGGTCGAAACCGGTGAATTCCCCAACAGGATCTCGCTCTTCCGGCGGCCCATTCTCGACTACTGGTCGGAGAATGAAGAGACGCTCGGCGACATCATCAGCCACGTGCTGATTCACGAGATCGGCCATCATTTCGGCCTCTCGGATGACGATATCGAGGCGATCGAAGCGACGGCGACGGCCTGATTTCACCAACAAACGGCCCGGAGTCCGGGCCGCTGCTTTTGCAATTGAGGAAACGTGATCAAGCCCAGGGATGGGTCGTGGCGTTCTTCTTCTCGAAGGCGTCGATTGCCGATGCCTTTTCCAGCGTCAGGCCGATGTCGTCGAGGCCGTTCAGCAGGCAATGCTTCTTGAACGCGTCGATTTCGAACTTGATTGTGCCGCCGTCGGGACCCTTGATTTCCTGCGTTTCGAGATCGACGGTCAGCGTGGCGTTCGACCCGCGGCTGGCGTCGTCGAGCAGTTTTTCGAGTTCGTCCGGCTTGACGACGATCGGCAGGATGCCGTTCTTGAAACAGTTGTTGTAGAAAATATCGGCGAAGCTGGTGGAAATGACGCAACGGATGCCGAAGTCGAGAAGTGCCCAGGGCGCGTGCTCGCGCGACGAGCCGCAGCCGAAATTGTCGCCCGCAACCAGGATCTGCGAATGGCGGTAGGCCGGCTTGTTGAGCATGAAATCGGGATTTTCCGAACCGTCGTCCAGATAACGGGCCTCGGCGAACAGACCGGAACCGAGACCGGTGCGCTTGATTGTCTTCAGGTAATCCTTCGGAATGATCATATCCGTGTCGATATTGATGACGGGGTACGGTGCGGCTATGCCGGTCAGCGTATTGAACTTATCCATGGATCATACCTTTCGGATGGACTTTCACTTCCGGGCACGGGCTCTATCCCATATCGGCCGAAATTTGAAGAGGATTCTTTCCCGCTGATTGAGTTGGCTGGGAATATCCGGGCAAGCGGTGAGGTCTATCTGCTCTGGGTTAATAAGATTCAGGTAATATTAAAGCCTGCACGCTATTCTTTACAGACTGGAGTGCCTGCGGATTCAGGCAGTTGGCGGTAAGCCATCCGGATAAAGGAATTTCACTGTATGGCAAAGTCCACAGCGCGGCACCGGCAAGTCGATCTTCCTTCAGCGGCTGAAGATATTTTTCGCAGGACCGGATCCGGTGAGGCCAGTGTCATCGTTGAGACGGCGGTCGTCGTCAACAATTTGGACAGGCTGATTTCGGGTCGGGTATTCGATCTCGAATTGCTCAAGAGCATAGCCGAGAACCTGCAAGACGGGGCGTCCAAAGCCGATATCCATCGCAAGTTGCTTATTCTTGCAAGATCCTCCCGCGAAGCATTCCGATCGCTGCAAACCAGTCGGGGCGCCATGATCGCCCTGCATAAGAAATCCGCCGGTGGAGAAGTTGTGGGGGTCGTGGATCAGGCGACAGGCTTGCCCAACAAAGCCGCTTTCGAGGCGAGGCTGGAGGAAGCCGTTCAAAAATCTGCCTCGACATTCGATACGGTTCTGATGTTGGTGGAGTTGGGAGCCTTGCCGCTGCTGGCCACCGAAAAAGGCGGCAAGACAGCAAACAGAGTCGTCAAGCGGTTCTCAACGATCTTGAGGAGGACGATAAAGCACAGCGACTTCATCGCTCGCATCAGCACTCAGCATTTTGCGATCATTTTCGAGAACATGCTGCCCGACAATGCCGCGCCGATTGCACTGAGGATCCACAATGCCATGGAAGCCCGGCTTTCTCCCGGTGACGACCCCGTCATGAAAATGCTGTCTGTCACAATCGGTATTACCGGCAATAACGCCGGGGACAAATCAGGCGCTGACCTGTACCAGCGGGCGCAGGACGCTTTGATCCTGGCTCGCAAGCAAGTCGGAGCAGGGATCTACCTTGCCTGATCGCCCGTGCTTCCGGCGATCGGCCCGGGATTGACCAGGGCGGGTATTGCGTTGTCTGATCCGCGTCTTGAATCCGTGATCTGCCGTGCAGATCAGCGATGACCCCGTAGTCACGGTGAAAAACCCGTTGCTTCATGGTTCAGGACAAGGGAAGAGGCTCCCATGATCGACAAGCTGCAATTCTTCATCACCTTGGCGCGCGAGCAACATTTCGGGCGTGCGGCGGCGGAATGCGGCATTACCCAGCCGACGCTTTCTGCGGCCATCCGCCAGCTTGAGAACGAACTCGGCGTGATGCTGGTCAATCGCGGCTCGCGCTATCAGGGCCTGACCCCGGAGGGGCAACGCGTGCTCGAATGGTCGCGCCGGATCGTCGACGATGCGCGGACCATGAAAGAGGAGATGCGCGCGGCGCGTACGGGTCTGTCCGGCCATGTGCGGATCGCGGCGATCCCCACCGCGTTGTCGCTGATTCCGAAGATCACCGCGCCCTTCCAGGCGAAACATCCCGACGTGACCTTTTCGATCCAGTCGGCGACGTCGCTGCAGATCATGAGCCAGCTCGAAAATCTCGAGACCGATATCGGCATCACCTATCTCGACAACGAGCCCCTCGGCCGCGTGGTGACCGTCCCCTTGATCGAAGAACGCTATCATCTCGTGGTCGCAAAAAGCGCTGCACCCGCCAAGCGAAGCTCGATCACCTGGCGGGAAGCCAGCCAATTGCCGCTTTGCCTGCTGACATCCGATATGCAGAACCGCCGCATCATCAACAAGCACATGGCCGAGGCGGGTGCGACGATTGCGCCGCGGCTCGAGTCCAATTCGATGATCGTGCTCTTCGCCCATGTGCTGACCGGCCGATGGGCGTCGATCATGCCGCTGGAGGCCGCGCGTTCCTTCGGCTTTGTGGACGACGTCGCGGTGATTCCCTTGGTGGAGCCGGAAGCCAGCCATACGGTTGGTGTCGTGGCGCTGGAGCGGGATCCGAACACGCCGCTGGTGTCGGCATTGCTGAATGCGGCGCGAAATGTGGATAGGGACTAGGTGCGCCTGGTGCCTATGCGCTTTTGTCTTTCAAGAAACCGCGCGGTCAGATGCTGGAAGAATTTTTGCGGCAGAAACCCATAGACCGGATCGTCTGCCTTGCCCGTGGGCCTCAGATCATATCCCGGCCAGATAAATTCGTTGTATTCGCTGATCACCACCCAAGAGCGCTGGTGATCCAGATCCAAGTGCTTCTTGACGGGTGCCGGAATTTCCACTGCGTCCGCCTCCTTCGGCGGAGGAGAATGGGTCACTGGCAAAACCTGAATCCGCATTTGCCCTCCGATATCGCGCACCATCAGGATGATGGCGCAAGGCCGGTCCTTGCTACCTTCGTCCCGACCGGCATTCGCCTCACTCGCCCACAGATAGGAGTATCTTATCACCATGCCGATTTGAGGCTGCGGCAAGATCATCGATCGGGACTCCAATCTTTCAGCAGTTCGTCCAGATGGGCGTGCTCGTCGGGCACTCGAGCGTTTGCAATCAGATCGAGGTCTTCCTGAGACATATCTTCCGCAAGAAGCGCCCGTCGATAGTTACTTCTCAAACGTGCATATTCATCCACCGAGATCAGCACCAATCGCTCGCGCCCATTGCGGGTGATCGTGACCGGCTCATTAAGCGCCGTGTCGGACAGGCTGCCGTAGTTCTTGATAAACTCTGCCGATGAGACCTTCATAGCGAATTCCTCGAAAGTTTCGAATGTATCATAACACTAACACAATTCGTATTATTCGCAATGTTCGAGTTATTGGCGACGAAGCGCCCTCAATCGATAGAAATTTTCTATCGATCAACGAAACCGCGTTATTGACCTTTTCGTGTCCAAGGGCCATCGTTGGATAAATTATGCGTGAAATCGACAGGGTTCCGGTTTCGCCATCAAACTTCCTGATATTTCTGGCATAATGCGGAGTGTGGTAAAGACCATGCCAGTCCCGCGCGGAGGTTATGCCGAACGCCTAGGGTGGAGACCCGGATGAACATCCATGTGAAAGACGACGTGTCGGAGACGACGCTCGCAATCGTTGCCAATCTGAAGGCTCTCGAAGGTCCGCTGCTGCCGATCCTGCATGCCCTGCAGGAGGAATATGGCTATGTGCCCGAGGCATCGCTGCCGCTGATCGCCCGCGAGCTGAACCTGTCGCGCGCCGAGGTCCACGGCGTGGTGACCTTCTATCACGAGTTCCGCAACCATCCGGCCGGCCAGCATGTCGTGCGCATCTGTCGCGCCGAAGCCTGCCAGTCGATGGGCGGACGGGAGATCGCCGATCATGCCTGCAAGGTGCTCGATCTCGACTGGCACGGCACAACGCCGGACGGACGCGTGACGCTGGAGCCGGTCTATTGTCTGGGGCTCTGTTCCATCGCTCCCGCCGCGCAAATCGACGGAGAGCTGCACGGCCGCCTGGATCGGGAAGAGTTGAGCGCCCTCCTCAAGGGAGTACGCTCATGACCACCAGGATTTTCGTTCCGCGCGATTCCGCTGCTCTTGCCGTTGGCGCCGACAAGGTTGCCCGGGCTTTCGAGGCCGAAATTGTAGCCCGCAAGCTCAATGCCAAAGTCATTCGCAACGGCTCGCGCGGTCTCCATTGGCTGGAGACGCTGGTCGAGGTCGAGACGCCGCAAGGCCGCATCGCCTATGGTCCGGTGAAGGCCGGGGACGTTGCCGGGCTGCTCGACGCTGGCCTGCTGGAAGGCAGGGATCATCCGCTCGGCCATGGCCTGACCGAAGAGATTGCCTGGCTCAAGAACCAGACACGATTGACATTTGCCCGCTGCGGTATCACCGATCCGCTGTCGCTTGAGGATTACAAGGCGCATGGCGGTCTCGTCGGCCTCGAACGCGCGCTTGGAATGAGCGGTGCCGATGTCGTCAAGCATGTCACCGATTCGGGCCTGCGTGGCCGTGGCGGCGCGGGCTTCCCGACGGGCATCAAGTGGAAGACGGTGCATGACGCCCCCGGCCCGCAGAAATACATCGTCTGCAACGCCGACGAGGGCGACAGCGCCACATTCGCCGACCGGATGATCATGGAAGGCGACCCCTTCGTGCTGATCGAAGGCATGGCGATCGCGGGCATCGCCACCGGCGCCACCAAGGGTTATGTCTATCTGCGCTCGGAATATCCGAATGCCATCCTGATCATGAACGAAGCGGTCGAGATCGCCCGGACTGCAGGCGTCCTTGGAACGTCCGTGCTTGGTTCGGGACGCGCTTTCGACATGGAAATCCGCGCAGGGGCCGGCGCCTATGTCTGCGGCGAGGAAACCGCCCTGCTCAATTCGCTCGAAGGCAAGCGCGGCATCGTCCGCGCCAAGCCGCCGCTGCCCGCCCTTCAGGGTTTCCTGGGCAAGCCGACCGTGGTCAACAATGTGATCTCGCTGGCATCCGTGCCCGTCATCATGGAGCGCGGCGCGGAATTCTACAAGAATTTCGGCATGGGCCGTTCGCGCGGCACGATCCCGATCCAGATTGCCGGCAATGTCAGATATGCCGGTCTCTATGAAGTCGCATTTGGCCTGACGCTCGGCGAAATCATCAACGATATCGGCGGCGGTACATTCACCGGCCGCCCGGTGAAGGCCGCGCAGGTCGGCGGTCCGCTCGGCGCCTATTTCCCGGTGTCGCTGTTCGACACTCCGTTCGATTACGAAGCCTTCGCCGCCCGCGATGGCCTGATCGGCCATGCCGGCATCACCGTGTTCGACGACACCGCCGACATGCTGGCCCAGGCGCGCTTCGCCTTCGAATTCTGCGCGGTCGAATCCTGTGGCAAATGCACGCCCTGCCGCATCGGCTCGACGCGCGGCGTCGAGACCATGGACAAGATCGCCTCCGGCATCGAGCCCGAGAAGAATCTCGCGCTCGCCACCGATCTTTGCAACACGATGAAATTCGGCTCGCTCTGCGCTCTGGGCGGCTTCACGCCATACCCCGTCATGAGCGCGATCACCCATTTTCCGGATGACTTCCGTCCGGCAGCCACCCTTCAGGCAGCGGAGTAACTTTCATGGGTCTCGTTCACGAAATCGACTACGGCACACCCGCTTCCAAATCGGAGAAAATGGTTACCCTGATGATCGATGATCGCGAGATCACCGTGCCGGAAGGCACGTCGATCATGCGTGCCTCGCGTGAGGCCGGCATCGATGTGCCCAAACTCTGCGCCACCGACATGGTCGATGCATTCGGTTCCTGCCGCCTCTGTCTTGTCGAGATCGAGGGCCGCAACGGCACGCCCGCGTCCTGCACGACGCCGGTCGCGGCGGGCATCAAGGTCCATACCCAGACCTCGCGCCTCAAGGACATCCGCCGGGGCGTGATGGAGCTCTACATCTCCGATCATCCGCTCGACTGCCTAACCTGTGCCGCCAACGGCGATTGCGAGTTGCAGGACATGGCCGGCGCTGTCGGCCTGCGCGACGTGCGCTACGGCTATGAGGGCGACAACCACGTCAAGGCCCGCGCCAATGGCGAATCCAACCCGATGTGGATGGCCAAGGATGAATCCAACCCCTATTTCACCTATGACCCTTCAAAGTGCATCGTTTGCTCGCGCTGCGTCCGCGCCTGCGAGGAAGTGCAGGGCACATTTGCGCTGACGATCGAGGGCCGGGGCTTCGGCAGCCGCGTCTCGCCGGGCATGCATGAGAGCTTTCTGGGTTCCGAGTGCGTTTCCTGCGGCGCCTGCGTACAGGCCTGCCCGACCGCGACGCTGACCGAGAAGTCGGTGATCGAGATCGGCCAGCCGGAACATTCCGAAGTCACCACCTGCGCCTATTGCGGCGTCGGCTGCTCGTTCAAGGCCGAAATGCGCGGCGAGGAACTCGTGCGCATGGTGCCGTGGAAGGATGGCAAGGCCAATCGCGGCCATTCCTGCGTCAAGGGCCGTTTTGCCTGGGGTTACGCAACCCACAAGGACCGCATCCTCAACCCGATGATCCGCGAAAAGATCTCTGATCCATGGCGCGAAGTGTCATGGGAAGAGGCGCTGGCCTACACGGCCAACGAATTCCGCCGCATCCAGTATCAATACGGCCGCGACTCGATCGGCGGTATCACCTCATCGCGTTGCACCAATGAAGAAACCTACCTGGTGCAGAAGCTGATCCGCGCCGGATTCCGCAACAACAATGTCGATACTTGCGCCCGCGTCTGCCATTCGCCGACCGGCTACGGCCTCGGACAGGCCTTCGGCACATCTGCCGGCACGCAGGATTTCGATTCCGTCGAGCATACTGATGTCGTCATCGTCATCGGCGCCAACCCGACCGAGGGCCACCCGGTGTTCGGATCGCGTCTCAAGAAGCGGCTCCGCCAGGGCGCCAAGCTGATCGTCATTGATCCGCGCAAGACCGAACTCGTCTCGACCGCGCATGTGAAGGCCGATTATCATCTGCCGCTGCTGCCGGGCACCAATGTCGCCGTCGTCACGGCACTCGCCCATGTCATCGTCACCGAGGGTCTTTATGACGAAGCCTTCATTCGCGAACGCTGCGACTGGTCGGAATTCCAGGATTGGGCCGAATTCGTCGCCGAGGATAAGCATAGCCCGGAAGCGATCCAGACCTATTGCGGCGTCGATGCGGAACTGATCCGGGGTGCTGCGCGCCTGTTTGCCCGTGGCGGCAACGGCGCGATCTATTATGGCCTTGGCGTCACCGAGCACAGCCAGGGTTCGACAACCGTCATGGCAATCGCCAACCTTGCCATGGCCACCGGCAATATCGGTCGGCCGGGTGTCGGCGTGAACCCGCTTCGTGGCCAGAACAATGTCCAGGGCTCCTGTGACATGGGTTCGTTCCCACATGAATTCCCCGGTTACCGGCATGTGTCGGACGATGCGACCCGCGCCATCTTCGAAAAGCTCTGGGGTGTCGAACTTTCGAGCGAACAGGGACTGCGTATCCCCAACATGCTGGATGCCGCCGTCGATGGTTCGTTCAAGGGCATCTACATCCAGGGCGAGGATATTCTTCAGTCCGATCCGGACACCAAGCATGTGTCCGCAGGTCTCGCCGCGATGGAATGCGTCGTCGTGCAGGACCTGTTCCTCAACGAGACCGCTAATTACGCGCATGTCTTCCTGCCGGGTTCGACCTTCCTCGAAAAGGACGGCACGTTCACCAATGCAGAGCGCCGCATCAACCGCGTCCGCAAGGTGATGAGCCCGAAGAATGGCTATGGCGACTGGGAAGTGACGCAGGAACTGGCGAAGGCCATGGGCCTTGCCTGGAACTACACACACCCGTCCGAAATCATGGACGAGATCGCCGCGACGACGCCTGCATTTGCAATGGTTTCCTACGACTATCTCGAAAAGATGGGCTCGGTTCAGTGGCCTTGCAACGAGAAGGCGCCCGAGGGTTCGCCGATCATGCATGTCAACGGCTTCGTGCGTGGCAAGGGCAAGTTCATCCGCACCGAATATGTGGCGACCGATGAACGGACCGGCCCGCGCTTCCCGCTGCTGCTGACAACCGGTCGCGTTCTCAGCCAGTACAATGTCGGGGCGCAGACCCGCCGCACGGGGAACGTCGTCTGGCACGCCGAGGATCTCCTGGAAATCCATCCGCATGACGCCGAACAGCGCGGCATTCGCGACGGCGACTGGATCCGGCTGCAATCGCGCGCCGGGGAAACGTCGCTACGCGCGACGATCACCGAGAAGGTCGCGACCGGCGTGGTTTACACGACCTTCCATCATCCCGACACGCAGGCCAACGTCATCACCACCGACTATTCCGACTGGGCCACCAACTGCCCGGAATACAAGGTGACGGCGGTGCAGATCTCGCCCTCCAACGGTCCTTCCGATTGGCAGGAGGATTACAACGAGCAGGCGCGGCTCTCGCGCCGCATCGTCGGCAAGCTGGAAGCGGCGGAGTGATCGGTTGAGCGGGGCACTGAAAAGTCACCCCCCTCTGTCGCTTCGCGACATCTCCCCCTCAAGGGGGGAGAGTAGCAACATGCGGCACCCTCGTCCCGAACGAGGGGCGCTTGCGAGCGCGGTTACGGGTGCAGTAAGGATGTTCCTTCTACTCTCCCCCCTTGAGGGGGAGATGTCGCGAAGCGACAGAGGGGGGTGAGCATGCCTATTCAACCGACAAGTCGCAAAGTCTCCGAGATTGCATTTAGAAACAATGTCCTCTCACGTTGCACTCGCACCGTCGCCGAGGAGGCGGCAATCGCGCTGTCCTATGGCGGCTCGACTGAGGCGGTGATGATGGCGACGCCTGCCGATCTCGAGGATTTCGCCATCGGCTTTTCGCTCTCCGAAGGCATTATCGGCTCGATCGATGAAGTGGAAGCGATCGGGGTCGAGGCCGCGTCGGGCGGCATCGATCTGCAGATCAGCCTGAAGGACGATGTCGATCGCACGCTCCGCGCCCGTCGCCGCGCCAAGGCCGGTCCGGTCGGCTGCGGCCTCTGCGGCGTCGAATCGATCGAGGAAGCGCTGAAGCCGGCCGCGGATGTCTCCGGCGTCCGCCTGAATCTGCATGCAGACGATATATCCGAGGCGATGCGGTCGCTGTCGGATCAGCAGCCGCTGAATGCCGAGACCCGCGCCGTGCATGCCGCTGGCTTCTACATGCCCGGCAAGGGCATGATCGCCGTCCGCGAGGATGTCGGCCGCCACAATGCGCTCGACAAGCTGATCGGCCATCTGGCCCGCAACGGGATCGATGGTGCCGAGGGCGCCGTGATCATGACCTCGCGGCTCTCGGTCGAGCTGATCCAGAAGACTGCCAAGCTCGGCAGCGCAGTTCTTGTCGGCATTTCGGCACCCACCGCGCTCGCCATCGACATGGCAGCGCGCGCCGGCATGACGCTGGTGGCGCTTGCGCGCGGCGACGATTACGAGATTTTCACCGGCGAAGACCGGATCAAGACAAAAGACAATATGGGAGCAAAGGCCGATGCAGCCTGAAAGCAAGATCGTCCGCATGGCAAACCAGATTGCCACGTTCTTCAATTCCCAGCCGGAGGGCGATCGGGTCAAGGGTGTTGCCAATCACATCAATAAATTCTGGGAGGCGCGCATGCGCCGCGAGTTCTTCTCGATCGTCGACAGTGGTGGCGAGGGCCTGTTGCCGCTGGTGATCGAAGCATCCAGGCAAGTCAACCGGCCGGTGGTCAAGGAAGCGGCGCCCGTCCATTGAGGGCAGGACGTGTGTGTGCTACCTTCTTGCGATGTGAAAGGTAGCCAGACATGAGCATCGTCAAGATCAACGAAGCCAGGGATCAGTTTGAAGAACTCATCAGCCGCGCAGAGGCCGGCGAGACGATACTGATCGAGAAGGACGGCAAGATGATCGTCAAGCTGGAAGCGATGCCACTTGCAGCCGTTGAGCGGAATCGGAAGATTGATATCACCGAACTGCAGGAATTCACGCGCTCATTGCCACCGGCAACGGAGTCCGCCGCTGATTTGATACGGCGCATGCGTGACGAATCCTATTGATGCTCTATTTTGATTCTTCGGTTCTTGTTTGCCTCTTATCCAGCGAGACTCGAACGGAGGCGTTGCAGGCATGGTTTTCCAAACAGGATGCGGATGAACTGCATGTCAGCGACTGGAACGTATCCGAGTTCTACTCGGCAATGGCATTCAAGAAGCGCACTCAGCAGGTGACCGCTGAGCAGCGGCTCGGCGCTGAGCAGGTTTTCGAGGCGTATCTCAGGCGCTATTTCAAAACTCTTCCCGTACCATCGGCCTGCTTTCGCCGGGCAGCCGAGATCGTGCGCCGGGAGGATGTCAATCTGCGGGCGCCTGACGCTTTGCATCTGGCAATTGTTGAAGCGAACGGAATGAAGCTCTGCACCCTCGACAAGAAGATGCACGAGGCCGCGGGCATCCTCGAAATCGATTGCCTCATGCCGTAGCCGCCGGCCGAACTCCTCCATTGCCCGTCCTGCAAAAAAATGCTAATGGCGACGCCATGAGCGAGAACAATGCAAAAATCCATATTTTCGTGCTGCAGGACCGCAAGCGTCTGCCGGCGCGGTTTTTTGCCGAGCTCTCCGGCCTTGCGACCGCCCACCTTCGCTAAGGGCTTGCTCGCGGCGGCGTGCCGCGCCATATGACTATCCAAAATTTCAATTCATTACCCATGGTGAATCCAATGAGCGCACCGCGTACCATCTATGACAAGATCTGGGATGACCATCTGGTCGACCAGCAGGCTGACGGCACCTGTCTTCTCTATATCGACCGCCACCTCGTGCACGAAGTTACGAGCCCGCAGGCGTTCGAAGGCCTGCGCATGACCGATCGCACGGTCCGGGCGCCGGAAAAGACGCTCGCCGTTGTCGACCACAACGTCTCGACCTCCCCGGATCGCTATCAGGGCATCAAGAACGAGGAAAGCCGCATCCAGGTCGAGGCGCTGGCCAACAATGCGGCCGAGTTCGGCGTCGAATATCTGTCGGAGCACGACAAGCGGCAGGGCATCGTCCACATCGTCGGGCCCGAGCAGGGCTTTACGCTGCCCGGCATGACTATTGTCTGCGGCGACAGCCATACCTCGACCCATGGCGCCTTCGGTGCGCTGGCGCATGGCATCGGCACATCCGAGGTCGAGCATGTGCTTGCCACCCAGACGCTGATCCAGAAGAAAGCCAAGAACATGCTGGTGCGTGTCGATGGCATCCTGCCGCCGCATGTCACCGGCAAGGATATCATCCTGGCGATCATCGGCGAGATCGGCACCGCCGGCGGCACCGGCCACGTGATCGAGTTCGCGGGCGAGGCGATCCGTGCTCTCTCCATGGAAGGCCGCATGACTGTCTGCAACATGACGATCGAAGGCGGCGCCCGCGCCGGGCTGATTGCGCCGGACGAGAAGACATTCGAATATATCAAGGGCAAGCCGCGCGCGCCGAAGGGCGAGGCATGGGATCAGGCCGTCGCCTATTGGAAGACGCTGTTCACCGACGAAGGCGCCCACTATGACCGTATCGTGGTGCTGAATGCCGCCAACCTGCCGCCAATCGTTTCCTGGGGTTCGTCGCCGGAAGATGTGATCACGGTCGAAGGCGTGGTGCCCAACCCGGATGATATCACCGATGAGAACAAGCGGACGTCGAAGTGGCGGGCGCTGGATTACATGGGCCTGAAGCCGGGCACGCCGATCACCGATATCAACATCGACCGGGTGTTCATCGGCTCGTGCACCAATGGCCGCATCGAGGATCTCCGCGAAGTCGCGAAAGTGGTCGAAGGCCGCACGGTCGCCTCGACCGTTTCGGCGATGATCGTTCCGGGCTCGGGTCTCGTCAAGGAACAGGCGGAAGCCGAAGGCCTCGACAAGATCTTCAAGGCGGCCGGTTTCGACTGGCGCGAGCCGGGTTGCTCGATGTGTCTTGCCATGAACGACGACCGGCTGAAGCCGGGCGAGCGCTGCGCCTCGACCTCGAACCGCAATTTCGAGGGACGCCAGGGCTTCAAGGGCCGCACGCATCTCGTGTCGCCGGCCATGGCCGCGGCAGCCGCGATCGAAGGCCACTTCGTTGATATCAGGACGTGGCAGTAAGCCTGCCAGTTATTTTCCGCATGATTTTGCCCGGCGCCTTACAAGGCGCCGGTTTTTTTGTCTGCATTTTTTCATCGCCACGAAGCTTTACTCTGTAACGCCGCCCGCCAACCCGCCGTAAAACCTGCCAACCAGCTGAAGCCAATGATGTGAGTGTGTGATACATAATCCCGGCGCCGGGCGCATGCTGCGGCCAATGTCTTTTGGAGGAGCAGTGCCATGACGACAACAGACAGCGTATTCGTCGGTAGTATTCCGGCGTACTATGAAAAATTCCTGGTTCCGATGATCTTCGAGCCCTATGCGCGTGATATCGCCGAACGGCTGCGGCAGCTTGATCCCGCGGACGTGCTCGAAGTCGCGACCGGCACGGGCGTGTTGACGCGTGCCATGGCATCCGCGCTCGGCGGCGATGTTCGGATTACCGCCTCCGACCTCAACCAGCCAATGCTCGACATTGCGATGGAAAAGCAGGGCGCGGGCAACCGCATCACATGGAAACAGGCCGACGGCCAGGCGCTACCCTTCGCGGATCAGGCCTTCGATGCGGTGGCCTGCCAGTTCGGCGTCATGTTCTTTCCGGATAAGGTCAAGGGCTATAGCGAGGCGCGCCGCGTCCTCAGGCCCGGCGGCCGCTACATTTTCAGTGTCTGGGACAAGCTCGAAAACAATGAATTCGTCACCGTTCTCAGTCAGGCTCTGGCAGAGATGTTTCCCGCCGACCCGCCGCACTTCATGGAACGAATGCCGCATGGATACTGGAATCTGCAGACCATAGGCGACGAATTGAAGGCTGCGGATTTTTCCTCGCTGAGCGTCGAAACCGTGGACCATGTAAGTCATGCCGCTTCAACGCTTGATGCGGTCACAGGCTATTGCATGGGCAGTCCGCTCGGAAACGATATCGAGCTCCGCGCGCCCGGCGAACTGGCTTCCGTCACCCGGACAGTGGCCAAAGCGCTGGAAAAACGCTTCGGCCAAGGCCCTATAGAGGGCAAGATCCGGGCTCACATCGTGACGGCCGTTCGCTAGAGCGTGTTTCTCAGAACGATGCGGTCGAGGGATCCGGCCCGATCCGCGCATCCGCCGAATCAAGGCTGTCCAGTGCCTTGAGGGCGGCATCATCCAGCGTGAAGTCAAAGACCTGGAAGTTCTCGACGATGCGGCTCGGCGTCACCGATTTCGGAATGACGATCAGGCCGTTCTGCAGATGCCAGCGGATAATGACCTGCGCCGGCGTGCGGCCGAGCTTGCGGGCGACTTCCCCGATGACGGGATCCACGAGCAGGTGACCCTGACCGAGAGGGCTCCAGGATTGGGTGTGGATGCCGAGACGCTCATGTGCGCTGCGCAATGCCTTCTGCTGGAAATCCGGATGCAGTTCGACCTGGTTCAGCACCGGTGTGACGCCCGTTTCGCCGATGATCCTTTCCAAGTGCTCGACACTGAAATTGGAGACGCCGACCGAGCGGGCGCGGCCCTCTTCCTGCAGCTTCACCAGAGCTTTCCAGCTTTCGGCATATTGGTTCCTGCTCGGTGACGGCCAGTGGATCAGGTACAGATCGACATAATCGGTGCCGAGCCGTTTCAGGCTCTCATCGAAGGCCTTCAAGGCCGAATCGTAACCCTGGACGTCGTTCCACAGCTTCGTGGTCAGGAAGATCTCCTTCCGGTCGATGCCGGAGGCGCGAATGCCTTCGCCGACGCCCTGTTCGTTGCCATAGATGGCAGCGGTGTCGACGTGGCGATAGCCCGCTTCAAGGGCGGCGCGGACGGAAGGCGTTGCAACATCGTTGGGCGTCTGCCAGACGCCGAGTCCAACCTGCGGAATGGTATTGCCGTCATGAAAACGGATAAGTGGTTGCTCAGCCATGTATTTTCTCCGATTATTCAGGAATGCGCGCGGCGCGCGCAGGAAAGGCGGGAGATGCGGCGCGGATTGGCGATTGCAATCCTTGCTGACGCATCTCTGCGCATATAGGGCGTCGCTTTCGATTTTTTACCTTCTGGCCGAAGAAACTGTTATTCCGCTTAAACATCATCAGAGAGGCTTGGTATCCCTTGACCGTAGATAAGCTGAAGCGCCGCAAGCGCCTTATTCTCCTTCGACATGCGAAATCGGATTGGCCGGAGGGTATGGACGACCATGACCGCCCGCTTGCCGATCGGGGCAGGAAGGCCGCGCCGGTGATGGGCGTTTATCTGGAGAAGGCCAGGCTTATTCCCGATCTCGTGCTGGTCTCGACCGCCAAACGCGCGCAGGAGACCTGGAAGCGGACTGCAAAAGCCATCAGGTCGGAGGTGCCGCAGCGGGATGTCCGGGAGATTTACGAGGCCGAGGTCGAGGATCTTCTCAAGGTCATCCGCGGCGTCGAGCCGGATATCCGCACATTGATGATCGTCGGCCACAATCCCGGTTTCGAAAATCTCGCCAAGCGACTGATGAGGGATTCGGGTGGAGAACCCGGCGAGAAGTTGCGGGAAAAATTTCCGACGGCGGCGATCGCGGTGTTCAGCTTCGAAATTGCCGATTGGAAGGACATCGCAGTCGCGACCGGTTCACTGGATAAATTCGTCACGCCGAAGTCGATCGGTTAAAGCACGCAAACGGTCGTGCGCGGCCCGATCAGCGGCAGAAGCCGCTGCATGTCTCGCCGGCTGATGGCGACACAGCCTTCGGTCGGTGGATAGCCCGGCTTGGCGAGATGAAAGAAGATTGCCGAGCCGCGATGACGTCTGCGGCTTGCGATATTCCAGTCCATCACCAGGCAGATGTCGTAGAGATGATCCGCGCGCATCATTTTTTCATGACTTTTGGCGAAGGGCGTTCTCACCGGGCGATTGTAATTTGCGTCATCGGGTGCGTCGCACCAGAGCAGGCTTTCATGGATCGGCGCCATCGGCAAACCGCACGCGGCAATCCTCGTCCGGTCGCCGCGATAATAGCCATGGAGCAGCTTCATGGCGGCGATCGGCGTCGACCCGTCGCCTTCCCGTTTGCGGGATGTCCGGCCGCTGCGGCCGAGTGCGGCGCGGAAGGTCAGTGAACCGGCCTGAACGATGGCCTGCCGTGGATTGCCGGGCGCGGGGCGAACGAGGATCTCGGTCAAACTCATCTTTTCACAGTCTTTTGTGTTGCGTGTGATCGTTTTTCTTGCGCAACGGATGGCTACAACCCGCCCGCCCTTGCTCTTATTGCCGTTTCTGGCATACCAATCATCACTCTACGTGAAATAACCGGAAGTATACGATCATGACAGCCCGGACAATTCTCCTTGTCGACGACGATCAGGATCTGCGTCAAACCCTTGTCGAACAATTGGGACTCTATGAGGAATTTTCCGTGGCGGAGGAGCCGACTGCCGGCAAGGGCATTCAGGCCGCCCGCAGCGCCCAGGTCGACCTGTTGATCATGGATGTCGGACTGCCGGATATGGATGGCCGCGAAGCGGTGAAGCTGTTGCGCAAGGGCGGCTTCAAGTCGCCGGTGATCATGTTGACCGGCCACGATACCGACGCCGATACGATTCTGGGCCTGGAGGCGGGCGCCAACGACTATGTCACCAAGCCTTTTCGCTTCGCGGTGCTGCTCGCGCGCATTCGCGCGCAACTGCGCCAGTACGAACAGAGCGAGGACGCGACCTTCAGCGTCGGCCCCTACCTGTTCAAGCCGGCCCAAAAGCTGCTCACGGATGGCGAGGGCAAGAAGATTCGCCTGACGGAGAAAGAAGCGGCAATCATCCGTTATCTCTTCCGTGCCAGCCAGAAGGCGGTCACCCGCGACGAATTGCTCGAGGAAGTCTGGGGATATAATTCCGGCGTCACTACCCACACGCTCGAAACCCATGTCTACCGCCTCAGGCAGAAGATCGAGAAAGATCCGTCCAATGCCGAAATCCTCGTGACGGAAAATGGCGGCTACAAAATCATACCCTGATCCGGAATCATAAATGGCGCTCAAGGACGATATATCGCTTTTCATGCAACTCTCGATCTTCGAGGGACTGACGGAAGAGCATCTGCGTCTGTTGGCTTTCGGGGCGGAACGGCGCCGGCTGGAGAAAGGGCATGTTCTCTTCCGGCAGGGTGCGGCAGCCGATTCGGCCTTTGTGATAACGCAGGGCAAGCTCAAGCTGACGATGCATTCCGTTTCCGGTGGCGAGCGTCTCCTCAGCGAGGCCGGTCCGGGTTCGATTCTTACCGAGATAGCGATGATTGCCGATGCCGAGCGGCATTTCACTGCAACGGCGACGGAAGACAGTGAAGTCATCCGCATCAGCCGTATGCTCTTTCACCGGATGCTGGAGGAATATCCTGAAGTGGCCATCGCCACGGACCGGAGGTTGCGGGAGAATTTTTCGCGGCTTGCGGCCGCGGCACAGGCCCATGCCGACAAATCCGGATAAGATTTTCTGCGTCGCACCACTGGCTGTCGCAATCAGCAAATTGCGACATGCCAAAACAAATATGATCGGGGCATACCGGGCTTCCCGCACATTTCTGGCATTTATGAGAGCTTCGTTCCGGCGATGGGGGATGCCCCTTGTCACGGCGGCGGCGGCGCGATAATGCCGGAGCGGGAACAGAATATTGCAACGCACAACAGCGAATAGGCGATCCATGAAGAGCTATGTCCTGACTGTTACCTGTACTTCGACCCGCGGCATTGTCGCAGCGATTTCCGGCTTCTTGGCGGAGAAGGGTTGCTACATCATCGATAGTTCCCAGTTCGACGATCTGGAGACCGGGCTGTTCTTCATGCGCGTCACCTTCATCAGCCAGGAGGGGGCGACGATCGAAGACATCACCGCGGGTTTCGAGCCTGTGAAGACGAAATTCGACATGGCCTGCGAATTCCACGACAGCGACCACCGCATGAAGGTGATGCTGATGGTTTCGCGTTTCGGTCACTGCCTCAACGACCTGCTTTATCGCTGGAAAATCGGCGCATTGCCGATCGATATCGTCGGCGTGGTATCGAACCACTTCGACTACCAGAAACAGGTGGTCAATGCCGATATTCCCTTCCACCATGTCTCGGTCACCAAGGCAAACAAGCCTGAGGCCGAGGCACGGATGATGGACGTGGTGACCCAATCGGGCGCTGAACTGATCGTGCTCGCCCGCTACATGCAGGTGCTTTCCGATGCCGTCTGCGCGAGGATGTCAGGCCGGATCATCAACATCCACCATTCCTTCCTGCCTTCGTTCAAGGGCGCCAACCCCTACAAACAGGCTTATGAGCGCGGGGTGAAGCTGATCGGCGCGACCGCTCATTACGTGACGGCGGATCTTGATGAGGGTCCGATCATTGAACAGGACGTCGCCCGCATCACCCATGCCCAAAGCGCCGCCGACTATGTTTCGATCGGCCGCGACGTGGAAAGCCAGGTGTTGGCGCGCGCCATCCACGCACATATCCATCACCGTGTGTTCATGAACGGCAACAAAACCATTATCTTCCCGGCGAGCCCCGGTTCCTACGCGTCCGAACGCATGGGTTGATCATCGCCATTTCGCCGCCCAGAGAATTGGGCGGCGTCTTTGCAAGTGCAGCATAATAATTATCGTCTGCAGAATAAATAAATCAACTATAAGTTAAATTCATTCTTCCTGAATTATTTCCCGCTCCTCTTCTGCATTATTGTTCTCACGATTTGGCATTCACTCCGTAAATTCTTTCAAAATTCCTTTTTTATTTTTGCTAAAATACATGAACTCTCCGGAATTGTTGAGCAAGCGCTCGCCATCGGTAGCCCCCTATGCGAAAAGGCGCCATTGACGCGCTTTTTACAAGGCGTAAATATATGACGAAATTGTATTGGGGTGAGCATTGCGTTTCAAAGAGATTATGCATTTTCTGGTGGCGATAGGGGAAGTGCCTTCAGCAGAGGTGCTGACCGGTGAGATCGAACGTCTGTTGAATACCTTCGGCTTCAAATATTATTGCGTGTTTCACCAGCCCAAGCCGATCGAGAATGCCGCGGAGTTGATTATCGCCGCCAACTGGCCTCCGGAATGGGTCAAACGGTACGTTGCGAAAAAATACATCGTCACGGACCCGACGATTCGCTTCCTGCTGCGTGCCAACCGGAGCTTTTCCTGGGCGCAGGCGGTAGAGGCCTACAAGGAAAATTCGCATTACCGCCGCATGAAGGCGATGATGGCAGATGGCAAGTCGCATGGTCTGACCTCGGGCTATATCTTCCCGGTGTTCAGCCGCAACGGCCTGATCGGCGCGACCACCATCGGCGGGCCGACGGAAATCGAGCTCAGTCCGGTCGAGATCGGGCTGCTCGAAACGGCGTTCCGCAATGCTTATCTCAGATATCTTGAGATGATGGGCGAAAAGCACGCCGACAGTATCGCTCCGGGCATCGAAATCACCATGACGCATCGGGAAATCCAGGCGCTCAATAATCTTGCGGAGGGCAGGACGTCGCCGGAGATCGCCCAGATCCTTGAACTTTCCTCCAACACCATCGATTGGCATGTGACCAGCCTGCAGACGAAGCTCAAGGCCAGGAACCGCAACCACGCGGTGGCGCTCGCTTTCCGCCAGGGGCTGATCTCATAATAGGGCCGATTTCATAATTCTGACACGATTCGAAATTGCACTTGCCGCTGCAACGCGCTAGGTTCCTTCGCGCGTGCAAAAAAGTCCTACCGTTCTGCACAAATCGCTGCCGGAAATGAGCTTCCGCCAGTCGGGCCCAGACCCGGATCGACGTGTGAGAGGGGCCATATTGCCGGCGTTCGAAATCCGCATCTAGCGTTAGGAGCCCGGCCTTGCCGATCAAGAAAATTCTGGTTGCCAACCGTTCAGAAATCGCCATCCGCATTTTTCGCGCAGCCAATGAGCTGGGTCTGAAAACCGTCGCCATCTGGGCCGAGGAAGACAAGCTCGCGCTCCATCGCTTCAAGGCCGATGAGTCATACCAGGTGGGCCGCGGCCCGCATCTTTCCCGCGACCTCGGGCCTATCGAGAGCTATCTGTCCATCGAGGAAGTCATTCGCGTCGCAAAGCTTTCCGGGGCCGATGCGATCCATCCCGGCTATGGCTTGCTGTCTGAAAGCCCGGAATTCGTCGATGCCTGCAAGGAAGCAGGGATCATTTTCATCGGGCCGACCGGAGACACGATGCGGCGGTTGGGCAACAAGGTCGCGGCGCGCAACCTGGCCATCGAAATCGGCGTGCCGGTGGTTCCTGCGACCGAACCCCTGCCGGATGACATGGCGGAAGTCGCCAGGATGGCGGAAACCATCGGCTACCCGGTGATGCTGAAAGCCTCCTGGGGCGGCGGCGGACGCGGTATGCGGGCGATCCGCGATCCCAAGGATCTGGCGCGCGAAGTGGTGGAAGCCAAGCGCGAGGCGATGGCCGCGTTCGGCAAGGATGAAGTCTATCTTGAGAAGCTGGTCGAGCGTGCCCGGCACGTCGAAAGCCAGATTCTGGGCGATACGCATGGCAATGTCGTGCATCTGTTCGAACGCGATTGTTCGATCCAGCGCCGCAACCAGAAAGTCGTCGAGCGCGCGCCCGCACCCTATCTGACGGAGGCCCAGCGGCAGGAGCTTGCCGACTATTCGACCCGTATCGCCAGATCCACCAGCTATGTCGGCGCCGGCACCGTCGAATACCTGATGGACGCGGACACCGACAAATTCTATTTCATCGAGGTCAATCCGCGCATCCAGGTCGAGCATACCGTGACCGAGGTCGTCACCGGCATCGATATCGTCAAGGCGCAGATCCACATTCTCGACGGCTTTGCGATCGGTACGCCGGAATCCGGTGTACCCAGGCAGGAAGACATCAAGCTCAACGGCCATGCCCTGCAATGCCGTATCACCACGGAAGACCCCGAGCAGAACTTCATTCCGGATTACGGCCGCATCACCGCTTATCGCGGCGCCACCGGCTTCGGCATCCGTCTCGATGGCGGCACGGCCTATTCCGGTGCCGTCATCACCCGTTTCTACGATCCGCTGCTGGAAAAGGTGACCGCATGGGCGCCGACGCCGGCGGAAGTGATCCAGCGCATGCATCGGGCGCTGCGCGAATTCCGCATCCGCGGGGTGGCCACCAACCTGACCTTCCTCGAAGCGATCATCACCCACCCCGCTTTCAAGAACAATACCTACACGACGCGCTTCATCGACACGACGCCGGAACTGTTCCAGCAGGTCAAGCGCCAGGACCGCGCCACCAAGCTCTTAACCTATCTCGCCGATGTCACCGTCAATGGCCATCCGGAGGCCAAGGGCCGCGCCAGGCCGCCGAAGGATGCGGCCCTGCCGGTGGTGCCTTACTCTGATCTGCCGATCCGGCCCGGAACCAAGCAACTGCTCGACGATCTCGGTCCGAAGAAATTCGCGGAATGGATGGTGGTGCAGAAGCGGGTGCTGATGACCGATACGACGATGCGCGACGGCCATCAGTCGCTGCTCGCCACCCGCGTCCGCACCTTCGATATCGCCAACATCGCCGGCACTTATTCCAAGGCCCTGCCCAACCTGCTGTCGCTCGAATGCTGGGGCGGCGCGACCTTCGACGTTTCGATGCGCTTCCTGACCGAAGATCCTTGGGAACGCCTGGCGCTGATCCGCGAGAATGCGCCGAACTTCCTGCTGCAGATGCTGCTGCGGGGCGCCAACGGCGTCGGCTACAAGAACTATCCCGACAATGTGGTGAAATATTTCGTCCGGCAGGCGGCCAGGGGCGGCATAGATCTGTTCCGCGTGTTCGACTGCCTCAACTGGGTCGAGAACATGCGCGTGTCGATGGATGCGGTGATCGAGGAGAACAAGCTTTGCGAGGCGGCAATCTGCTACACCGGTGACATCCTCAATTCCGCGCGGCCTAAATACGATCTCAAGTATTACGTCGGCCTGGCGCAGGAGCTTGAGAAAGCCGGCGCGCATATCATCGCCCTCAAGGATATGGCAGGCCTGCTGAAGCCTGCCGCGGCCCGCGTGCTGTTCCGCGAACTCAAGCAGGCGACGTCGCTGCCGATCCATTTCCACACCCATGATACGTCGGGCATTGCCGCCGCCACCGTGCTGGCCGCGGTCGAAGCGGGTGTGGATGCCGTCGATGCGGCCATGGACGCGCTCTCCGGCAATACGTCGCAGCCTTGCCTGGGGTCGATCGTCGAGGCGCTGTCGGGCACCGATCGCGATCCGGGTCTGGATCCCGCCTGGATTCGCCGCATATCCTTTTATTGGGAGGCGGTCCGCACCCAGTATGCGGCCTTCGAGAGCGATCTGAAGGGTCCGGCTTCCGAAGTCTACCTGCACGAAATGCCGGGCGGCCAGTTCACCAATCTCAAGGAACAGGCCCGTTCGCTCGGCCTGGAGACCCGCTGGCACAAGGTGGCGCAAGCCTATGCCGATGCCAACCAGATGTTCGGCGACATCGTCAAGGTCACGCCGTCTTCCAAGGTGGTCGGCGACATGGCGTTGATGATGGTCAGCCAGGACCTCACCGTCGAGGACGTGGTCAACCCCGCCAAGGAAATCTCCTTCCCCGAATCGGTCGTTTCGATGCTGAAGGGCGATCTCGGCCAGCCGCCGTCGGGCTGGCCCTTAGCGCTGCAGAAGAAGGCGCTGAAGGGAGACAAGCCCTACACCGTGCGGCCGGGTTCGCTGCTTGCCGATGCCGATCTCGACAAGGAGCGCAGCGATATCGAGACCAAGCTCGAGCGCAAGGTCAACGACTTCGAATTCGCCTCCTATCTGATGTATCCGAAAGTGTTCGCCGAATTCGCCGTCGCTGCCGATACCTATGGCCCGGTGTCGGTGCTGCCGACGCACGCCTATTTCTACGGCCTGCCGGAGGGCGAGGAGCTGTTCGTCGATATAGAGCGCGGCAAAACGCTTGTCGTGCTGAACCAGGCGCATGGCGAGCTCGACCAGAAGGGCAATGTTACGGTGTTCTTCGAGTTGAACGGCCAGCCGCGCCGCATCAAGGTGCCCGATCGTGCGCATGGCGCAACGAATGGCGCTGTCCGCCGCAAGGCGGAGCTTGGCAATCCGGTCCATGTCGGGGCGCCGATGCCGGGCGTCATCTCCACTGTCGGCGTCACTGCCGGTCAGGCGGTCAAGGCGGGCGACGTGCTTCTTTCGATCGAGGCGATGAAGATGGAAACCGCCTTGCATGCCGAAAAGGATGGCACGATCGCCGAAGTGCTTGTGCGCGCGGGGGACCAGATCGACGCCAAGGACCTGCTGGTCGTCCTTGGTTAAGTATCGGCCGGGATAGTATTGCCAAGGCTGGGCCATAGCAAGCCCGGCCTTTTTTGCTTCTGAAATCATCTTCAGCTTCGGTTAAGCATGCGATCAACAAGTCGCGCGCATTGTTACAATTTGATTCAAAATTAAGCTTTTTGACAATGCGCAATTGATAGAACCCATCGTGGAACAGCGATATCAGGATCAGTCATGCTTATCGATGACGAGACATTTGCGCCGAAGAACCGTGCGCGCCGGCGGTGGATCGAGAACATCGGCATTCTCGGCCTGACCGTCTGCCTGTTCCTGGCCGCCAGCTTTTTCGATTTCAGCGGCAGGCTGAACCAATTCCTCGCCGGCATAAATTCGCAGCAGCCGATCAAGATGCGGGCGATCGATCGCGACCAGCCGATCATTTTTCCCGGCGCGATCGTGCCGATGGAGCGTGCGAGCAGGCTCGATGCCAATGTCTTGATGTCGCTCGGTCTGGTGGCAAGCTTCGGGCTGACCATGTTTGCGTTCGTGCAGTATGGACGGTTGCGTTCGGCGCTGAAAAGCCAACAGGCTGCCGAAAAGCAATCGCGCAAGCTTGCCATGCATGACCAGCTCACCGGCCTTGCCAATCGCCGCAATTTCGAGGAGTTCGGCCAGCGGGTGATCTTCGAGCGGCCTGTCAGCGAACGTCGCGCGGTTTTTCTCGTTGATCTCGATCACTTCAAGCCGGTCAACGACGTCTATGGCCATGCCGCCGGCGACAAGGTGCTGGTGGAATATGCCCATCGCATCGAGCGGCACTTTCCGGGTGGAATCGTTGCCCGTTTCGGCGGCGACGAATTCGCGCTGATCACCCCTCCGCTCAAGGAAGATAGCGAAGCGCTGCACTACGCGCGCTTTTGCCTCGCAGGCGCCCACGAAGCCTTCACTTACAATGGTGCGACGCTGCATGTCGGCGCATCGGTCGGCGTGGCAATGATTGGCGACGATGGCGATACGATTGCAGAGGCTTTGCGCCGCGCCGATATCGCACTTTACAAGGCCAAGCGCGCCGGCCGCCAGCAGATCGCCTTCTTCGAGGATACGCTCGAGAAGATCGTCAAAGAGCGGAGCTGGATGGAAAGCGAGTTGCGCATTGCGCTGAAGGAAGGCGGCATCATCCCCTACTTCCAGCCGATTGTCGATCTCGCCACCCGCGATGTCCTTGGCTACGAGGCGCTCGCCCGCTGGAACCACAGGGAGCGCGGGCAGATCAGCCCGGCGGAATTCATTCCGGTCGCGGAGGAATGCGGCCTGATCAGCCAGTTGGGTGAAACCATCCTCGTCAAGGCCACCAATATCGCGCGTCACTGGCCGCAGCACATCATGCTGTCCGTCAACCTGTCGCCGGTGCAGCTGCGCGACAAGGCACTGAGCCGCAAGGTTCTCGATATTCTCGCTGTGGCAGATTTCCCCGCCAGCCGCCTGGAGGTCGAAGTGACGGAAAATGCGCTGATCTCCGATCTGGAGACGGCGCGCGAAACCATCCGTCATCTGCGCGCCGCCGGCGTCTCGGTGGCGCTCGACGATTTCGGCACGGGACATTCGACGCTCAACCACCTGCGCGTCTGCCGTTTCGACAAGATCAAGATCGATCAGAGCTTCGTGCAGTCGCTGGGCGACAATCGCGACAGCCGCCTGCTGGTCGATGCGATCCTCAATCTGTCGCGCAGCTTTGGCCTGCGCTGCACCGCCGAAGGCATCGAGAAGGCGAGCGATGTCGAGCTTCTGTCCGGATGGGGCTGCACCGAAGGTCAGGGCTACCTGTTCGGCAAGCCGGCGGAAAAAACATCCCACGACATGGACATGCCGGAAGAATCCTTGCGTTTGACCGCCTGAGATCGGGTTGCATTCCATTCCTGCTCTGCTAGCGTAACGCTTCTGTGGTGGGGTGATCGGCATGCATGAAAAAGCGATCGCGGCAAAACTCGACAGGTTGAGCGAACTGATGTTCACTCGCGATCGTGCCATCATCGATGCGCTCTGGAGCGACGGTTTCCGGCTGATAGGCTCGGAAAAAGGCGAAGTCGCCGAGACTCGCGATCAACTGGAATCGCTGTTCAATAGTATTTTCACCCATCCCGCCCGCTTCCGCTGGGCCTGGGACGAGCGATCTGTAACAATTGAGGATGATATCGCCTGGGTCTTCGCCGAAGGCCATGTCGAGATTGTCCATGCCGATCACGTCGACCGCCGGCCTTACAGGCTGGTGGCCATATTCCACAACCGGAATGGCGATTGGCGGTGGCGGCTGTTCAGCGGTTCGGAGCCGGCCTAATACCAAATCTCGATGATGACGCCCTATTGCGTGGGACCGGGAGCGACCGTCCGGGCGCTTTTGGCTTCCGGCATTGTCGGAAATCCTCGATGGAGGAGCAGCTCCATCTGCGGTTTTCCGCGCCGGAAAGCCAAGATCGCTCCGGCGCAATAGGTTGCCGTCATCGAGACTTGGTATAAGCCTCACATCCGCAGGCCGGGGATTGCCAGCGGATTGTCCTCAAGCGCCTGGCGGTCTGGCCGATCGATGCGCGGCGTGCCGGTGAAGGCATCGAACAGACTCTGGACGAAATCCTGCGGCAGATCCCTGGTGATCAGGACCATGCGTGTGCGACGATCGTTCGGGTCGGGCCAGCGGGCCAGCCGCTCGGGCGCGTGGAAGACCGATTGCACACCGTGCAGGATCAATGGTCGCTCTAGATCGTCGGCGAGCGCCACCACAGCCTTCATCCGCAACAGTTTCTCGCCATGGGCCGAGCGAAGCAGGTCGATGAACATCGACAGCGCCGCCGGTTCGATCGGCCGATCGTGAATGATGCTGAAGGACTGGATGCTGTCGTCATGCCGATGTTCATGATGGTGGTGCGCGTGATCATGGTCATGGTGATCATGGTCGTGATGCTGCTCGTCGTGCAGCCAGCGGCTGACATCGGCGATCTTGGTGGCTGGATCGTAGAGGCCGGCCGACAGCGTCGCCACTTCGGCGGCTCGCGCGGCATCGCCGTCGATGATTTCGGCCAAGGGATTGAGCTTTCTGAGCCGAGCCGTCAGCGCCGCGACCTGTTCCTTGCCCGCCATCCGCTGCTTGCTGAGGATCAGCCGATCGGCGACCGCAGCCTGGCGGCGGGCTTCCTCATGATTGTCGAGCGTCGGCAGGCCGTTGACCGCGTCGACCAGCGTGATCACGCCATCGACCGAGAAATCGGCCGAGATATCCGGATGGCCGATGATCGACTGGATGACCGGGGCCGGATCGGCAAGCCCCGTGGTCTCGATCACGATCCGCTTCAGGGCCTTGATGCGTCCATCGGCCATGCCCTCGCGGAAATAGATCAGCGTGTCGGTCAGTTCGCCGCGCACCGTGCAGCAGAGGCAGCCGTTGGAAAGCTCGACCAGCGCGTCGCCCGAAGCCTCGACCAGAAGATGGTCGATGCCGATTTCGCCGAATTCGTTGATGATCACCGCCGTATCGGCCATCAACGGGTCCTTGAGAAGCCGGTTGAGCAGCGTCGATTTGCCGGCGCCGAGAAAACCGGTGATGATGGAAACGGGAATCCGCTCGGCGGGACGTGCCATCCTCAGTTGACCGGGCGCGGTTTGGGGATCGGGATGTTGTCCATGTCGCCCTGGCCGGCATCATCGGCGACGGCCACCGTCTTGCCGGCCGGAACGATGGTCACCAGCGCGAGATTGAGCGGATGGTCGATTTCGCGAAGGTAAGGTGACGTCACTTGCGGGTCCGCCGCCTCGTCCCTGGCTTCGGAGCGGATCTTCTTGCCCTTCTTCCTGCAGATCTCCTGGCTGACGTCGCTGACGATATCGCGCGTCGCGCCGTAGGGCTTGAGCCTGTCGAGTTTCGGCATGCTGAAGGACGAGTTGGTGGAAAGGCCTTTTTCAAGCAGCGCGGCCGAGAGATCGGCGCGTGCGATCAGGCTGTCGGAGCCGAGCACGACCGAAAGCACGGTGCGGCCGTTGCGGGTTGCGGTCGAGATCTGGTTGAACCCCGAGGCGCAGATGAAGCCGGTCTTCATGCCATCGGCGCCGGCGAAACGGCCGATCAGCTTGTTGTAATTGCCGAATTGCTTCTTGCCGACTTTCACGCCCTCCAGCGAGAAATAGCCCGAATATTCAGGGAACTCGCGACGGATGGCGACGACCAGCACAGCAAGGTCGCGGGCGCTGGTATATTGTCCCTTGCCCGGCAGTCCGTTGGGGTTGATGAAATGCGACGAGCGCATGCCGAGTCGGGCGGCTTCGGCATTCATCATGGTGACGAAATTCGGCATGGAGCCGCCGACATTTTCGCCGATCGCATAGGCGACGTCATTGGCGGATTTGACCAGCATCACCTTGAGCGCGTCGTCCAGCGTCATGGAATCGCCCGGCTTCAGATACATCTTCGAAGCGGGCTCGGCGGCCGAGCGCTTGCTCATGATGATCGGGCTCCGAAGCGTGATTGCCCCCGCCTTGATCTGGCGGAAGGTGGTGTAGGCCGTCATCAGCTTGGTCAGCGACGCGGGATACCATTTCTGGAAGGCATCCTCGTGCTCGATCACTTTGCCGCTTTCGATATCGATCAGCATATGCGGGCCGGCAAGCCCCTCGGCCACCGTACCGAACGCTAGAATCGCGCCCAGGACCGCCGGTATTGCCCTGCGGCGCGCATGCTGCAAAATCTCTCTCATCGGGTAAACCGCCTCAAATCCAAACATCAAGAAAATCTTTACCGGCCCGTATTTAGCCTATATGGCAGAGAAATGGCAGATGCCTTTTTATTCCCGCAAAAACTTTTGTCCGAACGAACGCCGAGCATAGAAGGATCCTGAGAGATGCCAATCCTGAACCGTGCGAGCGAAATGCACGACGAAATCACCGCCTGGCGCCGCGAGTTGCACCAGATGCCGGAGATCCTGTTCGATGTCGTCAAGACAGCGGCCTTCGTCGAAAACAAGCTTCGCGCGTTCGGCGTCGATGAGGTGGTGACCGGCATGGGCCGTACCGGCGTGGTGGGCCTGATCCGCGGCAGCCATGGTGCGGGGCCGACGATCGGCCTGCGCGCCGACATGGATGCCTTGCCGCTTTCGGAAACCTCCGGCAAGCAATGGGCGTCGAAAACCGCCGGCAAAATGCATGCCTGCGGCCACGATGGCCATACAGCCATGCTGCTGGGTGCGGCGAAATATCTTGCCGAGACGCGCAATTTCGCCGGTTCGATCGCGGTGATCTTCCAGCCTGCCGAAGAAGGCGGCGGCGGCGGCCGCGAAATGGTCCGTGACGGCTTGATGGAGAAGTTCGGGATTTCCGAGGTCTACGGCATGCACAACCTGCCGGGCCTGGCGATCGGCACATTCGCCACCCGCAACGGCCCGATCATGGCGGCCACCGACGAGTTCAACATCGCCATTCGTGGCCGCGGGGCGCACGCTGCCATGCCCAACAAGGGCATCGACCCCGTGGTGATCGCCGCCCATATCATCACCTCGCTGCAATCGATCGTTTCGCGCACCACCGATCCGTTTGATTCGACCGTTGTTTCCGTCACCAAGATGCAGGGTGGCACGGCGCATAATATCATTCCCGATCAGGCGACGCTCGGCGGCACGATCCGCACCCTGACACCTGAATCGCGTGAAAGCTCGCAGGCGCAGCTGAAGCAGATCGCCGAGGGCATTGCCGCAGCGCATGGCGCCGAGGCGACCGTGACCGTGCATGCGGGCTATCCCGTGACCATGAACCACCCCGGCCAGACGCAAGCGGCGCTCGATGTGGCCACCGAGATTGCCGGTGCGACCTTCGTTGATCGCGATACCACGCCGACCATGGGCGGTGAGGATTTCTCCTACATGCTCAACGCCCGGCCCGGCAATTTTATCTTCATCGGCAATGGCGATACCGCCGGGCTGCACAATCCCAACTATGATTTCAACGATGAGATCATTCCCTTCGGGGTTTCCTACTGGGTTCGGCTCGCCGAAACCCGACTGACCGAAATCGCCTGAATCCCATTCCAAGGACCGGATCATGACTGCTCAAAGCTGGCTTACCCTGCCGACCCATCGCGACTGGCTTCGGGCAGAAGCCAACAAGCTGTTCGACTATTTCCAATGGCGGTCGATCAATCCGAAAGGCGGATTCTTCGATTTCGATCCGGCGGGCCAACCACTCAACCCGTCCAATCCGGTGCGCACCATCCATTCGACCGCCCGCATGGTGCATTGCATGGTCATCGGTCACCTGCTTGGCCGGCCCGGCTGCGCCGATCTCATCGACCACGGGATGGATTATCTCTGGAATGCGCATCGGGACCAGAAGCGTGGCGGTTATTTCTGGCAGATGGACAATGACGGCCCGCACGATTCGATGAAGCAGGGCTATGGCCATGCCTTCGTGCTGCTGGCAGCGTCCTCCGCTTCTCTCGTCGGCCATCCCGCCGCTGACGCCATGCTCGCCGACGTCACCGAGATCCTCGAAACCAAGTTCTGGGAAGAACAACACGGCGCGATTGCCGAGGAGTTCCAGGCCGACTGGTCGCCAGTTCCGGGCTATCGCGGCCAGAATTCCAACATGCACCTGACCGAAGCCCTGATGGCCGCCTATGAGGCGACCGACGAGGATCATTATCTCGAAAAGGCCGAGCGGATCGCCGACCTGATCATCAATCGGCGCGCCCGCGAGACCGGCTTCCGGGTTGGCGAGCATTTCGACGAGAACTGGAACCTCATCAAGGACTACAAGGGCAATGAGATGTTCCGCCCGTCGGGCACGACGCCGGGCCACTGGCTGGAATGGGCGCGGCTGATCCTGCAGCTCTATGCGCTGGGCGACCGCAAGCACGACTGGATGCCGGGGGCGGCCGAGGCGCTGTTCGCGCAATCGATGGCGATCGGCTGGGACAACAACAAGGGCGGGTTTTTCTACACGCTCGGCTGGGACGATGCGCCCGCCAAGCGCTCCAAGCTCTGGTGGCCGCAGGCCGAAGGCGCGGGAGCCGCGTCCTTCCTCATCCATCAGGCGCCATCCGACATGCATGAAGACAGCTACCGGCTGATCTGGAACGTGATCGCCAACAATTTCCTCGACAAGGAAAAAGGCGGCTGGCACGAGGAACTGACCGAGGATCTGCGTCCGGCACAGACGATTTTCGCCGGCAAGGCCGACATTTACCACGCGCTTCAGGCTTGCCTCATTCCGCTTTATCCGCCCGAGGGATCGCTTACCAAGGGTATTCTCGACGAACAATCGGTCTGAAGGCTGCCGCTGCAAAGTCTTGGCAGGAACTTTTACACGCGATGACGAGGTTTGTCGTGCGTAGCGCGCACGAGGTCGCTGAGTGCAAAAGCCTCTTTTGCGCCGCAGACGCGGCGCTGCTGGATGGCCTGCATGAAGCAGGTCATGAGGGATCAGAGATCTACCTCTAAAAAAACCGGTTGCGCGGCTTTTGCGGCCCGCTGGAATCCGTTCCCGGTAAATGCAAGTGCCTTCCATGCAACAATTCATCTGGATCAGCTGCTTTCGGCAACAGCATGAAAAAGGCCCGAAGCTTTCACTTCGGGCCAAGCGCGGCATATCAGGAGACGACCGCGACGGGAGAGCTTGCGGCGCAAGGAGGATCGCGCCGCAATTCCGTTATGAGTTGTGGTAGGCAGCCTCGCCATGGGACGAAAGGTCGAGACCTTCGCGTTCTGCTTCAACCGAGACCCTCAGACCGAATATCAGGTCGACGAGTTTGAAGAGGATCGCCGAACCGATGCCGGACCAGAGCAGGGTCACGAGAACACCTTTCGCCTGGTTCAGAACCTGGGTGGCTGTGCCGGCATAGGTCGCAGCGAAATCTGCGGTCGAGTAATCGACGATACCGGCGCCGCCCAGCGCGGGGTTGACAAGGATGCCGGTCATCAGCGCTCCGAAGATGCCGCCGACGCAATGGACGCCGAAGACATCAAGGCTGTCGTCATAGTCGAACTTGTTCTTCACCACGCCGACGAAGAAGTAGCACAGCGGCGAGACGAGAAGGCCAAGTACGATAGAGCCAAGCGGACCTGCGAAGCCTGCTGCCGGTGTGACGGCAACCAGACCGGCGACAACACCCGAAACAGCACCGAGCATGGAAGCCTTGCCGCGTGCCAGGTGTTCAACAGCGCACCAGGACAAGCATGCCGCAGCGGTAGCGACGAAAGTGTTGATGAAGGCGAGTGAAGCGTAGGCGTTGGCTTCAAGGTTGGACCCGGCGTTGAAGCCGAACCAGCCGACCCACAGCAGGGCTGCACCGACCATGGTCAGCGTCATCGAATGCGGCGCCATCAGATCCTTCTTGTAGCCAATGCGCTTGCCGAGCATGATGGCGCCGACCAGACCGGCGATCCCGGCATTGATATGCACCACGGTACCACCGGCGAAATCGATCGCGCCGAAGGAGAAGATCAGGCCAGCCGGATCGGCATAGGCGCTCGGACCGCCCCAGAACCAGACCATATGCGCAATCGGGAAGTAGATGAAGGTTACCCAGAGGACTGCAAACAGGATCATCGACCGGAACTTGATACGTTCGGCGACAGCGCCGACGATCAAGCCGGGGGTGATGCACGCGAACGTCATCTGGAAGATCACGAATGTGAGTTCGGGAATGGCCACGCCCTTCGAGAAGGTCTCACTGAGCGACGAGGTCGTTACGCCATTCAGGAACATCTTGGAGAAGCCGCCGACGAAGCTGTTCAAACTGCCGCCATTGGTGAAAGCCATCGAATAGCCGTAGACGATCCAGATCAGGGATACGGCGGCGGCAATGACCAGCACCTGCATGAGGACGGAAAGCATGTTCTTGGTGCGCACGAGGCCGCCGTAGAAAAGGGCGAGACCCGGCACTGTCATCAGAAGGACAAGCGCCGAAGAGACGAGCATCCAGGTGTTGTCGCCCTTGTCCATCGTCATGGCGGGCGCAGCCGGCGCTGCCGCAGTCGTCGTTTCCTGTGCGAAAGCGATGACCGGCGCCAGCGTCACGCCGAGCGTAAGCCAGGCCGTGCTGAGTGAAGTTGAAAGCTTGGATAGTGACATCAGGTAAAACTCCCCTGCAATGTGCGGCCGTTAAAGCGCTTCGGAATCGGTTTCGCCGGTGCGGATGCGAACGGCATGATCAATCGAATAAACAAAAATCTTGCCGTCGCCGATCTGGCCGGTCTTGGCGGCCGTGGCGATGGCTTCGACGGCCTTGTCGACCATTTCGTCCGAGACGGCGAGTTCCATCTTCAGCTTCGGCAGGAAGCTCACGGCGTATTCCGTTCCCCGGTAGATTTCCGTGTGTCCCTTTTGCCGTCCGTAACCCTTTACCTCGGTCACGGTCAGGCCTTGAATGCCGACGGCTGTCAGTGCTTCGCGCACTTCATCCAGCTTGAACGGCTTGATAATGGCCATCACTATTTTCATCTGGTTTCCCATCCTTTGGCGAATAAATCCGGCGGCGGGCCGCCTCTCCATGATCGCGGGACAGTTTGCGCTCCCTCCCGTGACTGACGCTTTCTATACAAGGCGCGTGCCAGTTCCGCGGGAGAGGAATAAGTGGCTGAAAATTAACGATGATTGTGAAGTGCATTAAAAAACGGGCAGATGCGCGAAAGGAAAATGCCTAAATTATAGACCAAATTTAGAAAATGCCCGCAAATTAATCATTTGCACGTTTCCGAATCAATCCTTCCTGCGCGGTCGAGGCGATTAACCGTCCGGCCCGGTTGAAAATGCTGCCGCGGCTCAGGCCGCGCGCGCCGCCCGCAAACGGGCTGTCGGTCGTGTATAGCAGCCAGTCGTCAAGTGGATCGGGCGCGTGAAACCACATGGAATGGTCGAGACTGGCGCCCTGGATCGTCCGTTCGAACACAGAGAGTCCATGCGGGAAAAGTGAGGTGTCGAGCAGCGTCATATCGGAGAGATAGGCCAGGAACGCGGCTTGCAGCGGCCGGCTCGCCGGTACTTTGCCATTGGCCTTGATCCAGATGTGCTGTTCAGGCGGCAATGCGTCGTTGGATATGTAATGGGCCATCGAAACCGGAATGATCTCGACCGGCCGTTCGCGCAGCCAGAAGCGTCTGATGTGTTCCGGCGCGTCCTTAAGGTAGGATTCGTAAAGTTGTTCCGGGTTCGGCAGGTCTTCGGGCAACGGCACGTCCGGCATCGACGACTGATGCTTGAGGCCCGGTTCGTCGATCTGGAATGATGCCGACAGCGTGAAGATCGCCTTGCCATGCTGGATTGCCACCACGCGCCGCGTCGTGAAGCTCGATCCGTCGCGGATGCGATCGACCTCATAAAGGATCGGTATCGTGGGATCGCCGGGGCGGAGGAAATAGCTGTGCAGCGAATGCACGAACCGGTCGGGCGCCACCGTGCGGTTTGCGGCGACCAGCGCCTGGGAAATCACCAATCCGCCGAACACCCGCTGCCAGCCGACGTCCGGGCTGGTGCCGCGATAGATATTCTCCTCGATCTTTTCGAGATCGAGAATGCCGACCAGATGTTCGATGTCGGTGAGGACGTTTTCGGGACGCGGCATTTTGGCATTCTCCAGCGGTTTCGTGCGGCTCTGTCTTCCTCTATACTCCGCCGAAGCCTGTCATCAAGACAGAAAGAAAAGGAGTTCCCGATGCTCGATATCCTGGTCGCCGGCGGCGGATATATCGGTCTTTCGGTTGCCGTGTCGATTAAAAAGGCCGCGCCGCACCTCACGGTCATGGTCGCCGATGGTGCGCCCGAGGGCAGCTGGAAGCGGGATGGCCGGGCATCGGCGATCGCCGCCGCTGCTTCGCGCATGCTGAACGCGCTCGGCGTCTGGGACCAGATCCTGCCGGAGGCCCAGCCGATCAACAAGATGATCATCACCGATTCCCGCACCGCCGATCCCGTACGTCCGGTCTTCCTGACCTTTGACGGCGATGTGGCGCAGGGTGAACCGTTCGCGCATATGGTGCCTAACCCGGCCATGGTCGGGCCGCTGATCGCGCTCGCGGGCGAGCTCGGCGTCGAGTTGCGGTTTTCCACCACCGTCGATCATTACACCAACGAACCGGCCTCGGTGAAGGCGCAACTGTCGAGCGGCGAGATGGTTCAGGCGCGGCTGCTGGTGGCTTGCGACGGGGTCAAGTCGAAGCTGAGGGATATTGCCGGCATCAAGACCGTGCATTGGGATTACGGCCAATCGGGCATCGTCACCACGGTCGAGCATGAGCGGCCGCATGAAGGCGTGGCGGAGGAGCATTTCCTGCCCGCAGGCCCGTTCGCCATCCTGCCGCTCAGGGGCAACCGCTCCTCGCTGGTGTGGACCGAGCGCACCGCAGATGCCAACAGGCTGGTGAGTTCCGATGATCTGGTGTTCGAGGCGGAACTGGAGCGCCGGTTCGGCCACAAGCTCGGCACGCTGAAAGTCGTGGGCGGACGCCGGGCCTTCCCGCTCGGGCTGACGCTGGCACGCGCCTTCGTCGCCGACCGGATCGCGCTGGCCGGCGATTCCGCCCATGGCATTCATCCGATTTCGGGCCAGGGCCTCAATCTCGGCTTCAAGGACGTCGCGGCACTCGCCGAGACCATCATCGATGCCGACCGGCTCGGGCTCGACATCGGCTCGCTCAACGTGCTTGAGCGCTACCAGTCCTGGCGGCGCTTCGATACGTTCCGCATGGGGGTGACCACCGATGTGCTCAACCGCCTGTTCTCCAACGACATCACCCCGATCCGCGTCGCCCGCGATTTCGGCCTCGGTCTGGTCGAGCGGATGCCGGGACTGAAGAATTTCTTCATCAAGCAGGCGGCCGGCGTCGCCAAGGGCACCAATCCGAAGCTGCTGGATGGAGTGTTGCCCTGAAGCGCACAAAGACAAATAGTTAATCGGCTTGTCTTGAAAGTTTTAAGGTTTGATGACTATCTTGATTAATCCGGGTGCGTCGCATTCGGGTGCTTGTTCTGTTCAAGATAGAAAGGCAGTCCTCTGACAACAGTACACGCCAAAGGAGAGGCACGATTCGCCTACTCCCGGAGCAGGGAACGCGGTAACGATGCTGCGGCCAAGGCTCTCAAGCTGGTCCTCGAAAGTCTCGATGACTCGAAAGCAGAAAACGTCACCTCAATCAACATCACCGGGAAATCCGCGCTGGGCGACTACATGGTCGTGGTCACCGGCAGGTCGAACCGGCATGTCACGGCAATCGCCGAGCATTTGATCGAGGACCTGAAGGCCGATGGTGTCGGCCAGGTCCGCGTCGAAGGCCTGGAGACCGGCGACTGGATTCTGATTGATTCCGGTGACATCATCGTGCACGTCTTCCGACCCGAAATCCGCGAGTTCTACAATCTTGAAAAGATGTGGGCCGCGCCGGAACTCGAAGAAGAAACCGTGCACTGACCTCAGTCGTCTGAATAGGCGACGGGTTGAGCGGATGCCTTGCGGAAGAGCAATCTTCCGGTAAGAAGATTTTGGTCCGAAGCTGGAGTTCCCGCGATGCGGATTTCGCTATTCGCCGTGGGCAGGTTGAAAAACGGGCCCGAAAGAGAGTTGGCGGAGCGGTATCTGGACCGCTTTGCCAAGGCGGGCCCTGCTATCGGCCTCGAACTCGGCAAGATCACCGAAATCAACGAGAGCCGAGCGAGCAACGCGGAGACGCGCAAGCGTGAAGAAGCGACACATCTCGAAAAACTGCTGGGTGAGGGCGCGCTGCTGATCCTGCTCGACGAACGCGGCAAGGCGCTCGACAGCCCGGCCTTCGCCGAAGTCGTCGGCGGTATCCGCGACGCCGGCAAGCGCGAACTGATCGTCGCTATCGGCGGCCCGGACGGGCTCGATCCGGCGCTTGCTTCACTCGCAACCCATATGCTTTCCTTCGGCAAGATGACCTGGCCGCACCAGATGGTGCGGGTGATGCTGGCCGAGCAGCTCTATCGCGCCGTCACCATCCTGTCCGGCCATCCGTATCACCGGGTATGAAACCGTTTGGTCCCTCAGGCAAATCAGCTTAATGTACCGCAACTCTCGACGGGCATTGCGGGCACCGGTGCGGACAGGTTTGCGTAGATCAACCAGGACAGGATTATTGGCGGCGACCCTTGCGGTCGGATTCGCTCTGTCTTTTGGCGTGTCGTTTTCGCAGGAGATTGTCCCGGGTTCGACTACGCCCGTCAATCAGGAGGGCGTGCTGACCATCCGCCGCAATGCGACGGAAAGCGAATTGCGCGACCTGGCGAAATCCATCGCCGAGGCCAAGTCGCATTCGCAGACCCTGGAAGCCAGCCTGCTTGGCATCGAACGCACCACGTCCGGCCTTCGCCAGGCGCTGGTCGATTCCGCCGCCAGACGCAAGGGCCTGGAGCGGCAGGCTCTGGCCAACGAGGCCCGGCTGAAGGAACTGCAGGGCAAGGAAGCCACGGTCAAGGCATCGCTGCATTCCCGCCGCGGCCTGCTGGCCGAAGTGCTCGCCGCCCTCCAGCGGATGGGCCGCAATCCGCCGCCGGCGCTGCTGGTCACGCCGGACGACGCGCTTTCGTCGGTGCGCAGCGCCATCCTGCTCGGCGCCGTCGTGCCCGGCATTCGCGGCGAGACCGAAAAGCTGGCGGCCGACCTGAAAGCGCTGACCGACGTCAGGACCGAGATCGCCGCCGAGCGGCAGAGCTATGTCAACACCATGGCCTCGGCGCTCGAAGAAGAAAACAAGATGAGCCGGCTGATTGCCGAGAATGACAAGCTCAGCATCCGCAACAAGGCCGAACTCGAAAGCGAGAAGAAGCGCACGGAGGAACTCGCCGCGCGCGCGACCAGCCTCGAAAACCTGATTTCATCGATCGAGACGGACATTGCGTCTGCCCGGCAAGCCGCGCAAACCGCCAGTCTCGAAGACCTCAGGCGTCAGAACATGACGCCTGCGGAAATCGAGAAGGCCAGGCGCGATGCAGAGACCCTGCTGCCCGACAAAAACCGCATTGCTCCAGCATATCCCTTCTCCGTTCTGAAGGCCAAGCTGGATCTGCCCGTGGCGGGCGATGTGCTGCGCTTCTTCGGCGAGGATGACGGCACCAACCACCCGGCACAGGGGATGATGGTGGCCGCCGGTCCTGGCCTGGTGGTGACCGCGCCTGCGGACGGCTGGATCATGTTTGCCGGTCCTTTCCGCAGCTACGGCCAGATGATCATCATGAATGCCGGGGAGAATTATCATATTGTCCTCTCGGGCATGGATGCTGTAACAGCAAGGCAGGGGCAGTTTGTCGTTGCCGGCGAGCCCGTCGGCCAGATGGGTGAAAAGAGAATTGCAAGTGCGGCGGGTCTTAATCTGGTAACGGACCGGCCGACACTATACATAGAATTACGAAAGGACGGAAAACCGGTCGATTCGTTGCCCTGGTGGTCCGCGAAAAATCTTGGAAAGGCGCGAAATGCTACGTAAAACTTCTCTGTTGCTTCTGGGTGCGTTGCTGGGCTCCACCGCGATGGTGGGCGTCTATTCCGCCGGCCTCCCGGCTGAGGCGGCCGGTTCCTCGACCTACAAGGAGCTCAGCGTTTTCGGCGAGGTTTTTGAACGTGTCCGCGCGCAATATGTGACGCCGCCGGATGAGCAGAAGCTGGTCGAAAATGCCATTAGCGGCATGCTCTCCTCGCTCGATCCGCATTCGAGCTACATGAATGCCAAGGATGCCGACGACATGCGCACGCAGACGCGTGGTGAATTCGGCGGTCTCGGCATCGAGGTCACCATGGAAAACGATCTCGTCAAGGTCATCACCCCGATCGACGACACGCCCGCTGCCAAGGCGGGTGTTCTCGCCGGCGACCTGATCTCCAAGATCGATGGCGCCGATGTGCGCGGCCTGAAGCTCGAAGATGCGGTCGACAAGATGCGCGGCGAGATCGGTGAGCCGATCAGGCTCACCATCCTGCGCAAGGGCGCGGACAAGCCGATCGAACTGACGATCAAGCGTGACATCATCGCCGTCCAGGCCGTGAAGACCCGCGTCGAGGGCGATGTCGGATACCTCCGCGTCATCTCGTTCACCGAAAAGACCTATGACGACCTGAAGAAGGGCATCGAAAAGATCCAGGCACAGGTGCCGGACGACAAGCTCAAGGGCTATGTCCTCGACCTGCGCCTCAATCCGGGCGGCCTGCTCGATCAGGCAATCAATGTCTCCGACGCCTTCCTGAACAAGGGCGAAATCGTCTCGACGCGCGGTCGTGTCGAAAGCGAAACCCGCCGGTTCTCGGCCACCGAAGGCGACCTTATCAACGGCAAGCCGGTGATCGTGCTGACCAATGGCGGCTCGGCCTCGGCCTCGGAAATCGTCGCCGGCGCATTGCAGGACCTGAAGCGTGCCACCGTCCTCGGTACGCGTTCGTTCGGCAAGGGCTCCGTGCAGACGATCATCCCGCTCGGCGACAATGGCGCGCTTCGCCTGACGACGGCGCTTTACTACACGCCGTCCGGCCGGTCGATCCAGGGCATCGGCATCACACCGGACATCAAGGTCGAAGAGCCGATCCCGCCTGAACTGCAGGGCAAGATCGAAAAGGCGGCGGAATCCTCGCTCAAGGGCCATATCAAGGGTCAGGACGAGAATGACGAGGGCTCCGGCTCGCAGGCTTACGTTCCGCCGGATCCGAAGAACGACGTCCAGCTGAATTATGCGCTCGATCTTTTGCGCGGCAAGAAAATGGACCCGGCCTTCCCGCCGGACCAGAGCAAGGCCGTGGCTGTCGAGCAGAAGAAGGCCGAACAGACCAAATGATCCGACAATCGCGGCGGGATGCAAATCCCGCCGCATTCCTTTGAATTGCTATTTTATTTGTTTTGGATGGCGAACGGCGGGCGGCACCCTTGAACTCCGGCATTCATTCGCCTCTGGGCCAGGACAGGAAGCCGCCTAGGGAAAGACGGAAGGTCTTTACCTATGGCCGCTTCTTCACCGCCCTGGCCGTTGTCGGTATCGCGGCGATCTCGATCTACCCGACGATGCGTCCGGACAAGCTCGAGAAGCCGGAAGTCGCCCGGCTCGAGAAAAAGACCGATCCGATTGTTGATCAAGAGCCGGTCCCGGACGTCAAGACGGCCGAAAGCGATCCCACCCAATTCGACAAGCTCACCCGTTCGAAGCCGACCGATGGCGCCAATGTCGAACGGCAGGTGATGGAAGACGGCTCTATCGTCACCAAGATCACCCCGAAGGATCGCAACAAGGATGGTCCTGTCATCATCGATGCAAAAGCCAACGGGCCGCAGGACGTCAAGGCGGCGGCAATTCCGGATCCGGACCTGATCGAGGATACGCCCGACGGCAAATTGCCCGTGATCTCGGTCGACGGATTGCGTTCGTTCGAGCGCTATGCCCGGCCGTGGTCGGGCGCGCGCGGCACGCGGATTGCCATCGTCATCGGCGGACTCGGCCTCAGCCAGACCAGCACCCAGCGCGCGTTGAAAATCCTGCCGGAGGAGATCACGCTCGCTTTTGCCGCCAATGGCAATTCGTTGGGGCGCTGGATGCCCGAGGCGCGCCGCGGCGGCCATGAAATCCTGCTGCAGGTGCCAATGGAGCCGTTTGATTATCCGGATAACGATCCCGGCCCACTGACCTTGATCCACGCCAATGCGCCGGATCAGAACATAGCGCTGCTGCATCAATCCATGGCCAAGATGACCAATTATACCGGCATCATGAATTATCTCGGCGGGCAGCTGCTGGCAAACCCTTCAGCGCTGGAGCCTGTCATGCGCGATATCGGCCAGCGCGGACTGCTGTTTCTGGACGACGGCTCCTCGGCGCAGTCGCTGTCGGCGACCTATGCCAAGGCATTCACCATGCCGCATGCGTTTGCCGATGTTGTGCTGGACGGTGAGGTGAACAAGGCCGCCATTCTGAAGAAGCTTGATGAACTGGAGCGCATCGCCTTCCGGAAAGGCACCGCGATCGGCGTTGCGTCCGGCTTCGACGAGAGCGTCGATGCGATCGCCGAATGGGCAAAGGAAGCGGGCGATCGCGGCATTGAAATCGTCGGCGTTTCCGCACTGACAGAAGTTCCGAATTGAGTGTTGACTGGATATGATTCCCCTCCCCAAAAAGGGGAGGCTAGATTGCCTCACCGGCATATACCTGCCTCTCGCTGCGTACGACGTTGTTGTTGGCGAAGGGGGAGCGGCAAGTTAAGCCCCACCCCTTGTGGGGAAGGGACTCCTGTTATTGAAATTGAAAGAATAGAGTGATTCAGATGAGCAAAAAAATCAAAGCGGAAGACCTGCCCTATCGTCCCTGTGTCGGCATCATGGTGCTGAACAGGGACGGACTCGTCTGGGCGGGACGGCGCATTCCGATCGGCAATTCCGAGTATGACGGTTCGCCGCAGCTCTGGCAGATGCCGCAAGGCGGCATCGACGAGGGCGAGGATCCGGAGATTGCGGCAGTCCGGGAGCTCTATGAGGAAACCGGCATTGTTTCAGCGAAGCTGATCGGCCGTGCCAGCGAATGGATCAATTACGATCTGCCCGAGCATCTGATCGGCATCGGCCTCAAGGGCAAGTATCGCGGCCAGACCCAGGCTTGGTTCGCCTTCCGTTTCGAGGGCGAGGACAGCGAAATCGCCATCAATCCTCCGCCCGGCGGCCATGAGGCCGAATTCGACCAGTGGGAATGGAAACCGATGGATGAACTGCCGGGGCTGATCGTAGACTTCAAGCGCGCCATCTACGATAGAGTGGTGGCCGAGTTCGCCCATCTGTCCGGCGTCGGGGCCTGATCGGAAAATCAAGCGCAAATCACGGAAATCTTATCAATCGTGACTGATTAAGCCGGTGACATAACGTCGCTCCATGTCTATGACGGCTTAAGAGGAGTTTTGAAGTTAAGATTGAAGGAGTTTGAATGGCTTTCCCGAACACCCTGGACGCATGGTCCCCGCGCGTCCTGAGCATCGTCCGTATCGTGGCCGGTTTGATTTTCCTCGCTCACGGATCAGCGAAACTGCTCGGCTTTCCCGCAAGCGACTTGAACCCGCCGATGTTCTCAATGGGCTGGAACGCCGGCGTGGTGGAACTGATCGCCGGCGCGCTGATCGCTCTCGGCCTGTTCACACGGCCCGCCGCATTTATCGCGTCGGGAACGATGGCGTTCGCCTATTTCCTCGCGCATGCGCCGAACAGCTTTTTCCCGGTTCTCAACGGTGGCGACGCAGCCATTCTCTACTGTTTCCTGTTTCTCTACATCTTCTTCGCCGGCCCCGGCCCGTGGAGCATCGACGCGCAGCGGAAAGCTGCCTGAACTCAAAAAAGCCCCCGTCCGTTGCCGGACGAGGGCTGTCTTCATATCGGATAATGAAAATTATTCCGCCTTGTCGGCCGATTCGGCATTCAGCAAGCCGTAACGCTCTTCGCCGATCTTGCTCAGCAGTTCGATCTGCGTCTCGAGGAAGTCGATATGACCTTCCTCGTCCTTCAGAAGATCTTCAAACAGGTTCATGCTGACATAGTCACCAGCCTCGTGGCAGATATCGCGGGAAGCCTTGTAGGCGGTACGGGCATCATACTCGCCGGCGAGATCGGATTCGAGGACTTCCTTGACCGTCTGGCCGATGCGCAGTGGCGCAAGCGTCTGCAGGTTCGGGTGGCCCTCAAGGAAAATGATTCGCGCGACCAGACGGTCGGCATGGTGCATTTCCTCGATCGATTCGGCCCGCTCCTTCTTGGCAAGCTTCTGGTACCCCCAGTCCTCGAGAAGGCGATAGTGCACCCAATACTGGTTGACTGCACCAAGCTCCAGGAACAGCGCCTGATTGAGGCGCTCGATGACTTTTGCATCGCCCTTCATGATGAACACTCCTTATTTGACGTTTCTCTGAGCGGATAAAATCAGGAACGGCCAGAAATGTCGAGCGCCTTTAGAATCATTCCAAAGAATTGGATGGATGAAATTGTACGCCGAGGGGGCAACACCGCGTATGGAAGAATTCAAGCGGCCTGGATGCGCTGGCGGCGTTCGATGATCGCGGTCTTCTGCTCGTGATGGAAGCGCTTCAGGCGCTCCATGAAATCGACGACTTCCAAGCCCTCGGAACGGCGCATCGCGTGATATTCCTCGGTCGTCTTGACGATGATGTCGACGACGTTCGGGAAACAGCCGCAGCAGCGTCCACGCTTCTGCATGGCGTGATAGACCTTGCCCGGCACGATCAGCTGCCAGCAGTCGTCATCGAGAAATGATATGATCACTTCCCTGATGTCCCTGTCGGTAATGACATTGCAACTGCAAACCATCATGGCCGGAGAATCCGCTCAATCCCTTTACGATCTCTCTATAATCAAAAGGAGAGTGCTTATGTCAAGATAAGGTTTGTCGCAGTTCTGCAAAAATCGACAAACTGCGACAACTTTTCGTGATGGAAATCGATCAGACCTTGACCAGCAGCTCGTGGAAGTCCTCGGTGCCGAAGAAGCGCTTGTAGCGTTCGACCTCCGCGGGTTCGCCGGTCGCCTTGCGCGGATTGTCCGAAAGCTTCACCGCCGGCCGGCCATTGGCCTCGGTCACCTTGCAGACCACCGAGATCGGGTCGAGCCCGTCAACGCCGTCCGGGGCGCAATCATAAAAGTCGTTGGTGAGGTTGGTGCCCCAGCCGAAACTCATCCGTACGCGGCCCTGGAAATGCTTGTAGGTCTCGATGATCGTATCGACGTCGAGTCCGTCGGAGAAGATCAGCAGCTTCTCCCTCGGGTCGCGGCCATGCGCCTTCCACCAGGCGAGGATCTTTTCCCCGCCTTCGATCGGCGGCGCGCTGTCGGGCCGGAAGCCGGTCCAGTCGGCCACCCAGTCCGGGGCGTCGCGCAGGAAAGCCGCCGTGCCGAATGCGTCCGGCAGGACGATCAGCAGGTTGCCGCCGTAAAGCTGGGTCCAGTCCTCAAGCACCTTGTAGGGCGCCTGTCCCAGCGCTTCGTCGGTCTCGGCAAGGGCAGCTTTCACCATCGGCAATTCGTGGGCATTGGTGCCGACGGCTTCCAGATCGGTGTCCATGGCGAGCAGCACGTTCGACGTGCCGGTGAAGGCCGGGCCGATACCTTCCTTCAGGGCCTCCACGCACCAGCGCTGCCACAGGAACGAGTGTCGCCGGCGCGTGCCGAAGTCGGATATCCGCAGGCCCGGATATTGACGCAGACGCTGCACCTTGTCCCACATGCGCGATTTCGCCCGCGCATAGATGATATCGAGCGTGAATTGCCCGAGCCCCTTCAGCGCCGCGCGCGAACGCAGTTCGTTGATGATCGCCAGCGCCGGGATCTCCCACATCGTGGTTTCCATCCAGCGGCCCTCGAAATGCAGTTCGTATTGTCCGTCCTTGCGCTCCAGCTGATATTCCGGAAGCCGGAAATTGGCGAGCCATGCGAGGAATTCCGGTTCGAAAATCTGCTTGCGGCCGTAGAAGCTGTTACCCGCCAGCCAGATCATTTCCTTCTTCGTGAACCGCAGTTCGCGGCAATGATCGAGTTGATCGCGCAATTCCTGCTCGTCGATGTCGTCGGAAAGCCGCACCGTCCTGGTGCGGTTGATCACCGAAAACGTCGCGGTCACCTCGGGATGCAGCTTCCAGATCATCTGCAGCATGAGCAGCTTGTAGAAATCGGTGTCCAGCAGGCTGCGGACGATCGGATCGAGCTTCCATGTGTGGTTCCACACCCGTCGGGCGATATCAGTCTTTGCCGCCATGCGGCCCTCCCTTGGACGGCTTATATGAGCTTTACGCCTGCCGCTTTCATCGTGTCAGTCATTGCCGCTATCGATCCGCCGAGGTCGATCCCCCGGCAGGCGTCCAGGACGACCTCTGTTGCAAACCCGCTGTTGACCGCGTCGATGGCCGAAAAGGCGACGCAGAAATCCGTTGCCAGCCCGCAAAGCGTGATTTTCGTAATTCCGCGCTCCTTCAGATAGCCGCTGAGACCCGTCGGTGTCGTGTGGTCATTCTCGAAGAAGGCGGAATAGGAGTCGATGCCGGGCCTGAAACCCTTGCGGATGACGATCTCGGCCTTGGTCCATTCGAGCGCGGCATGGAATTCGGCGCCATCCGTTCCCTGGATGCAATGATCCGGCCACAGCGTCTGCTCGCCATAGGGCATGGCGACGGTCTCAAACGGGCTCTTGCCACTGTGCGTCGAGGCGAAACTCGAATGGCCGGCCGGGTGCCAGTCCTGGGTCAGCACCACATGTTCGAAACGGCCGATCAACCGGTTGACCAGCGGGATGATCGTGTCGCCGGCCTCGACGGCAAGCGCGCCGCCGGGGCAGAAATCGTTCTGGATATCGATCACCACGAGCGCTTCGGACGACATGATCTTCCCTCGCCAAACATCAGGTTCAAAGGTCAACCATGTTTGCGCTGTCGAAACAAGGCATAAGGGCCAAAAAGCCGTATGGCTGGTACGACTCAGTGTCCCCTGATTCCATCCGCATGGCGGGCAAGGCCGGAGAGCGCCAGCACGACGATCAACAGCATCGGCGTGCCGATATAGATCGCCGAAAAGCCGGTATGTTCCGCCACGAAGCCGAACAGGGTCGGCGCGAACAACGTGCCCGAATAGCCCATGATGGTGACGACCGACAGGCCGACGCCCTTGGCCATGCCCGGCAGGTTGCCCGCGGCGGAGAATGCGATCGGCACCATGTTGGAAATGCCGATCCCCGACAGTGCAAACCCGGCGATGGCGAGATAGGCATTGGGCGCGACGCCGGCGAGCAGCATGCCGACAAAGGCGATGACGCCCGAGATCCGCATCGTCAGCACGGCGCCCAGCCGGTCGCGGATGCCGTCGCCGGCAAAACGCATGATGGTCATCGTGCCATGGAAAGCCCCGGCCGCGAGTGCTGCCTGCGTCAGGCTGGAGTTGAGTTCGGTGTTGAGATAGAGCGCCGACCAGTCGATGACGATGCCTTCCTGCACCATGCAGAACAGCGCGACGATGCCGATCAGCCAGGGCAGGGGGCTTTTGAACAGGCTTGCCTTCGGCGCCGCACCGGCGTGGGTTTCCTCGATATGCGGTCCGTCATGCAGGATCATCGAGAAAGCGGCAATCAGCAGGATCGCATCGATGATAGTGATGATGATCGCATGCTGCAGCGCGCCGAATTGCTCGATCATGAAACCGCCGGCCGCCGAGCCGATCAGCGCGCCGAGGCTCCAGAAAGCGTGGCTCGACGACATGATCGCCTTGCGCATCGACTTTTCGACCTCGACGGCATTGGCATTCATGGCAACGTCGAGCGCGCCGGCAAAGCCGCCGAACAGGAAGACCGCCGCTGCCGCCGTCCAGACGTTGGGCGCCAGCGTGATCAGCAGCATGGTTGGCAGGAAGACGATCGCGGTGAGCTTGGCAAGAATGCTGGAACCGTATTTGGCGATCCGGGCGCCGCAAAGCGGCATGATGGAAATCGAGCCGATGCCGAAGAACACCATGATCAGGCTGACATAGAAGGGCGAAAGATCCAGCGTTTTGGCAATCACCGGCACTTTTGGCGACCAGGCGCCGATATAGAGGCCATTGGCAAGAAAGAGCAGGCAGACGGCAATCCGCTCCTTTGGATAGCTCCCGGTGAGTCGCGCCTGGCTCGTCGGCAGGGATTGGTCGGCCATGTATGTCCTCCAGAATATCCGTGTCTTGCGGATTGTGTTGGCCCTCAATGCCATATCAGGCGCCTGAAAGCGATTTCAAATTCAATCGGAAGTCGGCTCGCGACAGGGCGTCGACAACTTCACGCCTTACGGGGCGCGCCGGCGCGGACCAGCGCGATGCCCTGCCCGGCGATCGCCTTGACCATGGCGGGATCGGCATCGTGCTCGATGATCACCGTGCTGCATCCGCCGAGCGGAATCACCGCAAACGGTGTGGGGACACCGAGCTTGTCGTTGGTCACGGCGGCCATCACCTTTCTGCTTTGTGTGGAGATGAAGCGCTTGAATTCGGCTTCCTCGTAGAAGGAAGCGGTCACGCCGCTGTCGATATCGATGCCGCAGCTGCCGAGCACGCAAATGTCGGGATGAAAATTCGCCGCATCCTGCATGGCCCTGGAGCCGAGCACGGCCCCGGATTTGCGCTCGAGCTGTCCACCGATCATGATCACATTGATATTGCGTCGGTCGAGCAGGGCGGCGGCCACGACCGGCGCGTTGGTGATGACGGTCAGCGCGAGCTCGTCAGGAATTGCCTGGGCGATGGCCAGATTGGTGGTGCCGGCGTCGATGAACAGGGTCATGCCGGGGCGAAAACCGGCAACTGCAGCCTTGGCCAGCGCGTCCTTGCGCTCCGGTTTGATCGACAGGCGGTTGAGAAGGCTGTTGTCTTCTTCCAGTGTCGCGGGAAGCGCGCCGCCATAAACCCGCTTGCACAGTCCCGCCGCCGCCATCTCGCGCAGGTCCCTGCGTATCGTGTCCTCGGAAATCGAGAACTCCCGCGCCAGATCGGTGGCGATGACGCGGCCCTTGTCGGCAAGCCGCTTGCGTATGATGCTTTGCCGCTCGTGCAGCAGGAGCTCGGTGGACATGATTCGAATCCGGTATGAATTGGCGTAAACATGCATAAACGTGCATTGGATGTCAATAATCTTTTAGGGATCCTTGCATTTTGGTGGGAGGTTTTTCCCAGGGCCGATAGTAGACGGTAAAATTCTTGAAAGGTTGTTCCCCAGATCGGTTATTAGGTAGGAGAAAATATCCGCAATTCGGCGGAATCGCGTTGTCGGAATTCAGGCGAGATGTTTGCACGTCACCCTAGATTGTCCGCCATCGACGCCCTTGAGACAAATGCCGGGTAATTGAGAAGGGAGGATTTCTGGTTCATCGTAGCCCAATCAAAGGAAGCGAAGATGAGACAGAAATCCGGGCCGCAGAAGCCGGCGGCAGAACAGGTCATCAAGGATATCCGGCGTGCGACGCGCAAGCATCATTCCGCCGAGGACAAAATCCGCATCGTGCTGGAGGGCCTGCGTGGCGAGGAGAGTATTGCGGCTCTGTGTCGCCGCGAGGGTATCGCCGAGAGCCTGTAT
>JAQGJP010000064.1 GCA_028290545.1 Rhizobium sp. | reverse complement strand
CGGCTGACGTCTACTTCGGACGTGGCCACTCCATCCTGATACAGCGAGAAAGGACCAAACGCGAAACCATCAAACGCCGCCGCTTGCAACATCGCCAGCAAGCAGCATAAATCGAAGCCAAAGACGGACCAGAAACTCCAATCTTCCCAACGCCGATTGGTCTCAAATCATTCGCAGACGGACAGCACCTCATCGCAGAGTCGACGTTCCGAACGGATACCAAAGCAATAACCGACGAGCAGCATGCGCATCATCAGCTCCGGATCGACCGATGGCCGCCCCGTGTGGCTATAGGAATCCGCCAGTTCTCGACGCACCTCCGACAGATCGACAAAACGGTCTATAGAGCGAAGCATGTGATCTGCGGGGATGTGGCCCTCAAGTGAGAATTCATAAAACAACGCGGATTGATCGACTTGCCTCGGTCCCAGCATGTGCTTCGCTCCACTTTCGATAACCGAAGTGAATCAGCAATTTGACCTGTAGGCAACACCCGAGTTTTTCAACAAAATCGGCCCATTGCGGACTAGAAGTTGCTCTGTCAGCCCAGCCGGCGGGGCTCGTCCATTCGGATTCTGGATGTCGAACTACACCACCTAACCTACGAATCCGTGGAGTTCGTCGTTGCGTCAGGAGTCAGAAAATGTGCTCAGTTGGAAGTCCGAGTGCGAATAAACCTGCATATTGCGCCTGGGCTCCGGGCTGCATTGGATGATAGCGAGCCCCCTGTATGTCACGGAACCGCCGCTCCAGCCCATTCTCGCGATAGAAACCCGCGCCGCCTGCGACCTCCATTGCAAGTTCCGTCACCTCGATAGCGTGCTGCGCCATCAGGGAACGACCCATCATGACCTCGTTGACGGTCTCAGCGGAGGGTTCATTTCGGGCAACGACCTCTAACATCCACCGATGAACGATCTGTGCGGCCCTAAGGGAGGTTTCCATGCGCCCGATCAGACCGATTAGATGTTGGCTGTTGGCCTTGCTACGCGTCATGTTGACTGCGATGTCGCGAGCGCTCTCGGCCACGCCAAGATAGACCGCATAGATAAGTGGAAACGCGATCGTGGCAATGACTTGAAATACTGGATGCCATTGCCCCGCGTTTCTGGAAAATGCGACACCCGCGTCTGGCACGAAGAGGTTTTCGATGAGGATATCGTTTGACCCGGTACCTCTCATTCCAAGTGTTCGCCACGTATCCTCAATCGAAACCTCCGGCGATGCCATCGGAACGCCGAAGTGAATGACGGAGCGCGTGCCGTCCTGTCCTTCATGAACCGCGCCGGTCATCAGGATGTTTCCCGCCGCCGCGCCAGAGGTAAATCGTTTACGCGCGGTGATCCGGTATCCGCCATCAACCTTCACCGCCTTGCCCGATCCACCGATCCAGTCCGAACCGCCGCTCGAAAGCAGAATGATTTGCTCCGAAGCGACACGTCTCAGGAGCGGCTCCACTGCCGACACCTTCTGATATCGCCAGCGCCAGGCCGGGATGGCGACCTGATGTGTATGCATGGAAAAGGCAAGCGCCGTTGACCCGCAGACGCGGGCCAGGGATTTGAGCATCTCAGCAAGCTCAGGCACTTCCGCGCCCGCCCCACCCAATTCGATCGGAACGCCTGCCCGCACAAGGCCAGCTTCCTTCAGCAGCGCGTAATTCTCCGCGACAAAGGTGTCGCTCTCATCGATCGATGCCGCTCGTTGCGCGATGGTTGGCAGGACTGAATTGGTCAGGTCGGCGATCGTCCGACTGCCGGCCACGTTCTCTGTAGATTCTGCAAGCCCATGCATGTCAGTGCCTCCTGTGTTGTGAGAATTGAGACTTTGCGCTCATCGCAAGACTTCTGCTAGTACACGAACTGTACTGAAACTCCGGGTCCGCAAGGCCAGGGAAGGAAACGTTTGGCAGATCGGTTGCCTTGCAATACCGTGCCTGATCAAGACCTTTGGAGGTTGCTATGGGAGAGCGTGACGGCTACGGGCAATTTTGCCCGGTATCAATGGCATCGGAAATCCTCTGTTCGCGTTGGACGACCCTGGTTGTGCGCGAGCTCCTTTGCGGATCGACGCACTTCAACGAACTGCGCCGCGGTCTACCAAAAATGTCGCCAGGACTTCTGTCAAAACGACTGAAAGAACTGGAACAATCGGGCGTCATCACAGTCACACGGGCTGCGAACGGCACGACCGACTATCGACTCACGGAAGCGGGAGAGGAATTGAGACCTCTTATCATCGGTCTCGGAAATTGGGCCCAACGGTGGATGGAATCGCGACTTTCCTTGAAGAATCTCGACCCTTCGCTTCTCATGTGGGATATGCGCCGGAGCCTGGACACGAGCAGACTTCCGTCCCGTCGGTGTACGATACAGTTTCTGTACCCGGAACTTTCGGCCGCGCAAAAGTGCTGGTGGCTTGTGGTCGAAAACGGGAAAGTCGATCTCTGTAACTTCGATCCGGGCTATGATGTAGACCTTCTCGTTGAAGGGTCGCTCCGTTCGATGACTGCAATTTGGATGGGCCTAACGACCATACGTCAGGAAACCGATGCAGAAATGCTGATACTTGAAGGGGACAGGGGTCTCGCGCGCGACATGCAGGACTGGCTCGGTCTAAGTGTGTTCGCCAAAACCCCCCGGATGAGGGCATAAGCCATCGAAGGCGAGAGGTACTGACGCATACAACCCGACAACGAAAACTGTCCGCCAGCCGGAAGATGTGCACGCACTCCCGCAGAAGCCGATGACCGCTTCGGCCCATTGCGGCCTTCATGCGTTCTTGTTCTGGTGACATTTGCTGCCGAACAGCGGTACTCTGTCGGGGCGGAGCGTCATCGACCGCTCAGTCTCTCGTGATGAAACGTGCGCGTTCGAGTAGTTCGTCGAAGGTGACGATGTCCGGTTCCGAGTGTCGCGCCTGAAGAGCTCGAATGTGTCGCGTCTCACCTCGGCATCACGGGCAGTGCCCGCACCCTCGATTTCGGCTCCCCGGCCTGTCACCAGAATCGCCTTGGGGTCACAAGTCCTTGCTGTCGGCCGGCGCGTGCCGGACTTGTCATAGTTCTGCCCGGACTACGCCTGCGCGAGCCATTCCGCCTCCCGCTCGAGCACTTGCGAAACGGCATCCATGAACTCGTTGCTGAACCTCCACGTACCGGAACGGCCGGAGCGGCGCTGCTGGAAGATCGGTGTGTCGGGCCGTTTGATCTCCACGAGAACCGAGTAGTCGGTGAAGTTCATCAGGGAGTCGACTGTCGGCCTTTCCTGGTTGTCCGTGCCACCTGCGCCAACCACCATCTCGCGGTCGAAAGGCCGCATGATCCTGTAGTCGAGGCCGTATCCAAAGACCCAGCTCTGGCGCTCGAAGAAGTCCTGCCACATCGCTTCCGCCCACTCGCCCTCTACGAGTTGGCCTTCGAACGCCTCGAGCGCCTGCCGACGTCCAAGAATGAGGTTGATTTCGCTCTGGCTGAGGTCTGCATGAAACCCGCAGAAGAGGCGTTCCCGCTGGTGGTGATCCAGCCTCTTGATGCGCGAGAGTAGCGCCTTCGGAAGCGTCGGTGATGATCTTCGGGCCGTTGCCCACCGAGATGTCGCGCACATCGAAACGGTGCTCGTTGGACCGCTCGATGAACTGGATGCTTTCGAGAAACGCGACGAGCTTCTCGAACTCGTCAGACCGGAAGATGAAGGAGCCCTTCTCGTACCCTTGGTACCAGTCCCCGGCGCGGGATTGGAAGGTCTGCAAGGTGATGCGCCTGATGCCTCCGTCGTCCTGGCTTATCAGCGCTGTGACCTGTGTCTTGCGTTTGTCTCCGATGAGGCGGAGGCACATGGCTCCTTCGACTTCACCGATCAGGACGTTGTGATATCGATCGCTGGCTGCACATCTCCGCCTTCGTATTCGGCGCGGATGTCGAGGTTCCCCTTGCGATTCTCGCTTGCCCAACGTCAGGGGAGGAAACGAACTCGAGCTTGCCTCAGCCAATCATCGGGCCGAGAAGCGAGTATGGCCCCCTTGACCTTGCCAGCGTTGGAAGCCCCATATCCTGTCATGTCCCAACAATAGGAGATTTGACCATGTATGAATTCGACATCCCGGACATGACCTGCGGCCATTGCGCGGGCACGGTCACCAAAGCAATCAAGTCGGCCGACCCCGCCGCCGTCGCAAACGTCGACCTCACTGAGCGTAAGGCGACCGTCGAGACCTCCGTCGATCCGAGCACGATCGGCGCGGCCCTCGACGAGGCGGGATATCCGGCGACGTACAAGTCTACATGAACCGCCTCCGACCCGCCCGGCACTGGGCATCCCGCTGCCGGGCGGGTTCGTTCAGCGGTAACCTCTAAGTTTGCCGTACTGTTCCGTCTGTTCTCTCGCGAGAATTCTGGAAACTTCAATGTGAGCGCGCAGATGGACGATCCGAAGCTCGGCCCTCGTCACCTCGATCTCTTTCACCCGGCGGTCCAGTTCCTTTTCGGCGATTTCACCGCCTCGGAACCTCGCTTCAAGTTCCCCCTCCTTGGCCACGAACTGTTTTCCCAAAGCCATGGCCGCCTGCCGCATCTCGTCGCGCACTTGGCGCACCTTCGCCGTCTGGTCCGAGGACAATCCGAGATCGCTCGCCATGTCGAGAACATGTGTCGGGTCGGGCATGCCGTTCATCTCAGCCGCCTTTGCCAGACCCCAGCCGCCGCCCCGGAGGAGTTCCTCGATGTCCTGTTGGGAAAGCGCCTTGATGTCGCGGGCCTGCTGCCCGGCATATGGCGACGCGTGCGCATGCTTGCGGTGACTGTCTTAGCGAGGGCAGAGTGGGCCGAGATGGCGACCGCGATCATGATGGGAAGATATCGCATTGTTTTCTCCTTCGTGCCCGGCGATCTTGAGCGCCCCGCCGAAATCGAGACATGATAGCTGTCATGTCGATCGAACTTCTTGAAAGCCTCCGAAACTTCCCCCACGCGAGCCGCTCTTTCGCGGCCGGAGCTTTCGTCTTCCACCGGAACGATACTGTCGAGACGCTCCATGCGGTCCGATCTGGTTCGATCCGGCTGGTGCGGTACCAGGCCGACGGACAAACCGCTGTCCTTCAGCGGGCTGCTGCTGGCGACATTTTTGCGGAGGCCTCGGTATTCTCGCCGAGCTACCATTGCGATGGTATCGCGATGACGGACGCTGAGACCGAAGCCTATGCGATCACCGATATCCAACGACTCCTCGACACCGACGTCCGGTTCTGCCATGCGTGGGCTTTGGCGATGTCGCATCAGCTCCAGGCGGCGAGGAGGCGCGCCGAACTGGTTTCGCTTCGCACGGTTTCCGAACGGCTCGACGCGTGGCTCACCTGGCACGAAGGCGAGATGCCCGTGAAAGGGGATTGGAAGGGCGTGGCCGAGGAGATCGGGGTTTCGCCCGAAGCGTTCTATCGAGAACTGGCCGCTCGCCGGAAACGATAATGCTCCCAAACTCAAGTGCGTGGGAGGGGAAAACTTTTCCCGACGTGGCGCTTGACCTTACCATTGTTGGATGGATTATCTACATGTGCAGTTAGTGAAAGGGACGATCCCATGACTGCACTCAAGAAGACTGAAGAACGAGGTTTCGACACCTCCTGGGCCGAGTTCGGCATCGACGGCATGACCTGTGCGTCCTGCGTCGGCCGTGTCGAGAAGGCGATCGCCGCCGTTCCCGGCGTACAGGCCGCCAATGTGAACCTCGCAACGGAGCGGGCCACTGTCAGCTTCAGCGACCCGGCCGTCGCAGACGCAGTGCTCCAGGCGATCTCGAAGGCGGGCTACGAGCCTCGCGTCGAAACCCGCGAACTGCAGATCGAAGGCATGACCTGCGCATCATGCGTTCGCCGTGTCGAGAAGGCGCTCGCGGCTGTTCCCGGCGTGCTCGAGGCCTCCGTCAACCTCGCGACCGAGAAGGCCACCGTCCGTTTCACCGGAGGCGATATCGCCGCGCTCGAAGGCGCGGTCCGCAAGGCCGGATACGAGGTCATCCATCCGCGCGAGGAGACGGGGGCGACAGCCGCACCCGACCGCAAGGCCGAGGAACTGAAGAAGCTCGCTATGGCGTTGGCATTCGCCGCCGTGTTCACGTTGCCGCTCTTCGTTCTCGAGATGGGCTCGCACTTCGTCCCCGCCATTCATGTCTGGGTGATGGAGAACATCGGGATGGAGGAGAACCGCTACCTCCAGTTCGCGCTCGCCTCGCTCGTCCTATTCGGGCCCGGCCTGCGCTTCTTCCAGAAGGGCGTGCCGAACCTGTTGCGCTGGACACCGGACATGAATTCGCTCGTCGTGCTCGGCACCTCGGCGGCTTGGGGATATTCGGTGATCGCGACCTTTTCCCCGGGCCTGCTGCCGGAGGGAACCGAGAACGTCTATTACGAGGCGGCGGCTGTCATCGTGACATTGATCTTGCTGGGTCGCTTCCTGGAGGCGCGCGCCAAAGGCAAGACCAGCCAGGCGATTAAGCACCTGATCGGTCTGCAGCCCAAGACAGCCTTCGTCGAGCGGAACGGCGAATTCGTCGAAGTCCCGGTCGCCGACGTGCGCCGGAACGACATCGTCCGCATCAGGCCGGGCGAGAAGGTTCCGGTCGATGGCACCGTTGTCGAGGGCGACTCCTATGTCGATGAGTCCATGATCACGGGCGAACCGGTTCCGGTGAAGAAGGCTGCCGGCTCGGAAGTCGTCGGCGGCACGATAAACAAGACGGGTTCGTTCACTTTCCGGGTGGCAAAGGTCGGCGGCGACACGCTGCTCGCGCAGATCATTCGCATGGTCGAAGCCGCACAGGGCTCGAAACTGCCGATCCAGGCGTTGGTCGACAAGGTGACGGGTTGGTTCGTCCCGGCCGTCATCGCGGCCGCCGCCGTCACCTTCCTGGCCTGGCTCGCCCTCGGTCCTGACCACGCGCTGACCTATGCGCTCGTCAACGCCGTCGCCGTCCTGATCATCGCCTGCCCTTGCGCCATGGGTCTCGCAACCCCGACCTCGATCATGGTCGGCACGGGGCGCGCGGCCGAGTTCGGCATCCTGTTCCGCAAGGGCGAGGCGCTGCAGAGCCTGCGCGACGTGGACGTCGTGGCGCTGGACAAGACAGGCACACTCACCAAAGGCAGGCCGGAACTCACCGACTTCGACGTCGCGGAAGGTTTCGCCAAGATCGAGGTCCTGCGTCTGGTTGCCAGTGTCGAAGCGCATTCGGAGCATCCGATCGCCCAGGCCATCGTTGCCGGGGCTAAGGAACTCGGTGTCATTCCTGTCGCGGTCTCGGGTTTCGACGCTAAACCCGGATTCGGCGTTAGCGGTATCGTCGAAGGCCGGAGGGTCCTGATCGGTGCCGACCGCGCGATGACCGCCGCAGGCATCGATGTCTCGGGTTTCGCCGACCGTGCCGAAGAACTGGGCCGACTTGGCCGCTCGCCACTCTATGCAGCCGTCGATGGCAGGCTCGCCGCAGTGATCGCGGTCGCCGACCCTATCAAGGACTCGACACCGGCGGCGATCGCCGCACTTCATGCGCTCGGATTGAAGGTGGCGATGATCACCGGAGACAACGGCCACACGGCCCGTGCGGTTGCCGCTCAGCTCGGGATAGACGAGGTCGTCGCCGAGGTCCTGCCCGACGGCAAGGTGGACGCCGTCAAGCGGCTCCGCGAGGGCGGCAGGAAGGTCGCCTTCATCGGCGACGGCATCAACGACGCTCCCGCGCTCACGGAAGCGGATGTCGGCCTCGCCGTCGGAACGGGCACGGACATCGCCATCGAGAGCGCCGACGTCGTGCTGATGTCGGGCGAGCTGACCGGGGTGTCGCGCGCCATCGCTCTCAGCCAGGCGACGATCCGGAACATCAAGCAGAACCTGTTCTGGGCCTTCGCCTACAACGTGGTCCTGATCCCGGTCGCCGCGGGTGTTCTCTATCCGGTGAACGGCACGCTGCTCTCTCCGGTCCTGGCGGCCGCCGCCATGGGCATGTCGAGCGTCTTCGTGCTCGCCAACGCCCTCAGGCTCCGGAGCTTCCGCCCGCAGTGAAACCATCGACGCGCGCCAATCAGCGCGCGTCCCCATCACGCAAGGAGACGATCATGAACATTGGTGACGCAAGCAAGGCGAGCGGAGTCTCATCCAAGATGATCCGGTACTACGAGCAGATCGGGCTCATCAAGCCCGCCCATCGGACGGACTCCAGCTACCGCACTTACACCGACAACGAAATCCACACGCTTCGTTTCATTCGCCGGGCGCGAGACCTCGGCTTCACCGTCGAACAGATGAAGACGTTGCTCGCGCTCTGGCGGGACCGCTCGCGGGCCAGCGCCGACGTCAAGGCCATCGCCATGGAACAGATCGCGGAACTCGAAAGGAAAGCCGCAGCCATCGCTGAAATGACGAAGACCCTCAAGCACCTCGCCAACAATTGCCACGGCGACCACCGCCCAGACTGTCCCATCATCGAAGGTTTCGCCGAAGGAAGAGGCAAGATCGACGCGACGCCTGCCAAGGAAGGCCGGAAGTTCGGCGTAGCCGCCGTTTGAGTTGCCAGCCCTGAATGGATGCCGCTTAACCCTATGCGATAACCATAGGGACTGCTTTCACTTGCTTTGGAGAGTCGGTTCGTGGGATCAAGATGTCAACGGCCCTCGTAGCTTAACGTCAGAGCAGCTGCTTCGTTCGCAGCCGATCCGGGTTCGACTCCCAGGCAGGGCCTCCATTTCACCGCCAGCATTTCGACTGCCTGCCAGACACTCGCCGCGGCAGGAGCGGGCGAGGAGCGAATGCAATGGAACTCCACAGCATTCACTCCCAATGAGGTGCCTGCTACTTCAGCCTCTTCATCTCCGCAAAGTCTCCAGAAGCCTTGATGGTCAGTTTAACGGGCTGGGCGGATCGGTTGCGCCAGAACCAACCGTGCCAGCCGTCGAAAGCCGCTTCGAACACGCCTTCGTCGCCCGGCTGAGCGCGTCCCTTCTTGTAGCTCGTCGTGGAAGCGTCGCCGTCGGCATGAAGGTCGTAGTTCAGCGTGCCGCCTTCCGCGCTCCACGAATACGTGGTCTTCGCTCCCGCCTTCATCGAGAGCTTGATTTCGGTCGCCTCGCCCGGTGCGAGCGTCACCGTCATCTGTTCCTTCCACATCTCTTCGGCGTGGGCGGACGAGATGAAGAAGCTGCCGATGGTTTCCATCAGGGCCGACCCTTGGTCCTTGGGAAGTTCCTGTGTCGCGGGTGCCTTGATCGTCTGAAGGCGGTCAGCTTCGGCTTCCTCCGCGAGCTGCGTCTTGATCTCGCCCATTTCCGCCAGTCCCAGGACACGGCCCGCGCCGGTCGGATCAATGCCGTATTCGGACGGAAGCACGATGGTGAAGAGGATGACGGCGGCCGATGCGGCGGCGATGACAGTGGAAATCGCCAGCTGGCGGGAGGTCGGGAGATCGTCCTGGGAGGGAGCGTTCGAATTGAACATATGGATATCCTTTGTTGGGTTCAGGAGACGAAGTAACCCGTGAGCTGGTAACCGATCAGCACGAAGCCGGCGGTCATCATCACGACGTTGGCGGTGTAGGCATGGCGGAGGAAACTCGATGTCTTCCTCCAGTAGCTCATGGCGATCAGGATGACGGTGAGTGCGATCAACTGGCCGATCTCGACACCGATATTGAAGGCGAGCAGGTTGGGAATCAGCCCGTCCTGTGCGATCTGGTACTCCAGGATTTTGGTCGCGAGACCGAGGCCGTGGAAAAACCCGAAGATCAGGGTCGCGAGCTTGGTGTCCGGCTGGCGGCCGAACCAGACCTTGAAGGCGCCCAGGTTGTCGAGCGCCTTGTAGACGACCGAAAGACCGATGATCGCGTCGACCAGATAGGAGCTGACGTTCCAGCCGAAGTAGACACCGAGCAGCATCGTGGTCGAATGTCCGATTGCGAACAGGCTGACGTAGATGCCGATATGCTTGAGCCTGTAGAGAAAGAAGATCACCCCGAACAGGAAGAGCAGATGGTCATATCCCGTCACCATGTGCTTGGCTCCGAGATAGATGAAGGGGAGGATGTGAATGCCGGAGATTTCCTGGATGTAGCCCTTGTCGCCTTCGGCGACGGCATGGGCCGCCGCCGCTCCGGCGGTGAAGAGCATCAGGACGATCGCCAGCATTGATGGGAATGCAAGCCGCGCGGCTTCGCTTCCCCGTCTGAAGATGGGTAGCATGAGTTTACCTTGTGATTCGTTGACTTGCCGCGTGCGCGGCGGCTCAAGCGACCGACAAAGGTCTCGGAGGGCGGTCGATACCGTAGAGGCGGTCCTGGCGGGCCCGCTCGTGCCGGAATTTGAAACCGACAGAAGCCGTCACGGGCTTGGCTTGATCGAGAGACGGCGGAGTGCTTGCCTTGTCGTGCGTATGGTCGCCGTGATGATGATCACTCTCGTCAAAGACGGTTTCCACGTCCACGTCATCGAAGTCGTGGCTATGGCCATGCCCGCCGCCGTGGTCGCCAAGCGAGAACTCGACGCTCGTTCCATGGTCCGCGGCAGCGTGCCCCAAGCCGTTTAATGGCAGGAACATCACCGCGAGCATGAGAAGGATCGTCAGGCAATTGCTCAAAGGCACGACCGCCGACTTGAAGCGCCGAAGCGCTGGAATGAGAATCGATATTCCCATGAATGAGATACGCTCCATTACATCATTTTGGCATGGGCGGAGCTGTTTCCACGGGAACGCCCGGTTGTCTCTCATTGCGAATAACGCCGCAGGTCTGAAAGGGCTTCCCGGTAATAGGTGTTGTATTCCGTGAGCTTGCTGTCGCCTGCGGTCCTTTGTTCCCACTGCTCCAGGATCGGAGTCTGACTGCGGGCGAACCCGAGGAGGTCCAGGCTCCGGTCATACCGCAGGAAGGACACAAAGCTCACGACCACACGGCCGATCGGCGAAGATTGCGATGCCTTGGCGACGCGAGCGCCCATGACAGGGGAATGCTTGAGAAGCAGGTCGGCGTAACGCCGAAGCCCTACGGCCTGGTCAACGAGAGCCTGGCGCTCCGCCTCGAAATCGGTTCGGTCGACGATCCTCCGGTCACGGTACACGACGGGTGCGGTTTCGCTCGTGTCGCATAGCCACCCATTCCGAGGCGTCAACATGTCCAGTTGGTGGTCCTCGTCCTTGTATCCGTAGAACGGCATGGTGCGGCAGCGGATCGGCTTCCGCTCATGGATGCCGCAGAGGTTGTCCGGCGTGAGTTCGGGACATGGCATCGACGGTGGAATGAATGCGACGGGCGAGACAAGCAGCCAGAACCGCTTCTTGGGCGGCACCACCACCGAGGCCCCGATCGTCTCCACGACACCTTGACCGCGGGTGCCCGGTTTGACGGGCGTGATCGTCATGGCGAGCGGAAAGCGATCCGCCATGGTGAGGGCTTCCTGTGTAGTCAACGGCACGAGGCCGGAGCAACAAAGTCCGCAGGCCGTGCAGGCGAAGCGCTGTTCACTCATCTCACGCGCCGCAGCACTTCTTGTACTTCTTGCCCGACCCGCAAGTGCAGGGATCGTTTCTGCCGATCTTCTCGACGCGAACGGGCGGAGATTTCGGGTTCACCTCGCTCTCGTCGTAGCGCCACTCGCCGTCGACACGCTGGAATTTCGAATTCTCGAGCTGGGAGAAGTCGCGGCCGCCATGGCGGTAGCGGAACGAGAATTTAACCGTTCCTTCGGTGTCGCCTTCCAGCCCGCTTTTGGTCTCGAGTATTTCGAGGGCGACCCATTCGGTGCCGGGCAAGGACGCTTCCATGTCGACGCGGTTGAACGTCAGGAGAGCGTTCTCGGTGCATGTCCGTTCGATGTAGTCGAGATCACCGCGCGCATAGGCGGTGTAGCGCGACCGCATCAGAGCTTCAGCCGTCGGCGCGGGTTCACCTGCGATAAAGCGGCCGCAACATGCTTCGAACTCTTGCTTCGAACCGCAGGGACATGTGGCCATTGAGACGAGTACCTTTCGAGGACGGCATTGATCGCTTTGCCGGACGAAGGCGCAGAAGCGTCGAGTCGGCAAGCTATTGTGTCGTTGACTTATCCCTTCCAGGGGGATAGGTCAACGACATGACAGAGCACATTCACGAGAGCCATTCCGAGATCGTCAAGCGCCTCAAACGGGCCGAAGGGCATCTCAGAAGCGTGATCTCCATGATCGAGGAACATCGTCCTTGCGTCGATATTGCACAGCAACTGCATGCTGTGGAGAAGGCAATTGCGAATGCCAAACGCACCTTGATTCAAGACCATCTGGATCACTGCTTGGAGGATACCCTGGGCAAAGACGGTCGAGAACAACGGCAGTCAATGGACGAGTTCAAGACAATTACAAAGTACCTTTGAATCCAGAGCGGTGACCGTGGAACTGGCCTTCAGAGAGACGGCTCCCCGCGCACCCAACACACAGCGAGACCGCCATGTGGAATAGAGTTTTGGTTTGGTTTGGATTTAGCAGCCCCAGCCATGCTTATGACGGTGGTCACGACCATCACGGCCCGCATGGTCATACGCATGGGGTAATCGACGCCACGATTGCGACCACGGACCGCGGTATCTGGGCGATCAAATGGTCATTCGTCATTCTGGCGGCGACCGCGATTATGCAGCTCGGGGTTGTTGCGATCTCCGGCAGTGTGGCGCTCCTCGCCGATACCGTCCACAACATAGCGGACGCCACGACGGCTATCCCGCTCTGGATCGCTTTTGTGTTGGCTCGCAGAAAACCAACGAAAACATTTACCTACGGGCTCGGCCGTGTCGAGGACTTGGCAGGGATCGCCATTGTTCTGATCATCCTGTTCAGTGCGATTGTCGCTGGTTACGAGGCCGTCGATCGCCTTGTTCATCCTATGCCGATCAGAAATCTGGGCTGGCTGATCGGTGCCGGAATCGTTGGCTTCCTGGGCAATGAGGCAGTTGCGGTGTTCCGCATCCGCGTCGGCAGAGAGATCAACAGCGCCGCGCTTGTCGCTGATGGATATCACGCCAGAACCGACGGTCTTACTAGTCTTGCAGTGGTCGCAGGCGCTATCGGTGTCTGGCTCGGCTTCCCGTTGGCGGACCCGATCGTCGGCCTGTTGATCACTCTCGCGATCTTCGGAATCGTCTGGCAATCGGCCCGTTCGGTACTCACCCGCATGCTGGACGGTGTTGAACCCGGTATGGTTGACGAGATCGAGCACGCCGCCGCTCACGTTCAGGGCATCGAGAAGGTAGTCGAGGCGAAGGCGCGTTGGCTCGGCCACAAGCTGCATGTCGATCTGGCGGTGGTCATCGATCCTGGCATGCTGCTCGCCGAGGCGAACGTTATCATCGCGAAACTGGAAGATGAATTGTTCGCCCACATGCCTGCGCTTGCTGTCGCGACCGTGCGTGTCGTCGCACCGGAGGCGAGCGGCCACCATCATGCGCCCGATCCCTTCCGTGTCAGCGGGAAGCTGGCGCAAGGCCTTTTGGAAATCGTCGATACAGATGCGGGCGAACGGTTCCGTCTCCGCGTGTCGCGCCATGTCGAAGGGTTAGCAGCCACTGTTGCAATCCAGCGGCCCGATTCCGTTGAACGGCACACCCTGGTCCCCGTTGATGGAGATCATCATCTTTTGCAGAGCTTGGAAGCCCCGAACGAACCGCACGATTTCGAAGCCGAGTTGTTGCTGACGGACACCAGGCAGAATGAGCGCCTTCCGTTCAAGATGTTGGAACCGCAGGGACACAACCACTGAGGGCGCGGAGAGACAAAATGGCTCCTGGGCGACCCACCGGTGGGTGACTTTGTCACCTACATTGGCCTGTTCACAGCAGCCTTTGTTGCGGCGACGATCCTGCCTGCCCAATCCGAGGCAGTGCTGGTCGGACTACTCCTGACCGGGACCTATTCGCCGGAACTGCTGGTGGCCGTCGCTAGTGTCGGCAACGTGCTTGGTTCCGTCGTCAATTGGTGGCTCGGCCGTGGCATCGAGCACTTTCGGGACAGGCGCTGGTTTCCCGTCGGCCCGACGATGCTCGAACGGGCGAAGGCCTGGTATCATCGCTACGGCAAGTGGTCGCTTCTGCTGAGTTGGGTGCCGATCATCGGCGATCCGCTGACGGTCGTCGCGGGTGTCATGCGGGAGCCGTTTTCGACCTTCATCGTACTGGTCGCGATTGCCAAACTCACACGGTACGTGGCGGTCGCGGCAGTGACACTGAACGTGATCGGATGACGCATGCTGCAGATCGTGATCGACATACAGCGCGACATCTACCTGGCGCTCGCCGAACACATCAAGGCGTTCGCCGCAGGCGGCAGCTGGGCGGCTTTTCTTGGCTTCCTTCCCCTCGGGATCGTCTTCGGCGCGGTTCACGCGATGACCCCGGGTCACAGCAAATCGATCCTCGCCACCTATCTGACAGGATCGTCGGCAGGGGTCGGGCACGGTCTCCTGGTATCGCTCGCCTTGTCTTTCACGCACGTCACCACGGCGGTTCTGATCGCATGGTTCTCGTTGCCCCTCGTGTCCAGGATGCTTGGTAGTGCGGGAGATACACCCGCTCTCGAAAACATCAGCCGCGGTCTGCTGGGATTGATCGGCCTGTGGATGCTGTGGAGCGCGTTCTTCCGACACCCGCATGTCCACGGCGACAAGGAAGGCTTGACCGTCGGCATGATGGCCGGGTTGATCCCATGTCCGCTGACGCTGTTCGTCATGACCTTCTCGATGTCTCGCGGCGTGCCCGTCGCTGGCCTGCTGTTCGCCGTCGTGATGATGCTGGGCGTGATATTCACACTCTCGCTCACGGCGCTGACGGTCGTCGTCTTCCGGCAACAGGTCGTGCGACTACTCGCGGCGAGGCCAAGGTTGATCTCGGGGCTGTCCAAGAGCATAGAAGCAGTTGCCGGATTTATCCTTGTCGCCATTGCCATCAGGGAAATCCTGCTTCGTTGAAGGAAAATGGTATCATGAGAAACGTTGCGTGCTAGAGGAAGCCCAGCATGTTGGGCAAGCAGATCGCCCCGATCACCCGGGTTGAAAGGATCGCGGCCCACTTGGCACACTGCTCCAATCATATGTCATCTACGAGTCCATCACATTGCGGACGCTAATCTGCTCCGACTTGGTGTCACCCGGGCGCTGATCCAAACAGGGTTTTTCCCAGGCCCTAGCGTTTCAGCCGGAACGCCGCGTGGCATGCGGTGCAGGTCTGGAGCATCATATGGAAGGCATGCTCCGAGCTAAAGGATGCGACATCGGCCGTGGCCGCCTTCTTCTTCGCGAACGGACCACCCTCTAGGTCGTGTGGACACTTATCTGATCCATAGGACGATAGCGGCGATTGTGACGACCGCCAGGTAGTTTCTAGCGGTTTTCTCGAAGCGGGTGGCGACCCTGCGAAAGTGCTTGAGCTTGGAGAAGC
>JAQGJP010000053.1 GCA_028290545.1 Rhizobium sp. | reverse complement strand
CAGACCAAAATCAGGAGCGAGTTCGTTGGCCGCCAGAAGCAACCGCTGCCCTCGTCTTGAAGCGGTTTATAGGGGGCCATACCGCAATCTGTCAAACACTATTTTCCAACTGTGTGAAGTTTTTTTGCGTCTCGATCCTTCGCCTGTGGATCGGCCCGGCCAGGCCGAATGCGCCTTCAATGGTAAGAGACGCACTAATGCCGAGGAAACCAGCGCTTCGACCGGTGGAGGCCGCCGCCTATCGCCGGCCCGATCCTTCCATCAGCGTTGCCGATCGTCGAACGAAGGTTTTGATGACGAAATTGGATTGTATCCGCGCCACGCCGGGAACCGTGGTCAGGAAATCCAGAAGCTCTTGGTAATGTGCAAGATCGCGCACCATCGCATGAATGAGATAGTCGGAACTGCCGCTGACCTGAAAACCGCCGACCACTTCAGGAATCGCAGTCACCTTTTCCTCGAAGACCCGCAGCGCATCCTTGATCTGCCGCTCGAGGGTGACTGATATGAAGACACCCATGGTTCCGAGCAATCGTCCTTCATCCAGCACCGCCGTATAACCCTGAATCGTGCCATTCTCCTCGAGGCGACGAACCCGCCGCAGGGTGGGCGAGAAAGAAAGCCCGATCCTGGCCGCCAGATCCCTCCAGCTGATGCGGCCCTCGACTGTCAGGGCCTTGAGGATGGCCCGGTCGAAACTGTCCAGATCGCGCATGAGATCGTCTTGATCCAATTATGGAGAAATATTGGATCAAAGCTATCAAGCTTTGCTTTTCGGTCAATCAATTTCGCTCTGAAATGCACGCCGAGTAGTGCTAGAGTCCTGGCCAGCAGAGATCGACCACGCGTTCGTTGGGATGGAGCATTACGGAAGGTGCGCGTCGAGACTTTGGGTTTGAATGCATTCCTGGAGGAGGAAATGACATTGAACAGCGATCCGGTTGTCATCGTGGGATCTGCGCGAACCGCGATCGGCGGTTTCCAGGGGGATTTCGCAAATGCGACCGCGCCTGAACTGGGTGCGGCGGCGATCCGCGCAGCGCTGGAGCGAAGCGTCATGCCGCCTGACGCGGTGGATGAAGTGGTGTTCGGCTGCGTTCTTGCCGCCGGCCAGGGCCAGGCGCCGGCACGGCAGGCAGCCATCGCTGCCGGACTTCCGCACACAACCGGCGCGACAACCATCAACAAGATGTGCGGTTCCGGCATGAAAGCCGTCATGCTGGCGCATGATCTCATCCTTGCCGGCAGCGCTTCCGTGGCTGTCGCCGGCGGCATGGAAAGCATGACCAATGCACCATACCTGCTCGACCGGGCGCGTGGCGGATACCGCCTCGGCCATGGCCGGATCATGGACCATATGTTCCTGGACGGTCTGGAAGACGCATATGACAAGGGCCGCCTGATGGGCACCTTCGCCGAGGATTGCGCCACCGCCTATCAGTTCACCCGCCAGGCGCAGGATGATTATGCCATCACATCGCTGACGCGCGCGCAAAAGGCGATCGACACCGGGCTGTTCGAACAAGAGATCACGCCCGTCAAGGTCGGGAGCGGCAAAACCGAGAAGATCGTCGGCAAGGACGAACAGCCGGGCAAGGCGCGGCTCGACAAAATCCCGACCCTCAAACCAGCCTTCCGTGCCGACGGCACGGTGACGGCGGCCAATTCCAGCTCGATATCCGATGGCGCGGCGGCACTTGTGCTGATGCGCCGCTCCGGGGCAGAACAAAAGGGACTGACGCCGCTCGCGACGATAAGGGGGCATACGACGCATGCGCAGGCGCCCAACCTCTTTGCCACGGCACCGATCGGCGCGCTCAACAAGCTCAGCGAGCAGACGGGCTGGCGCCTCGGCGATGTCGATCTCTTCGAAATCAACGAGGCCTTCGCCGTTGTCGCCATGGCGGCGATGCGCGACCTCGACCTGCAGCATGACAAGGTCAATGTGCATGGCGGCGCCTGTGCGCTCGGCCATCCGATCGGCGCCTCGGGTGCGCGGGTGATCGTGACGCTGCTGGCGGCGCTCGAACGATATGATCTGCGCCGCGGCATGGCCTCGCTCTGCATCGGCGGAGGCGAAGCGACAGCGATCGCGATCGAACGTCACGCATAAACGGATATGGGAGGAAGCCGGTCATGATCCTGACGGAGGCACAACAGCAGATTCGCGATGTCGCGCGCGATTTTGCGCGCGAACGACTGGCGCCGGGCGCAGCAGAGCGTGATCGGACGCATGCCTTTCCGGCAAACGAACTCAGGGAGATGGGCGAGCTCGGCTTTCTCGGCATGCTCGTGACGGAAGAATATGGCGGCTCGGATACCGGCTCTGTGGCCTATGCCGTGGCGCTCGAGGAAATCGCCGCCGGCGACGGCCCCTGTTCGACGATCATGAGCGTGCATAGCTCGGTCGGTTGCCTGCCGATCCTGAAATTCGGCACGGATGCACAGAAACAGCGCTTTCTTCCAAAGCTTGCAACCGGGGAATGGGTCGGCGGCTTCGCACTGACGGAGCCGCAGGCGGGTTCCGATGCATCGAACCTGAAGACACGAGCGCGGCGCGATGGGGAACACTACGTCCTTTCCGGCACCAAGCAGTTCATCACCTCGGGCAAAAACGGCCATGTGATCATCGTCTTCGCGGTGACCGATCCGGATGCCGGAAAAAAGGGAATCTCGGCCTTTATCGTGCCCACCGATACGCCGGGATATGACGTGCTGCGCGTCGAGCAGAAGCTCGGAATGCATTCGTCCGACACCTGCCAGATCGCCTTCAACGATATGCGGATCGCTGCCGACCTCAGGCTCGGCGCGGAAGGCGAAGGCTACCGGATCGCGCTTTCGAACCTCGAAGGCGGCCGCATCGGCATCGCGGCACAGGCGGTCGGCATGGCACGCGCAGCGTTCGAAGCGGCCCGCGACTATGCGCGCGAACGCATAGCCTTCGGCAGACCGATCATCGAGCATCAGGCGATCGCCTTCAGGCTGGCGGACATGGCGACGAGGATCGAGGCGGCGCGCCAGCTCGTGCTGCATGCAGCCTCGCTGCGCGAAGCCGCACTGCCCTGCCTGACCGAGGCTTCCATGGCCAAGCTGCATGCATCCGAAATGGCCGAAAAGGTCTGCTCGGACGCCATCCAGATCCATGGCGGCTATGGCTATATGGCCGATTATCCCGTCGAGCGCATCTACCGGGATGTCCGCATCTGCCAGATCTACGAAGGCACGAGCGACGTGCAGCGCATTGTCATCGCGCGCGGCCTTTAGACCCTGAACGGACGAACAAAGGAGCACGAGCATATGAGCGAGGCCCATCAACTGCAGCTATATGTTCCGGAACCGTCCGTGCGGCCCGGAAGCACGCCGGATTTCTCCAGCATCGACATTCCCAAGGCCGGCACGGTCGAACGCCCGCCCATCGACGCCGAGCCGGAAACCATCCGAAAGCTTGCATTCTCGATCATCCGCGTGCTGGACGAGGACGGTCAGGCGGTCGGTCCCTGGGCCGGATCGCTCGGCGCCGAGGAATTGCTCGCGGGGCTTCGCCATATGATGACGCTACGCACCTTCGACGCCCGCATGCAGACTGCGCAGCGTCAGGGCAAGACGTCCTTCTACATTCAGCATCTTGGCGAAGAGGCGGTCAGTTGCGCTTTCCGCCAGGCGCTCTCGCCGGGGGACATGAACTTTCCCACCTATCGGCAGGCGGGCCTGTTGATTGCCGGCGGCTACCCGATGGTCACCATGATGAACCAGATCTATTCCAACGAGCAAGATCCACTGAAGGGGCGCCAGCTTCCGATCATGTATTCCGCGCGGGAATACGGCTTCTTCTCGGTTTCGGGCAACCTCGCCACGCAGTTCGTCCAGGCCGTGGGCTGGGCGATGGCATCGGCAATCAGCGGCGACAGCCGCATTGCGGCCGCCTGGATCGGCGACGGCTCGACGGCGGAATCCGATTTCCATTCGGCACTGGTCTTCGCCTCCACCTACAAGGCACCGGTGGTTCTCAATATCGTCAACAACCAGTGGGCGATTTCCACCTTCCAGGGCATGGCGCGGGGTGGCGCCGGCACATTCGCTGCGCGCGGCCTCGGCTTCGGAATCCCCGCCCTGCGTGTCGATGGCAATGATTTCCTTGCCGTTCACGCGGTGGCCAAGTGGGCGGTCGAACGGGCGCGTTCCAATCTCGGACCGACGCTGATCGAACATGTCACATATCGCGCCGGCGCCCATTCGACATCGGATGATCCGTCCGCCTATCGGCCAAAGGAAGATTCCGCCGCCTGGCCGCTCGGCGATCCGATCACCCGCCTGAAGGATCATCTGATCGCCGGCGGACTCTGGTCCGAGGCGCGGCACAAGCAGGCCGAGGCGGAGATCGTTCAAGCCGTTATCGCCGCCCAGAAGGAGGCGGAAAGGCACGGCACGCTGCATTCAGGCCAGAAGCCTTCCGCCCGCGACGTCTTCGAAGGCGTCTATGCCGAGATGCCGCAGCATCTCCGTCGCCAGCGCCAGAACGCGGGAGTCTGACCATGCCGCGCAAGACTATGATCGAGGCCATTCGCGACGCCATTGACGTATCAATGGAGCGCGACGAGAAAGTCGTCGTCTTCGGCGAGGATGTCGGCTATTTCGGCGGCGTCTTCCGCTGCACCCAGGGCCTGCAGAAGAAATACGGCAAGAGCCGCTGCTTCGACACCCCGATCAGCGAATCCGGCATCGTCGGCGCCGCCATCGGCATGGCGGCCTACGGTCTGAGGCCGTGCGTGGAAATCCAGTTCGCCGACTACATGTATCCCGCCTATGACCAACTGACGCAGGAAGCAGCACGCATCCGGCATCGGTCCGCCGGCGATTTCACCACGCCGATCGTGGTCCGCATGCCGACCGGCGGCGGCATTTTCGGCGGCCAGCCCCACAGCCAGAGCCCGGAGGCGCTGTTCACCCATGTCGCCGGCTTGAAGGTCGTGGTCCCATCCAATCCGTTCGACGCCAAAGGCCTGCTGATATCGGCGATCGAGGATCCCGACCCGGTGATCTTCCTCGAACCGAAGCGTCTCTATAACGGCCCGTTCGACGGCCATCACGACCGTCCGGTGACGCCATGGTCGAAGCATCCGTCCGGCGAAGTGCCGGATGGGCATATGACAGTGGCGCTAGGAAAGGCTTCAGTGGTTCGGCAGGGCGCGGCGCTGACAATCCTCGCTTATGGAACCATGGTTCACGTGGCCCAAACGGCTCAGCAGGAAACCGGCATAGACGCCGAAATCATCGACCTGCGCACCCTGCTGCCACTCGATCTCGATGCCATTACCACCTCCGTCGCCAAGACGGGCCGCTGCGTCATCGTGCACGAAGCGACGCTGACGTCCGGTTTTGGCGCCGAACTCGCCGCACTGGTGCAGGAGCATTGCTTCTATCACCTCGAAGCGCCGATCATCCGGGTCACGGGTTGGGACACCCCCTATCCGCATGCGCAGGAATGGGATTATTTTCCGGGTCCCGGCCGTCTCGGCCAGGCCATGCGCGAAACCATGGAGGCCTGATCATGCACGAATTTCTGATCAAGCTGCCGGACGTCGGTGAAGGCATCGCCGAGGCCGAGCTGGTCGAATGGAATGTCAGGATCGGCGACCTCGTGCGTGAGGACACGGTGCTTGCGGCCGTGATGACCGACAAGGCAACCGTCGAAATCCCCTCCCCGGTCGAAGGCGAGATCATCTGGCTCGGCGCCGAAATCGGGCAGTCGATCGCAATCGGTTCGCCACTGGTCCGCCTGAAAGTCACCGAGGGCAAGGGCAATTCCGTAGCAAAGCCCGAGGACTCCGTCGTGGCGGCGGCTGATTTATCGAAGACCGCTCAAGACCCTGCCCCCTTGCAGGACGAAAGACCAGAACGCCCATCCTCGTCCGCGGTCGCATCAGCGACGGATCACGCGCGAGACAAGCCTCTCGCCTCGCCTGCGGTCAGGCAAAAGGCGCGAGACCTCGGCATGGACCTGCGGCAGGTTAAGGGGTCCGGACCCGCCGGGCGCATCACCCATGACGACCTCGACCAGTTTGTGGGTGGACAACAGCCCCAAGGCCAAAGCGTCCGGCGCGAGCGTAACCTAGCGATCCAGGATATAAAGATCATCGGGCTGCGGCGGAAGATCGCTGAAAAGATGGTGATCGCCACATCCCGCATCCCGCATATCACCTATATCGAGGAAATCGACGTTACCGATCTGGAACAGCTGCGTGCGACGGCCAATGCGGGCAAAAGGCCGGACCAGCCGAAATTGACGCTGCTGCCATTCCTGGCGCAGGCGATGGTCAAGGCGATCGGCGACCATCCGAAAGTCAACGCAATTTTCGATGACGAGGCTGGCATCGTCCATCAGCATGGCGGTGTTCACATCGGCATCGCCACCCAGACACCGGCTGGCTTGATGGTGCCCGTCATGCATCACGCCGAAGCGCTGGATCTCTGGGGCAGCGCTTCGGAAATCGCCCGATTGGCCGACGCGGCTAAAGCGGGAACCGCACTGCGCGAGGAACTTTCCGGTTCCACGATCACCATCAGCTCGCTCGGGGCGCTGGGGGGCATCGCCGCGACGCCGGTAATCAACCATCCGGAAGTCGCCATCATTGGCGTCAACAAAATCGCGATGCGGCCAGTCTGGGACGGAAACCAGTTCATACCGCGCAAGATCATGAATCTTTCATCGAGCTTCGATCACCGGATCGTCGATGGATGGGATGCCGCGACATTCATCCAGCGGATCAAGACCCTGCTTGAAACCCCAGCGCTGATTTTCATCGAAGGCTGAGACCCATGAAAGATATCCACTGCAAACTTCTGATCATCGGCGCCGGTCCCGGCGGCTACGTATGCGCGGTCCGCGCGGGTCAACTCGGCATAGACACCGTGATCGTTGAAGCGTTCAAGCCGGGCGGCACCTGCCTGAATGTCGGGTGCATCCCGTCGAAGGCACTCATCCATGCGGCTGACGAATTCGCCAGGGTCCGGCAGATGGCAGGCGGTAAAAAGCCTTTCGGCATCACGGTCGCGCAACCCCGAATCGAGCTTGCAAAGACGGTTCAGTGGAAGGACGGCATCGCCGGCCGCCTGAATAGCGGAGTTGCCGGATTGCTGCGCAAGGCGAAAGTCAAGATCGTCCACGGGCAGGCCAGATTCCGTGACGGCAAGACCGTGGAAGTCGAGACCGAGACCGGTGTCCAGGTGATCCGCGCGGAGACCGTGGTGATCGCCACGGGCTCGGAAGCGGTTACGCTGCCGTCCCTGTCGTTCGGCGGACCCGTGATTTCTTCGACCGAAGCCCTGTCGCTGACAGCCGTGCCGGACAGGCTGGCGATCGTCGGCGGGGGCTATATCGGGCTTGAACTCGGAACGGCATTCGCCAAGATGGGATCGAAGGTGACCGTCATCGAAACGACCGCACAGATCCTTCCCAACTATGATGCCGAACTGGTGAAGCCCGTTGCCCGGAAGCTGGAGCAGCTTGGCGTGACGGTGCTGACCGGCGCCATCGCCAATGGCCTGTCGGCTGACAAGGCGTCCTTGCTGATCGAGACGGCGAATGGAGAACAACAGTCCCTTGCTGCCGACAAGATCCTTGTGACCGTCGGCCGCAAGGCGAGACTGGAAGGCTGGGGACTGAATGAACTCGATCTTGCACTCGCGGGAAAGTTCCTGCGGATCGATGACCGGTGCCGCACCTCCATGCGGGGGGTCTTCGCCATTGGTGACGTGACCGGCGAACCGATGCTTGCCCATCGCGCCATGGCGCAGGGAGAGATGGTCGCGGAACTCGTCGCGGGCCGAAAGCGGCAATGGGACAAACGCTGCATTCCCGCAGTCTGTTTTACCGATCCGGAAATCGTTACCGCCGGCCTGTCGCCGGAGGAAGCCCGGGCGCAGGGGTATGAGATCCGGATCGGGCAGTTTCCCTTCAACGCCAATGGCCGCTCGATGACGCTTGCGGCAGAGGAAGGTTTTGTTCGGGTGGTGGCGCGCGCCGACATCAATCTTGTTCTGGGTCTGCAGGCCGTCGGCGCGGGTGTCTCCGAGCTTTCGAGCGCATTTGCGCTTGCAATCGAAATGGGTGCAAGGCTCGAGGATATCGCCGGCACGATCCATGCTCACCCCACGCAGGGCGAAGCACTCCAGGAAGCGACATTGAAGGCACTCGGTCATGCACTCCACATCTGAACAGATCGCCTCGACGGCCGAAACCCTTGTCGAATGCAGGGGTTCACTCGGACGCATCCGGCTCAACCGTCCCAAAGCGCTGAATAGCCTTACCTTGAACATGGTGCGCGATATCGATAGTGCGCTCGAAGCCTTCGCGCACGATCCCGCGATCAATGCAGTGCTGGTGACAGGCGAAGGCGAGCGTGGTTTTTGCGCAGGTGGCGATATTCGCGCCATCCATGAGGGGGGACGGGCCGGAAGCCCCTTGCCAAAGGCATTCTGGCGGGAGGAATACCAACTGAACGCACGGATCAACCGCTATCCGAAACCCTATATCGTCTTTATGGATGGCATCGTGATGGGCGGCGGTGTGGGCCTGTCCGTTTACGGCAGCCATCGGATCGTCACGGAACGGACAAGACTTGCGATGCCGGAAACCGGTATCGGCTTCTTTCCCGACGTGGGGGCCTCATGGTTTCTGACCAGAGGGGACAACGAACTCGGCACATATCTGGCGCTGACCGGAGACCCAATCGGCGCGGCAGATACGATTGAACTGGGCCTCGCCGACACCTGTGTCGCCAGTGACCGGCTGTCATCGCTGATCGATGCCCTGGCCGCATTGCCGCCCGGCAGCAACAGAAAGCAGATCTCGGAAACGGTCCAGACTTTCGCGAAATCGCCGCCCGACGCAACGCTCGCGCCGCACCAGCCGGTGATCGACCGGATTTTTGCCGCCCGAACAATCGGGGAGATAGTTGCGGGCCTGCAGCGCGAGGCCAGCCCGTTCGCCGACACAGCGGCATCTGCGCTCGCGTCGAAATCTCCGCTCAGCCTGCATGTTACCCTGAAATTGCTGCGATTGGGCCGGCAATCCGCCACGCTGGAAGAATGTCTGGAACGGGAATTCGCCGCGACCGCAGCAGTGCTGAACAGCCATGATTTCTACGAGGGTGTTCGCGCGGCCGTGATCGACAAGGATCGCAATCCACAATGGCGGCCCGCCAGCCCCACTGCCGTGACAGAGGCGGATGTCGCGGCTTATTTCTCGCCATCGAGCCAACCACTGTTTGTTTTTGATCAGGAAGGATCAGCCGGATGACCTCCATCGGCTTCATAGGTCTGGGTCACATGGGTGGCCCCATGGCCGCCAATCTCGTCAAGGCGGGATATACTGTCAGCGGCTATGATCTCTCGCCGCAATCACTTGAGGCGGCAAGGCAGAACGGCGTCGCGCTTTGTTCGACGCTCGAGGAAGCGGTGGCGAGGAGCGACATCGCCATCACTATGCTGCCGGCTGGACAGCATGTCGTGTCTGTCTGGAAGGATCTGCTTGCGGCTATCGCGCCAGGCACGCTGCTGATCGACTGCTCGACCATCGATATCGAAAGCGCCCGGCAAGCCCATGCCATGGCGCGGGCAAAAGACTGCCCCTCGCTCGATGCACCGGTATCGGGCGGCACCAGTGGGGCGGCGGCCGGCACACTGACCTTCATGGTGGGCGGGGAGCGTGATGTGTTCCTGCGCGCGGAAACCCTGTTGCGGGCCATGGGAAAGCGCATCATCCACTGCGGCGACGCATCAGCGGGACAGGCGGCCAAGATCTGCAACAACATGATCCTCGGCATCAGCATGGTGGCGGTCGGCGAAGCTTTCGTGCTGGCCGAAAAACTCGGTCTGTCACATCAGGCGCTGTTCGACGTCGCCTCGGTTTCATCAGGCCAATGCTGGTCGCTCACCAGCTATTGCCCGGTTCCGGGACCGGTTCCCGCCTCGCCCGCGAACCATGATTACCAGCCGGGCTTTGCTGCGGCGCTGATGCTCAAGGATCTCAAACTTTCGCAGGAAGCAGCGCTGGCGTGCGGCGCTGTGACGCCGCTCGGGCACGAGGCGGAACGCCTCTATCAGCAGTTCAATGACCACGGACAGGGACAGACCGATTTCTCCGCCATTATCAATCTTCTGCGGGAAAAATCGACCACTGCCGGCCTTTAGGCGATGACGGCATTGCCCTTGCCGGGCACGAACTGGCGCAGCCATTTGAGGCTTTCGATGAATAACCGCGAAGACAGGATGGAACTCTTAAGACGTCCCGGCATTGATGGGACAAGTTTAACGCTCCGTCTGGCTTCCCCTCCCAGCCCTGGAGCTTATTTGGCCCGCGTCAAGCGGGCCTTTCTTTTGCGCATTAACCAACTGTAAAAGCTTATTCACCAGATTAACGGTTTCTTAACTCGCCAAACGCGATTTATACCATCAACCGTGCGTTAAGTCCCTTTTCCGCTGCGGTACTCGGCCCGCCATCCCTGGCGGGCTCTTTTTTGTCTTCAGCGTCCGGGCGGGCGATGGTCGCGGAGCGATCAGGCAACTGCAGCGGTCACCGTGATCTCGATCCGATACTTATCGCGGGCGAGCGGCACTTGTCCGGTCGCACGGGCCGGCGGGTTGTCCTTGTCGACCCAGGCGTCCCAAACAACGTTCATCGCATCGATATCGGTGATATCGGCGAGCCAGATGGTGGCGGAAAGCAGTCGGGATTTATCAGTTCCGGCCTCCTTCAGCACATCATCGATTTCATCGAGCGCGGCCTTTGTCTGGGATGCGATATCGGTGCCGGTGCGGCCGACGGCACCGGACAGATAAGCTATCCCATTATAGATGACGGCGTCGCAGAGACGATGGGTTTTTCCGATTCGAACGATGGTCATGCTGTTTTCCTTGATCGATGCATTTTGGGAGATGGGTTCAAGATTCTGTCGCAAGAAGCCTGCTGCTCCGGGCGATTTCACTCTCGGCGCTGATGAGATAGCGCCGGTAACCCGCGGCGGTGGCGTTGGCATTGGCGGGATCGGGTGCGAAGGTCACCGCGCCGCGGGCAAGATCGGCAGACAGGGTTTCCAGCGTCTGGCCCGTCAGCGCGCTCTTGGCCATCATGGCGGCACCGAGGCTGGATGTATCGAGATAGCCGAGCTTCAGCACCGGACGCTCCAAAGTGTCAGCGATGATCTGGCACCAGCGGTCGATGCGCGCGCCGCCCTCGGCAAGACGTATCTCGGTGATTTTACCGCCCTGGGCTTCCAGCGATTCCACGCATTGGCGCACGTTGAAAGCCACGCCTTCCATGACGGCCTGAACGAGATCGGCGGCCGATGTCGAGGACGACAGCCCGGTGAAAGAGCCTCTCGCCTGCGGCTGGCCATAAGGCGTTGCCGCCCCTTCGAGAAAGGGCACGAAGGAAACACCCCTGGCGCCGGGCCTGCTGCTTTCCGCAAGCGCCGCCATTTCGGTGAAACCCATGGTGCTGTGCCCGGACAAAAACGTCCTGTGCAGCCAGGACAGGCTCAAACCTCCGCTCATCACCAGCGCGAGCCATATGCATTGCAACCTGTCCGCATGCGGGATGCGCCAGAGGCCCTGTTGTGGCGAGAACGGCGCCTTGGCATCCTGCGACAGCACCACATGGCCGGCTGTGCCCAATGTTATGCCGAGGACGCCCGGCGAGGAAACGCCGCAGCCGACGGCGAGCGCGGTAATATCGCCGGCACCGGGAACAACCGGCGTTCCAATGGCAAGACCCGTGACGCGGGACGCGTCGGGCAGGACATGACCGGCAATCTCCGTGGAGCTGCGAATGGGCGGCAGCAGGCTCGAAGAAAAGCCGGCCGCACCGGACAGCTCGTCGATCCAGTTCAGATCGACGATATCCATCATGCCTGTCGATGCCGCATCCGAAGGATCGGTGAGGCGGACGCCCGTCAGCCGCCAGAAGATATAGTCCTTGACCAGCAGCAGGCTGCGCGCCCTCGCAAGACGCTCCCTGTCATGCTCGGCCATCCAGGCAAGCTTGGTCAGCACCGCTATGGCATTGAGATCCGTCGCCCCGCGCTGCCGTAGCAAGGTGCCGTGGCTTTTGGCGAGTCGATCGGCCTGTTCGACGGAACGGGTGTCGAGCCAGATGATCGCATTGCCGAGCGGCGCATCTGCCTCGTCAAGCAGCAAGAAGCCGTTGACCTGTCCGGAAAGGCCCACGCCGGCGATCTCGGTGCGACCCAGCTTGCCGGTGATTTCGCCGACGGCTTCGGACACAGCGCGCCACCAGTCTTGGGGCGATTGCTCGACCCAGCCCGGATGCAGCGTATGGGTGGGATAAGGGCGAACACTTTCTGCGAGGACATCCTGTCCGCCGAGAGCGAGCGCTACCACCTTCACCGCCGAGGTGCCGATATCTATGCCGATCGTCGCCTTCATCAGCCGCCGGTCTCGCCAGCGAAGAAACGGCGAGGATTGTCGACCAGCAGCATGTCGATCTCGGACTGGGTGAAATCGGTCTTGAGCATGCGCTCGCGAATCTCGGTCAGCACGTAATCGAGGCCGGGACCACCGCCATAAGCCTTCCAGTAGCTGGGTCGCCCCAGGTCGTTGCCGATCAGCACGCGATTGCCGACGCCCGCGTCGAGCAATTGGCGGAGCGCCGATAGCCGGTCCGTTTCGGGTCCGTATTTGGCCTTGCCGAAACTGTCATAGCCGAGATAGACGCCCATCTTGGCAATCCGGATATGGTCAAACACATCGAGGTTTCGATCCATGTGGCTGAGGGTGATGCGGTGCGCATCCACGCCCTGTTCGATCAGCAGGCTAGCCTGTTCGTAGCCCATGGTGCCGGCTGTGGTGTGAGTGATGATCGGGCGGCCGGTCTCGCGATAGGCGGCGGCCGCAACGCGCACCAGCTTCTGGCCGTTGGCGTTGAAATTGTTGTATTCCGTGCCGCATTTGATGATGCCGGCTTTGACATCGGTGCCGTCGATGCCCTTCAAAAGATCCCGGACGGTGTCGCGGATCATGTCGGCTTCGGATACCGAGGCCAGCCAGCGTCCCATGTAATAAGGACGGTTATAGCCAGCGGTCATGATGACATTGACATCCGGCACATTGTCGGCGATCGCCTTGATCTTATCGACATTGCGACCGAAATCGACGGCCGTCAGTTCGCAAAGCGTCCGGCCGCCGGCCTGCGAGAAGCGCTTCAGTTCCTCCGTCGATTTGTCGACCGAGTTCAACGCGAAATCCGGATCGATCTTGTGCAGCCAGCCCGGTGGCTCGACATAGAGGTGCTCGTGATAGTCGGTGATGCCGAGTTCTTCGGGCTTGATGAGCCCGCGCGTCGTCATAATTTCGGTCATGATTGCACTCCTGTCGTGAGATTGTGGCGGGCGAGGAACCCGCTCCAGAGTTCGGCGGACTGCTGCGCGGCGAGATCGAGCCAGCGCCTGCCCTTTTCTTCTGTCGCCTTGGTGGCATCGCCGAAGACGCCGGTCCGCATCAGGTGCCCCATCGAGAGTTCCGATTGGCCGTAGTCGGCCGGCACCGGCGGATAGTCGGCGACGGCCCGGTCCATGTGCACCAGATGCGGCTCGATGGCGAGCATCAGTGAAGTTTCTATCTCCTCGGCGTGAATGTCGCCATGCCAGCTCTTGCTTTCGGCTTCGGCCTGCATCTGATTGAGGCCGGCATACATGCCGAACAGAACCTTGACGTCGGTCACGCCATGGATCATCTCGCGCACGGCCTGCTTGATCACCTGCGAATTCGCGCCATGGCCGGACATGATATAGACCGCCTTGACGCCCCAGCGCGACAAGCTCTCCACCGTATCGCGGATCAGCCGCATATAGGTATCGAAGGCGAGCGTCAGGCTGGCCGGGTTGTCCCGCCAAACCCAGGCATAGCCAAGGGGCTGCGCCGGCAGCACGATGCCGCAGCTGCGCCTGGCCGTTTCCAGCGCGATGGCTTCGGCAATCAGCGTATCGGTATTGGTCGGCAGGTGTGGGCCGTGCTGCTCGGTTGAACCTACCGGCAGGATCGCGAAAGGAACGCGCGCAACGAAGTCGCGAACATCCGGCATCGTCGCCGTGCCCATCTCCAGATAATGGCTTGGAGTCATGACAGATTCCCTTGTTCGAGCATCGCGCGATAATCCGGATCGTCGTCCCATCTCTGCTGGTCGACCGAAACGCCTGTCAGCGCGCCAGGCTCCAGTGAAGCGAGGAACAGCGCCGCCGCATTGAGGATATCCGGTCTGGCGAGATCGCTCCGCTCGGTTTCATCGAGATGCGCAAAGAACCCGCTGTCGATCTTGACCGAGGGAAAGATCGAATTGACGTTGATGCCGGCGGGCACAAGCTCCAGGGCAAGGATACGCATCAGCATTTCCACGGCCGATTTCGACGCACAATAGGGTGCGTCATTGGCCTTCGCCTGTTCGAGAAAGGCCAGCGAGGATGTGACGAACATGATGTTGCCTCCGTCCGGCATGTGCCGCGCAGCAGTTCGCGCGGTCAGGAAGGCGCCATCGACATTGATCCTCAGCACCTGCTGCCAGACTGCGTAATCGAGTTCGAGCGCGGGCCTGTGGTCTTTGTCCGTGACCGCCGCATTGGCAATCACGGCGTCGATCGCCATGCGCGCCGCAGCTTCGGCGAAAACCGTGGCCAGCCACGGCTCGTCGGTGATATCGGCGCGCCTGTGCAGATAGTTCGGATGGGCGATTGCTGCGTCTTCCAGATCGATACCGGTAACCCGCCAGCCTTCCTTGAGAAAGCCATCGGCAAGCGCGTGCCCTATGCCGCCGGCTGCACCGGTGATGACCACATGCCCGCTCATTTCACTGCCCCCGAACCGAGGCCGGATACGATGTGGCGCTGCGCGAAGCCGACGAAGATCAGCGCCGGTATCATCGAGACGATCGATACGGCGGCGATCAGCGGCCAGTCGAACGACATGGTCCCGGCCATCGAGGCGATTGCCACCGGGACGGTCTGGGCATTGCGCGACGACAGGATGAAGGCGAGCAGGAACTCGTTCCACGACGTCATGAACACGATGATGGCGACCGAAGCCAGCATCGGCCTGGCAATCGGAATGACCACCATCCAGAGAACCTGCAACGCATTCGCGCCGTCCAGCAGCGCGGCCTGGTCGAGGTCCTCGGGAATGGTGCGAAAATAGGTGACCAGCATCCATATCGCCAAGGGTAACGTGAGAGTCAGATGGGCCATTGCCACGGCAATCGGCGTGTCGAGCAGGCCGGTGGATTTGAACAGGACATAGAGCGGCAGGATGATGGCAAATGCCGGCGCCATACGGATCGACAGCAGCCAGAAGGACAGCGTTTCCTGCGTTCGCCCCCGCATCCGCGAAATGGCAAAGGCGGCTGGCACGCCAAGCAGCAGCGTCAGCACGACATTGGTCAGCGCAATCGTCAGGCTGTTCTGGAACGCACCGAGGAAGCCCTGCGAGATGATCTTGGTGTAAGCCGAGAAATCCGGCGTGAACACGAATTGCGGCGGAAGCGCCAGTGCCGCATTGCGGGTCTTCAGCGAGCCGAGCGCCAGCCAGACGATCGGCAGCAGCACGAAAATCAGCGCAAAGGTGAGCAGTATCCAACGCCCGACCCTGCTGCGCGCGGTCTGTCCGGCCTCGTTCGACATCAGCTAGTCCTCATGAAGCGGCGGAAAATGATGTTGGCGCAGATCGTCGTGATCACCACCATGACGACGCCGAGGGCTGCGGCCGCGCCAAAATCGAAGTTCTGGAACGCGGTCTTCCAGCCGAGCAGCGACAGCGTCTGCGTCGCGCGTCCCGGGCCGCCCTTGGTCATGACATAGATCAGCTCGAAGGCATTGAGCGCATCGATCACCCGGAAGAGCACGGCGGCGGTGATCGCGCCCTTCAGCATCGGCAATGTGACGAGCAGGAATTCCTGGCTGCGGCGTGCACCATCGAGCCGGATCGCCTCATAGAAATCGCGCGGGATCGATTGCAGCGCTGCCAGGAAGATCAGGAACATGAACGGCGTGCGGCTCCAGACATCGGCGATGACGATGGAAAACAGCGCGCCGGTCGGATCAGCCAGCAGGCTGACGTTGATGCCCACCTTCGGCAAAAGATAGGCGCCGATAAAGCCCATTTCACCATTCAGAAGGAAGCGCCAGGTAAAGCCGACGACAACGGGTGGAATGACCAGAGGAATGACGATGATCGCGCGCAACAGGCCGGACGAGCCGGGTGCGGCAAGTGCGAGCGCGAACGCCAGCGCCAGGACAACCATCAACACGGTGGAGAGGACGAGATAGAGAGCCGTTACCCGAAGGGCCGAACCGAATTCAGCGGCGGAGAGAACGGTGCGGAAATTGTCCGTGCCGTTGAAATAGATTCCCGGCTCGGTGACGATCCAGTGCGACACGCTCATCCACAGGAGATAGCCGGTCGGAAAAACCACCACGGTGCCGAGCGCCAGCACCGTGGGGATGACGAACCAAAATCTCCAGCTAGTCAGCATGTTGCTTGAACTCCGAGGCATGGGAGCCAGCGGCTTTCGCCGCTGGCTGGGAATGTACTTATTTGTAGTAACCGGCGCGGGTCATACGGTCGGTTGCCCAGGTCTGCAGTTCATCGAGGCTCTGGTCGACGGTGGTGGTGCCGGCGATCGCGGAAGAGGCCGCGGTGCCGATATGATCCATGAACTCGGTCAGCTCAGGAATGTAGGGGAAGTAATGCGGATCGGCCTCCTTGAACGATGCCTCGATCTGATCGAGCATGGCTGCCGGCCATTTGTCGGTCAGGGTCGGCGAATGCATGATCGACGGATAGGTCGTGTAAGGCCAGCCGCTCATCGCGTTGAAATCACGCATCACAGGTTCGCTGGTCAGGAAGGCAAGCGCCTTGTAAGCCGCGTCCTTGTTCTTCGAGAAGGCGCTGACGCCGACCGAGAAGGTCCAGAAACTCTGTACCGCCTTGCCGGACGGACCAACGGGCGATGGCGCAAAAGCACTGTATTTCTTCACCGCCTCCACTTCCGAACCCGGAATGCCGGCGAAGGCATTGATCGCCGACGGGAACAGCACCACAGCCTTGCCCTGGCCATAGAGGTTCATCATGTCGACCCATGTATGGGTGGCAATCCCCGGAGGCCCGAATTCCTTCGACCAGCGAACGAATGTTTCAAAGCCGGGTTTGAAATCGCCGGTGAAGATCGGCTTGGCTTTCGTCGTCTTGATCTCGTCTGCGGTGAGCGGGCCTTTTTCGAACCAGGCTGGATAACCGGCATAGGCGTAAACGAAGCCGGATAGATCAAGGGAAGGCTCTTCGCCGGGGGCGCCGCGCATGGTCAGTGGATAGACGTCCTTGACGCCATCTTTTGCCAGCCCGTCCTTGACGGTCTGCAATGCCTTTTCCATGTCGCTCATGGTCTTGGGGAATTCCTTGATGCCGTATTTGTCAAAGATATCCTTGCGATAGACCACGCCCGCGCCAAACGAGTAATAGGGCAGCGCCCAGAGCTTGCCGCCGGATTTGTTGGCCTCGATGAAAGCCGGATAGACCTTCGATGCGTCGAACAGATCCTTGGCCTTGTCCAGGTAGCCATCGAGAGGTTCCAGGTACCCGGCAGCCGAGAACGTCTGTACGGCGCCGTCGCTGCCCAGCAGGACGAGATCGTAGTTGCCGGTGCCGTTCATCAGGTCGAGCAGCACTTTCTGGCGCGCCACATCCTCATCGGCGAATTCCATATTGATCTCGACATCATTGGCGGCTTCGAAATCAAGAAGCTTCTTGGTCTTCTCGGTTCCGGATTTCCCGAACAGATCCGTCCAGGCAAAACCGGCACCGAAGCCGATGACATTGATCTGGGTTTTGGCTGCGGCTGGCAGAGCAGTGCTCACCAGCAGTCCAGCCGCTGTCGCCAGACCGATCAGGCACGTCGATATACGCATCATGACAGTTCTCCTTTTATTTCACGATGGCATGCGAATTACGGCATCCCGGCTCAATGGCCGGCAAACCGGTCGTTGCGGCGAGGAATTGCCTCGCCATTGGCGTCAAACAAATGGACCGAATGGGCCTCGGCCTCCAGGCGGACGATATCATCGACCTTGACGGCGACATCTTCGCCCGCCTTGACCATCAGAGGGGCTGATTCACCCTCGGCATAGACAAGCGTTTCGCTCCCGAGATGCTCGATTGCCGTGACCCTCGCGGCGAATGGTCCGCTGGCCGACAGCTTCAGATGTTCCGGACGGATACCAAGCGTGGCAACCGCGCTGCCCGCGGTCGGCGTCACCGCAAGATCGATGTTTTCGCCGCCTTTTGCCCGCATGGAAAGCATTCTCTCCGTCCGCCCGCGCTCCTCGACCTGGACGAAATTCATCTTCGGCGACCCGATGAAGCCGGCGACGAAAAGATTGGCAGGTCTGCGATAGAGTTCGAGCGGCGAACCGACCTGGGCAATCTTGCCCTGGTCCAGAATGACGATGCGGTCCGCCATGGTCATGGCCTCGACCTGATCATGCGTCACGTAAATCATGGTATTGCCAAGCGTGTGATGCAGCCTGCTGATGCCGACGCGCGTTTCGACGCGCAAGGCGGCATCGAGATTGGAAAGCGGCTCGTCGAACAGGAACACATCCGGCTGGCGCACGATGGCCCGGCCGATCGCGACCCGCTGGCGCTGTCCGCCGGAGAGTTCGGCAGGTTTGCGATCGAGAAGCGCCGAAAGCTGCAGCGTCCTCGCCACCTCCTCGGCGCGCCTGCGCCGCTCGGGCTTGGCAACGCCTGCGAGCCGCAGGCTCATCGTCATGTTCTCGGCAACGGTCATATGCGGATAAAGCGCATAGGACTGGAAGACCATGGCGACATTGCGCTTTGCGGGCGCCACATCAGTGAAGCGCCGGTCTCCGAAGAAAAGATCGCCGCCGCTGGAACGTTCGAGGCCGGCGATGATCCGCAGCAGCGTCGACTTCCCGCAGCCCGATGGCCCGACGAACACAACGAATTCGCCATGGGCGATTTCGAGATCAATCCCCCTGAGCACATCCACGGCACCATAGGATTTGCGAATATCCTTGATCCGGATAGCAACCATTCTTCATTCCCCTCGGGCGCAGTTTATTGGAGCGCTCCAATACGGCCAAAATTGCGCGACTTCCAATCATTGTCAATCCCGCATGAAACAGAACCGGGACTTTATTTCACGCATCGACAGGATGTATGCAACGCCGCTTTCACGGATTTGCATGTTTTAAATCTATCGGCTATTCATCTGTCACACTCGGCCGGAGCATAGATATGACGCAAAAGACCAAGCTGCGCGCTCCCACGCTTTCGGACGTGGCCGCTCGCGCAGGTGTCTCGCGCAGTCTTGTTTCGCTGGCCATCCGCGGCGAGGGCTATGTCAGGGCGGAATTGCGCGAGCGCATTGCAAAAGTCGCCGCCGAACTGAATTATCAGCCAAATCTCGCCGCCCGCAGCCTGGCAAGCGCGCGCGCGGGCTATCTCGGCATCGTCGTCGGCAGGGTGTCCAATCCGCTCGAAGCCGAAATAGCCAAGTGGGCAAGCACATTCTCGCCCGGCCACGGATTTACCGCGCTCGTTTCGCTGGATGCCGAAAGCGATGCCAAAGCCGAACAGGCAATCAGCGCATTGATGGCGCATCGGGTTTCGGGCGTGCTGTTGATCGGAACACCTTATGAAAAGCCGGCGATCGCCCGCGTGGCCGCAAAGGTGCCATCGGTCTATATCGGCCGCCTGTTGAAAGCGGTAGCGATCGACAGCGTCACAACCGATCATATTCTCGGTGCGCATATGGCTGTCGATCACCTCGTATCGATGGGCCGGAAAAGCATCGTCCATATCGATGCCGGTGAATCGCCGGGCGCGGAACGGATGCGCCAGGGTTATTACGAAGCGATGCAAAGACATGGACTGGGCGACCGGATCCGCATCGTGTCCGGCAATTTCACCATCGACGGCGGGGCGGAAGCCGGGCGGCAGATTTTCGATGACGAGGCCGATCAGCCGGACGCAATCTTTGCTTGCAACGATCTAGCGGCGATCGGCGTCATCAACGAGGCGACGAAGCGTGGTATCGCTATTCCCGATCGCCTCAGCGTCATGGGCTATGACGACGTCATGCTGGCCGGCACGGAAACGCTGTCACTCTCAAGCATTCACCAGTCGGCCAGGGATCTGGCCGAGGCCGGTGTGGCGGCCCTCGTGCGCCGACTCCAGGAACCCGAGCAACCGGTCAGCAAGACTTTGGTGACGCCAGCTTTGGTCGCCCGCCGAACCACCAGCGCAGCAATGGGAGCGGTGATGTAGAATGTTGCCGGGAAGCCGCGACTTCACACCGCAATCCCCCGATGAGCCGGCAGTCTCTCAGGCCTTCTTATAAATCGAACTGAAAAGTCTGGAATGAGTGAAGAGCTTCTTCGATCGCCTGCTGCTGCTCCGCGCTGTCCTCGCCGTACCGCGTCCACTTGTTGATTAAAAGCTTTCGCTCCCGCCTGTCCGCCTTGATGTCGATCGCCGCCACAATTCGCTGATCGTAAAGCACCGGCAGCGCGAAATAGCCAAGCACCCGCGCCTCCGCGGGCACATAGGCCTCGAAGCGATGCGTATACCCGAAGAACAGTTCCAGGCGCTTGCGCTGGATGATCAACGGGTCGAAAGGCGACAGGATCTTGGCCTGCGGCTCGGTCCGGGATGCCCGCTTCTCCAAAGCACCGGGGGTTGCCCAGTGCTCAGTCTTGTCGCCCCTCAACGACACGGGGACAAGCTGGCCTTCCGCCACCCGTCTTTCCATGAGCGAGCGTATCGCCGGCTTCCGCCTCGCTTCCAGGTAGCACACAGAATCCAGGCTGACGACCGCCTGGGAATTCAGGGCGCGATCCAGCATATAGGCGTTCACCTCGTCTTCCGGCGCGGGCTCGGGAGCGCCTTTCCAGCCAAAATGACGGGTGGTGATATCATAGGTCTTCAGCATGCCCGACCGCGATGCGACCGTCAGTTCACCGCTGTAGAAGGCTTTCGACAACACACGCCGGCTCGGCTTGCGGCTGGCCCAGGCATGGTCTTTTTCGACGAGCACATCGTCGTCGATATCGCGGATCGAGATCGGCCCTTCCCGGTCTATGCGTTCCAGCAAACGTTGCGTTTCGCCATCGCTGACCTTGGCGAAACTTGCATGAGGAGAGGCTCCGTGACGTTCCATGGCCGGCATGTAGAAACGATAATCTTCGGTCGCGATATAGGCGAGCGCATGGGTCCAGTATTCGAAGACGCTTTTGCTGTCGGACTGCGCCCGATTGAGATCGCTTCGCTGATACGACGGAAGTCGGGAGAAAAGAATATGATGATGGCAGCGCTCCACCACATTGATGGTGTCGATCTGCACATATCCAAGATGTTTGACGACCTTGGCCACGGCCTTGGGTCCGCTCCCCGTCGACAGCCGGCGCGTCAATCCCTGTGCATCAAGCCACATCTGCCTGGCGCGTCGAAGGGAAAGCGAGCGGACATCGGTCGAACTTGTCAGGGGTCTCTTCAGGCTTTTCATGATCGCTTCCGCTCAACTTCTCGTTCAACCGGTGCAACGTCGTTACGGACGGACAATGATGACGGTTTTCCGCTCGAATCAAGCCTATCCCGTCGCGCCGTGATTTTCACGTGGCGATCAGCGTCGGAGCCCGCGGAAATTTGCACGATTGCCTCGGAACTGCGAGCACTCTGCCCGAAACGAAAGCATTCGGATCTGGATATTTGGGCTGTTTGGCCATCTCGTGCGTTATCCATCGCAACGATACCTTGTCGAGGAGTATGCGATGGCAGATGATATGATCTATCACCAGGTTGGCGCGCATCAGGCCGTTGCCGACAGAGATATAGTCATTGAGATCGTTCCCGGCGAGAATTGCCCGCTTGCGGCCATAACAGATCCGAGGGGCACGTCGAAAAGCCGGCCGATGCCGGTTCCGCAGGCGTTGAAGGTGGTGGAAAACGAAATCGCCCTTGAACCTGGTTATCTCGAGCTGGTCATCATCGATGATGGCGGCCTCTGGTGCGAGGAGTGGGGAAAGCTCATCCCGCATCCAGATCGCGCGAATCCCAAAACCGCTCCGCTTCTGTAGTTCGCGCGCCTGAGTATTTGGTGCGCTACCGTACGGACGGGGCGGACTTGTGCGAACTGCTTTTCGTATTCTATGGAAGTGCTAACAATTGCATTTGGATGGATCCAAGCGGATCCTGGGCGGAATCTGTAATGATGATCAAGTTCGAACAGCCTATTGAGCTTTATGAGCCGCGAGCCGTGTACTTGACGTCTGCCGACGGCAAGTGGCTGGTTCACGTCGTCGAGGACGGTGCCGAAGCGACGGCGGATTTTGAGACGCAAGATCATGCCGAGGCTTTTGCTGCCGGACAGCGGGTTCGCCTTGGCCTGCCGACCATGAATGCATGATCAGCCTTCGTTTCCGTCAGATACGAAATTAGCGGCGAATTGCGGCTGAAGATTTTCCTGCGCACCGAGCCGATCAAGCCATCGCTTTTTCATCACGTCTTCGATTGCAAGAAGTATCTCCTCATTTGTCCATCCGCCGGCATTTGCCTTGGCAATCGTTAATCGGATGCTTTCGTCAATCAGGTCGTGCAGATCCGAAACGCGTTTCGGCGCATCCCCCTCTATCGTCCGGGTCTCGCTCATCAGTTTCTCTCCTTGGGCAGAGAACTGAAAGCGGCACGCTTGGTTCCCTCGGGCTATCGATGCTGAAACGTCCGCGGCAAAAACGATCGCGGCATGACCGCCCTGCTTTTGCGGGTTCAGAACGGGCACGGTCGATAAAAGCACACGGTTTGCGTCGGCGCATCCGGCGCGGTCTTGGTGCCGTTCGGCGGATGAACTGAACCGTGGCGAGCCCGGCCACAGCGAAGACGTCGCCAACGTAATCGCCTTCCTTGTGTCGGAGCGCGCGCGGCATGTGACGGGCGCGCCAATCTGGATCGATGGCGGACAGGGACTGCTGCGATAGACACGCAACCCCGGCATCCGGCGCAGATGGCGATATTTTTTGACATCTTCCTCCTGAACGGCGGGAACCAACGTTGACGCTCACGGTTTTGTGAACAGCCTTCCTCACTCGCTCGGAGACCAGATATATGGCGAAGCAATCGAAGCAAGACAGCAGCCGGACTGTGAAGATTCACGACCAGCAAATGCATCGCGGCAATGGCGGCGAACTGCATCAATTCGCGGAAGACGGCATGCCGGTGCTGACGACGGCGCAGGGCGGCCCGGTTGCGGACGATCAGAATACGCTGAAGGTTGGTGAGCGCGGCCCGGCGCTGATCGAGGACTTTCATTTTCGCGAGAAAATTTTCCATTTCGACCATGAGCGCATTCCCGAACGCGTCGTGCATGCGCGGGGCTATGGCGCGCATGGCTATTTCGAGACTTATGAATCGCTTGCCTCCTATACCCGCGCCGACATCTTCCAGCGAGCGGGCGAAAAGACCCCGGTCTTCGTCCGCTTCTCGACCGTGGCCGGAAGCGAAGGTTCGGCCGACCTTGCCCGCGACGTGCGTGGCTTTGCCGTCAAGTTCTATACCAAAGAGGGTAACTGGGACATCGTCGGCAACAATATCCCGGTGTTCTTCATCCAGGATGCCATCAAGTTTCCAGATGTGATCCATTCCGTCAAACCGGAACCAGACAGCGCCTTTCCGCAGGCGGCATCGGCTCATGATAATTTCTGGGATTTTATCAGCCTGACGCCTGAAAGCATGCACATGATCATGTGGGTGATGTCGGATCGCGCCATCCCCCGCTCCTTCCGCTTCATGGAAGGTTTCGGCGTTCATACGTTCCGGCTGGTCAATGCCAAGGACGAATCGGTCTTCGTGAAATTCCACTGGAAGCCTAAGCTCGGCTTGCAGTCCGTTGCGTGGAATGAAGCGGTGAAAATCAATGGCGCCGACCCGGACTACCATCGCCGCGATCTCTGGGAAGCCATTAAGTCGGGCAACTTCCCTGAATGGGAGCTTTGTCTGCAGATTTTCGATCAGGATTTTGCCGACAAATTCGATTTCGACATCCTCGATCCAACCAAGATCATTCCCGAGGAAATCCTGCCGGTGCAGCCGGTCGGCCGGATGGTACTCGACCGCATGCCGGACAATTTCTTTGCCGAGACCGAGCAGGTCGCGTTCATGACGCAGAACGTGCCTCCGGGCATCGACTTTTCAAACGACCCGCTGCTGCAGGGCCGCAACTTCTCCTATCTCGACACGCAGATCAAACGCCTCGGCAGCACCAACTTCACCCATATTCCGATCAACGCGCCCAAGTGCCCCTTCCACCACTTCCAGCAGGACGGGCACATGGCGATGCGCAATCCGGTGGGCCGCGTGAATTACCAGCCGAACAGCTGGGGCGAAGGCCCACGGGAATCGCCCATCCAGGGCTTCCGGCATTTTCCTTCGGAAGAGGCCGGCCCGAAGGTGCGGTTGCGCGCCGAAAGCTTCAACGACCATTACAGCCAGGCGCGGCAGTTCTACATCAGCCAGACAATGCCTGAGCAAAATCATATCGCCGACGCACTGACCTTCGAACTCAGCAAGGTCCGTACGCCGGTCATTCGTGAGCGGATGGTATCGCATCTTCTCAACATCGACGAGACGCTGGCCGGCAAGGTCGGGCATGCGCTCGGCCTCCGCGAGATGCCAAAACCCGCACCGGCCGCCGTTCCGACCCGGCAGGATCTCGATGCGTCGCCCAAACTGAGCATCGTGGAAAACGGCCCCAAACGCTTCGAAGGCCGCAAGCTCGGCATTCTCGTCACCGACGGCACGGACGCGGCATTGCTGAACGCTTTGATTGCAGCTGTGACAGGCGAAAAGGCGGTCTATGAAATCATCGCGCCGAAGATCACCGGCGTCCAGACGTCGGACGGCAAATGGGTGGAGGCGCATCAGAAGATCGATGGCGGTCCGTCGGTGCTCTACGATGCCGTCGTCGTACTGCCGTCGGCGGATATGATTGCCGACCTTATCAGGGAATCGACCGCCCGCGATTTTGTCGCCGATGCTTTCGCGCATTGCAAGTTCATCGGCTACTCCGAGGCAGCAATGCCGCTTCTGGAAAAGGCCGGGATAACCGACAACCTCGATCAGGGTGTCGTTAAGCTTGGCGCTGAAAAGGACGTGAAAACCTTCATCGGTGAACTTGGCAAGCTTCGGGTCTGGGCCCGTGAGCCGAGCGTAAAGCTCTAACTGTCAGTCTGTGCTGGCTCAAAGCCAGGCTTCTCCAATACGCCCTGCCCTCATCGCGGGGGCAGGGCGCAGATGTGTGCGGCTGACTGAAACCCTGAGGTTCGAAAACAATGAACGGCCCTGATGGCGAAGTCGACAACGATAGCGGGAAGCGCGGTCACGACGAACGGGGCCGCCATGCCGATACGCCCACCGCTATCCCTCCCAAAGGATTAAGGGACGTTTTCTGGCGGGTCGTATCCGAGGTCATCGAAGACAGGGTTTCACTGATCGCTGCCGGCGTGACCTATTATCTGCTCTTCGCATCCTTCCCAGCCCTTGGTGTCCTCGTCGCGCTCTATGGTTTCATGGCCGATCCATCGACGATCGCCACGGAGATCAATTTCCTATCGAGCATCCTGCCGCCCGGTGCGCTGGATATCGTGCTCGCGCAGCTGACGACCCTGACGGCTCAAAAGACATCGACCCTGAGTTTCGCATTCGTCACCAGCTTTCTCATAGCGCTCTGGAGCGCCAATAACGGTATAAAAGCGTTGTTCGATGCGATGAACATCGCCTACGGAGAAACTGAAAAGCGGAGCATCATCAAGCTCAATCTGATGTCTCTGGCGTTCACAGCCGCTGGTCTTCTGGTGGCCGCGGCGGTCATTTTCGCGATTGGCATCGTGCCTGCGGCGCTCGCATATCTTAGATTGGAAAACTGGATCGAGACTCTGGCAGCGTGGGCGAGGTGGCCGATTATCCTGATTTTTATCGGTACCGGCATCGTCATGATCTATCGTTATGGACCGAGCCGCGAAAATGCGAGATTGCGGTGGATCAGCTGGGGCGCGGCGTTCAGCACCCTGATCTGGTTGCTCGCATCCATGCTATTCTCTTTTTACCTGGCTAATTTTGCCGATTACAACGCCACCTACGGCACCCTCGGTGCGCTGATCGGCTTCATGGTCTGGATCTGGATTTCGGTCATCATCGTCATAGTCGGTGCCGAGATCAACGCCGAGCTGGAACATCAGACGATGTGTGATTCCACCACCGGGCCGCCGGTGCCCATGGGCGATCGGGGCGCGGTCATGGCTGACACGCTCGGCAGGACCGCTGACGGTAGCTGATTTTATTTGTGCACTGCAGCAACCAATTCGCTATAGTTATGTTTAGATGAAGCGGCCACGATAAAGTCCGCCTTGTCTCAGGAGAATGATGAATGAGAACCAGTCACCGCACGTCCGGTCGGCTCACGGAGTTGCGCGCATTCGGCAGCAATCCCGGCGCGTTGAAGGCCTTCACCTATTGCCCGCCAGGCATGGAACCGAAAGCGCCGCTCGTCGTCGTGCTGCATGGCTGCACGCAGACGGCCGATGGCTATGACCTCGGAGCCGGCTGGTCACACCTGGCCGACAAGCATGGTTTCGCCCTGCTTTATCCAGAACAACAGCGTGCCAACAATCCCAACCTCTGCTTCAACTGGTTTGTGCCGGAGGACATCGGACGTGGGTCGGGCGAGGCATGCTCCATCCGGCAGATGATCGCCAGATTCGTCGCTACGCAGAACCTGGATGCCGGGCGAGTGTATGTAACCGGTCTGTCAGCGGGCGGCGCAATGACGGCGGTCATGCTCGCCACCTATCCGGAAGTCTTCGCCGGCGGGGCAATAATAGCCGGGCTGCCTTACGGCTCCGCAACGACGGTAGCCGAAGCGTTCGAGCGCATGCAGGGCAAGAACAGCCCTCCGGCAGGGGAGCTTCATATGCGTGTTCGAAGTGCATCGAATCACGATGGCCCCTGGCCGATCCTGTCAGTCTGGCACGGCACGCACGACCATACGGTCAGGCCGCGCAATCGGGACCAGCTTGTCGAGCAATGGCGGATGGTACACGGCCTCGATGACAAGCCGTCGAGAACCGATAGCGTCAACGGTTACAAACGTCATGTCTGGCTGGACGCGAGCGGGCGCGAACGGCTCGAATCCTTTGAGATCGTGGGCATGGCGCATGGGGTTCCCCTGGCTACCAGAGGCCCGGATGGCCTTGGCTCCGAAGCGCCGTTCATGCTGGAAACCGGCATTTCGTCAGCGCGGGAGATCGCCCGTTTCTGGGGCCTGTTGAAAACCGGCGATGCCCGCCGGGCGGCCGAGCGCGACGCTTTTGCCGACGACCGGACAACGATCCTGGATGGCGAAATCATTCTGCCGGGCTCGAACCCCGAACCCCCGAGGCCTTCGATGCAAGGCGCTGCGGGCGGATCGATAAACAAGATCGAAAAAGTCATCAACGATGCGCTTCGCAGCGCGGGACTGCTGCGCTGAAGCACTCTGAAGCCATGCCATGTATCCTGGATTGCGCTAACATGTATTTTCATTGTAACTTGCAAAGACAAGACTGAAAAAACAATGGTTTCGGCCGGACTTCAGGCAGTTTGAACTTGTTCCCCGTATCAACGCGCACGGATATTTCATGGCATTGGTGAAGACCTCAGAACTGGCGGCGAAACGAAACGCCGCAAAAGCCGCCAGCATCACTCCCGCATCGGCTGCAAAAAGCGTCGCGACCCGGCGCGCGCAAGACCGGTCGCGTCTTCGCCAGCAAAAGGCCGCCGAACGCATCGGCGCGGCGACCGAAGAGCTGGCAAGCGGTGTCACCGAAGCCGCAGCGGCAGCGGAACAATTGCGCCGAGCCCTCGAACAGATCGCGGGCGGGGCTGAAGAGGCAGCGGGTGCTGCGCATGAATCGATGTCGGCAATCGGACATCTGTCGAAGCTGTTTTCCGACGCGCGGACGGAAGCCGAAACCGGTCGTCGCCGCACCGACGCACTCCAGAACACCGTCAACGAAGTGGCGGTTCAGATCGAAGCATCGCTGCTGGCGACTTCTTCGAATTCCAATCGCCAGCTTGCTTCGGTCGATATCATCGACCGGCTGCAAAAGCAGGCGGAGGGTATCGGCGAAACCACTCTGATCGTCGCCGATATATCAGACCGCACCAATCTTCTGGCGCTGAACGCCGCGATCGAAGCGGCACGCGCAGGACAGGAGGGCCGGGGTTTTTCGATCGTCGCCGACGAGGTTCGGTCATTGGCGGAAACCGCAGAGCGCAGTTCCCGCAGCGTCAGGGACCATGCGGGCGTCATCGTCGATGGCGTTCGCACCGTTGCGGAAAAAATCCGGACAGCGGCGGCAACGGCGCAGACGCAGTCCGAAGCAGGGCGCAAGATCGCACATGAGCTGGACGACATCCGCTCAAGCCTCGGCACACTGTCGGAGAGCAGCCAGTCCATTCTGACAGCCGCCATCCAAGCCGACCTTGCCACGCGCGAGGCCCAAAAAGGCTCGGAAATCGTGGCGGCGGCGGCCGAAGAACAGGCGGCGGCGGCGGCCGAAGCATTGCGCTCTGTCGAGCAGCAGAGCACGGCGCTTGATGAAAGCCAGCAGACCGCCCATTCGCTCGCGGCGCTGGTCGATGATCTGCTGAGTGAAGCGAGGCTTGCCGAACGCACCGAAGACGTCAGTTCGGCGGCGGAAGGACTCTCATCGACAGTGCAGGAGTTGTCGGGTGCTGCAGGCGAGATCCTGATCGCGATCGAGCAGATCGGTCGCGGTGCCGAGGCGCAAGCCGCCGCCACCCAGCAAGCCAATGCGGCGATGGTGCAGATCGAAAAGAGCGCGGCCCAGAGCCATGAAAGTGCGGCTCATGCCCGGCAGCGTTCGGAAGATATCATCGAATTGCTCCGGAAAAGCCGTGCGAGCATCGAAACGGTGGCGCATGGCCTGTCGATGGCATTGGGCGACACGCAAGGAGCCATCGACTCCTTGCTCTCCCTGGGGGAGATTGGTTTCCAGATCGAACGTACGGTCGACCGTATCGTGTTGGTTGCGGTTCAGACCAGCATGCTTGCGCTCAACGGATCGGTGGAGGCAGCCCGAGCCGGCGATGCCGGTCGCGGATTTTCGATCGTGTCATCGGACATCCGCAAGCTGTCGCAGGATGCCGCCGAGAATATCGATGGCGTCAAGGATGTCGTTCGCTCGATCCAGGTACAGATTGCGGTGGTGCGGCGCGAGCTTGAGGTGATCATCATCGCGACGGAGGCTGAGATCGTCAAGAACAGGCTGATTCTGGACCGCCTGACCGTCGCGGAGAATGAGGTGACTGCTATCGCGCGCGGTAATACGGCCGTACTCGACGCCGCGCAAAGCATCCTGACCGCAGCCAAACAGGTGCAGACCGGGACGCAGCAGATTGCGTCGGTGGCAGATCAGGCAAGTGCGGCGGCCCTGCAGGCGGCGACAGCCGCCAGGCAGCAATCCCGTGGTGCCGAGGATCTCGCGGCGGCGGTCGAGGAAATCGCTTCGCTGGCCGACGAGCTCCAGGTTTCGGAAAGCTGAATTTGATGATCCCTGCGGCGGCCACAACCCCATCGGACGACAGCAGCCTGACCTTTCGACTGGGCGGCGAAATCCACACCATTGCCGCCGATATGGTGATGGAAGTCATACGCCGTCCTGCAATCACCCGCGTTCCGCACGGTCCGGCAGCATTGGCCGGTATCGCCAATCTGCGCGGTGTTGCGATGCCGGTCATCTCGGTCGCCCGCCTGCTCGGGCAATCCGGTACCGACGCCTTGGTTGAGGAAAAGATCATCGTCTATCAGCATCAGGGGCTTATCGGACTGTTGGTCGATGATATCATCAGCTTCGGCAGCGCGGATGGATCAGCCCGACGGCTTACCGATCTCGGAGAAAAACTCGATAAAGCCTTCAAGCCCTCTCAATCGTCGCACGCGCCAAAACTGACGCGGGGCGGGGACAGTGCCGAAGACAATGTCCGGTCCGATAGCCATCTGATATCGCTTCTCAGCTTTCGCCTCGCGGGACAATTGTTTGCCTTCCCGATCGGAAGCGTGCACGAAGTGCTTTCTATGCCAAGCGAGCTAGCTGTCGTGCCCAATGCTGATGCCACCATTATGGGCGTTCTGAACCTGCGCGACAGCGTCGTTCCTGTCATTTCGCTGGCGCGGCTGCTTGGCCTTGAGTTGGCGACGACATCCGAGCGTCTGGTCGTCGTCGAGTTCGAGGGCAGCTTGGTCGGGCTTGCCGTAGAGGCGCTTGATGCCATCAGGCGGCTGCCGGAAACAGCAATCGACGCGGTGCCGGATATACTCAAGCGCGGCGATGGCCCGGCGGAGATCGAATCGATCGGCCGCAGCGACAATGGCCGGACGCTGGTTTCGATCCTGTCGGTCGAAAAGCTGTTCGGCAATGCCGTGGTCAGACAGGCGGTCGACGGAACTTCGGGAGCAATTTCCATGTCCAGCAGCGACACCCAATCCGTCGAACAGGAGCAGTTCCTGATTTTCGAGCTTGGCGATGAAACCTATGGCCTGCCGATCAAGGCGGTGGATGAAGTTGTTCGTGTCCCCGACACTATCACCCGGATGCCGAATGCGCCCGCGTTCGTGACCGGCGTGATGAACCTGCGCGGCAAGCCTATTCCGTTGATCGACCAGCGCCTTCGTTTCGACACGCCGCAAAGCGCTGCCTCCGAACGGAAGCCACGCGCTATCATCGTGACGATCGGTCATTTGCAGGCCGGCTTTATCGTCGATGGCGCCTCGGAAGTTGCAAACGTGCCGTTGTCGGGGCTTCTGGAGGCACCTAATTTCTCAGCCGAGCGAACGGAAATATTCGACCGGATCGCACATATCGAAGCCGACGGCCGAATGATTCTGCTGATCGATCCCAAGGCGCTCCTGACGCGTGCGGAACGCGATATCGTTGCCGCACTCGCGGATGGGGCGTCGATGAAGTCCAGTAAATGATGAAACTGCTGATCGTCGAGGACTCGGCGCTGATGCGCAAACTGCTCGGACAGGTATTTTCCGCCGAGGGCGATTTCGAGCTCGCCTTTGCGCGAGATGGCGTCGAAGCGCTCGAACTGGTCCGGACGTTCAAGCCCGATGTCGTGACCCTCGACATTCACATGCCGCAAATGGACGGATTGACCTGCCTCGACAGGATGATGGTCATTCACCCCTGCCCCGTCGTCATGGTGTCATCGCTGACCGCAGAAGGTGCGGAGGAGACGCTTGCCGCGCTCGACATGGGCGCGGTAGATTTCGTCGCCAAGCCCGCCGGCGCCATCTCACTCGATTTCGACATGCTCGCGCCGCGAATCATCGAGAAAGTGCGCATGGCAGCCAAGGTCCGCGTGCGCCGCAGCCGGCGCCTCGCCGATCGCCTTCGTATGGACCGGCAATTGTCGTCGAACGCGGTAAAGCCAACGCCGCCGAAACGGACAGCCGGCCAGTCCCGAGGGTTGATTCTCGTGGGAACATCGACCGGCGGGCCAGCGGCCCTCGATGTGCTCCTGTCCGATCTCCCCCTGGATTTTCCATGGCCGGTGGTCGTGGCCCAACATATGCCAGCGGCTTTCACGGGCCCTCTTTCCCGGCGTCTCGACAAGATTTGCGCGCTCGACGTGGTCGAGGTATCCGGCCGAATGAACCTGGATGCGGGTACGATCTATATCGCCAGGGGCGACGCCGATATCATCGTCTCATCACGCGCGGGACAATTGATAGCGATGCCGGCGCCTTCCGATTCCGCCTATCGGTGGCATCCGAGCGTCGAGAGACTGGTGCGAAGCGCGATGAAGCATGTTCCGGCGACCGATCTTATCGGCGTTCTGATGACGGGCATGGGCAATGACGGCGCGCCGGCGATGGCCGAAATGCGGCTTGCCGGCGGCTATGCCATCGCCGAGGCGGAGGAAACCGCCGTGGTCTGGGGCATGCCGGGAGAACTCGTTCGCCTGAAAGGTGCAAGTGAAGTTTTACCGCTTGGAAATATCGGCGCCCGCGTCGCGGAGCTCGCGACATGAGCGAAACGGCCGCCGGAGATTTCTCATCGTCAGGGATGCCGATTTCGGCACGCGAACTCGAAGATATCTGCAATTTCGTCTATGATCGCACAGGCATGCTTTTTGGCGAGCAAAAACGCTATTACATCGAGCGGCGCGTTATCGACCGCATCACGCAAAGCGGCAGCGCATCGGTGCGGGCTTATATTTCCATGTTGCGAACGGACAGTCGCGAAGCCGAGAGGCTGATCAACAGCTTCACCATCAACGAGACCTATTTCTACAGGGAGGAGCATCAGCTCACCTGCCTCGGTCGCTCGATCCTGCCGGACCTCATTACCAGCCGGGGAGCAGGCGACAAGATCCGCATCCTGTCGATGCCGTGTTCGAGTGGGGAGGAACCTTATTCCATCGCCATATGGCTGCTGGAAAACTGGCCTCTGGTCGATGCTTACAATATCGAGATCATCGGCTCGGATATCGACACCGCGATCCTGCGCGATGCGATTGAGGGATACTACGGTCAGCGATCCCTGGCGCGCCTGTCCGACGATATCGTAAAACGCTATTTCGAACCGGAGCAGGATATGCAAAGGCGGCTGATTGGCGACCTCAGGGAATCGGTGACATTCAGAAGCGCCAATATCATCGACCGGGCAAGCTTTTCCGCGCTCGGCAAATTCGACGTGATCTTCTGCCGCAACCTGCTGATCTATTTCGATGACGCCGCGCGGACCACCGCAGTTGACAATCTGTACGAAGCACTTTCTGCCGGCGGCTACGCCTGTCTGGGTCACACGGAATCCATGGCACGCATGTCGCAGAAATTCGAAACCGTGCGGTTTGCCGACGCAATCGTTTTTCGCCGCGCGAGAGGTGGTTGAATGGACGAGTTGCTGGCACAGTTCACCATCGAAGCCCATGACCTGATTCAGCGGGCCTCAGACGATTTGCTCGCTCTGGAGCGGTCGCCCCGGGATGTCCAGCGCCTTGAAAACCTGTTTCGTGCCGTTCATACCCTCAAGGGGTCGGTGGCACTGTTCGACTTCGCTCCGCTGCATCAGGTGCTCCACCGCGCCGAAGACCTGCTTGTCGCCGCCCGCAATGGAAGCGTGGAGGTTGACGCCGATCTGATTGATCCGCTGATCGCGGTCGTCGAATGGATCGACAAATGTGTCGTCGAGATAGAGCGTACTGAAGCCCTGTCGTCCGTCCTCGCTGCTCGGTCGGCGGCTATCCTTGCCGCAATGCAAGATGAACCGGGAGCGTCCGATGAAGTCGGATTTGTCGATGCCAACCAGCCCATTCCCAAATGGGCCACGGACCTGTTGAATGATTTCGGGCTCGAGCAATCCGGGCGTCCGCTTGTGGCCATTCGATACGAGCCGCATGCGGAGTGCTTTTTCAATGGCGACGATCCGCTGGCGACGATGGCGCGAGTGCCCAATCTCCTGCATCTGAGGATCGCGCCGCGCGAAAGCTGGCCGCGCCCGGAGGACTACGATCCATTCCGTTGCAATCTGCTCATCGAAGGCGTTGCCGAAGCCACGCTCGCGGACATTCATTCCATCTTCCGGCTGATACCCGATCAAACACGACTAATCGACGTGACCAACTTCTCTGAGCCTGTAGTCGAACAACCGCCTGTCGGGGTTACCGATCGGCATGCCGGCACGATCCGCGTCGATACGGCGCGTCTGGATGCGCTGGTGGAGATCGCCGGCGAATTGATCACGGCGAAGAACGGCCTTCTGCCATTGGCCAAGGACGTCCTGCATGAAAGCGGCAGCGAACGGCTTTTCCGCCGCGTCGTCGACAGCCATCAGGACATCGAACGGCTGGTCGGCTCGCTCTACAGCGCTGTGACGCGCGCACGCATGATCCCGCTCGGGCATACGTTCCGTCGTTTTCCGAGGCTGGTGCGAGAGACGGCAGCACGATTGGGAAAGTCCGTGGATCTCGTCGTCGAAGGCGCGACGGTGGAGGCCGATCGCGACATTGTCGAGGATCTCTTCGAGCCGCTTCTCCACCTTGTTCGCAATGCGCTGGATCACGGCATCGAAGCCGAGACAGAACGGCTGAAGGCCGGAAAGCCCGCGCGCGGAACGCTCACGCTGCGCGCATCGCAAAAAAGCGAGCAGATAGAGGTCGAACTTGTCGATGACGGGCGGGGGATCGATCCGGCAGAAATCCTTCACGCCGCCATTTCAAAGCAAATGTTGACCGCCGACGCAGCGTCGGCGCTCTCGGAGGACGCCATGCTGCAATTGCTGTTCGCGCCGGGGTTTTCGACAGCCGATAAGGTGAGTGACCTGTCCGGGCGCGGGGTCGGGATGGATGCCGTCAAGGCCGCCATTCTGCGGCTGGGCGGCCGAACCGAACTCACCAGCGCGATCGGTGGCGGCACCGCCGTCAGATTGAACCTGCCAGTCAGTTTTGCTATGTCACGCCTCATGGTCGTCGAAGCAGGCGGTGAGCGATATGGCATCTCGATGGATTCTGTTCTGGAGAGCGTGAAGCTCCGGCGTGCCGAGGTCATGCCTGTCCGTTCCGGCCTGGCCTTCGTGCTGCGAAGCAAGACATTGCCGCTGCTGTTTCTGAGGGACCTTCTCAAACTGCCCCACGTCGAGCAGCAAGCCGATCTCAATGTGCTGATCGCCCAGGTGCGGGGCGAACGGATCGGTATTGCTGTCGATGGGATTGCCGAGCGTGCTGAAACCCTGATGAGACCGCTTTCCGGCCTCCTGCAGGGCTTGCCCGGCGTAGCCGGAACCACTTTACTGGGCGACGGCAGGGTGCTCGTCGTCCTCGATCTTGAGGATCTGATAGAATGACGGTGGAGCTTCGGAAAAACACGATCTTTGTCGTGGGTGAATGCGGCGTCGAGGAAGCAGACGGTCTCGTCCAACTTCTGCAGGCACATCCCGATTCGCCGGTGGATTTGAACGAGGCGGCACAAATGCATACGTCCATCTGGCAGGTCCTGCTTATGAGCCGGCCAACCATCATGGGTCGGCCGGCAAATAGTTTCGCGGCTGATTTTGTCTTGCCCGCCATGCGGGATCATCTTGCGGATGCGCGACCGCGTACAGCTTAGATAACTTGCGAATGAAAGCACTTGACTCTAAAGCTACGGCTTCGCTCTTACGTTTACTTTCGTGTTTTTGGAATTCTGGAGAAAAAGATGACGGTTACGGTCCTTGTCGTCGATGACAGCAAGCTGGCCCGCATCGTGGCCGGAAAGGTCATAGCGGCACTGCAGCCCGACTGGCAGCGCATCGAAGCGAGCAGTGCGGTTCAAGCACACGAGCTCATGGCGACCGAAGCGATTGATCTCGCGGTTCTCGACTTCAACATGCCGGACAAGGACGGGCTCGAACTTGCAGCGGAATTGCGCGCATCGCATCCGAATATGCCGATTGCGATCATCACGGCCAATATTCAGGACGAGATCATTGCCCGGGCGCGCGACCTCAACGCGACCTTCGTGGGCAAGCCGGTGACCGAGGAAGCGTTGAAGGCTTTTCTTTCCGGCGCGGCGCTGCGGCTGAAGAAGGCCGGCGTATGAGCGAGATCGACATTTCCCTCGATGAACTCGAGCGGGACGCGCTGACCGAGCTTGTCAACATCGGCGTGAGCCGTGCGGCGGCCGGCCTTCGCAAGATGGTCAGCAAGCAGGTGCTGCTCTCCGTTCCGGCAGTTGAAGTGGTGACGAGGCGGACTGCCGCGGCGCTGATAGGCCAGCGCGAGGCCGAGAATCTGATTGCCGTGCAACAGGAATTCGAGGGGGTCTTTTCCGGGCGCGCGCTGTTGATTTTCCCTGAGAGCAATGGTCGCCATCTCGTACGGGCGATCCTCGGCGACGAGGTGCAGGATGCGGACATAGCCGAGATGGAACTGGAGGCGCTCGCCGAGACCGGCAACATCATTCTCAATGGATGTCTCGGCACAATGGCCAATATGCTGCAGCAATCGCTGAAAATGTCCTTGCCTGACGTGCGGCGCGGCAACAGCGACATGCTTTTCGAGGTTCTGGTTACGCCGGTTGAAGACAGTTTCGTATTGTTCCTCTATATCAATTTTTCGGTACGCGATCACGACATCCGCGGCTATATTGCCATGATCATGGACCTGCCATCGCTGGAAACTTTGAAGCACTTGATTTCTGCCTTTATCGAGCGGGTCACGAAGGACACCGTCTGATGTCTTATTGGGGTTGGGTCGGCGTATGAGCAACGAGCAAGCTGAAGCCAGACGTCATTACAATATCGATCTGAAACGAGAGTCAAACGCTGTCGCGGAAGAGCTGCAGTCCCTGCGCACGCAACTCGAAGACGCGCGTCATCGCCTTGAACTGACGCTGGATTCGGCGGGCACCCCATGCGCATGGGTCTGGGATGTGAAGGAGCGCCGGCTGACCGGCGATGCGCGGTTTGCAACAATCATCGGCCTCGATCCGATCGCCCTGGCGGAGGGATTGCCGGTCAATGCATTTTTCACCGGCATCCATCCCGAGGATATCAAGAGGATCCGGCTCGCCGTTGCGGCGATCCTCGCTGGCGCCGAGGTTTTCTCCAAGGAATACCGGCTGCTGAAGGACGACGGCGGGTTTCGCTGGGTCCGCGCCAAGGGTGGGGCCGAATTCGACGAGAATGACGAGCTGGTCAAATTCTCCGGCATACTGATCGATATCACTGCGCAGAAACGGGCGCAGGAACAGTTGCGCATCGCACAGCTCGCCGGCGGCATCGGCACTTTCGAATATGTGCGCGGATTCGGGACGATCAATGTCTCCGAACAGTTCTGCAATCTTTTCGGCCTGCACCAGACCCGGGTTTTGCCTGTCCGGACGGTCAACCTGCTGATATCCGAGCATGACAAGCCGATCATCGACCTGAGCAATCCGGACAAGCGACAGGAAGCCGACAGCGTCGAATTCCGGATCACCCGCGCCGATAACGGCGAGGAGCGATGGCTGACCCGCAAAGGCGAATATATCGAGGACACGGAGGGCTTCGCCCATCGCTATCTCGGCGTTGTCTATGACATCACGAAAGCCAAGCAGACCGAGGAACGGCTGCGTCTGGCTAACGAGTTGCTCGCCGAGCGTGTCCAGGAAAGCACCCGCGAGCGCAATCGCATGTGGCAGAATTCACGCGATGTCCTTGTCGTCCTGGACGCCGATGCCCGTCTGCTGGATGCCAATCCAGCCTGGGCCGACGTGCTGGGCTATCATCCTGCAGAAGTCACCGGCCGATCGCTGCTGGACTTTGTTGCACCCGAGCATTTCGAGCTGATGACGTCGGGCCTTGCAACGGCCAGGCTGGATTCGCTGACCAATTTCGAAACCCGCTTCCTTCACAAGGATGGTTCACCTCGCTGGATTTCTTGGACCACATCGCATGACGAGGACATCGTCTACGCGTTCGGGCGGCATGTAAGCCTGGAAAAGGAACAGGCCGCAATCCTGAGCGAGACAGAGGCAAAGCTTCGCCAGTCCCAGAAAATGGAGGCCGTCGGCCAATTGACGGGCGGCATTGCGCATGATTTCAACAACATGCTCACCGGCATTATCGGAGCGCTGGCCATTCTTCGCCGACGGATCGCGGCCGGCCGCACGGACGATATCGATCGCTTTATCGATGCCGCCACGACTTCGGCGCAGCGTGCCGCATCGCTCATTCACCGGTTGCTGGCTTTCTCTCGCCGACAGTCGCTCGACAGCCAGGCGATCGATGTCAATCAACTCGTCCAGTCCATTGAAGAACTGCTGCACCGCACGCTCGGCGAGCAGATCGAACTCGTGATTGATCTCGATTCCAATGCCTGTCAGGCGACGACGGATGCCAACCAGCTCGAAAGCGCCATCCTCAATCTGGCGATCAATGCCCGCGATGCCATGCCCGAAGGCGGAAAGCTGACGATCGAGACGTCGAATGTGACGTTTACTGGAGCAGATGAACGCCGCGAAGGCATGAAGGCGGGCAATTATGTGATTGTGGCCGTCAGCGACACCGGTATCGGGATGTCGAGCGACATCATTGAGAAGGCCTTCGATCCGTTTTTTACGACCAAGCCGATCGGACAGGGTACAGGTCTGGGCCTGTCGATGATCTACGGCTTCGCGCAGCAGTCCGGCGGGCACGTGCAAATCTACAGCGAGGTCGGCATGGGAACAACGATCAAGCTTTACCTGCCGGTTAACCTCGAGGCCCAGTCGGACCAGGAAGAGGAGGCCGATTTCAACAGACCGACACCCCTGGGTGACGGCGAAACTGTGCTGATCGTCGAGGATGACGATGCGGTGCGAATGCTGGTCATCGATATCCTCAATGAACTTGGCTACAAGGTCGTGGAGGCAAGCGATGGTAATGCCGCGCTCAATATCCTTGCGTCCCGTGGCAAGATCGATCTGCTGATTTCAGATGTCGGATTGCCGGGTCTTAACGGCAGACAGCTGGCGGAGATCGCGCTCAAGACACGGCCGGATCTCGAGGTTCTCTTTATGACCGGCTATGCCGCGACAGCGGCGTCGCGCGCGGATTTCCTCGCACCCGGCATGGATATGATCACCAAGCCCTTTGCGATTGACGATCTTGCCCAGAAGGTCCGCGAGATTCTGCTGAACAAGAAACACCAAGGATAACCGAACCCGGCAATCCTGCCGATTGACGAAGGGCGATCTCATTCTTGAGGAGCGCCGCACCGTCATTCTGACATCCACTGCTGGGGCTGTAGGCCCATCATATTCTTCTGCTGCGCCATGACCACGGTGCTATCGTGGATTGTTCAGATATCGTATGCGAGATCGGGCGCAACACGGATCCGGTGGCCTTGTGGCAATAATCATCCATGTCGGGATCGGCTAAACTGAGGGGGAGATTGTTATGTCGTCTGTGTCCAGCGGAGCGAAAATACTTTACGCGGAATTCACGGCCAAGCCCGGCACGGCGGAAGAGGTCGCGAGACTGCTCGCAGATCTTGCCGTGAAGGTTCGGGCCGAGCCTGGCAATGTCGCATTCGACTGCTACCGGCTTTCCGCAGATCCGGCGAAGTTCTTCGTCTTCGAGTTCTATCGGGACGATGCGGCATTTCAAACGCATATTCTGGCTGATTATGGCGCCGAATTTAACAGCCGGCTCGGCCCGCTGATTGTCGAGCCTCATTCCTTGCTGACTTTCCTAAACCCTCTCTGATAGTTACGCGCTTGACACTCCGGGATCGGCGGGTGCGCACGCACGTGCTGGTGCGGTTGATATGAGAGTGAGTCCGCAATCGGGAGTTTGAGTGCTGCTCGTGCCTGCGCGAAGCATCCATCCACTCAGAGGTTCAGATCCGCAATCTTGCCGTCAGGCCATCCGGCCATCCAGAGGCAGGCGATTCGAACTCGATCGTAGCCTTCATCTGGTCGACCAGACGTTTGACGATGGAGAGGCCCAGTCCGGAACCCGCTGCGGTCGTTGGGCCGCGAACAAAACGGGCAGTCATGTTTTGCAACTGCTCTGCCTCGATCACCGGTCCATGGTTCCGCACGCTGATCTGTCCGTCGCCTTGGACGATGATATCCACCTGGCTGCCGGCGGGGCTGTGGATCAACGCATTCTCCAGCAGGTTCCGGATCACGATCGCGAACGCATCGGCATCGATCCTTCTCGGAAGGGAAGCATCTTCATCGGAATACGCACGAATACGCCCCATGCCCACGGGCGAGCGATGAAAATCCTCGATGACGACTTCCAGGATCTCCAACAGATCGATGGGCTTGTCCGTCATGCCGATACCGGCCTCGGCGCGGGACATCTGCAACAATTTCTCAGACAGTCTGCTGAGATGAAGCAGCGACCGTTCCAGCTGGCCGACACGCGGCCTGATCGCATCCGGCACTTCCGCCATCAGCATCTGGGTCTGTGCGAGAGCGCCGGCGACCGGCGTTCTCAATTCGTGGGCGCTGTTGGCGGTGAACTCCCGTTCTGCTTCCAATGCCTGCCGCAGCCGCTCCAGCAAAAGGTTGACGGAATGCCCGATAGGATGCAGTTCCTGCGGCAGCGACGACTGATCGATGGCCGCCAGATTGCCGCTATCCTTGGTGGCAATGCTGGCCCGGAGGCCCTGGATCGGCGCCAATATCCGCCTGACGATCAGCCAGGTGGCAAGAATGCTCGCCGGTATCAGAACGAGCAACGGCAGCAAGAGCGCAATGCCGCCCTCGATGATCGCTTCACGGCGGTGATCAAGCGGGTCGGCCACCTGAACGAAGAGCGAACCGTCCGCACTGCCCGCCGTATAGATCCGCTGCGTGGACGTGTCGGAAAACCCGACCCTGAGCGGGCTGTCAAAGGGTTCCGGGGCGCTGTCATGGGAATGAAGCACCACTTTGCCCGATGCATCCCGCGCCTGATAAATAAGATACTCTACTTCGCTCGCCGATCGCGCATCAAGCCGGCGCGGCGCCTCGGATGTCGCGCGTTCACGGAGATCATCGACGACCAGCGGCAACAGGCGCTCGGCGGTTTCCTCCAGGCTGCTGTCAAAAATCTCGGAAAACTCGTCCTGCATGACGAGGATGCCGAGGCCCGTGGCACTCAGCCAGAAAAGGGTCATGACGCTGGTGAGCGCGATGATGAGTCCTCTGGTCATGCTGCCTGCTTTGCGGGGTGTGTTTGTCAATTATTACCATCGAGTAACGCCGTTCCGGCGAAAGCTGAAGGCAGCATCATCGTATACGCTTTGGTCAATGTAAATTGCTCAGAAGTATCGTGAACATATGCAACAGGATCGTTCGCGGTTTCCTGTCCCGGAGGCCGCGGTCCTGGACAGACCGGTTATACTCCGCTTGCAGGAGTGGCGTCGCGGCAACGCACCTATGCCTAATAAATCCTTTGGTTGTATATTTTCCCTATCTTAACCTCTATACCTCAACCTCAAGATGATCCAACAGGAAGCCGACATGCATCAAAGGGCAGAAGCAAGCACTGAACCGTCCGATGCAAACGAAGACATACCGTCGTGGGCCTGGATCTGTGGCACGAAGGTGTTGGCCGCCGGCTACAGCGACTGGCACTTCGATCAGGAAATTCCTAAAATACTCAAAGCCGTCTGTGAAGTGAAGGCGCTGGATCTCCAGTTGCGAGCGGCATTGTATCTGAAGAATGACGGAGAAGACGGGCTGCTTCTCGCAGGCCAGATGAACGTCGCCTGGACCGCGCTCGATCGGCGCATCATGCCGCCATCGGACTTCCTGGAATTCAATACATCATCATCAGCTCCGACAATTCGCGTGGCGTTGCGAAATGGCATCAACGCGTTCGGAGTCGTGCTCTTGTTCCCGCACCAGCAATGGCAGGTGACAGAAGAACGCGTGGAGGGCCTCAAGCATATCGCGCTGCAATTAGCGGTCGTCCTGACGACCCGCAAGCTGAAATCCAGAGGACATCAGCCTACGCCGCCGAGCGTCCCGGATCCAGGAAAAGCAGGCGAACTTCTCAGCATCATCGTCGACAATTTCCCGGGTGGAATCTGCGTGCTCGACAAAAACCTGACCATGGTGGTCACCAACCGAAGATTTTATGAGCTGCAGGATTTGCCACCGTGGCGGTTCCCGCCCGGATCGAGCCTCGATGATGTCTTTCGATTCAATGCAGCCAGAGGGGAGTACGGCGAGGGAGAATTGGATCATATCGTCAGCAATCGCCTGAATCACGTGAAACTGTTTGTTGAACACAGCTTCGATCGCGAAACCGGCGGTGGATTGGTTGTCGAGGCACGCTCAGCACCTCTGCCTGGAGGCGGCTGCGTTCTGACCTATCTGGACGTCACGACCAAGCGCCGCGGCGAGCAGGCGCTGCTGCGGGACAAAGGGACTTTGGAGGAACTTGTAAAGGTTCGAACAGAGGAAATCGAGCATCAGGCGCAGGAGTTGCAGCGGATGCTGGATCAAGAGCGGCAGATCAACGAAATGCAAAGACAATTCGCCAGCATGACCTCTCATGAGTTTCGGACCCCGCTCGCCATCATCGATGGTGCCGCCCAGCGGCTGACGCGTCGCAAAAGCCAGGTGACGCAGGATTACATCAGCGAAAAATCTGCTTTGATCAGGGACGCAGTCACCCGCATGGTCGATCTCATGGAAAGTTTCCTCGCGGCCGGACGCCTGGATCACGGAAAGATGCGGTTCGAGCCCCGGCCCTGTTCGCTGAAGGATATCGTGCTTCGGAGCTGTCAACGGCAGGAGACGATCGGAAAAGGCCATCGCATTCACGTACAGTTGGACGATCTGCCGCAAACTTTAAACGCGGATATGGCAGCACTCGAGCAGGTGTTTGCAAACCTGCTCTCGAATGCGGTAAAATACGCACCCGATGCACCTGATATTCATGTGCTCGGTGGTGTTGAGGGAACGACAGCGTGGGTCAGTGTGCGGGATTCGGGCGTGGGCATCGATGCCGACGACATCCCGATGATGTTCCAGCGGTATTTCCGCGCTCGCACATCCACAGGTATCGCCGGGACGGGCATCGGCCTTCATCTGGTCAAACAAATCATCGATTATCACGGCGGGATGGTGACCGTTTCGAGCCGGAAAGGCAAAGAAACGATATTTACCGTGAAACTGCCTCTGGAAAGCGTGCCGGCGAACAACGCTGACGGGACCAACTGAAATGATAACGATACTTTGCATCGAAGATGAACACGATATCAGACAGCTGCTGGTGGAGGAACTCGAGGACGCCGGATTCGCCACCCTGCAGGCGACAAATGGCCAGGAAGGTCTTGAAGTGCTGGTATCGAAATGGCCTGATATCGTCCTTTGCGACATCACAATGCCTATTATGAACGGTCATCAGCTGTTCGCTGAAATTCAGATGAATTATGATGAACTCTCTAACATTCCCTTCGTATTCCTGACGGCTCTCACCGACAAAGACAACACCATCGCCGCATTGAAGGCCGGTGCCGCCGACTACCTGACCAAGCCGATCGATTTCGACATTCTGATGGCGAAGATCGCCGGTTGCGTCGCTCGCCTTGAAAGCGACCGGCGAACCGGTCGAGCCTTCTGACAAGGAATCTTGAACCCCGGCAACGCCTCGTACGATGCCGTGTGACTATCTTTTTCCAGCCTCGCTGCCAACTCTCGGGCATCTGTTCTGTTGTTGGGTCAAAATCAAAGCCCGAAATGCTGGAGTTTCGCTGACTGAGGCTTCGAATGCCTCAGATCCTCGCAGGTTCTGCGGCGACGAGTTCCGCGTCTTTCCTCGACTTTGAAAACCTGTCGAGCGTGAGATAGACGACGGGCGTGGTAAACAGCGTCAGCACCTGCGAGACGACAAGGCCGCCGACGATTGCAATGCCCAGCGGCACCCGCAATTCGGCCCCAGGCCCGGTCCCGAGCGCCAGCGGCAAGGCGCCCAGTAGCGCCGAAAGCGTGGTCATCATGATAGGCCGGAAACGCAACACGCAAGCCTGTCGGATAGCCGCGGCCGGCGGCAGGCCCTGATGTCGTTCCGCTTCGAGCGCGAAGTCGATCATCATAATGGCGTTCTTCTTGACGATGCCGATCAGGAGAATAATGCCGATCATGCCCATGATCGATAGATCGAGTCCGGACAGCTTGAGCGCGAGGAGCGCGCCGAGCCCCGCCGACGGCAGCGTCGAGATGATCGTCAGCGGATGGATCGCGCTCTCATAAAGTACCCCAAGGACGATATAGACGGCGATTACGGCCGCAAGGATCAACCACGGCTGCGTGCTCAGCGAATCCTGGAAAGCTTGTGCGGTCCCTTGGAATGAGCCGATGACGGTCACGGGCATGCCCGCGCTTTGCTCAGCAGAATGGACCGCGTTGACCGCGTCGCTCAACGCGAATCCCGGCTTGAGGTTGAACGAGATCGTCGTGGCCGGCATCGATCCCTGGTGATTGATCGACACCGGCGAGACGCCGGTCCTGATCGAGCCGAGGAGGCTCAGCGGCACGAGCTTGTCCGTCGTCGTCGAGCGCACATAGAGATGGTTCAGCGCGTCGGTCGACAGGGCGAACCGGGGGTCGACCTCCTGGACGACGTGATACTGGCTGACCTGCGTGAACATCGTCGCCACCTGCCGCTGCCCGAATGCGTCGTAAAGCGTGTTGTCGATATCCTGGATACTGACGCCGAGCCGCGCTGCCGTTGCCCGGTCGATGTCCAGCGTCGCGTTGGTGGCGGCGGCCTGCTTGTCGGACGTCACATCCTGCAATTCCGCCAACGCGCCGAGGGTCTTGGTCATCACCGCCGCCCATTTGTCCAGCTCGGCGGCATCCGCGTCCTGCAGCGTATACTGATACTGTGCAGCGGCGGTGCGGCCGCCCACCTGGATATCCTGGCGGATCTGCATCCTGAGCGTCAACCCTTCGATTCCGGCGACGGATTTCCTGATGCGCGCCATCACCTTCTCCGCCGGAATACGCGTGCCGAACGGTTTGAGGTTGATCTGCACCTGTCCAACGCTGACCGACGGACTGGGGTTGATCCAGTAGCCCACATTATCGACAGCTGGATCCTTCATGATGATCTTTCCGAGTTCCTGCATCTGGCGGGACATCGTTGCGAAGGACGTATCGGTGGCGGCCCGTGCCTGACCCTGGATGAAGCCGGTGTCCTGCTGCGGCAGAAAGCCTTTCGGCACGACCGTGTAGAGGTAGAGCGTCGCAGCCAGGGTCATGAAGGTCACGGCCAGTGTCGGTATGCGGTGACCGAGGACGAAGTCCAGGGCGTGACCGTAACCACGGGTGCAGGCGTCGAAAAAGCGTTCGGACAAGACATAAAGCCGGCCGTGCTGCTTGTCATGATCGTGATCGATCAGCCATGCGGACAGCATAGGCGTCACAGTCAGCGATACGAGCCCGGAAATCAGGATCGCGACGCTGACAGTCACCGCAAATTCGCGGAAAAGCCGGCCGACGATACCGCCCATCAGCAGAATGGGTATGAAAACCGCAATCAGTGAAATGGTCATCGATATGATCGTGAAACCCACCTCGCGGGCGCCCTCTATCGCGCCCTCAAGCTTGGATTTGCCATTTTCGATATGACGCATGATGTTCTCGATCACCACGATGGCATCGTCGACCACAAAGCCGACGGCGATGGTCAACCCCATGAGGGACAGGTTGTCGAGACTGTAGCCAAGCAGATACATCACGCAAAACGTGCCGACCAGCGACAGCGGGATGGTGACCGCCGGAATGAACGTGGCCCGCAGGTTGCGCAGAAAGCAGAAGATGACCATCACCACGAGGGCGATGGTGATGAGCATGGTCATCTCTACGTCAGCGACCGATGCCTTGATCAGTTGTGTGCGGTCGCCGACGACGGAAAGCTTGATCAATGCGGGCAAGGCCGCCTGCAGCGCCGGCAACTTGTCCTTGATCGACTGGATCGTATCGAGAACATTCGAACCGGCCATCTTGTGGACGTCGAGCATCACCGAACGGTTCGTCTGCAGCCAGGCGGCCTGATTGTTGTCTTCCGGTCCGGTGACGACCTCGCCGAGATCGCGCAGCAGGATCGGCGCGCCGTTGCGATAGGCTACCACCATGGATTTATAGGCGGGAACGTCCAGGATCTGGTCGGTTGCCTCGAGCACGGTCGTGCGTCCGTCGCCGCTCAGCGCCCCTTTTGGGGCATTGAGCGTCTGGGCGCCGATGGCGGTGCGAATATCCTCCAGTGTGAGGCCGCGGGCGGCAACCTTGTCGGGATCGAGCCGCACCCGGATTGACGGGCGCTGCGGTCCGTGAAAATCGACGAGCCCGACGCCATTCATCTGCGAAATCTGCTGCGCTATGATATCTTCGGCATAGTGGTCGAGTTCCGTCAGCGGCAGCCTGTCCGATGTCAAGGCCAGGGTAAGGACGGTCTGTTCGGCCGGATTGGTCTTGTTGAAGGTCGGCGGGCTCGGCAGATTTTTCGGCAGCAAGCCGCCAGCCGCGCTGATCGCCGCCTGCACATCCTGCGCGGCGCTATCGATATTGCGGCTGAGATCGAACTGCATGGTGATGCTGGTGCGGCCGGATGAACTGACCGAGGTCATCTGGGCGACACCGGAAATGGTCGACAGCTGGTTCTCCAGCGGCGTCGCGACTGACGTCGCCATTGTCTCGGCGCTCGCACCCGGCAGGGAGGCTGAAATCTGGATTGTCGGAAAATCGACCGTCGGCAGGGAAGCAACCGGAAGCATGAAATAAGCCACCGCACCCAGCATCAGGACGCCAAGGGCAAGCAGGCTGGTACCGATCCGGCGGCGGATGAAGACCTCTGAAATGCTCATTGGATCTGGCCTTCGGTGCTTGCAAGATTTTGCGCCTCGATCGGACGTGGTGCAACCACGGCCTCTTCCGTCAAGCGGGACTGGCCCGAAACGACGACAGTCTCGCCTGGGTTCAACCCCTTGAGGATCGCCGTCATGCCGGACATGGAAGGACCGGTTGCGACCGAGACGGAAGCGACCTTGTTGTCCGGTTTAACAACGAAGACATACTGACCGGTCTGCCCGTTCTGAACGGCAGGCGATGGCACCACCGTCAAGCCTTGATCGGTTTTGAGAGTGATCCGCGCGGAGACCAGCTCTCCGGGCCAAAGCGCCAGATCCTCGTTCGGAAACACTGCCTTCAGCTTCACCATGCCGGTACTGGTATCGACCTGGCTGTCGATGACGGCGAGCTTGCCGTCCGCCAGGTGTTTGGCCCCGTCCTGGCTATCGATCGCCACCGGCAAGGCGCCCTTCGCCTGGCCGGCCACAAGATCGGGCAATTCTTCCTGCGGCAGGGAAAACTGTACTGCGATGGGCTGCATCTGCGTGATTGTCACCAGGCCTGCCGCATCGCTGGCGTGAACGATCGCGCCTTGCTCGGCCTGCCGCAGACCCGCACGACCGCTGATCGGGGCCGTTATCGTCGCGAAGCTGAGATTGAGCCTGGCTGTATCGACAGCCGCCTGATCGCCGGCGACAGTCGCCTCCATGATCGCGACCTGTGCGGCCGCGGCCTCGGCAAGCTGCATGGTGATGCCGCGGATCGGCACTAGCGATTTGGCGCGGGCATCCTCGATTTTGGCGCTGTCGAGCTGGGCCATATCCTTGCGCAATGTCGCCAGCGCCTGATCGAGCGCCGCCTGATAGGGGCGTGGATCGATCAGGGCGATCAAGTCGCCAGTTCGGACATTCTTGCCCTCGGCGAATGCGACACGCTGCAATTGTCCATCAACCCTGACTTTCACATCGACAGCGGTCAGCGGGGTGACATTGCCGAGGCCCGAGCGTTCGATCTTGAGATCCTGCGTCGTGACGGAGGCGGTCCCCACAGGGGTTGGGTGCGCCTTGGGAGCAGGCAGCGCGGTCTGGCCCGTGGTCGGAGGCCAGAAGAACAGCAGCGCTGCACCGAGCGCAACACTGCCGATCAACACGATCACGAGCTTGCGACCTTTGCCAGCCTTGTTGATTTTAGGGTCTTCGGGAGAGGACAAATCGATCTCCATGTCGCGATTCCAATTCGAGCCAATTACATGCCGCGCACTGGAAAGTGTGCAGTGCAGCATGGGCACTTTGGCCTCTGCTCCCTTGGCAGAACTTCGCGCGAAGATGAAAAGCATTTAATGATAGAGGACGACCGACCGTCAGGTGCCGCGATCCGACGCCGTGAGGATGTAGCCCGCGCCGGTCACCGTGCGGATGAGCGGGACAGCAAAACCGCTGTCGACCTTCTGGCGGAGGCGGTGGATATGCATATCGACGATGTTGCCCCGCGGTTCGAAGGCGTAATCCCACGCGGCCTCGATCAGCATTGATCGGGTAACGACGGAATCGGCGTGCTTCATCAGTGTCTGAAGCAATAGAAACTCCCGGAATTGCAGGGCTATGGTTTTGCCGCCGCGTGTAACCGTGCGCTTTTCCGTGTCCAGTTCGAGGTCGCTAACCCGAAGAATGGATTGTTCCGCCAGATGGTTGTTCCGTCTGGCCAAGGCTTGCAATCGGGCCAGAAGCTCGGCAAATGCATAAGGCTTTCCGAGGTAATCGTCACATCCTGCGCGCAAGCCCTCCACGCGATCAAGCGGATTTGCCAGTGCACTCAGCATCAGGACCGGAACGGTTGCATGGTATTGGCGAAGAGCCCTGACGAGTGAGATCCCGTCCATTCCGGGCAACAGGCGATCGACGATCAGGGCGTCGTATATCTGTTCTTTCGCCATGGCGAGACCGAGTTCGCCGTCGGCGACGCGATCGACCACATAGCCGCTTTCCGAAAGCCCGCGCACAAGGTGGCTGGCTATTCGATCGTCGTCTTCCACGATAAGCAGCCGCATTCCCTGTTTGATCCCTGTAGTGTTGCGCAGACACACGATAAGCGAAGGCTCCCACCCTCGTCTGCCCTTTTTCCGCCATTCGTCCGCACCGGGCAAAGAAACGCGCGTATCCGGGGTTTATGAATTAATTTTCATGTTGGCGCGAAATTCAGGAAGGATTTAGGCTGATATCGTGCCGATGATCAACATGGGCGCGATCGAACAGGATAGGGAGGCAATGGCGACGATACTGATTGTGGAGGACGACGCGCAGACCGCCTCCGAGATAGAAGCCGCCCTGATCGACAATGGCTGCGAAGCGGCCATCGCCACGACCGGGCGCGAAGGCCTGCTGCAGGCGATATCGGGCAATTTTGATGCGATCGTTCTTGACCGGATGTTGCCGGGCGGCGTGGATGGCCTGGGCGTTCTCACGGCCCTCAGGACCGCGGGCATTCAGACCCCGGTGCTTATCCTCAGCGCCTTGTCGGCCGTCGATGAACGTATCCGTGGCCTGAAGGCGGGCGGTGACGATTATCTGACAAAGCCGTTCGAAGCGCTTGAACTGACCGCCCGCGTCGATGTTTTGATCCGGCGCCATATCAATCCTGTGGCTGGGCCGGAAACAGTGCTGCGCGTTGGCGACCTCGAGGCGGATCTGCTCAATCACACGATTCGCCGGGGGGGCAAATATCTCGAGCTCTTGCCACGCGAATATCGATTGCTGGAATACCTCATGCGCCATTCCGGGCAGGTCGTCACGCGCACGATGCTGTTCGAGGAGGTCTGGCAATACCGCTACGACGAACCCACGAACGTCATCGACGTGCATATCAGCAAGCTGCGCAGGAAGATCGAGGTTCCCGGCAGCCCTCCGATGATCCGCACCATGCGAGGCTCAGGATATATTCTCGATGCGCCTGAGTGATCTCCTTCGAACGACCAGCTTTCGCCTGGCGCTGACCTTCCTCGTTCTCTTCAGCGTGGCTGCAACAGCGTTGTTTTCCTACATGGCTTGGGAGACGACAAATTTTCTTTCCGAGCGCGTCGACGAATGGCTGTTCAGGGAGGCCAAAGGGCTGTCGACGATACCGGCGGACGACGTTGCAACGCGGTTGACGGCGCGGCAGCGGCTCGGCGAGAAAATGGAACGGCCGCTGGAGAGACCCTTCACGCTGTTTGATGCCGATGGCATGCGATTGGCCGGCGCCGATATAGAGATGCCACCCAACGCTCCCGGCAGCGGCATTCCGTTCAATTTCCTGCTTTCGAAAGCCGGCCATCGCTACCATTTTCGCGGCATAGTGTACCAGCTCTCCTCCGGCGAGCGTGTGCTGGTGGCGCAGGACATAGAAGAACAACTCGAATTCGATGAGTTGCTGACACGGACCATACTGTTTGCGTCCCTGGTCATTGCGGTGCTCGGCCTGATCGGCGCGGGATTTGTCGGTGTCGGCTCGGTCAGGCGGATCGACGGCATTTCGTCTGCGACCAGGCGGATCATCCGCGGGGATTTTACCCAGCGCCTGCCGACCATTGGCAATCAGGGGGATATCAATCGCCTGGCAAGCGTCGTCAACGACATGCTCGACGAGATCGAGCGTCTGATGACCGAGGTCAAGGGTGTCTGCGATAATATCGCCCACGACATGCGGACGCCGCTTACCCGCGTACTCGCGGGTCTCGAACGGGCCCGGCGCAGGTCGACCACGGTCAAGGATTACCAAGCGCATGCCGACGAGGCGATCGCGGAACTGCACGGCATCCTTCGGACGTTCAGCGCCATGCTGCGCATTTCGGAAATCGAGGACGGAGCGCGAAGATCCGGTTTCACCAATGTTGATCTCGATGAAGTCGTGACCGACGCAGTCGAATACTACGAGCCTTTGGCGGAAGAACGGGGCGTGTCATTGCGCTATGCGAAAATAACGCAGGCTCCGCTTGCCGTTTCGGGCGATCCGAGCCTCCTGTTCGAAGCGATCGGCAACCTGATCGACAATGCCATCAAGTTTACGCCTGCCGGTGGTGAGGCGACGGTGAGGCTTGAGATGAGCGAGGGGAAGCCACGCATCGTCGTGGAAGATACCGGCTGCGGCATTTCTCCGGAGGACGCCGATGCGGTTTTCCGACGCTTCCATCGCTCCGAACGAAGCCGGCACACGCCGGGAAACGGCCTGGGCCTTAGCCTTGTCGCGGCAATTTCCCGCCTGCACAACGTGGATGTATCGATCGAACAACGTCCGGTCGGCTCACGGTTCATCTTGCAGTTTGCCAGGCTTGGCTGAAGCCTGCTGCAGACGTTTCAACGCCTTGCCGCGCGGTAGACGCTGTGTGCCAGGATCACAAGACAGCCCGCCAGCACCAGGATGCCGCCCAGCAGCGGCGGCAATGCGAGAAACTTGACGGCGCCGGCGACCGCGATAATCAGCAACAGCGAAAAGGCTGCGAGGTTGCCGTCATCGATGAACATGCCGATGAGTTCAGCAACAGCGATACGAAGGATATTCATCAGGCGACCCCTTCCGTGGACTTTGGCTGCAAGCGACGCAGCCAGCCGATGATTGCAAAAGAAACCAGCGTGACGATGCCGAAGATGACGAGCAGCGCCATGTCCGCGCCCGGCCAATCGGCGCCTATGCCCTCCCCGGTCCAGAATATGCCAAAGCTTGTCAGCATCAGCCCGACGACAAATTTGAGAGTGTTCTCCGGTACCTGCGCCAATGGGCGACGGACCAGAAGGCCGATAAGCATGACCACGACAAAGGCTGCGAGCGCCCCGAGCGCCGCATATGTCGTCAATCCGTGCGCGCCGCCGACAGCGATGACGATGAAGACGACTTCGATCCCTTCCAGCAGCACCGCCTTGAATGCGGCGACGCCGGCAAGATAGTCGGCGCGTCGGTCATCGGATTGCTTTCGAAGCAGATCTGTTTGCTTGGAGAAGGCTGCCGCTTCGTCACGCAGTGCAACAGTGCCCACAGAGCGCAGGATGGCTTTGCGCAGCCAGCGCATGCCGAACAGGATCAGCAACACGCCGACAACGAATTGGAGAATGGTGATCTCCACCAGCGCCAGTAGCGGCCCGAAGATGACGACGAGCGCCGCAAGTACTGCAAGCGCGATTGCTGCGCCGATCAGCGCCGGCCTCCAACTGCGGGTCACGCCCACGGCCAGTACGATGGTGAAGGCCTCGACGACCTCGACGAATGAGCCCAGAAACGAAGCAGTGACGGTGGAGAGAATGGGGGTGAGCGTGCTCATGCACATGTCCTGGATTTGCAAGCGGATGGGGTTGAACGGCGAGCAACGGGCAGCGGTCGTGAATGCTTAGCAGCACAAGCACCATGAGCGATGATCGTGCAGCAACACACGGCGACAACGGCCGATTGCGTGAAATCCGGTCATTCGTCCGGATTCCAAGTCCTCATCATCGTCCGGCGAAATGTCCAAAATCTGTCCCGGCGCTTACAAATTTGCAAGAAACACAGATTGCCGTGAACTTGCCGCTACCACACCTTTGAGCGCAGGCGATCGGTCATGAACTCCATCAATACGACGATGACGAGAATGATTGTCGCAGCGTTCTTGTACTGGAGCAGGTCGAATGCGACCTTCATTTCACCGCGAGCATTAAAGCAAGTGCGGTTGCGATGGTGCGGAGTATCATTTTTCCTTTGCTGTGTAGACAGCAAGTCGTTACTCGCTTACCCCTGTTCGCGGCAGGTGACGTGTTCGCAACACTCCCGCCGAGCATTCGACAACTTTTCGCTTTCGAGGAATATAATGAACTGGCACATCCAGGGTGGTCGCACTCTTACCGATCGGGGACTTGCAACAAGCGACCTGAGCGTTGTGGGAGGTCTCTTTACCGAGGTCCGTGCTGCAGACGCGCAGGTGATCGACGCCGACGGCCTCCTCGTTCTCCCGGGCATTGTTGATATCCACGGCGACGGCTTCGAGCGGCAAATCATGCCGCGACCGGGCGTCCACTTCGACACCGGGCTGGCGTTGAAAGATACTGACCGCCAGCTTGTCGCCAATGGCATCACCACCGCCTTTCATGGCGTCACTGTGTCATGGGAGCCCGGACTTCGCTCCCTGGAGGCTGCCAAACAGCTGATCGGCGTGCTCTGCGGTATCCGCGATTCCCTCGCCTGTGATACGCGCCTGCATCTGCGCTGGGAGACCTTCGCGCTTGATCAGATGGCGCAGGTCATGGAATGGCTCTCGCTTTCGCCGCCGCCGATCATCGCGCTCAATGATCATACGACCGGTTCGGTCCTGAAAGGCACGATCGCCCGCAAGATTGGCCAGATGGCGGAACGATCCGGCTTGAGCCGGGAGGACTATATGACGTTGCTCGACCGGATCTGGTCCCGCCGGGACGACGTGGCGACGGCGATCGAGACGATGGCTTCGGCCGCAAAGGCCAATGGCAATGTGCTTCTCGCCCATGACGAAGCCTCGCCCGAGGAGCGTAGGTATTTCCGGGCGCTCGGCGCAGAGGCCTCGGAATTTCCGCTGACACTCGAAACCGCGAAGGCAGCCCGGCAAATGGGCGAGGATGTAATCCTTGGAGCGCCCAATGTCGTGCGTGGCGGCAGCCACAATGGTGCCCTCAATGCCGCCGACGCCATCCGGGACGGCCTTTGCACGGTGCTGACCAGCGATTACCACTATCCTTCGCCGCTGCACGCGGCTTTCAAGCTGTCTTCGCCCGGCGCAAGCGATTTCCCCATGGTCTGGAACCTGGTCTCGGCAAATCCGGCCCGGGTCGCCGGTCTCGATGATCGCGGATCGCTCAATATCGGCCGCCGGGCGGATGTGATTCTCGTGGATGCCTGTGATCCGGCGCATCCGCATGTGGTGGCCACCATGGTTCAAGGAAAAATTGTCTATTCCTCGGGACGTCTCGGGCGTAAACCAGCCCTCGGCACACCGATCGACGCTGGATAAGGCTTTATGAACGACGTTAAAATTCCAGCACCACATGAGCGCGGCGACCATGGGCTTTCAGCCTTTGGCGGGCTGATCTTCCGCCCGCGCAGCGACACGCCCATCTGGCAACAGATCTACGATCACATCTTCGGCCTGATCGAGAGCGGCCTTCTTCAGCCCGGCAGCCAGCTTCCCGGCGAAAACCATCTGGCGGAGAAACTCGCGGTCACCCGCATCACGCTACGCCGGGCGCTGCAGCAGCTGCAGCGCGAGGGTCATCTGACCGCGCGCAAAGGCGTCGGCATCTTCGTGCGCAATCTGCCCGCCACCTTCACCGTTCGCGACGGCCGGCGCTTTCTCGATAATTTCGAAGCCCGCGGCCAGGAAATCGGTACCCGGACGCTTCTGATTGTCCGGGAGCCGGCCGGTCCCGCCGAAGCGCTGCAGCTGCGTCTCGCACCTGGTACCGAAATTGTCCGCCTGTGCCGGATCAGAACGTCCGGCAAACAGCCTGTCTATGTCAATACAAAGGTCTTCCCAGCCCGCATCTTTCCGAATTTCGAGCAGATTTATGACCCGGGCCAATCGGTCACGGATGTTTTCCGCGCGCATGGCGTCGATAATTACCGGCGTCTCGAGACACGAATCAGCGGCGGCTTCGCATCCCCGGACGAGGCGGAAATCCTTTGGCTGACGCCCGGAACACCCGTATTCCGGATCAATGCAGTCAATGAGGACAGCAACGGCGTGCCAATCGAATGGACCCACGGCTGCTGGCCGCTGACCTCCGTCGAATTCGTATTCTGATTATCTTGCCGTGCGAACGCCTTTTCAGGCCGAGGCACGTTCTCGCTGACAAAGCCACGATGGCACCGGTCGTCGCAAAGACGTGTTGATCCGCAGCATCTTGCCGATCATTCCTCCGAAGTCCAGCCGCGAGGACGCCGTCCTGCGACTACAGAGACTATAGCAATCGCGTCAGGTCGAGCGGCTTCTCAGATTACAACCTGATTCGATAAGGCCAGACCTTTTCTCCCGCCGGACGGTTCCGAAGCCTCCCACCGAGCGGATGCCGCGACGCGCCTTCCATCCGATTCCAACTGAAGTTGTAGGTTAGTTGAACCGCCCGCAACTGATCGCCTTTTAACGGTTCATAAACCAATATTCATTAATTATTTTGACGGCACACTAGGCTTGAGGGAATTTCGGGGGTTTTAAATGGACGTTGATTTCAGAATTAAACTGCAGACCAAAAGTGGCGAAAATAAAGAAATTCTCCTCCGTATCGACGACACAAATCCCAATGAAAATCATATACTTGGTTTCTTGCGAGGCGGCATGCCGTATGAGCCTGATGTGACGAAAATCATCCAGAAAATACTTGAACCGGGTGATGTTTTTGTCGATGTCGGGGCTAACGTCGGCTTTTTCACGGTGCTGGGTTCGGCGCTTGTCGGCTCAGAGGGAAGGGTTTTCGCCTTCGAACCCGATCCCAAAAATATCGAGCGGGTTAAATTTCATTGTGCAAACAATGAGATCGACAACGTCGAGATCATTTCGAGGCCGGCGTCGCATACCGTTGAGGATGTCAATTTCTATTTCAACAAAAGCAGTTCCGGCGGGAACGCGCTGTGGAACCCAGGTGAGTATTTCGGCGATCCTGAATTCAATGATGGATATTCGGTCATGAAGTCCACGACGCTCTCGGATGAATTCGCAAGGCAAGGTATCAAAGACGTCAAACTGATCAAGATTGATACCGAAGGCGCTGAACATTCGATCTTGAGAGGGGCGAAAGAGTGGCTCAAGGATCAGCAAATACCATTCATTATTGCTGAATTGAATGCCTTCGGCCTGAAGAAGCTCGATTCTTCCGTCGAGGAATTCATCGACTTCATGTATGACCAGGGATATCTCGCGTTCCTGCTGTATCTCGACGGCCGTTCACCGCAATTCATATCTCCTGGGATCAAAATCGAAACCGCCTGCATTTCCAACCTTCTGTTCACCACGCCGCAGGGATTTGCAAGGATTTGGTCAAAAATCGAACATAACCCAGGGGTAACGGTCAATAAGGTGACTGGACAGGTCAGCATTGCTGCATGATCATTTGCCGGCCGCCTGCCACCGGACGGTTCAGTAAACCGCGTCAAAAGAGAGCTGGCTCGGGAAATTTGAACAGCCGGGATAAGTGGAAATTCTGCCTGACTTCGGCTTAGATGCCGGGAACAGATCCTATGGGGAAGCGACCTGCATCGTGGCAAAGTGGGTTGTCTATAAATCTCTCCTGGAGGCACCCATGCTTTGGACAGCTGAACGACCTGATGCCCTTGCCGCTATTCGTGTCGATCTTGGTGCGATATTCGTCTCGATCGAGCTAAGCAAATCGACGTGGCTGATCACTGCTCTGTCTCCGGGGAAACTTTACCCGCTTGTCGTGATCCATGAGGCGGGTTTAGACGGATTCTGGATCGACCGGGTACTGCGACGCGAAGACTGGATCGAGAGCCATATCGTCGATGCTGCTTCAATTGCGGTATCGCGCCGTTATCGCCGAGCGAAGACCGACCGCATCGATGGCGAGGCGCTCATTCGCACGCTGATGGCCTATAAGCGGGGAGAGCCCCGCGTGTGCTCGATGGTCAGGGTGCCGAGCCCTGAGGAAGAGGATCGCCGACGGATCAGCCGCGAGCGCAAGGTGCTGATTGCCGAACGGACGCTCCACGTCAATCGCCTAAAGGGGCTGCTCTTCAGCCAGGGCATCCGTGACTATGAACCGCTGCGGCGTGATCGGCGCGAGCGCCTGGAAGAGCTGCGAAGTGGCGATGGCCGAACGCTCACGATTTACCTCAAAGCCCAGATACGGCGTGAGCTTGACCGCCTCGAACTGATAATCGAGCAGATCAAGGCTGTGGAGGCCGAACGTGATGCGGTCCTGGTCGCAGAGCAAGCGGGTGAACCTGCGCCGACGGCAATGCTGGTTGGCATCAAAGGGATCGGCCCGGAATTTGCTGCGATCCTCCATTCCGAAGGGTTCTTCCGAAACTTCGACAGCCGAAGGCAGGTTGCCGCCTATGCGGGCTTGGCGCCAACGCCGTGGCGGAGTGGATCGATCGACCGTGAGCAGGGCGTCTCGAAAGCCGGAAATCCTCGATTGCGAACGACGATGATCCAGCTTGCGTGGCTTTGGCTGCGTCATCAGTCGGGCTCGGCATTGACCCGCTGGTTCCACGACCGCGTGGCGCACAAAGGCGGCCGAATGAAGAAATCGACCATCGTCGCTCTCGCACGTAAATTGCTCGTCGTGCTCTGGAAATATGTAACCTTTGGTATCGCGATCGAAGGCGCCGTGATGAAGGTGGGTTAGCTCTATTGCGCTCCAGGAATAAACCAATCCACAAGACTTGATCAGTCTTGACGGATCCAGGTTGGACGAACCGACTCTCTCCATGGCTTAAACGGCCGAGAAACAGAATGGTCACGTCCTCCTGAGCCCTTGCCCGTCGGACGCGGGATATTGGTGCAGCCGCCCTGAGCGGCGACCGGATGTGAGGTTGTACAGGCTCGGAGATCGAGTCGGTATTATGAGTCGGGCTCAGATCTTGGATACGAAGCGAGGAAAGAAGCAAATGCCACCTTGATAACTCTTGACCCGAAAATCCTCATGTGAGGAGAGACAGTCAGAAGATTATAGCCAGTTCCCGGGCGGTCTGACTCAAACACCGATCGCCCGCTTGGTAGGCTGGCGCTGCGAGGCGGCCCGGTGCGGCTTGACCCACACTCCGATCGACCAACGTGTCTTTCCCTGGACCTGTCGGCAGCCCGGGAACGCCTTGCGGTGAGGCTTTGCCTCGGCCTCTGCCTGTGACCCAAGAAGGGCCTGACCGCAACGGTCACGTGACTGCCTTGCCATGTAGGCTGCGGATGCTCAATACCGATCAAGCATTGCTGTCCAGGTGGGAGTGAAACACTGCTCTGATGTCCGTTGTCAATGCTTTTGACGCGAGGAACCTCCCGTTCTGACGAACGGCCGTTCATGGCGATGATCGCGTATGGGTGGAGGCGGAACTGAAGGACGTCGGTGATCAAGCTCTGATGCGCGGGTTGGCTACCGCATTCCCGATTGTGCGTCCGGGGCTATACCGATCTTGCGGATCGACCGGGCGCAGCGCCACACGGCATCTGGCACAGCACCGGACGGTTACTTACTGTAAGGCCGTATGTCCGTCTTCGCGCCTGAGGTGGCTCGCCCTACACTGGTTTTCCGAGGGTTGCTCGGACAGGCCGAGCCGATCCTCATCACAGGAGGACGAGCCGTGGCAGATTATAGAGAAGCTTTTGTTGGAATCGACGTCGCCAAGTTAAAGAATGCGATTGCGGTCGCTGAATCCGGCCGAGAGGGAGAGGTCCGATTCTGGGGTGAGGTTGACGCGTCCGATACCAGCATGCGCCGCATCATCTAGCGGATATCAGCAAAGTTTGATCGCGTTCATTTCTGCTACGAGGCGGGTCCGACCGGATACGGCCTACATCGGCTGATCCAATCGCTTGGCCATGAATGTGTGGTCGTCGCGCCTTCCTTGATTCCCAGGAAACCAGGCGACAGAGTCAAGACCAACCGTCGAGATGCACTCGCGCTCGCCCGGCTATTAAGGGCCGGCGAGCTCACAGCGGTGTGGGTTCCCGACGAGGGCCATGAGGCGATGCGAGACCTCGTTCGCGCCCGGGCTTCTGCAGTCGAGACGTTGCGGGTTCACCGGCAACAGATCAGCGCCTTCATGCTCAAGCATAGCCGCATCTATCCACGCAAGAAGGGCTGGACGATGCGATATTTGCGCTGGCTGCAGGAGCAACAGTTCGATCATCCGGCGCATCAGATCGCCTTGCAGGAGATGGTCGAGGCAGTGCGCGTTTCGAAAGAGCGGGTGGAACGATTGGAGAAGGTCATCGAGGAATTCGTCCCGAATTGGTCTCTCGCGCCGGTCGTCCGAGCGTTGCAGACCCTGCGTGGGGTCGATCTGATTGTCGCCGTCACCTTCGCCACAGAGGTCGGCGACGTCAGCCGATTTGAAAGCCCCCGCCAACTGATGGGATATCTCGGCCTGGTGCCTGGTGAACGATCAACGGGCGAGACAGTCAGACGGGGCTCGATCACCAAGGCAGGCAACGGGCGAGTTCGGCACATGTTGGTCGAGAGCGCCTGGACTTATCGCCATCCACCGAAGGTCGGCGCGAGGAAGCTGTATCGTCTGGAGCAAGCGCCGCCGAAGGTGCGGGAGATAGCATGGAAGGCTCAGAGTCGGTTGACGGCTCGTTATCGAATGTTGACCGGACGCGGAAAGCGAACGACGGTGGTTTGTACGGCCATTGCCCGTGAGCTGACCGGCTTCATGTGGGCCGTTGCAAGGGAGGCGCAGGCGATCAGATCATAGGTCGCCGCATCGAACTTGCACCTCGCGCATGGGCGGGGGCGGAACAACGGCAGGGGAACACCCGTCAGACGCTTTGTGGCCGGCATTCGACCGACGCCCGCAGTAAGATCGGAATAGCCCCGGACGCACAATCGGGAATGCGGTAGCCAACCCGCGCATCAGAGCTTGATCACCGACGTCCTTCAGTTCCGCCTCCACCCATACGCGATCATCAT
>JAQGJP010000021.1 GCA_028290545.1 Rhizobium sp. | reverse complement strand
GGGACACAGCCAAAGCCCCGTTGGCACTACGGGTGATCCAGCAATGCAGCGGCGGGTGTTCAGCGGCGCCGATCGCCCGCTAATCCTAGCCGGCCCGGGTGTGCCTCAATCGTGGCCGCCAAGAAAGGTTTCCGCGACGCGTCGGGTGGAATCGCCTCGGCAAGGCTTGCAGTGCATTTACGCATCGATCGCTTTCTCCAACCCTCCCCGTTTGGGGCTGAAACGAAGTTGTTCGATGGCGGTCTCCCTTCCGTCGATGCGGAGCTGATGATCCGCATGCCGATCATACGTTATTTGCATCGGCAGCTGGTCAGAACGGAGCTGGAGCGCGGGCGCGTGGGGCCGCCGCAAGAACTCCCGCCTTTCGACAGCCAAGCCTATAGAAACCGCCACCGCCAGCAACACTTCGGCGCGCCGGTCGATTCGGCCATCGTGAGCGGCAGGCAACATTCCCAACCGAGTTTTTCGCCCAAAAACCGGTCGGCCAACCACCAGGCCAGGATTTCCGCATCCGGGCGCATTGAGCAGATTTCACTGACCAGACCGGCGAGGACAAACGGAGCCGCTCGGCCGGATTGCATCGCTTCGACGACCCTATCCGGAATCGAGGCAAGGCTGTCGTCCCAGCGGATCAGCGAAAGCGCGGCAAGCTCCTTGACGAAGGGGGATGCAATGGGCCAGATCGGCGCGTCAGCATTCGTGTGGCCAAAAACAGCTTTCCGGCCGGCCCCGGATCATCACCAGCGGCGGTGAGCAAAACGGCGTCGCGCAGAGCATTTTCATCGTCGTTGCGGCCGGTCATGCGGGCCGCAACGGCGGCCGATTTCAGGGCTAGACGCGCCAACAGCCTATCCACGCGGGCTCAACTCGGACAAGATCATCGAGTGATTTCAAGGTAATACCGGCGGCAAAGGCTGCGTCGGACTCATTGACATCGCGGCCCCATGACAGCGTCCAGGCCGGCAGCCTTCGCGACCAGAGTGGTGCGGTCGATGTGGTGGGCGAGAGCGAATCCATTGCCGGAGCATAAATGAGATGCGCACTTTATGCCAGATAAACCGCACACAACCGCACAGCCTGCCGTCTCCATCAAACCAACGATAATGTTGGCTTATCGTTGGTTGTTGTCTTTATAGAAGGAATGCCCCAAAATCATCGATCAGAACCCCGAAAATTGCGTCTGACCAAGCTCCCTCACGGTGAGAATGCATATGCGCGCAGTTCGGGGCAGACTAACGACGCATATTTGATTTGGTTGCCTCTGGCGATCAGTATAGGTATATTGCAGACAATCAGGAACCAAGGAACCTCTTATGGCACTCAGCATCAAGGATCCGGAAACGGAGCGGCTGGCTCGCATCCTTGCGGAGCGTACCGGAGAGAATATTACCACCGCCACCCGCCGCGCGCTCGAGGAAAGGCTGCGCCGGGTGAGTGTCGTCCCTCGCAAGGATGTCTTGCTGGAAGACCTGGCCGCCAGCCGCCGCCGCTGGACGTCCCTGCCAATCCTGGACCCGCGTTCGGCCGATGAAATCCTCGGCTACGACCAACAAGGACTGCCACGCTGATGGTCATCGATACCTCGGCCATCGTCGCCATTGCGTCAAACGAAGCCGAAGCGGAAACGTTCGAGCGGAAAATCGCCGACGATCCCGTGCGTTTCATCTCCGCGGCCACATGGCTGGAAGCGTCGATCGTGCTGGAAGCAAGACTCGGCGAAGCCGGAGCCAGCGAATTCGACCTCTGGCTCCATCGGGGCGGCGTGGAAATGGTCGCGGTCGACAAGGAACAGATCGAGGCCGCGCGCCGGGCCTGGCGCCGCTTCGGCAAGGGGCGTCATCCCGCCGGCCTGAACTTCGGCGACTGCTTTTCCTATGCGCTGGCCAGAACACGCGGCGAACCGCTGCTGTTTAAGGGCGACGACTTCGCCCGAACCGATATCGAGGGCGCATGACGACCGGTCTCCCGCCCGCACCGCACACCGCCTTGCCGGAGGACACTGTGGCGGGTTCACTTGTCGTGGTCGAGCGCGCGCCCCTGCCCGCCCATCTCGAAGGGCTCGCGACCCGCGCCCGAGGCTATGTCGAGGCCGCAAGCTCCGCCAACACCCGCCGCGCCTATGCCGCCGACTGGAAACATTTTTCCGCCTGGTGCCGGCGTCAGAATCTTGCTCCCCTCCCCCCGGATCCACAAATCGTCGGCCTCTACATCACCGCCTGCGCGTCCGGCACGGTTACAGGCAGTTCAAAGCCGAATTCGGTATCGACCATCGAACGGCGTCTGTCGTCCCTCAGCTGGAATTATGCCCAGCGTGGCGACCAGAAACTCGACCGCAAGGACCGCCACATCGCCACCGTCATGGCCGGTATTCGCAACACCCATGCCCGACCGCCGGTGCAGAAGGAAGCGGTGATGCCGGAAGATATCATTGCCATGCTGGAGACGCTCGACAGGGGAACGCTGCGCGGGCTTCGCGACCGGGCGATGCTGCTGCTCGGCTTCGCCGGCGGCCTGCGCCGCTCCGAGATCGTCGGACTCGATGTCGGCCGCAACCAGACGGAAGATTCATCCGGCTGGATCGAAATCGTCGACAAAGGCATGCTCGTAACGTTGCGCGGCAAGACGGGATGGCGGGAGGTCGAGATCGGCCGCGGTTCGTCGGATGCCACCTGCCCGGTCGTTGCAGTGCAAACCTGGCTGACGTTCGCAAAGATCCCGCATGGCCCGATTTTTCGACGCGTGACTGGCCAGGGCAAAGCTGTGGGGCCTGATCGCTTGCATGACCAGGAGGTGGCAAAGCTGGTCAAGCGCACGGCGCTCGCCGCCGGCGTGCGTGGCGATCTCCCCGAAGGCGAGCGGGCGCAAAAGTTCTCGGGCCATTCTCTGCGTGCGGGGCTCGCCTCCTCTGCGGAGGTCGATGAGCGCTATGTGCAAAAGCAGCTTGGCCATGCCTCCGCCGAGATGACGCGCAAGTATCAACGCCGGCGTGATCGCTTCCGCATCAATCTCACCAAGGCGGCAGGGTTATAGCGAGCCCATTGATGCCGATCGCATATGTAATCCTGCTCATTGCTGCTGGATGCCCACGGCACTCAGCCACGCACCGGCAATTTCTGAATCCGCGTCTGCAAGGGCATGTCCACCTGCTACGACTTCGTGCGTCACATCAGCGCTCGCAGCTCGCATCGCGCCCTCGAGATTGCCGGCATAGGGCGCGTATGGATCGTCCCTCCCCGTGACCATCAGCACCTTTACACCATTCAAGTTGACAGCAAGCGCCTGTTCCAGCACCATCATCGGTCGGAGCAGAATCGCCTTGGATGCCCGGAGAGGCTGCAGAAGCATTGCCGCGCCAAGCATATTGGCACCGTTCGAATAGCCAACGAATGTCATTCGTGCCGGGTCAAGTCCATACGAAGCAACAGCCTCATCCACAAAAGCGGCCAAGGCTTCGGCCTCCGCTACAATATCCTTCTGATCGAACGCGACGTCACCAAGACGCCTGAAGAAGCGTGGTGTTCCTTCCTCCGTGGACCGGCCGCGCAGACCGATCAACGTCGCATTCGGTGCAAGCCTGCGGCCAAACGGCATGAGACTGGCCTCGTTACCACCGGTTCCGTGCAGCAGGATGATGCTCGATCCGTCAGGCCGCTCCGGCTCATGGATTCGGTGCACGAAGGGCAAATCGCGATAGACGGTGCGAGGCTCTCCCGGCAAGCCGAATTGTGGCAGCATCGATCGGATGTCGGCATCGTCACGCGCGAAGTGCGGCGGTATGAACAGTTCCTGGCCGAGCTTTTCAACCGGCTCATCGACAGAGAACCCTGGTCCGTCTGAGGCCAGTTCAATCAGCGTGCCGCTCGGCTCGCGTACGTAAAGTGAATAGAAATATTTGCGGTCGTGGACCACCGTCTGCCCATGCAGTTCATCCTTCAATCTGCGCGACACACCCTCGACGTGATCCCGGTCGGGCGCCCGCACGGCAATATGGTCAATCGTGCCCGTACCGGGAGCAGCCGTCCAGAAGCCGCCCGCATCCCTGACGTCGATGACATCTTTCCCTTCCGAAATCAGCCGGGTTTGTGCCTTCTCCTGCGTCAGTTCCATGAACCCCATGTATTCTGCGAGGAATGCTATCGTCTCGCGCGGCCGCTCGGAAAGAATTGTCGCTCCTCTCAATCGTCTGATCGCATCCGCTTCGGGTATGCCCCTCTGGATCCAGGGATTGGACGGAATATTGTCTACCGTGCCAACCAGCTTGACGATGACACCGTCCGGATCGGTAAAACGCAGCACAGGCTCGCCGAACTCGATCGCTGGCCCGCTCGTCCGAACGCCTGATCGAAGCGAGCGCGTGAGCCAGAAGCCGATGGCCTCCGGCCTGATAGCGAATGCGATCTCGCTCGGCGCACCGTGCCCCACCCTGCCCGGCGAGCCGTCTTCCCAGACCAGGAACGTCACAAGCGAGCCTGGCGAGGCCACGGCGTCCCCATAAAACAGATGCAGTTGCGTGGCGTCCTCGAAACCACCGGTGCGCTTGACCAGCCGCAGGCCCAGAAATCCGGCATAGAAATCCACATTGGCCTGGACCTTGCGGGCTATGAGCGTGATGTGATGCAGGCCGCTGGTCATTGCCGAGTCCCCTCAAATCTCTTACGGGTTAGAACCTGTAGCAATTCAGATTGGAAATCGCATGGTGAAACTGATCGGCATCTCGGGCAGCCTGCGCAAGGGCTCCTACAACACCGCACTGCTGAATGCAGCGATCGCAAGGGTCGCTGACGGTGTGACGTTGACTGCAGGCACTATCGCCGGCATCCCCCTTTACGACGGTGATATGGAAGCCACTCACGGTATTCCAGCTCCGGTTGAAACACTGAAAGACCTGATCCGGTCCGCGGATGGTGTGATCCTGTTCACGCCGGAATACAACAACTCCATCCCCGGCGTGTTCAAGAATGCCATCGACTGGCTCTCGCGCCCCGCCTCTGATATTCCAACGATCTTTGGCGGCCGGCCGTTTGCGATCGCCGGCACATCGCCGGGAAATTTCGGCACCCAGCTCAGCCAGAATGCCTGGCTCACGGTGCTCTACACAATGGGCGCCCGCGTCTGGTCGGGAAAGCGGTTGATAGTGCCGCGCGCCGGCGAAGTCTTCGACGCCGAGGGACATCTGACCGACGAGGCGATTTCCAAACAGCTGTCGGCCTTCGTATCAGGGTTCGCAGACTTCGCGGGTTCCAATCGGTGAATCTTCGACATGGCGCTAGCCCGTTTTTCTCATGCTGGCGCCATTCGTCCTGAGCAATGCCATCAGCATCGGCCCCAGGGAGAATTCACCTTTTCTAGCCCGATCGGTCAGGGTGCGCAAATAGCCGCCGGCAGAATTGATATGCCCTCCCCGCTCAAGAATGCAGGCCATGACCGCGGCGGTGTTTTCCTGGCCGAGAACGTCGCAGGCGTCCTGATAGGCACTCGGACTGACGCCCAGCATCGAACGAACGACGATCGCGGCCCCCATCAGATCTCGCCAGTTGCCGATCGCCCCGCCAGGCCCATACATCGTAATGTCCGGGCAGGCTTGGAGCACCATGCCAAGCGGGAATGATTTCAGTTCCGGTGCCACAGCCCTTGCCATTACAGTTTGATTTTGCCCCTGCTCGTCTTTCTTGAGCGGATCAGATTCAGGAATAGAGTCGGGTTTTGAATTCTGTATGTGCCGCTCATTCTGATGGGCATTGCCGCCATAATTCTGGGTATTCGCATGCATTTCCAGTGCGTTGACTATCCCTTCGCGGAGCAGGTCCATCTCATCGAGTATTTCTGCGGCCTGGTTCGCCGACGGTGACCGCGGAATGGCGCCGACCAGCGTGCGGAAGTGGTCGTGAATGGCTTGCCAGTCGCCCGGCGCCTTCTCCTCAAGGGCCGTGACGATCAATTTGGCAATGTCGCGGCGGCAAATCGTCAGTCGCTCCCTCAGCCGCTGCAATTGAACACGCTCGGCAATCACTTCATTGGCGATTGCCTCGATCTCCTCGGCTCGCGCCAGAAGCGGTGCAAGCGAAAAGCCGAAAGCTTCGTTGACGTCGCCCGCGCCGTCGCGACGCGCATAACGCTTGCCGTTGGCGCTATCCCTGCGGGTCAGCAATCCGGCGTCTATCAACACGGCGATATGCCGGCGGATCGTCTGTTCGGCCATGCCGTGAGCGCGAAGAGAAAGTTGCGCATTGGAAGGGAAGACAATGAGCCCCCTTGCTTCCGAGAGCTCCGTGTGGGGATGAAAGCTAAGCAGGGCATTCAGTAGCGCCATCGCGCGATCCGTCACGCCCAGCCGGAGCCTTGCTTCGCAAAGCATGCGGTAGAGTCGCCACTTGTCGATACTCTTGTCCGGCGTGATATCCTGGGCTCTCGCCTGACTTGCCAGCATGGCAAGCGACATCGCCCGCCGCCCGAAGGGCGTCGTCACATTTCCAATCTGCATTTTTCTTCACCTTCGAAAGGCAATAGAAATCAGCTCGCCGAAATGACGCTTAAAGCTCTTGACAGCGATTCGTGGAAATGCGATTCTCTAGTTGCTTAGACACGAGAAGGGCTTCCACGACCAAGGTCGTTCGGGGGCCTTTTTCTTTTTGCGGTTCAGTCTCCGTTTTTCTGAATGTCTTTAGTCTCCTCGAAAGCCTCATAGAGACGGTCGAGATTGCTGGCGAGATAGTTTCCGAATGCGGTGGCATCCATTGCCCTGAGCGCGATGGTAAATTGCTTGCCGTCATCCTTTATTCTTGCCTTGACCGAGCCATCTTCGCGCTGCCAGGTCTGTAGGCCGCTCGCCCGTTGGCTTGGCGCAGGCTTTGTCGGCCTGTCGCTCACGAACTTTTCAAGCAGTTCGAAACGCCGGTCGGGCTCGGCGTCCAGATAATCATCCAGACGGACATAGGTTCGCACCCGATCCCTGACCTGTCCGTCGTCGAGCCTAGTCGAAAGATCGTGCCATCGGTCCCGCCCGATCGCGCGCGCAGCCTCGATCGTCGCCAGAATATCGGCGTCAATGCGCTTGGTGACCGAGAGCATCTTGGAAACCGTCGTCTTGTCAGCACTCAGTGCCGACATGATCGTTTCACGATCAAAGCCGAGTTGATCAAGCCGATAAGCAAACATGGTCCGTTCGATGAACGACAGATCCGCCCTTGCCGAATTCTCCTGGCCCTGTGCGATGACATGATCGCGGTCGTCAAGCTGCTTGACGATCGCTCGAACGGAACGTCCCAGCTCCCGCGCAGCCCGCGCGCGGCGATGGCCGAAGGCAATCTGGTAACGCCCTTCCTTCAGTGGATGCGGGCGAACCAGGATTGGAGAATCCTGGCCGCGTTGACGGATTGCTTCGACCAGTTCGTGGAACTGTTCGTCCATCTGCATCAGCCGGTCGGTTACGAAAGAATCCTCGATGGTCTCCGGGTCGAGATCGACAACGACCTCGCCTTCGGCAAGCCTCTGCTCTATCGCCTTGGCAGCATCGGCTCTCGCGGCCAGGGCATCGATGCTTCTTGTGACCGCGCCGAGCGCGCCCAGGCCTTTATACGTTACGGATTGCCTTTCGACCGGATCGGCCGGCTCCGGGTTTACCACAGTAAACTTTTTCTCATCGTCCATGAGACCGGCGAGAATATTCTTACGCGCCATCGGATCGTCCTCCAACCAGAGGAAATATAAAATCAGCAGAGTTTACCGCCGTAAACTTTTTGGAGCATCTCATTTGCGGCCCCATGCTTTGTGTATCAAATCAACGATCTCGCTATTGACCGCGTCCATCGATTCCATGGCCCGGTCATAAGTCGAGCGCGTGAATGCGCTCCGTTCAACCTCGTACAGAGTCTGGTTCGTCATCGAGGCGTCCGATATCGCGACGCTGCGCAGCATCGGCGTCGTCAGCACATGGCTCTTGAACATCGACCGCATGAACGCGACCATTTGCGTCTGCGGACCATCCTGCGGATCGTAGCGCGTCACCAGATAGCGCAGCCAATCGAGCTTCATATCCCCGCCAGCGCCTTTGAGCGTATTCAACACTTCCCCGAGCATCTGCAGGAACTGGCACATCGACATGACATCGAGCATCTGCGGATGGACCGTGATCAGAACCGCGGTGGCACCACAGATGGCGCTCATCGTCAGAAAGCCGAGTTGGGGAGGGCAGTCGATGATGACGACATCATAGTCATCAGCGACGGACGACAAGGCCTCGTCGAGCCTGGCAAAGAAAATCCGCCCGGTATCCGCCGCCTTGCCCGCCGCCAGAATGCGCGGGGTATCATGCTCGAATTCCATCAGTTCCAGATTGCCCGGCACGAGATCGAGATTCGGGAAATTCGTCTTGCGGATGATTTCCTTCAGCGGGCGACGCTTGTCGTCATAACGGATCGCGCCGTAAAGCGTTTCGTTTTCATCGACATCGAATTCCGGCTGAAAGCCGTGAATGGCGGAAAGCGATGCCTGCGGATCGAGATCGACGGCGAGAACGCGGTGCCCCGACAGCGCGAGATATTGCGCCAGATGTGCCGCAGACGTCGTCTTGCCGCTGCCGCCCTTGAAGTTGACGACCGCGACGACCTGAAGATGTTCACCTTCGCGCCGGCGAGGAACATAATGCGTGCTCGGGCGGGCGTTCTGCTCGAGGAAAGCCCGCATCTCATCCATCTGCGCAGCTGTGTACGATCGGCGGCCGGAAGGGGTGACCTGGGGGAGGGGGCCTTTGCCTTCCAGCGAGAGGTTCCTGAGATAACCGCTCGTCACGCCGAGGAACCGGGCAGCCTCCGCCAGCTGGAATTCGCGCAAACCCTTAAGGGCACGCGGTGGGAACATCTCCAGGCGGTGCTGCTTCAGCTTGTCCGACAATTCCTGCGCCTGACCGATGATCAACTGATCGACGTCGGAAATCGCTTTCTCTATCTTCGCTGCCATATTCATGGAAAACTCTCAAATGCGATTTTTTGATCACTTTGGCCTTTAAACCGCATTTAACTCCGATTCTATCATGGCGGCAAGAAAAATAAGGTTAACAAATGGTTAACGCCCGTGCCGAGCTACAAGACAATTTGGCACCCAAGCGCTGCCGCTTGCCTTTCAATATCTTATCGGTGTCTTGCGCGCGCCATCCAGCAACCTCTGTATCCAACTCAAGCCGAGGCGAGTGGGACGATTGAAGCGATTCAAAACCGGATTTACAGGAGCTTCGACAGCGACTCGCCCCTGGATAGCAACAGTGTCCGGCATTCCCATTCAGTTTCAAGTAAAAAGGGGAGGGGCCGGCATGACGAAACTTCCGCTGAGCGTCTCGTACGACATGAGACAAACCTTCGGCGGCGACGTTGTGTCGTCGTCGGTCTTTGCTCTGCCCCTTTGCAGATTGAGCGTCAACCTTCGAAAGGCGGCAACGTGAGGCCCCGGACGCCATCGACGTGGACGGCAAACAGCCCACCGGGATTTCGTTGCCCCTTGAAATGTTCCGTGGGCCGCTTCAGCACAGCAGTCGTAACATAGAGGACATCGAGATTGTCGCCACCGAATTCGCAGCAGGTCGGCAGGTCCGTCGGCAGTTCGATCGTCTGCATCAGCTTGCCGTCGGGATCGTATCGCGAGACCTTGGACGTCACCGGCAGGGTCACCCAGTAGCAGCCATCGGCATCGACGGTCGCGCCGTCGGCCACCGCGCCCAGTTGCTCGACATTGATGAAGGCTCGCTTGTTGTCGATACCGCCCGTCGCCGCATCGAAATCATAGGCATGCACAAAGCCGGAATGGCTATCGGAAAAATACATGGTCTTGCTGTCGGGCGACCATGCCAGACCGTTCGAGCAGCCGACCTTGTCGATCATTTTGTGAACGGAAAGGTCCTTGTCGAGCCGGTAAAGTGCGCCGACGAATTCCACCGAACGCCCCGGCACTTCGAACATCGAGCCCGACCAGAAGCGCCCCTGGCGATCGGTCTTGCCATCGTTGAAGCGGGTGTCGGCGAGATGGCTTTCCGGATCGATGATCGGGTCGAACCTGCCGGTAGCGGGATCGAAGAAATAGAAGCCGCTGACCATGGTGATGACGAGGCCGCCCTGTGCCCGAAGGCCGATGCAGCCGAGATATTCCGGCGTCTCCCAGGTTTCGTCCTTGCCGGTGGCCGGATCGTAGCGATGGATCTTCTTCGACCAGATATCGATCCACCACAGAACCTTGGCCTGGGGATCCCAGATCGTGCCTTCCCCCAGTTCCGCATGGGCATCGACGACGCATTCGATATCGACCATGGTTGTCCTCCGTCTCACAGTTCTTATTTGCTTCCCCGGCGGCCCAGCAGGATACTGCCAAGATCCGCGAACCTCTCGCTGCCAAGCGCCACCGTCAACAGAATGACGACGCCATAGACCACCAGCAGCGCGCCGCTGGATAGATTGAGCGCCGGCAGCAGGCCGCTGAGGATGGTCAGCACCAGAGCACCGGCAATGGTGCCGATATAGTGGCCGCTGCCGCCGAGGATCGACGCGCCGCCGATGGCAACCGCAGCAATCGAGGTGAAAAGGTAGGCATCGCCCATGCCGAGATAGGCCTGGCCGGAATAGCCCGTCAACAGAATGCCGGTCAGCGCAGCCGTCAGCCCGGAGATCGTATAGGTCAGCACCGTTGTGCGCGTCGTCGGCACGCCGGAAAATTGAGCGACCTTGGCGCTGGTGCCGAGCGCATAGAGGTGGCGACCGAATGGCGCCTTGGACAAGAGCACCCAGGCGATGATGGCCAGGGCCGCCCAGAGGAAAGCGATCACCGGAATGCCCCAGACGCGGCCGACCGCGAGAAACTGGACGAGCGCCGGGGCAGGGGGCGTTGGCGAGCCGCCGGTGAACACCAGGATCAGTCCCTGAAGGATGACATTGACGGCAAGCGTCATGATGATCGGCGGCACGCCGAAAATTGCGACGCCGACGCCGTTGATCATGCCCACCCCGATGCCGGCGGCAAGGACCAGCGGCATGACCCAGACAAGCGCCCCATCCTGGCTGCCGGCGAGCATTGTCATCAGGATGGCGGCGCAATTCAGCACCCATGGCAGGGAAAGATCGATGCCGCCGCCGATGATAACGAATGTCTGGCCGAGTGCGGCGATGCCGACGAAGGCCGCCAGCACCAGTGTGCTGCGCATGTTGGATGCCGAAAGAAAGCCCGGCGAGAAGGTGGCTGTGACCAGGAGCAGGACGATCATTGCGACATAGGCGAGAACGATCAGCCGGTTGCGGCTCCAGAACTGGCTCATTGCTCGTCTCCCCGCGCGGTCTTCTCGGCAAGCGAACTGGCAAGCACGGCCAGCAGCAGGATCACGCCCGAGGTCACCGGCTGCCAGTAGCTGGAGACCTGCAGCACGAAGACGAGGTTACCGATGATCGTCAGGATGAAAGCACCAACGACGGTGCCGGTCAGACCGCCACGGCCGCCGAACAGGCTGACCCCGCCGATCACCGCCGCCGCCACGGACGGCAGGATGTAATCCTTGCCGATGGTCGGCGAACCGCCACCGGTCTGCGTCGTCAGATAGAGCGCGGCGGCGGCGGCGAACATGCCGGACAGGCCATAAGTGATGATGTTGATCCGCGTCAACGAAACGCCAGACAAAAACGCAGAACGCTCGCTGGAGCCGGTTGCCTTGATCGAGATGCCAAGCCGTGTGTTGCGGAACCAGGCCCAGAAAATCATCAGCGCGATCAGCATCCATACAGGGCTTGCGAGCCCGATCCATTCGCCATTGCCGAGCCCGGTCCAGAATTCCGGCACCTGGCCGCCATCGGTCGGCAGGATCATCAGCGCCGCCCCGGAGAGGATCGACCATGTCGCAAGCGTGATCAGGAAAGGCTGAAGCTCCAGAACTGAAATCAGCAACCCGTTCAACGCACCGACCCCGAAGCCGATCGCCAGTATGATCGCCACCCAGAGCATGACCTGACCGGGATCCTCGCCGAATTTCGTTGCCGCAAGCACCGTTCCCAGGCTGATCATGCCGCCGATGGAGAGATCGATGCCACCGCGGATCAGCACGATCGTCTGTCCCGTCGCCGCCAGCAGCAGCGTCATCGTGGCAGCAGTATCCAGATTGAGTTCCCCGATCGTGAACACGCCTTCCTGGAAGGTTCCGTAGATCACCACAATCACGGCAAGCATCAGGCAGGCCATGAGGAATGGGGCGTTGTCGAGCAGTCGTAATTTCATGCGGCTGTCCATGGCCTTTTGCGCTCGGGCCTGCGGCTGGGCAAACGGTTCGGCAAGGGTGTCGGTCATGATATCGTCCTATGCCGCCATCGTGTCAAACACCGCCGCACGCAGGATGCCTTCCTCGGAATTGGCCTCGCCTTCCAGCGTTGCCACCATTTCGCCATTGCGCATGACAATGACGCGGTCGGCGACATGGACCAGTTCCGGCAGGTCGCTCGAATAGAAAAGGATGCTGTAACCCTTGGCGGCCAGATCGCGCATCAATTGGAAGATCTCGCCCTTGGTGCCGACATCGACGCCGCGCGTGGGATCGTAGAGCAGCAGGATGCGTGCCTCAGTGAGCAGCATCTTGCCGAAGATCACCTTCTGCTGATTGCCGCCGGAAAGAGTACCTGCGAGCTGTTCGGGCGTGCTGGTCTTGATGCGGAGGAAATCGACCATCTCCTGGACCAGGTCCTGTTCTTTTCTGCGGTCGAGCAGGCCAAACCTGGAAAAGCGCTTGATGACGGAAATCGTCAGGTTCTCACGAACGCTCTTGGTCAGCAGGATGCCTTGGCCGCGCCGGTCTTCCGGAACGAGAGCGAGTCCGTCCCTGCCGATCAGGGCCTGGCGTGGATTTCGGATCGAAGCTGACTTTCCCCAGAGCTCGATACTGCCGCGCGAGCGGGTCGAGCCGAACAATCCCTGGAACAGTTCACGCTGACCGTGGCCCTGCAATCCGCCGATACCGAGCACTTCGCCCTCACGCAGATCAAAACTGATGTTGTGGACGCGTTTGCCGGCAGAGAATTCGCGCACGCGCAAAGCGATCTTATCGGTGGCTGTCGCGATACGTTCGGGATAGAGGCGATCGAGCTTCCGCCCCAGCATCTGCGACACAATCTCGTCATCGCTGACCGCGCGCGCGTCATGCGCGGCGACCGTCGTGCCGTTGCGAAAGATCGTCAGCCGGTCGGCAATATTGCGAACTTCGGCCATGCGGTGGGAAATGAAGATCACCAGCTTGTTTTCGCTGGCAAGCTGTCGAGTCAGGCCGAGCAACCATTCGGCCTCACGCGCCGGCAGGGCCGACGTCGCCTCGTCGAGGATGAGAATGGAGGGATTGGCGGCCAGACCCTTGGCGATCTCGACGATCTGCCTTTCCGCAAGCGTCAGCCGACGCACTTCCTGTTCCGGGGGGATGTCCGGAAATCGATATTTCTCGAAAAGGGCCAGCGTTCTCTTCCGCATCTCGCCGCGGCGCACCATGCGCAGCGGCGACAAAGTCTCGCGTCGGAACCAGATATTCTGCTCGACGGTCAGATCCGGTATCAGCGACAATTCCTGAAACACGGCGGCGATGCCGGTTGCCGCAGCTTGGTCCGGATTGGATGGTGCATAGGGGCGCCCATCCACGGCAATCGTGCCGCCATCATGGCGCACGGCACCCGCCAGAATCTGGATCAACGTGCTCTTGCCCGCGCCATTTTCGCCCAGCAACGCGTGCACTTCGCCACGCCGCGCGCTGAAATTCGCACCCGACAGCGCAACGATGCCACCATAACGCTTGGTCAGCCCCGATACGTCCAGAAATTCCATCCGTTCCTCCGGCAAAAAGGCGCTCCCGGACTTGCATCGGGAGCGCCGTTTGCAAGCCCGTTACTTAGAGCCGGCGGCCTCCTCGGCGGATATGGAAACCCAATCCGGAGTGATCGGCAAGGCCAGACCGGGGGCGAGATCCGGGAAAGCGTTCTTGCCGATTTCGATCTTCTCCATCGTCACGTCGGGATAGAGCTTCGAGGGTTGCGGATCGGTCGAGAGGAACGGGCCGTGGAGATAAATGTGCTTCTCCTTGACCTTCTTGCCATCGAGCAAATCGACAGCCAGTTTCAGTGCCTCGGCCGAGAGATAGGCAGGGTTTGATTCCAGGATGCATTCCGCACCCTTGGTATTGGCGCAGAACAGCGAGGCGACGTTATAGGCGCCGCCTGCGACCGGAACAAGCGGGCGTCCGGCATCCTGCAAAGCCTTCAGAGCACCCGAGCCATACCCCTGCGTCAGGATGGCGTCGACCTGCGGATGGGCGGCGAGCAGCGAGGCAACGCCTTCCTGTTCCGGCCCCAGAGCATAGTTGCCGTTGAAATAACCGATGATCTCGATATCGGGATATTTCTTCAGAACATTCTTGAAGCCATTCTCCAATTGGGCGGAAATCGGTGCGCCGGCGAGGCCACGGTCCATGAAGACCTTGCCTTTGCCCTTGAGTTTCTCGGCGATCCATTCCGCCTGTACGGCAGGCTGCATGTCCCAGTCGGACTCCAGCTTGTAGGCGCAGGGTGCCGTCGCGACCTGGTCGAAGGTGATGACGATAATGCCGGCCTTGCAGGCTTTCTCGATGGTCGGGTTGAGCGCGGTCGGCGAACCGACGTCGATCAGCAGCGCATGTGGCTTCGAACGGATCATATTGTTCAATGAATTGATCTGCGCCTGCGTCGTCGTCTCGACGTTCTCGATCTTCAGGTCCACTCTGCCGAGCAACGGCGGCTTGGACACGACAACTTCAGCGATACGCAGCATCTGCTGGCGCCAGTCATTGCCGACGAAATTGTTCGAGAGATAAATCTTGTATTTCTCAGCCGCCTGAGGCGCGACTGCGGTTGCAGAAATAGTCATGGCGGCAAGTGCCGCGAGACCGAGCAAATGGCTTGCGAATTTCATATCAGCTTCCTCCTCTTGTTGTCTGGCAATGCTGGCCCGGCGATTATTTCGCCTGTTCCCAATAACGGCACGTGAATGATACCGGTACCAAATCGTATCGTCAACTGAGCGTCGTTGGTGGGCGCATTCACTTCCGATTACCGAGAACCCTCCCGATTGCCCGTTTTCCTCCCAAGGCAATCGAGTTATCATGCTATTATAATTTTATGATATTGTCCACAGTGCCCGGCCGGAAAATCCGCCGGTTAGCCGCCCGGCGTTCTACAGGTCGTTTGGCGCATCGTAGCTGATGCTGAACCGCTCTGCCGGATGACGTGCGATCGTGAATTCAATCTTTTGTTGATCGGCCGACTGATACAGCATTTCGGTTGTCAGGATCGCGCTGCCCATGGCGCAACCCAGGTCGGTAGCAATATCGGCATCGGCAATTTCGGCTCGAACCGTGACATGCGCTACCGCCAGTCTCAGACCCAGCGTCTTCTGGACCGATTGGAAAATCAGCACGTCGCCGAAATCGCTGCGATGCAGGCGTTTGCCGATTTCGGGCGGAAAATATGTGGTGATCTGCGATTTATGCTGTCCGCCGACCTCCAGCACCGCAGACAGGCAGAACCCCTGTTCTTCCTTGGAAAGCCCGAAGACCCGCTGCATGATCGGCGAACTCTGGCGGCGATAGGACTTGATGTGCAGCTTGCCGCCTTTGGTGAACAGCGCCATGTCGGCGAAGTTCTGGAAATTCCAGGTAAAGTTCATCTGCTGGTTTCGGGCTGCGACGACCGCCGGTTTTGCCGAACGCTTACGGATTAAGCCATCGGCTTCAAGATCCCGCAGGGCCTGGCGCACGGTGATCAGGCTGACGCCGAAGCGTTCGGCGATATCGGCCTCCTTCGGCAACTCGTCGCCCACCGCGAATGCCTCACTGAGGATCGGCTCACGCAGCACATCCGCCAATTGCCTGTAGAGCGGACCATTGGCGCGCGCGAGCGTGCGGCGCGGCAGAATATCGAGATTGGGAAGCTGATCGTCCATGAATGCTACCGTCGGCATTATCAGGGCTTGTCAGGCAACACATGCATGCCGCCCAGCACACCTGGAATGGAGCAGCGTTAGCATGTGATAGTATAATATCGCAATAGTGTCGGTTTCGGTAGGATCGTTCCCGGCATCCCTTCAGGCAAGCAGCCGCAACGGCGTCTCGAGATCATCGCGCAACTGCGCGAGAAACGCGGCCGCATCATCTTCACTGACCCTGCCGGCATCGAAGCAGAACAGGCAATCGGCTATATCGATACTGCTCCCGGAAACGATCAGACGCATCTTGTGACCCGGCAGCAGCGGCATGGAAACCGCGCGAATGCCGGATTGCCGGACGCTGCAGATCGACAGGTATGCCGGACCATCGGCGTCAGGTGTTGCGACGTCGAACCCAGCAATATGGCTCTGAATCACGCTTAGAGGTGCATCGCCGGCATTGGCAATGTGGATTTCTCGCCGGTCTGAACCACTGCCAACCTCCCAGCCAATTTCGCCGTTCATACCAAATTGGGAGAGACTGCGGCCTGCGGCGCGAACGATCAGTGTATCAATGGAGACAGCCAGTTGCGCCGCGGCAAATTGCGCCAGCAGGTCCTGTAGTTTCCCAAGATCGATTTGAGCAGCGAAAGCAGAAACGATGATCGCCGGCATCGCAGCAGGGGTAGGGGAGGGGGTTTGGTCCTCAACCGCGACAGCCCTTTGCTGAAATGACAGGATGTCGGCGGCGACGATCCGCCCCGACGGACCGCTGCCCTGGAGATCGGTGAGCGCAATGCCGTGCTCGCGCGCCAGACGCCGGGCATAGGGCGATACGAAATGGCGAAGCGGCGCGTTCATGGGCCTATAGCCAGATGCCGGCGGTTGACGCAGTTTGTCAGCCGTCCCTCGACGAGCAGCGCGTGAACGACCTCGACCGCTTTAAGCCGCAGATCCTGCATCGCCGCCGGGCTGTAGAAGGCGGCGTGCGGGGTCACAACCAGCCGCTCGGCGATCCAGCCCTCGCGTTTGCGCCAGGCGGCAAACAGCGGATGGTCCATATCCTGGGGCTCATTCGGAAGTACATCTATGCCGGAGCCGGCGACCCTGCCCGAGCGCATGGCGCGTTCCAGGGCGTCGAGATCGATGATCGGGCCTCGCGCCGTATTGATGACGATTATTCCGGGCTTTGCGCCGTCAAAGGCTTTGTCGCCGAGCATTCCCCGCGTATCCGCATTCAACGGCGCGTGGACGCTGACGATATCGCTTCGGTGCATCAGTTCGTCGAGCGAATGCACCCGCTCATACCCGGTCGCAAGATCGACGCCGGATTCCAGCAGCGGATCGTAGAAGATGACCTTCATGTCGAAGGCGGCGGCACGACGAGCGGCGGCGAGACCGATGCGGCCCAAGCCGATGACGCCGAAATGCGCGCCGCGATGCCGTCTCACCAATGGAGCAAGCCCGAAATGCCAGGCATTCGGCCCACCCTCGATCAGCTTCGGCCCATAAGCCGCCGTGCCGCGCGTCAGTGCCAGCATAAGACCGATGGCGTGGTCGGCGACTTCGGTCGTTCCATAATCGGGCACGTTGCAGACCGGCACGCCCTTCGCGCCCCAGCCATGAATATCGAGATTGTCGAAGCCGACGCCGGCGCGAACGGCAACTTTCGCTTTGGCGAAATCGGCAGGTTTGGCGCCGACATGCTGCGTGGCGGAATAGTTGATCAGCGCGTCCGCTTCAGCCAGTGCAGAGGCAGGCACGGGCTCGAGGCTGCCGGGGGCGGTGCGCTGCAGAATGAATTCGATGTTGGGATAATGCTCCTTTTCGAGTGCCGCATCATCCGCCGCCTGCCAGTTGGCGCAGAGAATTTTCATTGGTTTTCCTCCCGAATTTCTTATTTCGGCTCGATCGCGCCGATGCGGCCGCCCATCGGCACCATGGCGCCGACCGATTGTTCCACGGCGCTGATCACGCCAGAAACTGGTGCCTCGATCTCCACGACGGCCTTGTCGGTCTCGATCTCGGCCACCAGTTCGCCCTGCTTGACCTGATCGCCCACTGTCTTCAGCCACTTGATCAACTTGCCTTCGCTGACCGTCAGGTCGCCGAACGGCATCAGGATCGGCTCGCCCGAACCGGGCCGGGCAGCTTGCTGCGGCCTTGCGGCTTCGGCTTTCGGAACTGCGGCTGTCACTGCCGCCGCCGCGATCTTGCCGCCGCCGGCATACCAGTGATCGGGAACTGGCGGCTTGCCGGCGATCACGCCGCGCACGCCCTCGACGATGCGTGCGGTATCGACCAGAATGGCCCGTTCCAGCACCGGTGCAAAAGGATGCGAGGTCGGCGCGGTATGCAGCCGTCCGGCCGGCGCATCGAGCTCATCGAACGCCAATTCGTTGATTGCCTGGGCGATTTCCGCGCCGATGCCGCACATCGCCCAGGCCTCGTCGATCACCAGCAGCCGATGCGTCTTGCGGACACTTTCGACGATCGTTTCGATATCGAGCGGCATGATGGTCCGGAGGTCGATGACTTCCGCGGAAATGCCTTCTATAGCCAGGATCTCGGCGGCTTCCAAGGTTTTCTGCACCTGCTGGCCGGCGGAAACGAGCGTGATATCGCGCCCCTCGCGGGCGATGCGCGCCACACCGAAGGGCACGTAATACTCGCCTACGGGCACTTCACCCTTGCTGGAAAACAGCGCCTTGGGCTCCAGCATCATCACCGGATCGCCGGCGCGCAACGCCGTCTTCATCAGGCCTTTGGCGTCGGCCGGATTGGACGGCACGCAGACGATCAGACCGGGCATATGCGCAAACATCGGGTGATAGCTGCCGCTGTGATGCGGCCCCGAACTGCGCAAGGCGCCCGCGCCGACACGAACCACCATCGGTGCGCTCATCTGTCCGTTGCTCATGTAGCGGAGCTTGGCCGCCTGCATGAAGATCTGGCCGGCAGTCTCGAAAATGAAATCGGCGAACATCAGGTCGGAGACCGTCGGAGCGCCGGTCGCCGAAGCACCAACCGCAGTGGCGGTAAAGCCTTGTTCGGAAATCGGCGTATCGACCATGCGCTCGGCACCGAACTCATCCCAGAGCCCTTTGGTATGGGCAAAGCTGCCGCCACGCTCGCCGGTACCTTCGCCAAAATACAGGATATTCCGGTTGGCCCGCATTTCCTCGGCAATGCCGTCACGCACCGCCTCGAGCCACCCCTGCGTCCGGGTTTCACGAACGACCTGCAGCCTCAACGCCTCCGGCGGATTGATGGGGCTCTGGTAGACATGGCGGCGCACGGTCGCGGGATCGGGCTCCGGAGATTGGCGTGCGAACTGAAGTGCGTCCTGGACGATTTTGTCGATGCGCGCGTCGATCCCTGCAAGTTCCTCGGCCGTGGCAATGCCATAATCCTCGATCAGCTGCCGGCGGAACATATCGATCGGATCGCGTTTGACCCAGGCGTCGAGTTCCTCTTGCGTTCGGTAGGTACCGATCACCGGATCACCCTCATGATGGCCGACGGTACGATAGGTCCGCGCCTCGATCAGCGTCGGACCCTTGCCGGCGCGGGCGCGCTCGCAAGCGTCCTTCATCACCATCCAGACAGCAAACACGTCATTGCCATCAACGGCGACGCCAGGCATGCCATAGGCAGCGGCCTTGGAGGCAATGTCAGTGTTGAGCGTGACGGTGTTGAGCGGCGTGGCCGTCGCATAGAGATTGTTCTCGCAGACGAAAACCGCGGGCGCGCGCTGCACGGCGGCAAAATTCAGCACCTCGTGGAAAGCGCCGTGATTGCTGGCGCCGTCGCCGAAGAAGGACACGCCGATATCGTCGCGGCCCTGCTGCCGCGCGCTCATGCCGGCGCCGGTCGCATGCCCGATGCCCGCGCCGACGATGCCATTGGTGCCGAACAGGCCGATCGACTTGTCGTAGAGATGCATGGTGCCGCCACGCCCCCCGCAGATACCGTCGACCTTGCCGAACAGTTCGGCCATGATCCGGCCGGGATTGCCGCCCTTGGCAAGCGCGTGGCCATGGCCGCGATGGGTGGACGTGATCCAGTCCGTGCGTCGCAAATGCGCACAAATGCCGACACCGGTAGCCTCCTCGCCGATATAAAGATGCAGGAAGCCCGGTGTCTCGCCTCTGCGACATGCCGCCTGCGCGACTGTTTCGAAGCGCCGGAGCAGCACCATGCGCTCGAACAACGCGATGAGCACGTCCCTGTCAGGCAGATTGGTTGGTGTCTTGGCGGGCGTCCCAGCCCGCGCCGCAGAGATAGCCACGATTTCCTCCCAGTCATGCGCCGCATGTTACCGGTCCCAAATTCCGGCGACAGCCGTCACGACTATTAACATAGATTATACTATCATAATGTCTAGGGGCAAAAATGCGCTTCCGGAAAGCAAGCAGCCAGTCAGGAAAATCGCTATAGCCTGCTGGTTCTGATGGTCGAGTCCGGCCTTTCAGCGAGTTCCGGCCGCAGTTTCATGCCCAGGCCGGAACCGTCGAGCGGGAAGACGCGACCATCCCTTACGATCGGGATGTCCTCGACAATTTCCGTGTACCAGCCGGTCGCATAGGCACGCACCATCTCCTGATACATCGCATTTGGCAGCGTTGCGGAAAGTGCGCAGCTCGCCGCATAGACGAACGGTCCCGTGCAGTCGTGCAAGGTCACCGGCAGTTCGCTGGCCTCCGCCAAGTTGGCGATCTTGCGCGCCTCGCTCAGCCCGCCGCACCAGGCAAGGTCGATCATGATGATCGATGCCGCGCGCTTGTCGATCAATTGCTTGAACATCTGTCTTGTGGCGAGCCGCTCGCTGGCAGCGATCGGCAGGGACGTATGCCGTGCAAGCTCCGCCATCGCGTCCAGCTCGTTGTAGCGGATCGGCTCCTCCAGCCAGGCAACATCGAAGGGTTTCAGCGCTTCGGCGATTCGCATCGCCGGTGGCAGCGTCCAGAGGCCGTGAAGCTCGACCATAATCTCCATGTCGCGGCCAACCGCATCACGGATTTTCGCAAATGGTTCCAGTGCCTTGTCGAGCTCCCGAAGGGAAATCCGCGTGCCGTTGGAGGCTTCCGCAGCGACGTCGAAGGGCCAGATCTTCATCGCGCCGATGCCCTCCGACACCAAGCTTTTCGCCAGATCGCCGGCATTGTAGCGCCACGCGAGCAGGTCCTCATAGGGACCTTCGGCCATATCGCCGGGCTTCAACGACCAGTCTTCCGTGCGTTCGAACAGCGCATTGCGCCTGGTGGCGCGGACATGTCCATAGCCCGCGCAGGTATTGTAGACAGGCACAGACTGATGCGTCCGGCCACCGAGCAGCCGCCAGATCGGTTCGCCAAGCGATTGTCCGTAAATGTCCCAGAGCGCGATGTTGACGGCGGAATTGCCGCGTACCTCGGCGCCCGAATCCCGCGCCCCGACATAGACGCTGCCCAGCGTCCGGTCGTGGAGTTCGATATCGCGCGGATCCTTGCCGAGCAGATAGGAGGCGACGTTGTCATGGATATAGGTCGCCACCGGTCCCGGCGCCCAAAAAGTTTCGCCGGTTCCGACGAGGCCGCCGTCGGTGTGAACCTGCAGCCATAACAGATGCGGAAACTCCGCGATTTGCAGTGTGTCGAGCCGCGTGACCTTCATTTTTTCCTCCCATGCCGCAGCCCGCTTGTCCTGGGCCGCTTTTGCTTATCGAGCGCTCAGCGTCTGAAAAATTCAAGAGCCAAACCGTTGACATGATTTTATGGTACCGGTATCAATTTCGTCAAGCTGGAGCGGGAGGAATGCTTCGTGACGGAGAATTCGGGAAGAAAACGGGCTTTGGTGACCGGTGCCGCCGGCGGTCTCGGCCGGGAAATCGCCATGCAATTGGCAAGCAAGGGCTGCAATATCGGGCTTGTCGATATCGATTCCAGGGGCACGACCGAAACGGCGCGGCTCTGTCGCGGTCTCGGGGCCGACATTGAAGAGATAGTCGGTGATTTCACCGCCGAAGGCGCGCCGGAAAGCGCAGTGAACCGGCTGAGGGTAAAATGGGGCGGGCTCGATATTCTCGTCAACAATGCCGGATATGGTGTGATCGAACCCTTTCTCGACATGAGCTATAAATCGTGGCAGCGCACGCTATCGCTCAACACCGCGACACTGGCGCTCGCCTGTGCTGCTGCGGGGCGGGTGATGAAAGAGCAGAGTTCGGGCCGGATTATCAACATCACCTCGCCGGCATCGCGCATGGCCCTGCCGGATTATGCCGCCTATGCCGCGAGCAAAGCCGGTGTCGATTCGATCACGCGGGCGGCGGCAGTGGCGCTGGCGCCGTTCGGCGTTTTGGTCAACAGCCTTTCACCCGGCATGATGGACACCGAAATGCAGCGCTCGACCGAGGCCGATCTTGCCCGCGTCAACGGCCGGGACGATCTGCAGGCCTTCCTTGACGAGCGCACCCGCCGCGTTCCGCTTGGCCGCCGCGCCGAGATCAGCGAAGTCGCCGAAGCCGTCGCCTGGCTCTGCCTCGATGCGCCGGCCTATATGACCGCCGAGCGGCTCAACATGTCCGGCGGCATGGATAAGGATTGAGAAATGCTTCGCAATGCTCCACTGGATTCGCCGGATATCGACGCACTGAAAGCCCGCGCCACCAACCTTCGTCGGCATATGCTGTCGATGGCGCGCGGGCAGGGGCAGGGCTATATCGGCCAGGGCTTGGGCATTGCCGATCTGCTCGCTGCCCTTTATTTCCACGAATTGCGCTACGATCCGCAGGATGTGAAATGGATCGGGCGCGACCGTTTCCTGCTCTCCACCGGCCATTACTCCATCGCTCTCTGGGCGGCGCTTGCCGAAGTCGGCATCATCCCGGTCGAAGAACTGACGACCTACGGCGCCGATGGCAGCCGGCTGGAAATGAGCACGCTCGACACGACGCCCGGTGTCGAACTGATCGGCGGTTCGCTCGGACATGGCCTGGGACAGGCGGTCGGGCAGGCGCTGGGGCTGCGGCTCGCGAAATCCGCCGCGCGCGTGTTCGTCGAACTATCAGATGGTGAAATGCAGGAGGGCTCGACCTGGGAAGCGGCCATGTCTGCACCGCATTTCAAGCTCGACGGACTGGTGGCGTTGATCGATTGCAATGGCATCCAGGCGGATGGCCCGGTCGTGCTCGACATGGAACCGGTGGCGGAAAAGTGGCGGGCCTTCGGTTGGGAAACTCTGGAGATCGATGGCAACGACATGGCGGCCGTCGTCGGCGCGCTGATGCTGTCGCGCCATGCCAATGGCATGCCGAAGGCGATTGTCCTGCGCACCTCGCCGGGCAAGGGCGTGGCTCGTATCGAGCAGTCGGAGAAATCGCACTTTTTCCGTGTCGATCCCACGGAATGGAATGCCATCATCGCCGAGTTCGAGAAAAGCGTGGGAGAAGCGGCATGAGCACGCCCGCCATGGAAGCCGGCAGGACCCTCGCCATGGGCGAGAACGAAGCGACCGGCGGCGGTCGCTCTGAGGTAGACGCGCCATTCGGCCATGCATTGGCGGAAGTCGGCCGCAGACGCGGCGATATCGTCGGACTGACCGCCGATCTCGGCAAATACACCGACATTCACCCCTTTCGCGATGCGTTTCCGGATCGCTTCTTCAATGTCGGCATGGCCGAGCAAAACCTTGTCGCAGTGGCCGCAGGCCTTGCCCGCACCGGTAATGTGGCGTTCGCCACCACCTATGGCGTCTTCGCCAGCCGCCGCGCCTTCGATTTCGTCGCCATTGCCTGCGCCCACAGCAATCTCAACGTCAAGATCATTGCCGGACTGCCGGGCCTGACCACCGGCTATGGCGGCACGCATCAAGCAATCGAGGATCTCGCGCTGATGCGAATGATCCCCGGCCTCGTCGTCATAGACCCCTGCGATGCCACGGAAATCGCGGCGGCGACGCACGCCATCGCTGATCATGACGGGCCAGTCTATATGCGCCTGTTGCGCGGCAAAGTGCCTGTCGTCTTCGACCCCGCGACCTATCGTTTCGAGATCGGTAAAGCCCGGAAACTGCGTAACGGCGGCGATATCGGCATCATCTCGACAGGCTTGATGACCGAGCGGGCAATAGATGCCGCAGCAGTGCTCGAAACACAGGGCATCAATGTCGGAATTCTGCATGTGCCCACCATCAAACCGTTCGACAGGGAGGCGGTGATCGAGTTCGCCAATTCCGTCGGCCAGCTCGTTTCGGCGGAAAACCATGTCATCGTGGGTGGTTTGGGTAGTCTGGTCGCCGAAACGCTGTTCGATGCCGGCATATCGGAAAAACTGACCCGCATCGGGCTTCCGGATCGCTATATCGAATGCGGCTCGGTGCCGGTGCTTCAGGAGAGGTATGGCTTGACGACGGCACATATGGTCGAGACGATCCGGGCGGTGATGCGGGGAGGGGCATAGGGATGAAGATCGTCGATATCGAAACCTATGCCGTCGGTGCCGGCTGGAAGAACTGGCTGTTCGTTCGTGTGTTGACGGATGAAGGCATCTACGGCGTGGGCGAGGGGACGCTGAACGGCTTCATCAAGACAACCGAAGCCGGCGTGCATGAACTCAAGCATCTGGCGATCGGGCAGGATCCGCTGCGGATCCATTCGCTCGCCAAGCGGCTGCTCGACAGCGTCTCGCTCGATGGCGG
>JAQGJP010000015.1 GCA_028290545.1 Rhizobium sp. | reverse complement strand
GCGGCAGTCTGACGCTTTGGATAACACCAGAAGCGCTGTCATCCTGGCAGGCGCCGAAACGAACAACACGCGGCGGCCAGCCGCGCTATTCTGATCTGGCGATCGAGACCGCCTTGACGCTGGGCCTTGTGTTCGGCCTGCGTCTTCGCCAGACGGAGGGATTGTTGGCATCAGTGCTGAATCTGTTGGGATTGGATCTCGCCGTGCCCGATCACACGACGCTAAGCCGACGTGCAAGGACATGGCTGTCAGCGAAACGGCGAGATGGCCGCAGCCCTCCAAGAAAGGGGCCCGTCCACATTCTCATCGACAGCACCGGGCTCGAAGTCTACGGCGCCGGCCAGTGGCTGGAAGAGAAGCACGGGACCAAGTCCCGTCGGCGCTGGCGTAAATTGCACCTGGTGTTGGACGCCGACAGTGGCGAAATCATCGCTGACGTCATGACTGACCAGGATGCCAGCGACGCTTCACAGGTCGAACCGCTGCTCAATCAGTTCGACGGATTGATTGGCCAGTTCACGGCCGATGGGGCCTATGACGGTGATCCAACCTACAACGCCGTCAGCCGGCACAGCGCCGATGCAGTCGTTGTAATTCCACCTCGGTCCAATGCGATCGAGCGCTCGGATACAGGGATCGCCAGTCAGCGAGACCAGCACATAATGGCGATCAATACGGGCGGGCGGATGAAGTGGCAAGCGACGACCGGCTACGGCAAGCGATCGCTGGTCGAAACTGCGATCGGCCGATACAAATCGATCATCGGACACCGACTACGGGCACGATCCTTCGGCGCGCAGCAGACGGAAGTTGCCATTGGCTGCGCCGCCCTCAATCGCATGCTGGCATGCGCACGCCCGAAATCCGTACGCTGCAAGACAATAGCGGGATAGCGACAGCGTCAAAGATCGAAGCACCCTCACACCTCGACCGATGCACCAACGTTATTAATGGAAGAAACGTTTGGCCCAGGGGTGTGCCCCTTAAACCGCCTCTTTGATTATACGAGCTGGAAATAACGGGGCCGGCCGCCTCGATTCAAACTGGATCGGCGCCCATCACCAGTCCCTCGATATCGTGCTTCTGGGTGACCGGTATCAATGTGTCGACCACACGGCAGATCAGGTGCTTCTTCACCTGCTCCGGCAGCGCATCAAAATAGTCCTGCGTGACCATCATGTCATGCAGCTCTGCATGGCCGGCACCGGGGGCATCGACGCCGAGCACGAGAACCGGTCGGGCTGTTGGCGATCCATGCTGCGTGCCACGATGTACAGCCAGCGCCGAGCGACAGGAAATGTCCCCACGACTTGGATATTTCGGCACGGCCCGCTCCGCAAAGCGAGGCCAGATGTCCTTTTCCGGAAACATCTCGTGTTTCCACTCGCGGCCATCTTCCCATTGCGTCCCGGGCGCGATTTCGAAGGGGCCCATGTCTTCCGTAACATCGACGCCCGTCAGATTGAAGGCTAGCGAGGTGATTCTGCGATTAACGTAGGTATCCCGGGGCGATGGGAAGTCACGGTGCCAAGGCTGATACTTCGCCCCCTGGAACGGCACATCGAGGCCGATTTCAACAATCTGGTAGTCTACTCCCAGCATGCTCTGGCAGATCCCGGTTACCCAGGGATGCGTCACGAGGTCAACAAAACCGCCAAAATCTTGCGGGTGTATTTCGACATACCAACGCCGCGGGCCGCGACCAACCGCGCCACCGGGCCGCTGGATCGCCGACCAGAAGGCTGTCATCATATCCTCGCGCATCGCATCCGCCCACTCCAGAGTGAACGCACTCTTCAGGCCAATGATGCCATCTGTTTCCAGCGTTTTCAGGTTCTGTTGAAGATCATAGTTGTAATTGCCGCGAGCTGCCACGATCATCTCCTTCGTGTGATTGTGCATCCAGATGAATTTAACAAATGCTATCCGTTCGCTTCGTTCGCGAGGCGAGCTTGGCCTGCAGCACGATGACCACCAGCAGGAACAGGCCGCGGATCACCGACTGCCAGTAGGCGGAAAGCGAGATCCAGCCAAGCCCATTTTCGAAGTTCAGCACGTTGAAAACCATGCCGAGCAGCAGAGCGCCTGCCAGCGTGGCGCCGACCGAGCCTGCGCCGCCACTGAGCAAGGTGCCTCCGACCACGACAGATGCGATGGCGAACAGTTCCCAGCCCACGCCCTCCGTTGGCTGGCCGGCACCGAACTGCGAGGCCAGGATGACGCCTGCGAGACCGGCCAGCAGGCCGGAGATCGCATAGACGCCCAGCAATGTGCTTTCGACCTTGAGGCCCATCAGCTTGGCGGTGACCTCGCCATCGCCGATCGCCAGCACATGGCGTCCGGAGGGGCGGCGTTCGAGGAAGATCCAGCCAAGAATGTAGCAGGCAATGGCGATCCAGGCCGGGATCGGGAAGCCCAGGAAATCATCCTGGCCGATCATCGTGAAGCCCGTGTCGTATGACACCGAAACCGACTGGTTGTTGGCCAGCAGCAGGCCGGTGCCATAGGCGGCGAGCATCATCGCCAGCGTGGCTATGAAGGGCTGGATGCGCATCTTGGTGATGATCAGGCCGTTGATCAGGCCTGCCACCAGGCCGGTGGCCATGCCTGCGCTGAGACCTGCCCACCAGGAATGCGTCGAAAACATCGCGGCGACAACGCTCGAGCAGGCTGCGACGCCGCCGACGGAGAGATCGATGCCGCCGGTGATGATGACGAAGGCCATGCCCAGCGCGATCAGCGTGAACATCGAGTTGTAGCGCATGAAGCTCAATATGTTGAACGGCGACAGGAAGTTGTCGTAGCGCAACGCCCCGAACAGGATGAGTGCCGCCAGCGCCAGCAATACGCCGAGACGGGCAAGATCGCCGGAGGATTTGGGTTTCAGAAAGCTCAGCATCTGGTTTCCTCAGCTCTTGTCAGCGCGGCTCTGGATGAAAACGGCAATGACGATCAGAGCAGCCTTGACGATCAGGGCGGCGGCATCCGGCACGCCGTTGGCAAGCAGCGTGTAGCGTACCAGCTGGATGACCAATGCACCAAGCAATGTGCCGATGATGTTGGCGCGGCCGCCGGTCAGCAGCGAGCCGCCCACCGCGACGGCGGCAATGGCGTCGAGTTCCATGCCCATGCCGACGAGATTGGCATCGCTGGACGAGTTGCGCGCCACCACCACCAGTCCGGCAATGCCGGCCAGCGCGCCGCTGACCATGTAGACGACGATCTTGACTCGCTTGACGGGGATGCCGGTCAGGCGTGCCGCCTTTTCATTGCCACCAACGGCGATGATCTGGCGGCCGATGACGGTGTAGCGGATTAGCGCATAGGTGAGAGCCGCGATGACGATCATCAGCGCCACCTGCGCCGGGATGCCGAAGACATGGCCCATGGCGATGAACTGGAAGGGCGGGTTCTTGAAGACCTGCAGATTGCCATTGGTCATCACCTGCGCGATGCCGCGGCCGGCGATGAACAGGACCAGCGTGGCGACGATCGGCTGAATGGAGAACTTCGTCACCAGGAAGCCGTTGAACCAGCCGAACAGCGAGGCGACGATGACCGGGATGACGAAAGCCAGCGCCACGGCCAGCGGCGCGTTGTCGATCGGAAACAGTGTGCCCATGAAGATCATTGGGGCCAGCGCCCCGGAGATCGCCATCAGCGACCCCACCGAAAGGTCGATGCCACCGGTGGCGATGACCAGGGTCATGCCTGTCGCGACGATGACGATGGTGGCGACCTGGGTGAGGTTGACGTTGAGCGTCTGCCAGGAGAGGAAATGCGGCGTCACCGCCATGTTGAAGATCAGCAGCGCAATGAAGGCAGCAAACGTGCCGTAGCGGCTCAGCAGCAGGAGCGGCGAGGCCTTGGCCGGTGCGGCGGGCGTGAGGGAGGATATGTCGCTAACCGTCATATCAATTTACCTGATGGGCCATGGCGGCGAGCAGATTGCCTTCGGATAATTCATGGCGCGGCAGCACGGCCACCGACATGCCGTCGCTGAGCACCGTGACGCGATCGGCTGCCACCAGCAGTTCTTCCAGCTCCGAGGAAATCATCAGCACGCTGAGGCCGCTATCTGCCAGTCCACGCAGCAGCTTGAGGATTTCTGCCTTGGCGCCGATATCGATGCCGCGGGTCGGCTCGTCAACGATCAGTACGCGCGGGTCGGTGCAAAGCCAGCGTGCCAAAAGTACCTTTTGCTGGTTGCCGCCGGAAAGCTCCTTGATCGGTTGGTCCGGCGAAGCGCATTTGACGCCGAGTGATTTGATGAAGCGCGCAACGATCTCGTCCTGGCGGGCGCGGTCGACAATGCCGGCTTTCTTGAGCTTCGGCAGCAGCGCCAGCGTCATGTTTTCGCGGATGCTCATGTCGGGAATGATGCCGTCGATCTTGCGGTCTTCGGAAACCAGGCCGATGCCATCGGCGATCGCATCGGCGGGTTCGGCATAGTTCTTCTGCTTGCCGTCATAGGTAATGGTGCCGCGTTCGAGCTTGTCGACGCCGAAGATGATGCGCGCGGTTTCGGTGCGGCCAGAACCAAGCAGGCCGGCAAGGCCGGTGATTTCGCCTTCGCGCAGCGACAAGCTAACATCGCGGACCCGCACACCGGAGCCGGCATTTTCCAGCTGCAGCCGGACCGGCTTTTCCTCGCTGGTGTCGATGTCGCGGCTTAGCGCCTCAAACGCGGCCAGTTCCCGGCCGAGCATATTGCGCACCAGTTCCATCTTGGGCATGTCGGCCAGGGGGCTGACGGCCACGGTCTGGCCATCGCGCATGATGGTGACACGGTCGCAGATGGCATAGAGCTCATCGAGCCTGTGGCCGATGAACAGCACCGCGACGCCGCTCTTTTGCAGCGTGCGGATAGTGTCGAACAGGACGGAGACTTCGCGCTCGTCGAGCGAGGAGGTCGGCTCGTCCATGATCAGCAGCCGCGCCTGCTGGGTGACGGCACGGGCAATCGCCACCATCTGCCGGGTCGCGGCACTGAATCGCGCTACCGGCATTTCGACATCGATATCGAGATTGAATTTCTTGAGGACATTTCGGGCGCCATCGCGCATTGCGCGGCGGTGGAGAAAGCCGAATTTCCGTGGCTCGCGGGAGAGATAGATGTTCTCGGCGACCGAGCGCTGCGGCGCGAGATTGATTTCCTGGTAGATGGTGGCGATGCCGCCCGCCTGGCTCTGTGCCGGCGAGGCAAAGGACACCTCCTGTCCGTTGAACTGGATCGTGCCTTCGTCGCGCTGGTAGGCGCCGGTCAGGATCTTGATCAATGTGGATTTGCCGGCGCCATTCTGGCCGACCAGCGCCATGATTTCGCCTTCGCCGATTTCAAGCGAGGCGGCGCGCAAGGCCGGTACGCCCGAAAAGCTTTTGGTGATCCCCTGCATGGAGAGCAGCATGCGTTTTCCGTCCCTAGATGCTGAATGAAAATGCCGGCCGGAATGGCAAAGCCATCCGGCCGGAAGTCGAGGTCAGGAACGAAGACGGCTCGATCTCCGCTCCTTGTCCTGGAGGATCAATAGGCGTCGGCGAGCTCGGCCTTGGCGTTGGTCGCGTCGTAGAACTTGTCGACGTTCTTGACCCAGGGTTCGATTGTCTCGCCCTTGGCGTAGCGTGCCATGGTTTCGAAAGCCTTCGGTCCAAAGCGCGGGTTGCACTCCACGACGGCTGCGATCTTGCCCTCGGCGCAGAGGCCAACGGCTTCCTTGCCGCCGTCGATCGACAGCACGATGATATCCTTGCCGGCAACTTTGCCAGCAGCTTCAATTGCGGAAATTGCGCCGATCGCCATCTCGTCATTGTGAGCATAGACAATATCCGCATCCGGATGCGCCTGCAACAGCGCTTCGGCAACCTGACGGCCCTTGTCACGGGCGAAATCGCCGGTCTGCGAAGCGAGGATGGTGAAGCCACCAGCCTTGTTGATCGCATCATCAAAGCCCTTCTTGCGGTCATTGGCCGGCGAAGAGCCGGTCGTGCCTTCGAGTTCGATGATCTTGGACTTGCCGTTGGCATTCTTTGCCAGCCATTCGGCGACGCGCTGGCCTTCCTGGATGAAGTCCGAGCCGATGAAGGTCACGTAGTCTTCGCCGGGCTTGGCGAGCGACGGGTCGACGTTGCGGTCGAGCAGGATCACCGGAATGCCAGCCTTCTTGGCGGCCATGACGGCGGGGATCAACGGCTTTTCTTCGCGCGGGGCGAGGAAGATCAGGTCGACGCCCTGGGCGATCATCGAGTTGACGTCGGCAACCTGCTTGGCAGCCGAGCTTGCAGCATCGGTGTAGACGAGCTGATAGCCATTCTTCTCGGCATGTTCCTTCATGCTGTTGGTCTGGGCGATGCGCCATGGATTGTTGGATTCGGTCTGTGCGAAACCAACCTTGTATTTATCCTTCTTGGCAAGTTTCGGAAGTTCCGCGAAGGCAACTTTGCCGGAAGCGGCAAGCGCGCTCAGGGCCGCTGCGGACATCATAAATGTGCGACGTGAGAATTCTGTCATCTCAGTAGATCCTCCCAAATTTCCGGTTTTCTCCTCGCCGGAAGTGAGCGATAAGCGCTTCACATATGATGATATTGTCGCTAATAATATTAGCAGTCAAGCCAGAATTTTATTAGCAGGCGCAATAAATTTGGTTTGCAATGCAGCGAACCGCGCGGAGGAGAAGGTATGGGGAGAGGCAACGGGCGAGGCGGAAGCTCCGGCTCGAAAGACGAGAGTGGCCGCCCTACGATGACGGATATCGCGAGAATTGCGGGTGTTTCGCAATCCAGCGTGTCTTTGGTACTCAATCAGATGTCCGGATCGCGCATATCTTCCGAGACCCAGATGAAGGTTCGAGAGGCCGCTCATAAAATTGGTTATAAGTTACCGGGCGTTCGCCACGACCCGCCGCGGACGGATGTGGTCGAAAAGGATACGATCGCCTTTATCGTCGATGAAATCTCCACCAGCCCGCATCCCGTCGTCAGTCTCGATGGTGCGCGTGACTATGCTTTCGAGCAGGGCTTCGTGGTCTCGGCGCATGCGACGCGCTCCAATCCCGATCTCGAGGAGGCGGTGCTCAAGGCGGTTCTGCGCGATCCGGCCCTCGTCGGGGTGATCTATGCGACGATCTTCACCCGCAAGGTCCATGTGCCGCCGCAGCTCAAGAACATCCCAACCGTGCTGCTCAATTGCTATGCAGAGCCGCGCCAGCATATGGCGATCATCCCCGGCGAAGTCGCGGGCGGCTTTTCCGCAACCGCACATCTCACCTCGCTCGGCCACCGGCGGATTGGCTTCATCAACGGCGAGCCTTGGATGGATGCGGCGGTCGATCGCCTCAAGGGATACAAGCAGGCGCTGGCGACGGTGGACGTAGCCTTCGACGAGACATTGGTCCGCGACGGCGACTGGCTGCCTTTGCGCGGCTACGAGGCCGGCCTCGACCTCCTCTCCATGGCCAACCCGCCGACGGCGATCTTCTGCGGCAACGACCTGATGGCGATCGGTGTGATGGAAGCCGTGGCGGAGAAGGGGCTGCGGGTGCCCGAGGATATCTCCGTCATGGGCTACGACGACCAGGAACTCGCCCGCTACACCCATCCGCCGCTATCGACCCTGGTGCTGCCCAATTATGAGATGGGACAGAAGGCCGCCGAGACGTTGATCGACATGGCGGTGCACGCCAAGAAGATACGGCCCATGACCCTCAAGGTCGATGGACCGCTTGTCATCCGCAGTTCGACTGCCGCCAACTTGCGCTGATGAAAGGCGATCGACAGCGGGTCGAAGGTCCAAGGCCTTTTTGTGTAAAGGCTTCTTTAGCCCTCCGATTTCACCTTTAGGGATTTGTAGCAGCCCTCTCGGTTGGCTCCGCACAGGTAATCCGATGTCGGCCAACTCAAATTGCGTGTTTCATTAAATCCGGGACAGCGATTCCGCTAATTCCGGGACAGTCTCGGGCGGATTTAAAGGTCGATTTTCGCAATCGCCGTTCTGGCATTTTGCCTCCTCGTCATCGTGTTGAGAGGGGCCATGCCAAGACGGAAGCAAGCGAGACGAACGACGGTGAAAGACAAACGATTCGTGGTCGGCAGGAGAAAGCTGAGATGAATTACTGCCTCGGACTAATGCTACTGGTGGACCGCAAGAGTGTCGAGCCTCTGGCAGCGGTGACGTCGCCCACGCGGGTCACGTCCATGCATCAGTCGCTACTGCATTTCGTCGGCCAAGCGCCGTGGTCGGACGAGGTGCTTCTGGCGCGGGTTCGCGACTTGGTGCTGCCGCTGATCGAGCGGCATGGGCCGATTGAGGCGTGGATCGTGAACGACACCGGATTTCCCAAGAAGGGCAGGCATTTCGGTCGGGGTCGCGCGGCAATATTGCGGCCGACTCGGCAAGCAGGACAACTGCCAGATCGCGGTCAGCCTCTCGATCGCCACCGTCGCGGCGAGCTTGCCGATTGCATACCGGCTGTATCTACCCGAGATCTGGGCCGGCGATCCCGAGCGGCGGCGCAAGGCGAAGATCCCTGACAGCGTCGCATTCCAGACCAAGCCCGCAATAACGTTCGAGCAGATCCGCGCCGCCCAAGCGGCCGGAGTTGCGCCCGGCGTGGTGTTGGCCGACGCCGGCTTTGGCGCGGACGGCACCTTCCGCACCGGGCTGTCGCCGCTCGGCCTCGACTATGTCGTGGGCGTGCAACCGACACTCAGCGTCTGGCGACCCGGCGAGGGACCATTGCCGCCCAAGCCTTGGCGCGGAAAGGGGCGATCAACCTCGCTGATGCGCCGCAGCTTTCATCATCATGCAAGCCTCTGCATCGCGGCTTACGGATTCCTCATCTCCCAAAGGGAGGCGATTCCCCCCTCAGCATCGACCAAAACCAAAAACCGCACGAAACCTGCCGTTTCCGAAGATTATCGACCCCGCGGATCCCGCGATCCGACCCGAGCGGCACGCGTCAAATTCGATCGCCACCGTCCCAAGACACTTGACCGTCGCACTCAGTCGCAGCCTTCAGTGATGTCCATGCTGCACTAGGGCCAATGCCCGCAAAGTTCTGTAAACTTATGACGCAGTAGATTAAGGGGCGTTGACATTCATTTGATTGCGAGATGGATTGCGCGCAGGAAGATGAATGCGGCAAAGCTTTCATCTGTCTTGTCGTAACGTGTTGCAATACCTCTGAACTGTTTGAGATCGCAGAAGA
>JAQGJP010000075.1 GCA_028290545.1 Rhizobium sp. | reverse complement strand
GCAAGTTCCGATATGCAGCCGGCGCAGCCACGGCTCAGCGGCTTTGCCAATTTCATGCGTCTGCCGGGCGTCAAGTTCATCATCCTCGGCATCCTTTCCGTCATGCTGCTGGTGCCGACGCTGCTGGTCTGGGCGCTGGTGGACGAACGGTCCAGCCGTGCCAATCAGGTGTCCGCCACGATCGCCGCCGGCTGGGGCGGCGAACAGGTGATCAACGGCCCGTATCTGGCCGTGCCGTTCACGGTCAACCGCAGCCAGACCAACCAGAACGGCACGGTAACCTGGGTGAAGGTGACGGCATGGGCGCTGCTGATGCCCGAGATCCTCAACGTCGATGCCAGGCTGCAGCCCGAGGCGCGCAAGCTGTCGATCTATTCGCTGCCGGTCTACAACGCCAAGCTTTCCCTGAAAGGCAGGTTTGCGGCCGATGCCGTTGCCAGCCTGCAGCAGGTGGAAGGCGTGCCGGATCTCGATCGAGCCTTCCTGGTGATGAACATCGCCGATATCACCGGCATCCGCTCGAATGTCGACATCCGCATCGACGGTGCGCCACCTATTTCGTTCGAACCCGGCATGAAGGGTATCACGGCCCTGAAGCCGACCTTCACGAGCAACTACTACGATCCGCAGCGTTCCGAGACCGGTATCAACCGGCCGATCGGTCGCGACCTGGTTGAAAAAGGCTTCGCGTTCGAAATGGAACTGTCGCTCAACGGCTCGGGACGTTTCTCGGTGGCGCCGGCCGGGCAGACCACCAAGTTCGCGGCCAATGCCAACTGGGCGGATCCCGGTTTCGAGGGGATGTTCCTGCCGGAGACCAAGACCATCACCGACAAGGATTTCTCCGCCAACTGGACGATCCCCTATCTGGCGCGCGGCATCGACAAAGTGGTGGCCGGCACCGTCATGCCATTGTCCAACAGCCTGATGTCGGTTAACCTCGTTGAGCCTGTGAAATTCTACCAGATCGTCTCGCGGACGCTCAAATATTCGATCGGCTTCATTTCGCTGATGTTCTTCGCCGTCTTCATCATCGAGCTCAAGAGCGGGCGGATGGTGCACTGGGTGCAATACGTGCTGTCCGGTCTGGCGCTGATCATCTTTTACATCCTGCTGCTGGCGCTCGCCGAACACTTCGGCTTCGGGATCTCCTATGCGATCGCATCGACGCTGACGACCGTGCTGATCGCCTTCTACGTTGGAAGTGTCACCGCGAGCAGGAGAAGCGGCGTGTCGCTCGCCGTCGTGCTCGGCCTCTCCTACGGGGTGATGTATCTGATCCTCCGGGAAGACGAATATGCGCTGCTTGCGGGCGCCATCATCTCCTTCGTGACAATTGCCGCGACGATGTATTTCACCCGCAACATCGATTGGTCGGGATCCAGGCCGGTTCGATAAATGCCATTGTCCGGGCGGCGGCGGTCGCCCGGCTACGATCCCCGGCAAAAGGTCAAGATGAAGCTCTTCATCCGGCATGACGCCGATATGGCCGAAGAGGCGGCATTCGCTACCGAAAGAAACTGCAAGAATCGCAGGTCCACGCGGCAAACGGCTTTGTGCATCCAATAACACGACGGTCGTCAGTAAACAGAGGAGTCCGACTAGTAGAGCAGTTAAGTATTTGTCGCGACTATAGCTTTATAAAATTGGTATATATAAAATGACTAATTATTGTTTAATATTTGTTAAGCGTCTGAATCCATTTGATAATATAAGATTATTGTCTTTGAATTAACCATTCTATGCGAGATTCACTCACAACATGTCTGTGAAAATATTCTAAGTTGTAGGGCTCATCCATGCAACTATTCTCGCGGAATGTTCAGTACGAGGGGATTTTGTCGTGGCTACACTGTTTAAGAACATCAGAATCATCACGAAGATCGGGCTTGTCCTGTTTCTTCTGATGGCGATAAGCATAGCCGTAAACATTACAAGCTATTTCTCGATGTCAGCATTGGAAAGAGCGGGAAACTGGACGACGCACACCTATAACGTTCTTGGAACCATGGATGCCATCGTCTCATCGATGGTCAATCAGGAAACCGGCATGCGGGGATACTTGCTGGCAGGTGACGAGACATTTCTGGAACCGCAGAAGGCCGGAGCAAAAGCTTTTGCCGAAAACTTCGCCAAGGTCCGGGACCTGACCTCCGATAATGCTGTCCAGCAGCAGCGCCTTGCGGAACTTGAGGTTTTCGCCAAGGGATGGACACAGGACGTGGTCGTTCAAGAGATGGCGCTCATGTCGAATAAAGCCACCCAGGAGCAGGCTCGGGCGCTTGAAATCAGTGGAGCAGGCAAGAAATGGATGGACCAAATCCGGGCCAAGGCAACCGAGATTTCCTCAGCCGAACAGGGTTTGCTTAGTCAGCGTGCCGCAGATGCCGACGCATCGGCGAGCTTTGCGAGATGGAGCATCATCATTGGCGCAATTGCGATGGTCGTTTTTGCAGGCCTGTCGCTGCTGGCGCTGAATCTTGGCCTCGTCCGACCGATCAGCACAATGACATCTTCCATGAATACATTGGCAGGCGGCAATACGACAGTCGATGTCCCTGGCATCGGACGGCGCGACGAGATCGGCCAGATGGCAGGCACCGTCGAAATCTTCCGTCAGAACGCGGTCGCCAAACTGGCCATGGAGCAGCAGGCGGAAGCCGATCGTTCGATGAGCGAAAAGGAACGGCTGGAACGCGAAGCCCAGAAAGCCCGCGAAGCTGCCGACACGAAATTTGCGGTCGATGCGCTGGCCGCAGGCCTTGGCAAGCTCGCCGACGGCGATGTCGCCTACCGCATCACTACACCGTTCGTCGATACGCTCGACAATCTCCGCAGCGACTTCAACAATTCGCTTGCCAAGCTGAACGATGCGTTGCGCACCGTTGGGCAGAATGCCCGCGCAATCGACGCCGGATCCAACGAAATCCGCTCGAGCGCCGACGACCTCTCCAAGCGCACCGAACAGCAAGCGGCTTCGGTCGAGCAGACCGCAGCGGCACTCGAGGAAATCACCACTACAGTCAAGGATTCGACCCGCCGCGCCGAAGAGGCCGGCACGCTCGTAGCTCACACCCGCGCCGGCGCTGAAAAATCAGGCGAGGTCGTCCGCAACGCGGTCAAGGCGATGCAGGAGATCGAAAAGTCGTCCGGCGAGATCACCAATATCATTGGCGTCATCGATGAGATCGCCTTCCAGACCAACCTTCTTGCTCTGAATGCCGGTGTCGAGGCGGCGCGTGCAGGTGAAGCCGGCAAGGGCTTTGCGGTCGTTGCGCAGGAAGTGCGCGAACTCGCGCAACGTTCGGCCAAGGCGGCCAAGGAAATCAAGGCCTTGATCAGCACGTCGAGCCAGCAGGTACGGGCAGGGGTGGCGCTGGTCGACGAAACCGGCAAGGCGCTCGAAAACATCGTCTCCGAAGTCAAGGAAATCAACGAACATGTGACGGCAATCGTCGAGGCGGCCCGCGAACAGTCGGTCGGCCTGCAGGAGATCAACACCGCCGTCAACACCATGGACCAGGGCACGCAGCAGAATGCCGCCATGGTCGAGCAATCGACGGCCGCAAGCCATAGCCTTGCCAAGGAAGCAGGTGCTCTGAACCAGCTGATCCGCCAGTTCAATCTCGGCGATGGCGATCAGGCGGTCGCGGCACTGCGCCCGGCCTCGCAATCATCGCGTCCTGCGCCATCGCCGGCGCGCGCCCTGGGGCGCAAAATCGCCAGCGCCTTTGGCGGCAAGTCCACCGCCGCTGCCGCAAGCCAGGACGCTTCCTGGGAAGAGTTCTAAGCCTGCCTATTCGTCCGAATAGTCCATCCGGGGCCGCGCATCGCGTGGCCCCATTGTTTTTGAGCAGCGAGTGTCCGTCATCCGACTTGATGTCCGTTTTCGAAATGCAAAACGGCCCGGAAGGATAACCTTCCGGGCCGCACAATCTTTTCAGTATCTGCAGATTACTGGTTTGCCGTTACCTGAACGTTGAGCGTCTTGGCGAGATCGGCCGGATTGCCCATGGCTGCGCCCATGATCTGCGGGAAGGGCAGTGGCTGCGCCGGCTCTGCCGACACTTCTATGCTCTTGGGATCGTCGAGATAAGCGTTCGCTGCATTGGCGATCTGGGTCTGCAGATCGGGCATGTTCATCTGGGCGAGCAGCATCGGCAGCATGCCCTTGAGCGACTGCGCGAACTGCTTGCCGTCGACACCCTGTTGCTTGCCGGCAAAATCCAGCACCTTGGTGGTGATACCGGCGTCGTCAAAACGAACGGAAGCGCCGTTGTAGGTCAGTTGCTGCATCAGGCCCATCATGGCCATGCCGAGCGCCTGCTGGCCCGCAGCCTTGTCCGGATTGGCTTCGGCAACCTTGATGGCGTCCTGCATGCTCTTGAGGAACGGCAACGTATAGCCCGAAAGGCCGAAATTGATGTCGAGACGGCCGATGTTTTCGAAATCGAAAGCATATTCCGTGATGTCCATCTTGCCGTCGGCCAGTGTCCAGCTGCCCTTCATGGTGATTTCACCATTGAGGTTCTGGAGGCCAAGAGCCTGGATGGCTTCCTGAGCCTTCGGATCCGGAGCGGACGTCGTATCGACCTTGATACCGGAGACGGCGGCGTCGAAATCGATCTTGCTCTCGTCATCGGCAACCGTGTAGGTCGCCGTCGTTTCGTCGATGGTCATGACCTGCTTGTTTTCGGCGATGATCTTGGTGGCGCCGACGTGAATGGATTCGGCCAGCATGATTGAGCTCAATGTGCCCGGCTCCGGATTCGACGGAAGCGAAATACCTTCGACATAGATATCCGCGGCCGAGACACCGTTGCCGTTTTCCATGACGTTGAGATCAGCGAAGGACGCCTTCTTGATCTCATACCCGTCGTCGGACTCGGTCACGCCTTCGAGGGTGACGTCGCCAACCGGAACCTTCTTGTTGTCGGCGGTCGTCAGTGTCACGGTTACACCTGTGAGCGTGACGTTCTCGCCATCGACGGAAGTACCCTGGGCGGCGATCACGATGCCGCTCGACGACGTGAGCGCGTTCATCTTCGCAAGTACGTCATTGCCGTCTAGTGCGAATGCGGCGCTGGCAATGGAGACGAAGGCCGTGCTCGCGAGCATCAGGCCGAGTGAACGGTTGAGTTTCATGTAGGGTCCCTTTCCTAAGGCGAAATGACTGGATGATTGGTCCAATGCAGAAACGGATGAAACGAGGCTTATATTCTGTCTGTGCGCATAATCACACTGGAATAACTGACTTTTTTGGGGGACTCCGGCAATATTCGCAGAATGGTTACCGGTTGGCGCGGTCAGCATGCAAAAGAAAAGGCCGCCCGGAGGCGTAATACCGTTCACTTAGGTTTGCTTACAGCCCTTGTTGGATATCTGGCTGGGAGTTTTTTGACGACACGGGGGCATGATCGCCCCCGTTTTTGTGGGAGCAGCAGGTCTGCCAATCTGTTC
>JAQGJP010000060.1 GCA_028290545.1 Rhizobium sp. | reverse complement strand
TGGTGGTGGATTCCACGGCCACGCCGGATCAACGAGAGGCGGTCGAAAAGATCGTCACCGGGAGCGACACCGAGGACATGGCGACCATGTTCTGGGTATTCAGCAAGATGTCGCCGAACAAGCTCGAGACGCTCAGCAAGCCGATCGACATCGAGGTCGACATAGATGCGCGGAAAGGACACGTCCGAGTGGCCGATGTCTTCAACCTCGAAGCCGAACCCATCCGCAATCCTGTAACGGGTGCCGAGCACCGCGCACGGATCAACCTGCCGCATGGCTTTGAATACCGCGTCGCGGAAATGGCCAGCGGCAAGACGGAGACCTTCGGCGCGATCGCTTTGGACAATAACAACGGTACGCACGCGCACATCTGTCGGGTCTACATGAACGGAAAGGGTGTCATCGAACACGCGGCCTGAGGTCAGATCGTGGAGCGGTCGACAGTCGAGCGCGTGCTTGGCCGCGATCGCTTGATCGTCATCGCGTCGCTTCTGGTCGCCATGACCCTTCCGGCCTGCTTCATACTCGCGGGCGGGGGCACGGGAATGTCCGCCCTCGACATGTCGATGGATAGGAAATGGTTGAGAATGTCGCGATCCTGATTGTGTGGTGCTACATGCGCGACGCTGTCGAGGGACTTAAGATGCTGGAGCCTGACGGCATCGACACATTGATGCACACGGGCGATAACCAGCGCACTGCTAAAAAGCCATCGGTTCAGGGCTCGGTATCGAAGTCCGTGCCGGCCTGATGCCCGAGCACAAGCAGGCAATCGCTCACAGAAGCAGGTGATCGCCCTTCCGCCCCAGGTCGACCTTGCCAGCAGTCACATCAAATTGCTTCCATGGGCGCTTGGGGTCCAGCGCCGAGACGGATACATCAAGCCTGCCATTGATTCGATTCAGACCACCGCCGCCCGCTTCGCCCCTTTGGTGGGGAAGTGCATGACGGTCTCAAGCCCGCCTGCGGCGGCCCGCGAAAGTTCCAGAGAGGCGTCGTAGGCCCTCATGATGTCTGCCGTGATCGCTAGCCCCAGTCCCGAGCCGCCGCCCTCATCGCCGCCCGCGTGCGTTCCCCGGTCGAGTGCCGCATGTCGGTCGCCGTCCGGAATGCCCGGTCCGTCGTCGGCGATGCGGATCGAGACCTTGTCCTTGGTTCGAAAGGCATCCACTCTGATCTCCGTCCTCGCCCACTTCACCGCATTGTCGAGCACGTTGCCGATCGCTTCGGCCAAGTCGGCGGGGTCCGCCTCGACATGGAGGTCTCCTTGCGCGCGGACGTGCCAGCGCAGGCCTTTCTCGGCAGTGATGGGTTTCAAAACCTGCACGAGCTTGGTGGTCAGTTCCCCGATATCGGCCGTCGCCATCCGCTCGGCACCAAGACGCGCGGCCTGAAGCTGCCGATCCGCCCGCCGCCGGATGATGTCGATCTGCTTGAGCGCCATTTCGGCGTCTTCGGGCGTCATGCGCTCCACGAGTTGCGAAAGAACGGTGAGCGGCGTCTTGAGGCCGTGGGCTAGGTCGGAAGCCCGGCTGCGTGCACGCTCCACAGCGGTTTCCCGCTCCTCCAGCAACAGGTCGATTTCATGGACCAGCGGCTGGACCTCGCTCGGACCTTCGTCCACCATGCGGGAAAGACGGCCGTTACGGATGTCGGCGACCTTCGCCCTCAGCCGTCCAAGCGGCGCGAGACCCGTCGCGACCTGCACAAAGGCGGCGAGCGCGAGCAGTCCTGCGGTCACCGCCAACATGAACCGCAGTTGGTCATGGAAACCCGTGAGCGCTGCCTCAAGTTCGGACAGCGGAAATGCGGTGTAGATACAGAAGTGACGGGCGTCCTTGCCTTCGCCAAGCGTCGATTCCTGAGCCAACACCAGCATCGTCTCGCCGCTCGGACCCACGGCCGTCTGGAACGGCGCGTATGCCGAAGGAAGGAGTTTGGCCTCCTCTATGACCGTGTCCCAGAGCGAGCGCGAGCGGTCGAGGACTTTGTCGTCCTCTTCCAACTCCCAGTAGCGGCCGCCGCCGGGAAGGTTCAGGCGCGGGTCGGAGGGTGCTGCGGCGAGCACGAGACGGCCGTCTTTGACGGCCACCGAAGCGGTCAGGCTGTCAGAAAGCACGGTCATCTCAGTACGGTACTGTTGGACGACGTACTCGGTGAATGCCTTGCTGAGCGCCACCCAGATCAACATCAGCGTAATCCCGATAGCGATGACGGCACCGATGGCCAGCCTGAATCTGAGGGAGCGGATCACGCGGGTTCCTCCGGGAGCAGATAGCCGAAACCACGGCGGTTCTGTATTGCGTCTGCCGCGGTCTTCTTGCGAAGGCGCGCGACCATGGCTTCGACGGCGTTCTTGGCGGTGTCGTCCTCGCGCCCCTGCACGTGGTTAGCCAACTCGATGGCAGGCACGCTCTGGCCCTTGCGGCTGGCGAGATAGGCGATGAGGCGGTACTCCATCGGACTGACGTCAATCGGCTCTCCGTCGAAGAGTACGCGCTTTGCAGCCTCGTCGAGGCTGAATCGGCCCGATGAGATGGTCGCCGGGGCGCGTGACTGGGACCGCCGCAACAGCGCGCGAAGCCTCGCCAACAGTTCCTCGGTCCGGAAAGGTTTCGGCAGATAATCGTCCGCGCCGGCGTCGAATCCGTCGACCCGCTCCATCCACGATCCGCGGGCCGTCAACACCAGCACAGGCGTCTCGACGCCTGCCTGTCGCCACCGTTTCAGAATTGACAGGCCGTCCATGCCGGGAAGGCCCAAATCCAGGATGATCGCCGCGTAATCGCCGACTTCGCCCCGCTCCCACGCGTCGGGTCCGTCGGTTGAGACATCGGGGAGGTAGCCTGCGGCTTCGAGGTGCTTCGAAACCAGGCCAGAAATCCCCAAATCGTCTTCGGCGAGCAGTATCCGCATGATCAGAAACCCAGAAAACCGATGAACCGTCCGGTACGGGCGTCGAGCCGGATGATGATTATATTGCCGCTTTCGCGCCGCACCTTGACGCGGTACTGAGGCCTCTGACGCCGGATGAGATTCACGTCGATGACCTTGCCGCCGACCTTCTCGTCGACGATGCGCAGAGCAGCCTTCAGGGGGATGATCCTGCCGGTGCGGACCTCATTCAGCGCCTCGTCCTGGGAATAGTCGTCCTTGCCCCTGGACGCGCGGCCGCCGTCATCGTCATGTCCGCCGTCGTCATGTCCTTCGCCGCCGTCCTTTGCCCAGGCGGGCAAGCTAATGGCGGCCAGCAACGACCCCGTCAAAATTCCGAGCGCCTGGCGTCTGTTTGTCGGCACTGATGACATCCAATCCGTCTTGGTGCGATCTTTACCCCGGGGACCTCCATCGTCAATCGCCAAAATGAAGTTTACCTGCCGCGATCACATCACGGCAGGCAGAGGACCGTTGTTCCATCGCCCCATTAAGCGCGAAGTGCGCTGAC
>JAQGJP010000032.1 GCA_028290545.1 Rhizobium sp. | reverse complement strand
TGGTCGAGCGCCAGCGGCAGATCCAGGTGCCGAAATACCTGCGGCCCCGCACTGATACGCCGCGCCTGACGATCGGCCATGGCGGCTGCTTCGGTTGCATTTATTCGGTGCGCGGCGCCGGCGGTTACCAGATGTTCGGCATCACCCCGATGCCGATCTACGATCCGACACAGACCACGTCCTACCTTAGGGAATTCATGGTGTTCTTCCGGCCGGGCGATATCGTCAAGTTCAAGCCGGTCGATCGCGACGGCTATGACCAGGCAGTCGAAGACGTCGACAAGGGTCGCTTCTCACCGCCAATCCGCGAGGTGAAGTTCGACCTTCGCGAGTTCCAGAAAGACATTGACGGCACGAATGCCAAGCTGGAGGGCGTCCTCTATGGCCATTAAGGTTCTCCATGCCGGTCTGGCGACCACGGTTCAGGATCTCGGCCGTCCCGGCTATTTTCATCTCGGCATTCCCGTCGGCGGCGCGATGGATCGTCTGGCGTTGAAGGCAGCCAATCTGCTGGTCGGCAACGATGCCGGCGCCGCCGGGCTTGAAGCCGTTTTCATCGGGCCGAAGCTCGAATTCACGACAGACGCCATGGTCGCTGTCACCGGCGCGGAAATGCCGATCAAGGTCGATGGCGTGGAGCAGCCCGGCTGGACGGCCTTCAAGGTCAAGGCCGGGCAGGTTCTCTCCTTCGACTACCTCAAGACCGGCGCCCGCATCTATATCGCCATATCCGGCGGCATCGACGTGCCGGTGGCGCTCGGCAGCCGGTCCACCTATCCGATCGGCGCGCTCGGCGGCTTCAAGGGCCGGCCGATTGCGATCGGCGATGAACTGCCGGTGGGCAGCGCAGGCAAGGCCGAGGAGGGAAAATCCATTCCCGAGGCACTGCGCCGCAGGCCAGGTGCTCCGGCGGAACTGCGGGTTGTGCCCGGGCTCTACTGGCACCGGATCACTGAGGAAGCCGGCCGGAATTTCTTCGATGATGAATGGAAGGTGGCGCCGGAAGCCGACCGCATGGGCTATCGTTTCCGTGGCGGCCGTCCACTGGATTTCGAGCCGCGCACCCAGCCGTTCGGTGCGGGCTCCGATCCCTCGAATATCGTTGATAGCTGCTATCCCTACGGTTCGATCCAGGTGCCGGGCGGCACCGAGCCGATCATTCTGCACCGCGATGCGGTTTCCGGCGGCGGCTACTTCATGATCGGCACGGTGATTTCCGCCGATATGGACCTGATCGGCCAGATGCAGCCGCATACCAAAACCAGGTTCGTGAAAGTGGATATGGAAACTGCGCTTGCGGCCCGGAGGGATCGGGCCAATCTCGTCAACCGGATCAGCGCGCTGTTCTGATCCATCGAAAGTGTGTGAGCCGATGCGTATGAGTCTTCAGAACACAGCGCGCGAGCAAGGGGCGGTCGGCGGACCAACAACTGCCCCGCTTGGCGCTGTGACTGATGGTTCACTCCAGTACGCGGGTCAGGTAGTCGGCGGTCACGCTGGGGCCGGGGATGATCGCGACGATCTTCATCTGGGCAATGGTGCGCTTGACCGAAGAGTCGAGATGCGTCTCCAGCATGGCGGCTGCAGCCGTCGTCGCACCGCGCATCAGCAGTTCGACGATCAGGCGAAACTCGGTAATCACGCTCGGATCGCCAGGGAGGCCCAGACGGGCAAGCAGCCGCTCCGTTGCCGTGACCGGCAGAAGATTGTTGCGGATCAGGTCCTGCAGGCGCTCGTTCGGCGTCGAGAGAACGCATGCTTCGATGAAGCGCGCCTGCACATCCTCGAGATCCCTGAGGAAATCCATCGTGTGCCTGCGTTCGAGTTCCGACAGCCGGTTGAACAGGCGCGTCAGCGCGTCGCGGTCGATATGCGGGGCGCCGGAGACGAGAGCCTGAGGCTCCAGCATGCCGCGAAGCACGAAATGATCCTTCACGGTCTGGGCGGTCAGCGGGCCGGCGATCCAGTGCGAGGATTGGTTCTTGCGCACAAGCCCGCGCTCGCGCAACCTTGTCAGGACGTCGCGGACGACGGTGCGGCTGACATTGAAATGATTGGCAAGTTCGATCTCGATGATGCGGTACTGGCCGAAAACGACGCAGCCCGCGACATCGCGCTCGACCGTGTTGTAGATCCGCTCCCAGGACGACCGGCTTTGCAGCGCCTCGTCTGCATGCTGCGGAATGATCAGGCCCAGCGTCTTGATATCTGTGCGATTCGGTTCAAGCGCCTCCCGGCCGGCGCCGACAAGATAGCCACGACCCTTGAACCGATGCACCAGTCCCTCGGTCTCCAGAGACTGGAGCGCCCGTTGTACCGGCGCGCGCGATATCTGCAGGATTTCCGCGATCGGTCCTTCGAGCAGAACGAGACCGGGCGGCAGAATGCCTTCCGAGATGTTCGTCCGCAGCACGTCCTCTGCGATTTCATAGCGATGCTGCGTGTTTTGTCCCGTACGGTTCTCGTCCATGGAACAGAGAGATCCTCATCCTCAAATGGCAAATCGTGTCACACCGTGTACGGTATATCACCGTCTGTATTCCAGATCAAAATAAAATGAATTTTGCATACAGAGTTTGTATTTTTGAAGCGGTGCTGCTTTGTTGGGCAAGGGGGCGAAATTAAGTGCATTCCGAAGCATGTTAATCGTTTGAAATGGCGGGGGCTCGGGAAAGCGAGTCCGAATGAGGTAAGATAGACGAGATTTTCGGTGGAATGCAGCCGGTGTACCGGTGTCTGTCGATTACCCTTACGTGCAAATGGCGGCGACCAGATAGCGTATTCAGACGGTTCAAATTCGCAAATTCAAAAACTGGGCTCTTGTATTGGAATCTTTGAAAAAGATCATTGAATACAAAAGTCATTTATGTAATAGTCGCATCATGATCGCGCCGATAGAAGTGCGACGAGGTGGAAAACTTTTTTGTAACGCCACGGATCAGTCAAAACGATGTGCTACGTCAGTGGCGCAAACGCTTTCGGCTGCCGTGCTAGAATTGGCAGGAAAACAGTGTCGGCTGTGCTTCAACTCTCAGGAATCGTAAAAGCCTACGGTGACAACCGGGCGCTTGACGGTGTCGATCTGTCGCTGCCGGACGATTCCTACATTTCGTTGCTGGGGCCAAGCGGCTCGGGCAAGACGACGCTGTTGCGCGTGATTGCCGGCTTCGAGCATCCGGAAAGCGGCACGATCCGCTTCAATGGCAAGATTGTGAATGCGATGCCGCCCTATGAGCGCGGTATCGGCTTCGTGTTCCAGAATTTCGCACTCTTCCCGCATCTGTCGGTGGAGGAGAACATCACCTTCGGTCTTGTCAATCGCAAGATCAACCCGGTTGCAGACAGTCAGGCGGTCAAGTCCAGGGTGCGCGACATGATCGAGCTGGTCGGTCTGACCGGACTTGAGGATCGCGCCGTCACCCAGATTTCCGGCGGCCAGAAACAGCGCGTGGCGCTGGCCCGGACGCTCGTTACCGAGCCCAAGATGGTGCTGCTTGATGAGCCGCTCGGCGCGCTCGATGCCAATCTGCGTGCCCGCATGCGCAGCGAATTGCGTATCATTCGCGAGCGCTGCGGCGTGACTTTCCTGCATGTCACCGGCAGCGAGACCGAAGCGCTCGCAATGGGCGACACGGTGCTGGTGCTGGATGCCAAGAAGATCGCCCAGCAGGGTGATGCCGATACGATCTACAATCGTCCGGGATCGCCGGCCGTCGCCCGCTTCCTCAATTGCTACAATCTGTTTTCCGGCAAGGTGGATGGCAACGTCTTCGCCAGTTCCGCCGGCCCTCTGCCCATCGTCGGCTTCGCCCAGCCGTCGGCCAAACCCGGCTATGCCATCCGCTATGATCGGATCTCGATCCGTCCCGCGGGCGTGGCCGTTGCGGAGGATGAGGTGAGGATCGAAGGCACATTCGTTGCCAGCGAATATACCGGGGCGGCAATCAATGCGTTCTTTTCGCTCGATGACGGCAAGGTCTTCGAGGTCGAATCCCATCTCAGCCAGTCTTCGGCGGAAACCTATGAGCCGCACGGGCGCTACAGCCTGGTTTGGAAGAAAGGCGACGCCCTTGTCTACGCTTGATCGCCTCATGCCCTTCACCGCTCTCCATCCTCCCAAGACTGAAGAGATAATCTGATGGCCGTCATATCCGAAACCTCAACCGAGCACGTACCCGTCGCCCGTGCCAGCCGGAAAGGCCTCTGGCTTCTGGCTCCCGGCGTTATCTGGATGGTGCTTTTCCTGGTACTGCCGATCGCAATGATGGTCTATGTCTCCTTCTGGACGCAGACGACCTTCAAGATCGAGCCGAAGCTTACCTTCAGCAGCTGGATCACCTTCTTTTCCAGCGACACCTATATTGGTGCGCTTTGGACGACTGTGCGGATCTGGCTGACGGTGCTCGTCGCCACCCTGCTGGTAGGCTATCCCGCAGCGCTGTTCGTCGGCCTGTTCATCAAGAACAAGACGCTGTCCACCGTGCTTCTGGTGCTTTGCGTCATCCCCTTCTGGACGTCATTCCTGATCCGCGTTCTCGCCTGGCGCCCGATGCTCGGCAAGGAAGGCGCGATCAACCTGATCCTGATGAAAGTCGGCATCATCACCCAGCCGATCGAGGTGCTGCTGTTCTCCGATCTATCGGTGATCATCGGCATGACGCAGATCTATTGCGTGTTCATGGTCGGGCCGATCGCCTTCATGCTTGGCCGCATCGATCCTTCCATCATCGAGGCCGCGCAGGATCTTGGCGCCAGTTTCTGGCGGATCTTCCGGACCATCATCCTGCCGCTGTCCATGCCCGGCGTGGTGGTTGGCTCGATCTTCGTCTCCGTCATGGTGCTGGGTGAGTTTGCCACTTCCGCCGCCCTTTCGGGCCGCAAGGTCAACCTGCTCGGCAATATCATCGTTACACAGGTGGGCTCGCTCAAATGGGCCTTCGCGGCGGTCGCTGGTGTGGTCCTCACAGTGCTGATGGGCGCGGTCGTGGCTGCCCTTCTCCGGGTCGTCGATCTCAGGAAGGAGCTCTGATCATGAACGCAAGCGGCATCAAATTCGGCCTCGGCGTCTATACCACGCTCTTCCTCGTCTTTCTTTATGGACCGCTGCTGGTCCTGGCGATCCTGTCGTTCCAGACCGGACCGGAAGGCGGGCCGCAGTTTCCGATCATCGAATGGTCGGTCTACTGGTACCAGCATCTCTTCGGTCTGACGCCGCCGTCGCGCATCGCGCCGTTGCCGATCGAGGAAGCGTTGTTCCGCTCGATGGCGCTGGCGATCATGACCATGGTCGTGTCGACCGTGCTCGGCGTTACCGCTGCCCAGGCTTTCCGGCAGAAATTCCGCGGCTCCGGCGTGGTCTTCTACCTCATCGTCCTCGGTATGATGGTTCCCGGCGTACTCGTCGGGCTCGGGATGGCGCTGGTCGCCAACACCCTCGGTATCGATCGCCACTGGTGGGGCACGGCCTTCGTGCTGCATGTCGTCTACACCTTCCCCTTCGCATTCCTGGTGATGCTGGCGATCTTCAACCGCTTCGACCAGACTGTCGAGGAAGCCTCCTGGTCGCTCGGGGTGTCACCGGCCCGCACTTTCCGGAAGATCACTTTTCCGCTAATTTTCCCGGGCGTGCTGTCGGCGATGCTGTTTGCCTTCACACTGTCTTATGACGAATTCTCGCGGACATTGTTTGCCTCCGGGCGTGACTTGACCCTGCCGCTGGCGATCTACGGCACGTTCTCGGTGGAAGTGCATCCGAATGTCTTCGCCTTCGGGGTGCTGACGACACTGTTTTCCTTCGCGCTGCTGTCGGTCTACGCGATCCTGATGACGATGTCGGTTCGACGTGCCAAGCGCGTCGCCGTGCAGGAGGAAGCATGATGCCGAGCAAAGCCATTTCGGCGATCGTCACCGGCGCCGGTTCCGGCATCGGCAAGGCCATCGCCATCAAGCTCGCGTCGTCAGGTTACGCAGTGCTGGTCAATGATCTTTCGCAGGAAAGCGCAGAGGCGACGGTGAGCGAGATCAGGGCCGCCGGCGGAATTGCGGCTGCGAAGGCGGGTGACGTCTCGTCGGAGACCGATGTCGCCGCCATGCATGCGTTTGCAGTCAATGCCCATGGCGATGTCGGCCTGCTGGTCAACAATGCCGGATTCGTTCATCAGGCTTTGTTCGAGAATCTCGAGGTCAGCGATTTCGACCGGATGTTCGCGGTGCATGTGCGCGGCACATTCCTGATGAGCAAGGTGGTGATGCCGGCAATGCTTGCCGCCGGTCATGGCGTCATCGTCAATATCGCATCCCAGCTCGGCCAGATCGGCGGTATCGAACTCGTCCATTATTCCGGCGCCAAGGCCGCGATCATCGGCATGACGAAATCGCTGGCGCGGGAGGTTTCCAGCCGCGGTGTCCGCGTCAATGCCGTCGCCCCCGGTCCGATCAACACGCCGCTGGTCCTGGGCCTTTCCGAGGAATGGCGCGATCGCAAAAAGGCCGAACTGCCGCTCGGCCGTTTCGGCGAACCGGAGGAAGTGGCGGAAGCCGTGGCCTTTCTGGCGTCGCCGGCCGCCAGCCTGTTCGTCGGCCAGACACTCGGACCCAATTCCGGCGATGTAATGCTTTGAGAGGATTTCAGGAATGACCAAACGTATCGTCATTATCACGGGAGCCGGCATCGGCATCGGCAGCGCCACAGCCAAGGCATTCGCCGCGCTCGGTGACCATGTTGTGGTTACCGATATCCTCGAGAAGGAAGGCAAGGCGGTAGCCGAAGCCATCGTGGCTGCCGGTGGCTCGGCTGAATTCCTCGCCTATGACGTCCGCTCAAGGGAGCGGGCGGATGAAATCGTCGCCGATGTCGAGGCACGCCATGGCAAGATCGATGTGATCGTCGCCAATGCCGGCATCGCCCACAAGGCGCCGCTTGCCGAACTCACCGACGAGAAATGGGATCTGACCTTCGACATCGATCTCAAGGGCATATTCCGCCTGGTTCGTGCCGCGGCACCCAAGATGCGCGCCCGGAAATCCGGCAGCATCGTCGCGCTCTCCTCGATCATGGGCGTCGCCTATGGCTGGGATGAGCATGTGCATTATTCCGCGGCGAAATCCGGCGTGGTCGGCCTGGTGCGCGGCCTCGCGGTCGAACTCGCGAAGGACAATGTCCGGGTGAACGGCATCGCGCCGGGCTACATCCGCACAGCCCAGTTGCTGTCCGAAGAGAATTCGCTCGGTGCCGCCGGTGCCGAGAAGGCCCCTGAATTCATCCCCATGGGCCGCCTCGGCATGCCCGAGGATATCGCCGATGTCATCGCATTTCTGGCATCCGACGCTGCAAGATACATGACCGGCCAGGTGCTGGTCGTGGATGGAGGCCTCCTCGTGGGGCGGTACTGATCGCCTCGTTCCCGGAGGCGGAATTTTCCGGGGGGACAAGGCCGATAACGAAGGGGAGCTTCGGCAAACGAGGCTCCAGGGAACTCATTACAAACTGGAGAAGAGACATGTCCAATATGGAAATCAATCGCCGCTCCCTTCTGAAGCGGACGGCCGGCGTCATGGCGCTGGCCGCCGGCGGCGGAACACCGTTCCTTTCATCCCGCGCGGCCTACGCGCAGGCCAAGGATCTTGCCGGCGAACAACTGCGCACAATCGGCCTTTCGGTGACGGTGCAGGAACGCATCCTCGCCGACTTCAAGAAGCTCTCCGGCGTCGGCTCGACGTCCGGCACAGCTGCAACCTTCCCGGATGCACAGACCAAGATCCTGTCCGGTTCCAAGGACTATGATTGCTGGGAAACCATCGGCGAGCGCCTGCCGTCGATCGTCATGACCAACAATGTCGAGCCGCTGCCGGCCGCCGAGATCAAGAACTGGGCGAATATCCGCGACACGTTCACAAAACCGAGCGACAAGTGGGAACGCAGGAACCAGATCGTCGGCCAGATCTGGGCCGATGAAGCCCAGACCACGCTGAACATGGTGCCCGCCGTCTACAACTACGACTCGATCGGCTATAATCCGGATGTGGTTTCCGACGAGGAAGCCAATTCCTGGGCCTGCATCTTCGATCCGAAGTGGAAGGGCAAGTCCGGTCTCAATACAGACCCGCTGATCGCGTTTGGTCAGGCCGTCATGGCCATGAACACGCTTGGCCTGTCAAACGTGAAGAACCCGGGCAACCCGACCGCCGCGGAAATCGATGAAGCCGCAGCCTTCCTCATTTCCAAGAAGAAGGAAGGCCAGTTCCGCGCGCTCTGGGGCGATTTCGGCGAACTCGTCAATCTCATGGCATCGGGCGAAATGGTGGTTTCCGACGCCTGGCAGCCTGCCGTCATGGCCGTCAAGGCGCAGGGCAAGCCTGCCAAATACGCTATCCCGAAGGAAGGCTATCGCGGCTGGGCCATCGGTCCGTCGATGATCGCCGGCACCCCGAACAAGAACGCCGTCATCGCCTATGCCGACTATTGGCTTTCCGGCGAACCGGGCATCACTGTGTCCGAACAGGGCTACTATTCGCCATCGACCAATATCAAGAGCGTCATGGCGCCTGAAAAATACGCGTTCTGGTACGAAGGCAAGCCTTGGGTCGGCGCGGAAGAGCGCGGCATCAAGGAAGGCGATCTGCGCGATGGCGGCTCGCTGGAAGAGCGCGCGGCGAACGTCGCTTACTGGCACCAGTGGCCGGATGAATACGACCACCTCATCCAGAAGTGGGATGAATTCCTGAGCGCCTGATATCGACTTCCGGCCGGGATGGCCCTTCATCCCGGCCGGCTTCTTCGGAAGGATGGCATGAGCCTTGCTTCCTGTTCACTGGAGACCGTCCATGATTTTCGACCTAGAACTCATCAATGTCGGCAAGGTATTCGACAACGGCACCATGGCTGTCGATGAATTCAACCTGTCCGTGACAAAAGGCGAGTTCATCGCATTTCTCGGTCCGTCCGGCTGCGGCAAGACCACGACTTTGCGCATGATCGCCGGCTTCGAGGGCATTTCCTCGGGCGACATGATGATCAAGGGTGCGCGGATGAACGACGTGCCGCCGCAGGACCGGCCGACGTCGATGATCTTCCAGAATTACGCGCTCTTCCCGCACATGACCGTGCGCCGCAATGTCGGCTACGGGCTTGAAGTCAAGGGAATGCCCAAGACCGAGCGCGATGCCAAGGTCGACCGCATCCTTGCCACTCTCGGGCTTGAGGACATTGCCGAGCGCAAGACCGACAAGCTGTCCGGTGGCCAGCGCCAGCGCATAGCCCTTGCGCGCGGGCTTGTGGTCGAGCCGGATATCCTGTTGCTCGACGAACCGCTCGGCGCACTCGATGCCAATCTCCGCAAGGCGATCCAGAACGAATTGAAACTGCTGCAGAAGACGCTGGGTGTCACATTCGTGTTCGTCACCCATGCACAATCCGAGGCCCTGGCGCTGTCGGACCGGATCGTGGTGATGAACCAGGGCCGGGTCGAGCAGATCAGCCCGCCGCACCAGTTGTATACGCGGCCGAACACGCCCTTCGTGGCGCAGTTCATCGGCCGTAACACGATTTTCACCGGCGAGATCAGGAGCACCAACGGCGATACAGCGACGGTCGATACACCTGCCGGCACACTCACCGGTCAAGTATCGGTGCCGATTTCCGACAAGACCAAAGTCAGTCTGGTGATCCCGGCGGAATCGATCGAGGTGCATCCTGCCCAGGGTGCGCAGCGTGACCGGATCGCCAGTGATTACAGTGGCAATCTGATTGACGCCAAAATCACCCGTTTCGACGTCGTCGGCCACGTCTCGCAGCTTGCCGCCGCGCTGCCCGACGGGCGCACGGTGGCGCTCGAAGCGCATATCGACAAATACCGGCCGGAATCTTTTCCGGTCGGTTCAAGCATCATCCTGTCCTGGAACCCGGCGCAGGCCACCGTTATCCCGGCGCATTGACACCCGAATTCAGAAGAAACCACGAAGGAGACACTACCGATGGCGAAGGAAATCTTGTGCAGTTTTGGCGTTGACGTCGATGCCGTTGCCGGCTGGCTCGGCTCCTACGGCGGGGAGGATTCGCCAGACGATATTTCGCGTGGCATGTTCGCCGGTGAAGTCGGCAGCCTGCGGCTCCTGAAGCTTTTCGAGCGGTTCGGCATCAAGACGACGTGGTTCATCCCCGGCCACTCCATCGAGACGTTTCCGGAACAGATGAAAGCGGTTGCGGAAGCCGGGCATGAGATCGGCATTCATGGCTATACGCATGAGAACCCGATCGCCATGACCCGCGAGCAGGAAATCGAAGTGCTCGACAAGTGCATCGATCTGGTCACCAAGCTTTCCGGCAAGCGTCCGACCGGCTATGTCGCACCATGGTGGGAATTCTCCAACGTCACCAACGAGCTGCTGCTCGAACGCGGCATCAAATACGACCATTCGCTGATGCACAACGATTTCACGCCCTATTATGTGCGCGTCGGCGACAGCTGGACCAAGATCGATTATTCCAGGAAGCCGTCCGACTGGATGGTGCCGCTAAAGCGCGGCCATGAGACCGACCTGATCGAAATCCCTGCTTCCTGGCATCTCGACGATCTGCCGCCGATGATGTTCATCAAGAAATCCCCCAACAGCCACGGCTTCGTCAACCCGCACGATATCGAACAGATGTGGCGCGACCAGTTCGATTGGGTCTATCGCGAGATGGATTATGCGGTCTTCCCGATCACCATCCACCCGGATGTCGCTGGCCGTCCGCACGTGCTGATGATGCTGGAACGGCTCTATTCCCACATGATCAAGCATCCGGGCGTGAAATTCGTCACCATGAACGAGATTGCCGACGACTTCGCCAAGCGCTTCCCGCGCCAGAAGTAAGGGAACAGACCCCAGCTTTCGCTTGCGCAAAAGATTGAACGGGGTTGCTGGACTCCACGGCATCGCCATCGATGAGGAATGCGATGTTGGATTTGGAGGGATAAAACCCTCCGCGAGTCATCCTCGGGCTTGACCCGAGGATCCAAAGCTGACCGATGACGTGATTGCTTATGGATCCTCGGGTCAAGCCCGAGGATGACTCGCGGAGCAAGTGCCGTAAGCTCGATCACCCCGAATTTGGGGTTGATGACAACGTGTTCGGAGATGAACTTATGTGCTCGCTTTGCGGCATTCTGGGCGGCAATGAACACTGGGCGGATGCGGTGGCGCGGCCTGGCGTCTACACGCGCAATGTCGAGCGGATCGACCGCCGTCGCGAACGCATCAATCGCGTTGCTGCTGCCAACCGCGTCCTGGCCTCCTATGCGCTGACGCTGTCGGACTGGCAGGGCTCTTCCTATGTTCTCGCCAGCCGCACCGGCAAGAGCGAGGTTATCGAGGATCTAGGCCATCTTTGGCCGGCGGCGGAACGGATGATCGGTCGCGCCTGCGATCCTCTCGATCCCGATCTGATCGCCCGAGTCGAGGCGATGCGCGATGGCTGACACCCCGCAATTCACAACGGTCAATCTGCTGACGGGTTTCCTAGGCTCGGGCAAGACGACGTTGCTGAAGCGAATGCTGGAAGACCCGGCGCTGAGCGATACCGCCGTGCTGATCAACGAATTCGGCGAGGTTGGTCTCGATCATCAACTCGTTGAGCGCATCGACGAGAACATGGTTCTGCTGCAATCAGGCTGCATCTGCTGCACCGTGCGCGGCGAGCTTGCCGATGCGCTGCGTGACCTGCATTCCCGGCGCGAGCGCGGCCTCATCCCTTCGTTCTCGCGCGTGGTGATCGAAAGCACGGGGCTTGCCGATCCGTTTCCGGTACTGTCGACCATCAAGGCGGATCCGGTGTTGCGGCATCATTTCCGCCCCGGCAACGTCATCACCACGGTCGATGCGGTCAATGGGCTCAACCAGCTCGACACCTATATCGAATCCAACCGGCAGGCCGCGATTGCCGACCGGCTGATCGTCACCAAGACCGATCTTGCTGATGTGCAACGGACGAGTGATCTGACCGAGAGATTGCGGCGTATCAATCCCGACGCGGAAATTGTCGAAGCCCTTAACGAGCAATTTTCCGTGGCCAGCCTGTTGGACACGGATGCTGCCCCACGCGGCGCCCGTGTCCAGTCCGCCACCGGGTTCTATTGCGAAGACAGCCGCGAACTCGTCACCGCCGAAGGCAAGGCCCACAGCGCCCAGTTCAGATCCTTCGCGATTGCCGTCGATGATCCCATCGACTGGACGGGTTTCGGCATCTGGCTGACCATGCTGCTCAACCGCCATGGCGCGCGCGTGCTGCGGGTCAAGGGCATCCTCAACATATCGGGGGAGCCACGGCCGGTGGCGATCCATGGTGTGCAGCATCTGGTGCACACGCCGGTTCATATGGAGGCGTGGGCATCGGAGGATCGCCGCTCGCATATCGTCTTTATCGTCGACGGATTGGATGCCACGCTGTTGAGACGGTCCTTCGAAGCCTTCGCGCTCGCTAAAGGGACTGCAGAGACGCCGGCCCATCCGCGATATAGCCAGAATTGATCCCGCCCGCATGAACAAGCACCAGCTCCCGCCCGCAACCCTTGCCGCACCGGCCGTGCATATCGCCGGGCGGCCGAAACTCAGGGTGCTTGGGACGGCGATCTCGCTGCTGGAAGAATTGCGGACCGGCGCCGAGAAGGATCTCGGCATCGATATCGTCTTCGACAACAACGACTTTCTGACCACCCAGCATAAGGCGGCGCAGGAGCCCGAGAGCTACGATATTTACGACCAGTGCTTCCACAATCTCGATATCGTCTGGTATTGGCGGGCGATCCAGCCGATCGACATCGACCGTATCACGCTCTGGGACGAGATCAACGATCTGACCAAAACCGGCCGTATCGGCCCGAATGCACGGCTCGGCCAGGGCGATGCGCCGGTCAGGAAACTGTTCGTGCAGCCCAATCTCGAACTGGGCGATACGCCGACGGGCTATATCTCGATGCTGCCGACGACGCATAATTTCGATAGCTACGCCTATCGCACCGACATGATCGAAGGTTCCGAAGATTTCGATAGCTGGGCCGCACTGCTGGATGAGAAATGGTCGGGGCGTACGGCGCTGGTCGATGAACCGGCAATCGGCATATTCGATGCGGCACTTGCCGCTCAGGCCGCCGGCCTGATGAGTTTCCGCAACATCGGCAATATGACGGTCGCCGAAATCGACAAGCTCATCGATCTGCTGGAGGCGAGGAAACGCGACGGCTTCTTCCGGGACTTCTGGCGGACGGCGGAAGATGCCGCGCGCCTCATGGTGGAGAAACAGACCGATATCCAGAGCATGTGGTCAACGGGCATTACCATCCTCAACGGCCAGGGCGTGCCGGTCGAGCAATCGGTACCCGTGGAGGGCTATCGCGCCTGGCATGGCGGCCTTTGCCTGTCGCGGACGCTCGATGCCCGCATGCTCGACGTCGCCTATGCCTATATGAACTGGTGGATATCGGGTTGGCCGGGCGCCGTCGTCGCGCGTCAGGGATACTATATCTCGACGCCCGAGCGCTCACGCGAATACATGACCGAAGCCGAGTGGGATTACTGGTATGGCGGCCTGCCGGCTGCCTGCGATCTGCCGGGGCCTGATGGCAAGGTTCGGATCAAGGCGGGCTCTGTTCGCAGCGGCGGCTCCTATTGGCAGCGGGCCAATTGCATTGCCGTCTGGAATACGACAATGGACGAACATAATTATCTCGTGCGGCGCTGGATGCAGCTGGTCGGACGGAACTAGGAGAGACTTATGGCTGACGGCAACAAAGGTAAATCGATCGCCCAGCTTTCGGTGCTGATCCAGGACGGCGCCCTCGATCCGGTGGCGCTGGCCGAGCAGACACTCGACGGCATCAAATCCTACGGGGATCAGTCGGTGTTCGTCAGCCTGACGCCGGAGCGCGCCATGGCCGAAGCCGAGGCGTCTTCGAAGCGCATCAAATCGGGCCGTTCGCTGGGCGTGCTCGATGGGATTCCGATCGCATGGAAAGACCTGTTCGACCTTGAGGGACTGGTGACAACCGCAGGCTCCAAGGTGCTGTCGCGGGAGCCGGCCGCGAAAGCCGACGCCGCCATTGTCGCAAACCTGAAGGCCGCCGGCATGGTGGCGGTCGGCCGGACCAACATGAGCGAATTCGCCTTTTCCGGGCTCGGGATCAATCCGCATTACGGCACGCCCGAGAATCCCAATTCCACGGATGTGCCGCGCATTCCAGGCGGCTCGTCATCCGGAGCAGGCGTGGCGGTCGCGGCTGGCCTGGTGCCGGTGGCGATGGGCACCGATACCGGCGGCTCGATCCGCATTCCGGCGGCTTTCAACGGTACAGTCGGCTACAAGGCGACGCGTGGCCGCTATTCGATGCAGGGCGTCTATCCACTCTCCAAAAGCCTGGATTCTCTCGGTCCGCTTACCCGGACGGTGCAGGATGCGGTGTGGATCGATGCGGCGATGCGCGGTCTGACAGCGTCCGAAGTCCAGCGCGGCTCGCTCGCCGGTGTTTCGCTGGTCGTGCCGGACACCATCTTCTTCGATGATGCGGAAGAGGGCGTCGTCTCGGCGTTCGAGGCGGCGCTGGCTCGTCTTTCCGCTGCCGGCGCAAAAGTCCGCCGCCAGGCGTTCCCCCTGTTCATCGAACTCTTCGACCTGATGGCCAAGCACGGCCCGCTGGTGACGGCGGAAGCCTATGCGCTGCATCATGACCGTATCCTGGGAGCCGACGCAGCCGACATGGATCGCCGCGTCGTCGTCCGCGCCAGATTGGGCGAGAAGACCTCGATGGCCAGCTATATTGAAATTCTCAACGCCCGCGAACGGATGATCGCCAGCATGGCGAAGTCGATCGCGCCGGGTGAAATCCTCGTATCGCCGACCCTGCCGCATGTGGCGCCGCCGATCGCACCACTGGTCGCGGATGACGACCTGTTCGTCAAGACCAACGGCAAGACGCTGCGCAACACGTTGATCGGCAATTTTCTCGATTGGTGCGGCGTGTCGATCCCTTGCGGCACTGGCGACGCCGGCATGCCGGTCGGCCTGCTGCTTTCCGGCCTGCCGGACGCCGACGAGCATTTGCTGAGCGTGGCGCTGGCGGCGGACGAAACCGTTCGCGACGTCTGAAAAGATCAGTGCCCGAGATGCCGCTGGCGGTATTCGCGAGGGCTCATGCTGAACTGTTGCTTGAACACGCGCGAGAAATAGGCCTGGTCCGAAAATCCGCGACGGTAGCAGATCTCGGCGATCGACATGGGGTTGCGGCTCGTCTTCAGGTCCTCGCGCGCCGCTTCCAGCCGCATGTCGCGGATCCACTGACCCAGCGTCTGGTTGGTGTCGCGAAACAGTTCGTGCAGGTAGCGAATGGAGATTCTGCATTCGCGCGAGATCAGTTCCGGATCGAGCTCCAGCCGGTGCAGGTTGGCGCGCACGAAATTCTCGATACGGGTGAGATGGGCGGTGCGCACCGTCGATGAGCCCGATGTCAACGTGCGGTCGTCGGACTGAATCGACAATGCGAGCAGGTCGACCAACTGCTTGCCGATCGCCTCCCGCGCCGCCTCCGGCATCGAGGCGAAACGCTGCGGGATATGGTGGATGAGGTCGGCGAACAGGCCGCCGACGCCTTCGCCGGCATTGAACTGCATGCTGCAGAACCGGTCCGGCGCGCGGATGCGCCCGGCCAGCGCCTTGGTGGCAATCTTCAGCACCCAGAGATCGGCATCTTCCGAATGGCTGAACTCATAGGGCTCGTGGCTGCGCTCGATGATGTAGCTGCCGGGGCTGCAGCGGACGTCATGGCCGCATTGCGAGAAATACACTTCCGCCCGCGCCGGAATGGTCACCAGCAACTGCTCTTCATTGTCCTGCGCCAGATGTTTCGGCAGCCGGCGATATTGCAGCGCGCCGGAGCGCAGCCGTGACAGCGACACCGCGCCGAGCGTCCAGCTCATCAGTTCGCCGTTGAAATTGGCCGCGTCGCCGAATTGCAGATTCAGCGAAAAATAGGCCTCGGCGATCGCCTGATGCCAGTATGTGCTGCGGCTAGCCGGTTCCATCCCGGCCGTGCTGATCACGGATTCCATGGCCTCACGTCCCAGTCGTGTTCTTGTTCCCATTTTGCGGGAAGTCTATGCCGATCTCTGCACTATCGCAAAGTCGAAACGTCGCCCAATGCGCTGAAAGCCAAGATTTCCTGCACCCGAGCAAAAGACCAGAGCCCGCATCTGTCACTAATCTTCGCCATCTGCACGAAAAGATCAGGGGAATGACGACATGGCAAAAAAAGCAGCTAAATCTCCGGCCAAGGCGAAAGCCGGAAAGCCCGTCGACCGGATCACGCTTTCGGTCGTGCGCGGCATTCTCGAAACCACCCAGCGCGAGATGACCCTGTCGCTGGAAAAGACGGCGCGATCGAGCGTCTTCAATCTCGCGCATGACTATTCGACGGCGCTGTTCAATGCGCGGCCGGAAATGATCCTGCAGGGGCAGGATATCCCGATCCATCTGGGCTCGCTAATCCCGGCGATGAAAATTGTCGCGGGCTATTTCGGCGACGATATCCACGAGGGCGATCTCTTTCTGCACAACGATCCCGCCTGGGGTGGCAGCCATGCGATCGACATGTGCATGTACAAGCCGGTGTTCTACAAGGGCGAACTGGTCTACTGGACGGTCTGCAAGGGGCATCTGACCGATATCGGCGGGCCGGTGCCGGCGGGGTACAATCCCAGCGCCAAGGAAATCTATGCCGAATGCCTGCGCATTCCGCCGGTGAAGATCTGGGATCGCGGCAAGCCGCGCCACGACGTACTCAACATGATCCTGACGAACATGCGCGCCCGCCGCGACCAGGAAGGTGATTTCAACGCCCTGATCGGCGCCTGCCAGGTGGGCGAGCGCAGCCTGATCGCCATGCTCGACAAATATGGCAAGGAGACGGTCGATGCCTGCATCGACGAACTGCTCGACATGGCCGAACGGCAGATGCGCAACCTGATCGCTACTGTTCCGGACGGCACCTATGAAAGCGTTGCGATCCTCGAGGACGCCGGCCACGGCTTTGGCGATTTCGAGATCAAGGCCAAGGTCACCATCACGGACGACAATTGCCATATCGAGATTTCCAGCCCACCGCAGATCCCCTATTTCATCAATTCCTATGAGGGCAATTCCTATTCCGGCGTCTATCTCGGGCTGATGATGTTCGCGCAATTGCCGCCGCCTTACAACGAAGGCCTTTATCGCTGCGTGACGGTCAACATGGGCCCGAAGGGCACGCTCTGCAACGCGGTCGAACCCGCCCCGCACATGAACTGCACGACGACACCGATGGAAACACTGACCGACGCCGTGCGCCTGGCTTTCGAAAAGGCCGTGCCGTCGAAGGTCTCGGCCTCCTGGGGCCATGCCAACGGCCTCAACATCGCCGGCTGGGACAAGCGCCACAATGAGGAATATGTGACGATGGTGCTTGCCACCATCATTTCAGGGGCGGGGGCCACGCCGCATCAGGACGGCTGGCATGCCTGCGGGCCGGAATGCTGCTTCGGCGCGCTGACATCGGGCGATATCGAACTGCTCGAATATTCCTACCCGATCATCATCCACCGCTATTCGCTGATGACCGATTCCGGCGGCGCCGGCATGTATCGCGGCGGTTCGGGTACCGCATGGGAAGTCGAGCCGCTCAGCGACGACATGACCTTCATCATGTTCGGCGAAGGCCGGCGCATTCCGGCGCTCGGTGCGGCGGGGGCCTCATCGCAACTGATCGACCCCAAGGTCGGCCGTCTTGAGTGGAAGAAGGACGGCAAGACCCGCACCATCCGTGACAACATCATGGATGTGATCAAGCCCGGAGAAACCGTGACCAACATGAATCCCGGCGGCGGCGGCTTCGGCGACCCGATGAAAAGGCCGATCGAGAAAGTGGTCGATGACATTCTCAACGGTCTCGTGTCGATCGAAGGCGCGAAACTGGATTATGGCGTGGTCATCGCCGACCCGGCTTCGCTGAAGGTCGACCTCGAAGCCACCCATCAATTGCGCTCCGCCGCCTGAACCCTGCCCAATCTGGAAAGAGACCATCATGCGCACCAAATATCGTCTCGGCATCGATGCCGGCGGCACGTTCACCGATTTCGTCCTCGCTGAAAAATCCGGTAACACAAGGCTCTTCAAGGCGCTGTCGACACCATCCGATCCGACGCTGGCAATCCGTAACGGCCTGGCGTTGATCTCCGAGGAGCTCGGCACGACGATCGAGGACATCGTCACCAATTGCGACCTCTGCATCAATGGCACGACCGTCGGCCTCAATGCGCTGATCCAGCACAAGGGCGCCAAGACCGGGCTGATCTGCACCGCCGGCCATGAGGATTCCATCGAGATCCGCAACGGCCACAAGGAAGACGGCTACCGCTACGACCCGGAATATCCCAAAGCCGTGATGCTGGTGCCGCGCTATCTTCGCAAGGGCGTCCGCGAACGGGTGCTGTCGGATGGCACGATCCGCACGCCGATGGTGGAAGACGATATCCGCGCGGCCTGCGCGTTCTTCCTGCGCGAAGGCGTGGAATCGGTGGCGATTTCCTTCGTCTGGTCGGTGATCAATATGGATCACGAGCGCCGTGCCGCCGCGATCGTCCGGGAAATGATGCCGGATGCCGTTCTCACCGTCGGCTCCGAGCTCTATCCGCAGATCCGAGAATACACCCGTACCTCGACAGCGATCACCAACGCCTATCTGGCGCCGATCCTGAAGCGCTATGTAACGGCGGTGGATGGCTATTTCCGCTCGCTTGGCGCGCGCCATCCGGTACGCTACTTCCAGTCGAATGGCGGGTTGGCGGTGGGCCAGGTGATGAGCGACCGTTCTGTCTACGCCATCAATTCGGGACCTGCCTCGGCGCCGACGGCGGGCTTGCATGTCACCCGGCCGTTCGGCAAGAAGAACGTCATCACCGTCGACATGGGCGGCACGTCCTTCGACATCACGTTGACGCGCGACGGCACGACCAACCTCAACAAGAACATCGATTTCCTGCGCTACCGCATCGGCGTGCCGATGATCCAGGTGGAAACGCTGGGGGCCGGCGGCGGCTCGATCGGTTGGATCGATGAGATCGGCCTGCTGCAGGTCGGCCCGCAAAGCGCTGGTTCCGATCCAGGTCCTGCCTGTTACGATCAGGGCGGAACGGAGCCGACGACGACAGATGCCAACATCGTGCTCGGCTATCTCAATCCCGATGGTCTGGTCGGCGGGCGCCTGCCTCTCGATCTGCAGAAAGCCGAAACCGCGATCCGCGAGAAGATCGCCGCACCGCTCGGCATCTCGCTCGAACAGGCCGCCTATGGCATGTTCACCATTGTCAACGCCAACATGGTCAACGGCATCCGCCGCGTCTCGGTCGAGCGAGGCTATGATCCGCGCGATTTCGTGCTGGTCTGTGCCGGTGGCGCGACTGGCGCGCATATCACGGCGCTTGCCTCCAGCATGGGCATCACCACGATCATCGTGCCGAAACTCGCATCCGGTCTTTGCGCCTTCGGCCAGATCATCTCGGACGTGAAGTACAACTATATGGCCACGTGCCCGGTGCGGCTCGACAACGACGAAGCATACGAACGGATCAACACACTGTTCAAGCAGCTTGAAACGGATGGCATGCCGCATCTGAAGGCGGATGGCTTCGGCAAGGGCTCGATCAAGATCAAGCGCAGCCTGGAAATGCGTTATGTCGGCCAGGTGCATGAGTGTACGGTCGAGATCGACAATTTCGAAATCAACGCCAAGTCGGCGAGCCGGCTGATGCAGGCCTTCAATACCCGCCATGAGGAACTCTATACCTATAGCGAACCGAACAGCGTGATCGAAGTCGTCAATCTGGAAAGCACGCTTTATGGCGTGATCGAAAAGCCGGAAGGCGCGCCGATTGCCAAGGGCAAAGGCGCCGACAACGCGCTCCGGGGCACGCGGAAAGCGATCTTCACCCCGGATGGCAAGCGCCAGCGCGTGCCGGTCTATGACGGCGCCAAGCTCGGTGCTGGCGATACGATCAAGGGTCCGGCGGTGATCGAAGAGGTGACGACGACCATCGTCATCGAGCCGCACTGGACCGCAACGCTTGATGAAAGCGGCTCATATGTTATCGAGTACAAGAGCAAGGCATAACAGGGGGCGGCTTTGGAAAATCATCGGGTCATCAGCGACGTCAGGGACTATCGCGCCGACTGGGACCGGCTCTATGCCGGCTACGCGGTCTACTACAAGGTCGAGCAGACGGCGGAAATGCGCGACCGGGTCTGGGGCTGGATCGGCGAGGGCAGGATCACCTGCCTGATGGCGCTGGATGCCGACGGCAAGCCGGTCGGCATCGCCCATGTCAGGGAGTTCGTCCGGCCGCTGATGTCGGTGCTCGGCGGCTATCTCGACGATCTTTTCGTCGATCCGGCGCTGCGCGGCTCCGGCGTGGTCGATGATCTCTTCAACGCCGCCAAGGATCTCGGCAAGCAGCGCCAATGGTCGCTGATTCGCTGGATCACCCGCGAGGACAATTATCGCGCCCGCTCGGTCTATGATCGGCTGGCGACCAAGACCAACTGGACGACCTACGACCTGACGCTTTGAGTGTAAAAGCCGGCCCCCCGTTATGAGGGGCCGGCCTTCCGGCGCCAGGCGCGCATCGTCGTGGCAAAATGCACGGGATCATTGAGCTTCGAGCCATCGAGCTTGTGGATCGCCTGGTTGTGCGGCGAGGATTTGACCGTCTCCGGATCGCTATAGGCCTCGTCGATGACGGCGGCAAGCACATCGATCCAGCGGTCGATCTCCTCCTTCGACCACATCTCGCCGGCTTCAGGCGTGAAGGGTTCGGGCACCAACCAGGGCTCGTGGCTGAGCCAGAAGGCATCGATACCGAAATCGGTCATCCGCCGCTGGACGTCGAACACCGAAACGCCGGTTTCCCGCCTGAGCGGCTCCATCGACCAGCGGGTCATTTCCATGCGATGCGCACTGATATCAGCATGCGAACGGGCGATGCCACGAATCTTGCCGAGCCGCGCATCCATGTAATTGTTGGCGAGCACCGAAAGGTCGGAGGCTTCGTGAATGCCGTCCGAACCCATCGCCGCCGTCCAGGCATAGGCCTTCATCACCTGTTGCACATTGCCGAAATATTCGCGGATCTTGCCGCAGCTCTCAGGCCTGTCGTCGTCGAGATGGTAGCCACCATTCTCGTGCGTCACCACCGGTGCCGGCAGGAACGGAGCCAGTTCTGCCGAGCAACCGTAAGCACCGACTGACGGACCATTGCCGCCCTTTGGCGCTCCGAACGTCTTGTGCAGCATATACATGCAGGCGTCGAAGCCGAGTTCGCGGGCGCGCAGCTTGCCCATCACGCCGTTGAAATTGGCGTGGTCGTAGAAGCACAGCCCACCGGCCTCGTGGACGATCCGCACCCATTCCTTGATATCAGGGTTGTAGATTCCCATGTCGTCCGGATTGCCGATCATCAGCGCCGCAGTCCGATCCGAAACGGCGGCTTTCAGCTGTTCAAGCGACGGATAGCCGTTTTCCTCGAGCGTCAGGGTGATCACCTTGAATCCGGCTGTGGCGGCGGTTGCCGGATTGCAGGGATGGGCCTGGATCGAGGTGATGATCTCGTCGCGCTTGCCCAGTTCGCCGCGAGAAGCAAGCCAGGCGCGGGTGACGGCGCAATTGGTATAGGCCGCATCGGCACCGCCGCCGGGCTGGAAAATGAACTGATCCATGCCGGAGAGTTCGCGCAGCATCAGGTCGAAGCGATGGATGAATTCGAGCGTGCCCTGCAGCCTCGCCTCGTCCTGCAGCGGATGCGTCTCGGCCATTTCCGGTCGCCAACTGATCGCCTCGCTGACCGGAGCGTTGTATTTCATCGTGCAGGTGCCGAACAGGCTGACGCCCTGCATGCCCAGCGTCATCTGCGCCAGATGCAGATAGTGCCGGAAGACCTCGGGCTCGGAGAGCTCCGGCAGTGCAGGGTAGCTCTTGCGGGCAAGTGCCTTCGGAATAAATGCATCGGCATCGTTGCCGCCATCGAAAAACATTCCGCGACGGCCGGGCTGCCCGAGTTCGGTGATGATCGGTTCGTCCCAGCGGGCGGCGTGGTAGCGGGGCAATCTGTCGGTCATGCGGAAAGCACCTTGGCAAGCGCGGAAACGAAATGGTCGATATCGGCGTCGGTATGGATTTCGGTGACGCAACAGAGCGCGGTCTGGCCCAGTGACGTGTCTTCCTTCGACAGGTCGATGCCGCCGAAAATGCCGTGATCGAGCAGTGCCGTGTTGATGTCGGCCACCGTCCTGCCGGTGGCGCTGAAATCGACCAGGAATTCCTTGAAGAAACCGTTGGGGCGGGTGATCTTCACGCCATCGATGGCACCGATCTTCTTCGCTGCACCATGGGCATTGGCGAGGATCGTGCGGCCGAGTTCGGCAAAGCCTTGCGGTCCGAGCAGCGCCATATAGGCGGCACCGGCGATGGTCCAGAGATAGGTGGAATTGCCGGTCCAGTCCTTGCCTTCGTCGCGGCTGCCATAGGACGTCTGGTGGAACAGGCTGAGCCCGAAACCATGCTCGCCCTCGACCGAGGTCGGCGCGATGCTGACGAGAAAAGTCGGATATTCCCGCGCATAGCGTTCTTCATCGCGCGAGGCGATGAAACCGCCGACTCCGCCGCCGCCATGCATATGCACGCCGAGCGGCTGGATCGAACCGACAGCGATATCGACACCATAGGCCGAAGGCGGCGCGATGACGCCGAGCGTCAGGGGATCGACGCCGACAATGGTTTCCGCGCCTGCCTTGCGGGCAATCATGGCGATTTCCGCAGCCTGGGTCTCGAACAGGCCATGATAGCTGGGATTCTCGAAATAGACGGCGGCGGTCCTGTTATCGATCAATGTCGGCAGGCTGCGCAGATCCGTCAGGCCGGTCGCCTTGTCGGTGCCGCAAGGCACCACCTCGATTGCCCGGCCTTCGATCGCCGAGGCGCAATAGGTGCGGATCACCGAGAGCCGTTCGGGGGACACCGGACCGGCAATGATCACTTTCGAGCGGCCGGTCAGGCGGGCAGCCATGCGGATCGCGTGGCCTGCGGCGCAGCCCCAGCTATAGACCGGCATGCCCACCAGATCCATTTCCAGCAGTTCGCCGAGCTGGCTGCAGAATTCGAACCAGGCCTGGTTGCGTCCATGGTCGGATTCCGGCGAGCCGAACACCGAGGTCAGCCATTCCTGCCGTCGCACCAGCTCGTCGCAGACGGCCGGGACATGATGCTGCCAGATGCCGCCGCCGAGAAAGTTGAGGTTCGTCTCGCAATCATGATTTTTGGCGGCGATGTCGCGCAGGTGCCGCTTCAGCGCGGCCTCGGAACGGATGGCCGGCGGCAGATCCAGCGGCTTTCTCGTCCGGTGCTCCAGAGGGATCTGCTGGAAGAGCTCAGTGATGGAGGAGGCGCCGATCGTGGCCAGCATCTCAGCCTTGATGGCTTCGACGCTGTTGGCCATCCACGGATGCGCTGTGGTGCTGCTGGTCATGAAAATCTTTCGACTATCCAAAGTTATCTACGAAATTCGCACAAATGTTCGCAATAGACAAGCGCGGAAAGTCTGAAATCCATGCGCTAAAATCCGCCACGCAACCGCATCATCATCGTATCACTGGGGCCGGTGTCGATGCGCCTGTAGCCCTCGAGTGTCCGATCGAGCGCGATATCGCCGGTATCGACCCTGAGTTCCGTGCCCGGCAGCGCGAGCAGCTTTTCGCGCGTCGCGACGATCCTGAGATCATTCGTTTTAACGGCTCGCAGAACTTCCTGCGAAATCTGCTGATTACCACGACCGAACACGAAGCCCTGGCCGCCGACGATGCCTACGATGAGCGAAACCTCGGAATGGTTTTGGCAAAGTTTTTCCAGCGTTGCGGCATCGGCATCCAGGGCAATGACCTCGCCTTTAAGAACCGCATCGACGCCCAGCAGGGTTCCAGCAAATCCGAAGGCACGCTTGATCAGGGCCATCGTCGTGCCGGCGCCGAGGATGATCAACTGGTCGGTTTTGGCCTCTTGCGCCAGCTTTCGTCCAAGTGCCTCGATCGCCGCCTCGCCGCCATCCGGCCGTGCCGCCTTGGCGACCTGCAACAGACGGGGCAAGGCCGGCGTCTTGGCATAGCCGAACAGCCGAGCGGATGGTCGGCCAGCCGCGAGTTCAGCCTCGTCGGCATCCATGATTTCCGCCAGCCGCGTAGCGTGGTTTCGGCCCGCTGCAAGCGCCACTGTTTCGCCAGCAGCCTCCGGGCTGAGCGCGAAGACGGCGGAATGCATCTTCACGCCGGTGGGGACGCCGACGAGCGGCACCCGATCGCCGACCACGCTGAAAATGTCGCGTGCCGTGCCGTCGCCACCGGCGAGCAGAATCAATTCGACGCCTTTTTGCAGCATCGCTTCAGCAGCCGTTTTGGTGTCGTTGGCGTTCGAAATTCGAGCATAGGGGCCGTCAAGCAGAGCGGCATCAAATCCGGCCGCCAGTGCCGCTGAGGCGCCCATGGGTCCGGAAGCGGCAAGGATTTCGACATCGCCGGCCTGCTGCTTCAATCGCCGCAGCGCTCTCTTCGCCCGTTCTTCGGCAACTGGAATGCCGCCCTGTCTCTGTGCGTCTGCCAGATCGGCGAACCGGTCGCTTCCCCGCGCGGCCAGCGGCCCGCCGATGCCGGCGATCGGATTGACGATCAGCCCGATGCGGCGCGGCTCAGCCATCAGTTTGTCGAAGGTCCTGCTTCAACCGGTTGAGCGCCATCAGCCGGCGGTCGCGCCAGGCAACGCGCTTCTCCCAGTCTTGCAGCGGCAGTTTCTCGCGGCGTTGTTCGGCAACCCGGGCGACGAGATCCGGTGTCCAGGGGTCGTGCTGGCCGCGCTCGGCCCCCATCCGTTCATAGGCAGCAGCCATCCGCGCCGCATGCGCTGCGGTGCCGCCCCGTACGTTGAGATCGCTGGTCTCGAACGGGCCGATGAAGGCATAGCGCATGCCGAGCCCGTCGCGGATGATTTTGTCGAGATCATCGACGGAAACCACGCCATCGCGGACCAGACAATAGGCCTCGCGCAGCACCGCACCCTGCAGGCGGTTGAACACGAAACCCTCGACCTCGCGTCCCAGCGTCACCACTGACATGCCGGCATCCTCGAAGATCTTCTGCGCCGATTGTATTATGTCCGGTGCTGTGAAATCTGCCGGTACAAGCTCGACGACAGGCAAGAGATAGGGTGGATTGCCGGGATGGGCGACGAGACAGCGATGCCGGCCGGCAAGATCGGCAGCGATGGTTGTCGTCGTCAGCGCCGACGAGGATGAAGCAAGAATCGCATGATCCTGGGTTGCGGATATCAGCCGGGAAAAAAGATCGCGCTTGAGATCGAGAATTTCCGGTGCGGCCTCGATCACCAGATCGGCATTGGCAACAGCTTGTTCGAGATTTTCCATATAGCGAATTCTGGCGGCGATCTCCGCTGGCTGGTTGCCGAGCAGGCAATAGGTCGCAAGCTCCGCCAGCCGTTCGCCGATCAGCGTTTCCGCCTTATCGAGTTGCGCCGCCGCGACATCATGGAGCGTGACGTCGAACCCGGCGCGCGCAAAGACGATCGCCCAGCCCGCGCCGATCGAGCCGGAACCGATGATCGCGATTTTTTCCAGTCCTGCATTGGCTGTGGTCATACCGTTTCATTCTCCAAACGTTTCCAGCCACTTTAGTCCGCCCCCTTGAAAGCGCGCAACAGAAAACAGTTGAAAATCGCACAAATGTTCGAATATTGAAAACCGCAATGAAATCGGAAAGGATCGATGCATGTTTTCTCTCGAGGGCAAGACGGTGTTGCTGACCGGCGCATCCAAGGGGATCGGCGCCGAGACAGCGAAGACGTTGATCGGCATGGGCGCCAATCTGGTAGCCCATTATGGCGGCGATCGTGCCGGCGTCGAGGCGGCGCTTGAGGGTGTTGATCCCGCCCGTTATCTGATCGTTCAGGCCGATCTAGGCCAGCAGAAGGAGGTGCGCCGCCTGTGGGCGGATGCGGTCGCCTGGCGCGGCCGGATCGATGTTCTCGTCAACAATGCGGCGATTTTCCTCAATGCCGGCGGCATCGAGGAAGACGAGGCGGAATGGGACGAGGTCTGGGAGAAAACGCTGCAGGTCAATGTCCGTGCTCCGGCCGACCTGATGCGCGGCGCTGTGCATCATTATAAGGCGTATGGCGGCGGCATCATCATCACCATCGTCAGCTGGAATGCGCAGCGCGGGTCATCAAGCCCGAAGACGATTGCCTATGCCGCTTCAAAGGGCGCGATCAAGGCGGCGACCCAGACGATTGCGCGCACCTATGCCGACCAGAACATCCTTGCCTATATCATCGCGCCGGGTGTGGTGAAGACCCGCATGTCGGAGGAATCGGCGGCGGTGCTCGGCGGGATCGACAAGCTGACGGCCGGACTTGCCATGGGCGAATGGGTGCCGCCGGAGGAGATCGGCTCGTTGATCGGCTTTCTTGCCAGCGGTACCTGCCGCCACATGACCGGCGGCACGATCGATTTCAACGGCGCCACCTATATCCGCTGAGAGGCTCGCAATGTGCGGTATCGCACGACAGTGCGAAGTTTTGCCACCAGACCGTCGACTGGCAAGCTGGATGCAGTTGGGAAAAGCATATCCGGCTGGCCTTCGCCAGCAACGGCAATCGGTTCAAGTGCGCCTTTGCCATAGTTTCCGGTCTTCCTATAAGTTTGGCTGCCGATATTGACAACGTGCGCATTATGAACAAATGTGCGATTAAATCGCGCGAATTCGCTGTTCGCCGACAAGCAGGCGCCGACGTCACGCGGTCTGTCTAAAAAGATATGAAAGATCAGGAGAAGCGCCACAATGGGTATCGAGTTTCGGGGTAGTTACACAGTCACGGTAACCCCTTTCACACCGGGCGGAGAGAGCATCGACTACAATGCCTTGAAAGCATTTCTCGATTGGCAGATCGAATGCGGCGTTCCCGGCGTCATCATCCTCGGCACGACGGGCGAGTTCCTGACGCTGACGGATGAAGAGCGCCGCGCCTATGTCGAGGCAACGGTCAAGCATGTGAATGGGCGCATGCATGTTCTGGTCGGTTCGATGAATGCCTACACGCCGCGGGCCGCAGCTTACGCGAAAATGGCGGAAGATCTCGGCGCCGATGGCCTGATGATCGTTCCCCCATATTACTATACGCCGACCGAGGACGAGATCTTCGGCTACTACAAGGCGATCTGCGCGGCGACCAAACTGCCGATCATGCTTTACAACAATCCGTTCACGTCGAATGTCGATATGTCGGCCAAGCTCGTGGCGCGGTTGACCAAGGCATTCGAACAAATCCAGTATATCAAGGAAGCCTCTACCGATGTCGGTCGGGTCTACGATGTCATCCAGGAATCGAAGGGCGAGATGAAGGTGTTTGCCGGCGAGCGTATCGTCGAATCCTTCCTGCTCGGCGCCATCGGCTATGTCGATCCGTTCGGAAATTACATTCCGCGCGCCACGCAGAAGCTCTGGGCGCTGCTGGAGGCGGGACGTATCGATGACGCCAAGAAAATCCAGAAGCATATCACCAAGATCGAACACACGATCGCCGAGGGTCATCCGACCTATGGGCACCAGTGCTATTCGAAGGCACTGGTTGCTCTCGCCGGCTATCCCATGGGTGATGTGCGTCCGCCGCTGACGACATTTTCGTCTCTCGGTGATGAAGGCAAGGCGCGTCTCAAGGTTTTGTCAGGCGTGATCGCCGAACTGGACCAACTCCTGGCCGATCTCGACAAGAGCGCCGCGGCCTGAGCGCAAAAGCATAACGCTCCCAAGCAAATGAGCGCCGAAAGGCGCTCATTTTCATTTTCCAGGGAAGAATTTCGGTCAGTGCGGCAGCGACACCGTGATCTGGCTGGAACTGTCGAGCAATGCGGGCAGCACCTTCTGCAGCATTTCTTCCATCGTGTAGCGTGGGCTCGGGCAGCAGACATTGAGCGCCGCGATCACGGTTCCGCCGCGGTCGGCCACCGGCACGGATATCGAACGCAGGCCGATCTCGTATTCCTGGTCGACGATCGCATAGCCTTTGGTGCGGGCATCGCGGATGGCGCTTCTCAACTTCAGCTTCGAGGTCACGGTATTGTCGGTGATCTGTTCGAGCTTGATATTCTCAAGCGCTGAATCCAGCTCTTCCGCCTTCAGGCTGCCGAGCAGGACCCGGCCCGACGACATGCAATAGGCCGGCGCGCGGCTGCCGAGTTCGATCGAGGCATTGATGACGCGCTTGGATTTGGCGGCGGCGATATAGACAGTGGAATCCCCGTCGAGCACGACGCAAAAACAGGATTCCTGCAGTTTCTCGGCGAGGTCGTTGAGCACTGGTTGGACGACTTCCGGCAGGCTCATCGATGCCAGCGCCGAAAAGCCGAGTTCAAGGATCTTCGGGCGCAGGCTGAAGAACTTGCCATCGAGCTCCGCATACCCCTCGCGCACCAGCGTCAGCAGGAAGCGACGGGCGGCGGCGCGGTTCATGTCGGCCTGTTCGGCGACCTCGCTCAGTGTCATCCGCGGCTTGGAACGTGTAAATGTGCGGATGACGTCCAGGCCCCGGGCAAAGGATGTGACAAAGTCACGCGCATTTTCTTCCTCGACAATCACGTCCTCGACCTGCTTTTTCATTTTTGCTTCCGTAGCCATACTATCCTGCCTGGTCGAAGTGCTGCTCCTACCGGATTAGCCAGCAATCCACGGGGTTGCAAGCGCTAGCAGCAGATTTCGCACGTTTGTACACGCTGAACTTAGGAGATGCATGATATTTGAGCGAGCAGCCGGGTATAACCGGTTTGAATTCCGCTTTACAACGGGCTTGCACGGTTGATTTCAGAAGTGCGTTATGCGAACAAATGTTATCATAGTGAACAAGGAATACCAAGCCTATCGTGGCTGGCAGTGGATTGAATGATGGCGGATGTGATTGTGATCGGCGGCGGGCTGGCCGGTTGTGCGACGGCCTACTATCTGGCCGCCGATGGGGTCGATGTCACGGTTCTGGAACGCTTCGATCTCAACACGCTCGCTTCCGGTTCCAATGCCGGCAGCCTGCATGCGCAGATCCCGCACGATCCGTTCGTGCGCTATGGCGAGGGCTGGGCGGCAAATTATGCGTCCACGGTCGGATTGCTGGCAAAATCCATCGACATGTGGCGGTCGCTTGGCGACGAACTCGGCACCGATCTTGAAGTCAGGCTGCGCGGCGGTTTGCTGGTGGCGCGGACGCCTGCGGATATGCAGGCGATCGAGCGCAAAGCTGCATACGAGCGCGGGCAGGGGCTGGAAATACAGATCCTCGATCGCGCCGACATCCAGCGCATCGCGCCCTACGTTTCCGACCAGATGATCGGCGGTGCCTTCTGTCCCGATGAAGGCAAGGCAAATCCATTCGCGGTCGCGCCGGCTTTCGCAAGGGCAGCGCAGAGGCTGGGCGCCCGCATCGAGCGGCAGACGCAGGTGCTCGGCATCGAACGCACCAAGGCGGGCTATGAGGTCGCGACCAGCAAGGGAGTCTTCTCCGCCAACCGCATCGTCAATGCCGCCGGCTCGGATGCTGGCAAGATCGCCGCTTTGCTGGGGATCGAGCTTGGCGATGTGCAGGGCTTCCCGATCCAGGTCAGCGCCACCGAGCGCGTCGGGCCGCTGATCCCGCATTTGCTCTATTGCGCCAGCGACAAGCTGACGCTGAAACAGAACCAGGTCGGCTCGCTGCTGATCGGCGGCGGTTGGGAAGCCAATATCGGTCCCTATGGCACGCCGGTCGCCAATCCGGAATCGCTGCGCCGGAACATGGCCGTAGCGCTATCGGTGGTGCCGGCCCTCAAGGATATCCGCGTGATCCGCACCTGGGCGGCGATCGTCAACGGCACGGATGACTGGAAGCCGATCCTCGGCGAAATCCGCAAATCACCGGGTTTCTTCGTCAATTTCTTTCCGTGGATGGGCTTTACCGCCGGGCCGGTCGCTGCGCGCATCGTTGCCAATCTGGTGCAGGGAAAGCCCGCACCCTTCGATATCGACCTGACGCCGTTCCTGCCGAAGACTTGATTCTTCGTTTCTCTGTATAAATATTTATACGGGGACGGTGAAGGCATCAGTTTAGGATTTTCGATGACGCGGTTTTCGTACTGCACAGTTTCGTAAAGAAGACCCAGAAAACAGCGAAACATGACATCGAAATTGGCAAGGAACGGTACAAGGCTGCGCTCAGATGGAGAAAAAGCAATGAGCGGAAATGATCACGATGTTGGACATATAACCCCTGCGGACGCCAATATCTTTGCTGAATTGGGATTTGCCCAGAAAGAGGCGGACGCGCTGCTCGCTGAAACTCAGGCGGAAATCGAAAAAATTTCGCGTCTGAAAGAGCAGTTGATGACCGAGCTTTCCGACTGGATCTCTCAAAGTCATCTCAAACAATCTGAAGCCGCCGAACGTCTCCGCGTATCGCGTCCGCGCGTGTCTGACGTCGTCAACAAAAAAGTCGGCAAGTTTACGCTTGATACGTTGATCGAAATGCTCCAGCGCATCGGCAAGAATGTACAGATTGCGGTAAACTGATCGCTTCAGTGCCGCAGGATCTTGCTGACGAATTCGCCAGTGCGGACTTCCTTCGGATGTTCGAAAATTTCCTTGGGCGTGCCGACTTCGACGATCTGGCCCTTGTCCATCATCACCACCCGCGATGACACTTCGCGAACGAAGCCCATTTCGTGGCTGACGATCAGCATGGTGATGCCTTCGCGCGCCAGTTGGGCGACGGTATCGAGCACTTCGTTGACGAGTTCAGGGTCGAGCGCCGCCGTGACTTCATCGAGCAACAGGATTTCTGGCTTCAGCGCCAGCGCCCGGGCAATCGCCACACGTTGCTGCTGGCCGCCCGAGAGCTGGTCGGGATAGGATTTGAGCTTGGCCGACAGGCCGACGCGGTCGAGGATCGCACGCGCCTCGCGATCGACATCCGCTTTCGGGCGCTTCTTGATCTCGACCGGAGCGATGGTGACGTTCCGGAGCACATCCATGTTCTGGAACAGATTGTACTGCTGGAAGACGATCGCCATGCGGTCGCGGATGGATTTCAGGCTAGCGCGGGAACCGTAGTTGACTGACAGGCCATCGATCTCGACATGCCCGGCCGATGGCTTCAGCAGGCCCATCAGCACGCGCAGCAACGTGCTCTTGCCTGAACCGGAGGAGCCGATCAGGCTGACGATTTCACCCTTCTCGATCGACAGGCTGACATTTTCCAGCACCTTGTAGTGTCCATAGGACGCGGACAGGTTTTTGACTTCAAGAAGAGGCAAGACGTTTCTCCATATAGGCTCCCAGCCGGCTCAGCGGATAAGACATCGCGAAATAGCTGGCAAGCACCATGCCATAGACGAGGAAGGGCGAGAATCCGCGGTTCATCAGGCTCTTGCCGGTGAAGGTCAGTTCGATCACGCCCATTTGCGAGGCAAGCGACGTGTCCTTGATGAACATCACCATGAAGGCGAAGGCCGGCGGGATGATGACTTTCCAGGATTGCGGCAGCACGACCCGCAACTGCGTGCGCCAGAAGCCGAAATTCAGCGTCTCGGCGGCTTCCACCTGCTGGCGCGGTACCGATTCCATGCCGGCCCGGATGATCTCCGACAAGAAGGCGGTCGACAGCATGCAGATCGAGATTGTCGCGATCACGAACAGCGAAATATCCCGGCTGATCACCTGGATCGCGAACATGACGATGAACAGTGTTACCAGGAACGGAATACGCCGGAAAATCTCGACATAGATGGTGATCAGGATCCGGAACGGCATGAGCGCCATCATCTTTGTGGCGCGCAGCGAAGCGATCGCAAAGCCGACAACAAAGCCGGTGATGCAGCCGACTGCGGTCAGCAGCAAGGTCGTCCCCATGGCTTTCAACACAAAGATCATGTTGTAGTAGGTGAAGAAGCGTGGCGCTTCCTCAAGAATACGATCCAGCATCAGAATATCCTCGCCGTGACCCGGAACGCCCAGCGCCCCACCAGCGCGAGCGTTATCGAGGCGATGATGGTCAGGAAGATATAAATCACCGCGACGACGGAGAATGTTTCGATCGTGCGCATATTGCTCGTGGAGATATTGATGGCGCGTCCGGTCAGTTCCTCGACGCCGAAGATCGCCGCCATCGAACTGCCGAGCACCATCCAGATGAAGAAATTGCTGAGCGGCGCAAACAGCGTCTTGGCGATATGCGGCAGGATCACGTAGCGTAAAGTCTGCACATGCGACATGCCCAGCACCTCGGCGGTCTCCAGCTCGGCGCGGCGCACCGACAATATCCCGCCGCGCAGGATTTCCGTGAGATAGGCGCCGGTATTGATCGTCATGCCGATGGTCACGGCGGTGAACGGATCGAGAATGATGCCGACATCCGGCAGTGCATAGAAAAGGAAGAAGATCTGCACCAGCGCTGGCGTGTTGGTGAAGAAGATCACATAGGCATTGACAATGCTTCTGAGGATCCTGCCGCCGCGCAGTTTGGCGAGCGCGCCTGCCAGGCCGATCATCGCGCCCAGCCAGAAGGAGATGAAAGCGACTTCCAAAGTGACGATGGCCCCACCGATCAGATAGGGCAGATGTTCGAGCACAACGCTATATTGGAATGTGTAGTTCAAACGGTCTGCCCCTCATCTTTGGCCGCCGGGCATTTCAGAACGATAATGCCCTGGCGACCCGGAGAGATATCTCCGAGTCGCTGGAGAGTTACAACAATCAGAAGAACGGGTTCGGAACGACCGGCTTCAGCATCGGTGCGCCATACCACTTGGTCCAGGTCGTGTTGATATACTCGCTGGAATGCATGTCGTAGAGCAGCGTGTTGAGGAACATCCGCAGGCCGTCATTGCCCTTGGAGACGCCGATGCTGTCATAATTGGTGAAGATCGTGTCGTTCAGTGTCTTCCACTTCACATCCGGATAGTTCTTGGTGAAGGACATGAAGAAATCGACATTCTCGATCAGCGCGTCGGCGCGGCCCTGGGCAATGGCGCGCACCGTGTCGGCGTTGCTTTCAACCAGCAGGACCTTGGATTTCGGCAGCTTTTCCTTGAGGAAGTCGACCGACCAGTTGCCGCGCATGTTGACCAGCGTGACTTTGTCGGTGTCGAGGTCAGTCCATTTGGCGGCAGTGACCTTGTCAGTCGTCAGCACGGCCATGGATTCGGTGTGCAGCGGTACGGTGAAATCGATCAACTTGGCGCGTTCGGCGCTGCGGGTCAGCGCGCCGAGCGAGATGTCGATCTGGTCGGCGACGAGGAACGGCACGCGCTGGGCGGTTTCCGTCGGCACGAACTCGGCCTTGACGCCGAGCGCCTCGGCGATCTTGTTGCCGACGTCGATGTCGAAACCCTGGAATTCGTTGGTCTCGCCATAGGAACTCATCGGCGGAAAGTTCGGGTTGACACCGATCTTGATCGTGCCGGCCGTGATGATCTGGTCGAGCGAGCGCGCCTGGGCGGGAACAATCGCGAGCGCGGCTCCAACGACCGCAAGCGATGCGAGCGACAACAATTTATGAAGCATGGAATGACCTCCTGTTCCGGACATTGCCGGATTGTGACTGTTCCTATTTGTTTATTGGCTGGAGCGCTGCCGCTCCGTTTAGCCCACATTAAGCTGACAAGTGTGTGACCGCTCGTCAACAAAAAAATGTACGTTATGCGAACTTTTGTCCGGAAATGTAAGAATCGTGTTCGTTGCCGGGAGACTCTGCGGCGCATATTCGAGCCAGTTTATGCCATGCCGGCGTCGACCCTGATGAGCTGCCCGGTGATGCCGCTTGCCATCGGCCCGGCAAGGAAAGCCACGGTGTTCGCCACTTCGTCCTGGGTCGCCAGCCGCCCCAGGGCGGTCTGTCCTTCGAGCGCGGCAATTGCCTCTGTCTCGGATGGTCCGGTCGCTGCCCGCGCCTTGATGCGTCCAAGTAGCGCATCGGTGGCAATCGGACCCGGTGCCACGCCATTGACACGGATTCCGTGGCGTCCGAGATCGAGCGCCGTGGCACGAAGAATGCCGAGAACCGCGTGCTTGCTGGCGGTGTAGGCCAATTGTCTGGGGTGGGCCAGTATCGAGTTGATGGAACCCATGACCACCACCGTTCCGCGCGTCTCCATAAGCGGCGCGACAGCATGCTTGATGGTTGCCAGCACGCCGCGGCCATTGATCGCCATGACCTCATCGTAGTTGCGGAGATCGAGGTTTATTGTCTCCGACCACGGCGGCACGACGCCGGCATTGGCAATCACGATATCCAGCCGGCCGAAGCGTTCGAGCGTCTGCTCGACGGCCGCTTTCACCGATTGCTCGTCGGTCACGTCCGCCTTGATCGCGATGAATCCATTGGGCAAACTGTGCGGTGAAACAGGCGGTTCGCGGTCGACCGCCGCGCCGATCGCGCCTTGGCTCGCCAGGCATTTGATGATGGCGGCACCGAGCCCGCGCGAACCGCCGGTAACCAAGGCAACCTTGTTTTCAAGAAAAAGCGACATTCGAACTCTCCAGACCCATGCGAGGACTTGCGAACGTTATCCTTGCATGCAAAATATGTACAGAAGTTCGCAGAGAGAACATAAGATGCCAGATCGCGCAACGGCGCTTCCGCCAAGAATTCCTTTTTCATCGGTGATTTTTTCGGATTAAGCCGCCTTTGGCTGGATGGATATGGCGTGTCAGACACTGGAAATGCAATGGACAGCAAGACGGAAACGATCGAATTTGACGGCCGGAAAATCGTGGCCCGGCATGGAGAAAGCCTGGCCGCAAGCCTGACAGCGGCAGGCGTCAAGAGCTTCCGGACGACGGCCGGTGGGGTCGATCGCGGCATGTTCTGCGGCATGGGCGTCTGTCAGGATTGTCTCGTGGAGGTCGACGGCAGGCCGAATCAGCGGGCCTGCATGACCAAGGTTTCGGGACCGCATGTCGTCCGCGCCGAAGCGCATGGCCGGCCGCTGCCGCCTGTATCCGATTACCGGCCGCCAGCAACGATCCAGGATATCAGGGTCGAAAGCCCGGAAGTGCTGGTCATCGGCGCGGGACCAGGCGGCCTGTCGGCGGCGATTGCCGCCCGTCGCGCGGGCGCCGAGGTCGTGGTGCTCGATGAGCGCTCGCAGCCGGGAGGGCAATATTTCAAGCAGCCTGATGTCAGGGGCGAGGACATTGCCGCGCCGGACGCGCAGCACAGGGAAGGCGCTGATCTGATCGAGACGGCCCGTTCGCTCGGCGTGACCATTCGCAGCGGCGTCACCGTCTGGGGAGCGTTCGCGCCGCTGGAATTTGCCGCGAGCGGCCCTAATGGCACTGTTCGCTATCATCCGAAGGCAGCCGTCGTCGCAACCGGTGCCTACGAACGCGGCTGGCCGGTGCCGGGCTGGACGCTGCCGGGGGTAATGACCACGGGGGCCGCCCAGACGCTCTGGCGCACGGCGCGGCGGTCGCCCGGCAAACGGGTGCTGATCGCCGGCAACGGCCCGCTCAACCTGCAGCTTGCGTCAGAACTGATCGATGCCGGCAGCGATGTGGTGGCGGTGATCGAGGCGGCGAAACAGCCCGGCATCGGCAATTTTTCCACGGTTTTGTCCATGCTTTCGGCCTCGCCGTCTCTGGTTCGCAACGGTATTGTCTATCATTGGAAGCGCATGAGAGCCGGGACCGGCATGGTCCATGGGGAGGTGGTCCGCAAGGTCGAGAAGAGCGGCGATGGCCTGAAAGTTACGACCGGTCCGGCAGATGGCAGCGGTTCCGTCAGGACATTCGAGGTCGATACGCTATGTCTCGGCTACGGCTTTGAGCCGGCTAATGAATTGCTGCGCGGGCTCGGCTGTCATCATGATTTCGATCCGGTCCGCAGGCAATTGGTGACGCGGCGCGATGCATCCGGCCAGACGAGCGTCAGCGGACTTTATGCGCTCGGTGACTGCACGGGCCTTGGCGGCGCTCGGGCGGCGCTGGCGGAAGGCACGCTGGTTGGAACCGCAGCGGCGAAAAGTCTGGGCAAAATCGTCCAGACGGATATTGCCAAAGCGAGCGCTGATCTCGCTCGTCATCGGCGCTTCCAGTCTGTACTCTGGCAGCTCTATGCGTTCAGCGGCTATCACGCCTCGCTCGCCGATCGCGAGACCCTGGTCTGCCGCTGCGAAGAGGTGAGCTTCGGCCAGATCGAGGATGCCCTATCGGAGGATCTGACGATGATCGGCGCCGTCAAGCGCCAGACCCGCGTCGGCATGGGGCGGTGCCAGGGCCGTTATTGCGCGCCGGTGCTGGATACGCTGATGGCCGCGAGGCTCGGATACGAACGCGACGAATATTCCGGCTTTGCACCGCGCGTGCCGATCCGTCCGGTGCGGATCGAGGATCTCGCCGGTGGTGGCCAGCCGTGAGCGGAGCGGCGTCCGATATCGACGTGATCGTCGTCGGTGGCGGTGTCGTCGGCAGTTGTGTCGCGGGTTTTCTAGCCGAAGGCGGTCGTAGCGTGATGCTGATCGATGACGGCCGTATCGGTGGCTCGAACGCCAATGCCGGCAGCCTGCATGTGCAGATGCAGAGCCGCTTCATGCAGCTCTATCCCCAAAACGTGCCGGGCATGCAGCGGCAATTGCCGCTTTACCCGAAGGCGGTGCGTTTCTGGCAGGCGTTCGAGAATAAGCTCGGAGCCGATTTCGAAATCAGGAAGAATGGCGGCCTGATGGTCGCCGAGACAGAGGACCAGCTCGCCTTTCTCCGCATCAAGGCGGCGCGCGAACGTGAGCTGGGGCTCGAGGTCGAGATGCTCGATCGCGCCGATCTCGACCGCATGGCGCCCTATCTCGGCCCGGCGGTGATCGGCGCGGAAATCTGCCTCGACGAGGGCAAGCTCAATCCGCTGAAATGCAATGCCGCGATCCGCCGCTGGCTGATCGGACTGGGTGTCGTGCTCCGGGAAGGCGAGGCGGTTAGCGCGCTCTCACAAGAAAGCAGCGGGTTCCGGGTGGAGACCGCCAGGGGGGCGACTTTGCGCGCCGGGACGCTGGTGCTGGCCACCGCCGCCGGCACCACGCCGCTGGCCACTCAGCTGGGTGTTCATATCCCGGCACGCGCCGAACCGCTGCATATGAACATCACCGAGGCGACGGCGCCGATGATCGGCCACCTCGTCCAGCATGCTGACCGGATGATCACGCTCAAGCAGTTTTCCAGCGGCCAGATCGTCATCGGCGGCGGCTGGCCGGCCGATATCGTCGGCGACCGCGATCATCCGACCGTGCGGTTGGACAGCTTGATTGCCAATGCCACGCTGGCGCGCCACATCGCCCCGCAGATCGCGCCTCTCAGGATCATCAGGACATGGGCAGGGGTCAATACGTCGGTCGATGGCAAGGGTGTTCTGGGACCCGTGCCGTCCGTGCCGGGGCTGCATTTCGCCATTCCGGGCGACGCCGGCTACACGCTCGGTCCGTTCTCGGCGCAGCTGGTGGCGAATATCGTGCTCGGCCGCGATCCCGGCGAGGACATGACGGATTACACGCCGACACGGTTTGCCTGAAATCAGCAGTGCAGGGCGAGCGTGATGTTGCGCGACGCTTCGAACGTATTCGCCAAAATGCGCGTTTTCATTTCTTCCAGGCTGATGCGCGTCGATGGGCAGCAGACATTCAGCGCTGCCACGATCTGGTCGCTGCCGTCGCGGATCGGCACCGACAGTGAGCGCAGGCCCACTTCGAGTTCCTGATCGACGATCGACCAGCCTTGCCGCCGCACCTCTTCCAGCACGTCGCGGAGCTGCACCCGGGAAGTGATGGTGTTCGGCGTGAATTTTGTCAGCGTCATGGTCTCGATATACTGGTGCAGCTGATCCTCAGGCAGGGAGGCCAGCAATACCCGCCCGGTCGAGACGCAATGCGCGGGCACGCGGCTGCCGATCGAGATGCCGACATTGACCCGGCGATTGTTCGGGGTGGCGCGCGCCACGTAAATCACGGATTCCCCGTCAAGCACGGCGGCAAAGCAGCTTTCGCTGAGTTTCTCCGAGAGATCGTTGATGACGGGCTGCACGACGTCCCAGAGATCCATAGACGACAGCGCCGAAAATCCGAGTTCGAGGATCTTCGGCCGCAGGCTGAAATGCTTGCCCGATATCTCGACATAGCCCTCATGCGCCAGCGTCAGCAGGAAGCGCCGCACGGTGGCGCGCGTCATGCCGGTCGCCTGGGCAACCTCGCTGAGCGTCATTTTTGGCGTGTAGCGGGTGAAAACCTTGATCACCTCAAGGCCGCGTGCCAGTGCATTCACATAATCGCGGCCCGCCGGGCCGGGATCGCCGCTGTCGATGGCGATCTCGTCATTGTCCGACTCGTCAGTTGGGTCGGATTGCGTTCTCAATTCATGTCACCCATGCAGAGGTATTTCAGCTCCAGATATTCGTCGATGCCGTGATGCGAGCCCTCGCGACCGATGCCGGACGCCTTGACGCCGCCGAACGGCGCGCCTTCGAAGGCGGTGATGCCGGTGTTGATGCCGATCTGGCCGACTTCAAGCGCTTCCGCCACGCGCCATGTACGGGCGAGGTCGCGGGTGAAGAAATAAGCCGAAAGGCCGAACTCCGTGTCGTTGGCAAGCCGGATCGCTTCCTTTTCGTCCGTGAAGCGGAAGATCGGCGCCACCGGCCCGAACGTTTCCTCATGGGCGATCTTCATCGATTGCTTGGCATCGGCGATCACGGTCGGCTCGTAGAATGTGCCGCCGAGCGCATGCCGCTTGCCGCCTGTGACGATGCGCGCGCCGCCATCCAGCGCATCGCGCACATGCTCTTCGACCTTGGAAACGGCGGCTTCATCGATGAGCGGACCCTGGATGACGCCCTCTTCCATGCCGTCGCCGACCTTCATGGCGGCGACAACCTCGGAGAAGCGCGCAACGAAAGCATCGTATATGCCATCCTGCACGTAGATGCGGTTGGCGCAGACGCAGGTCTGGCCCATGTTCCGAAACTTAGAGGCCATCGCGCCCTGTACGGCGGTTTCCAGCGTCGCGTCGTCGAAGACGATCAGCGGTGCATTGCCACCGAGTTCGAGCGAGACTTTCTTGATGGTTTTCGCGGCCTTGGCCATCAGTTCGCGACCGACTTCGGTCGAGCCGGTGAAGGTGATCTTGCGGACCAGCGGATTGGTCACCAGTTCCTCGCCGACCACACCGGCGGCGCCGGTCACGACGTTGAACACGCCCTTGGGAAGGCCCGCGCGTTCGGCCAGTTCGGCGAGCGCAAGCGCCGAAAACGGCGTGGCGCTGGCGGGCTTCAGTACCATCGTGCAGCCGGCGGCGATCGCCGGTCCAGCCTTGCGCGGGATCATCGCCATCGGGAAATTCCACGGCGTGATCGCCGAGCAGACGCCGATCGGCTGGCGGATTACCAGCATGCGCTTGTCGCGGGTCGGGGCGGGGATCGTTTCGCCGGAAATTCGTTTGGCATCCTCGGCGAACCATTCGAAGAAGGCAGCGCCATAGAGGATCTCACCGCGCGCTTCCGGAAAGGGCTTACCCTGTTCGGCAGTCAGCAACCGGCCGAGATCGTCGGCGTTTGCAACGATCAGCTCGAACCATTTGCGCATGATCGCCGACCGTTCCTTGGCTGGACGCGTCGACCAGTCCGGAAAGGCGGCGTGGGCGGCTTCGATCGCCGCCCGCGTGTCCTCGACGGTCGCCTTCGGTACGGTGCCGATCACCTGGCCCGTGGCCGGATTGACGACCTTGATCACATCCGCGCCGCCCGCGTGCCACTGCCCGTCGGCATAGAAGGCTTGACGGAAAAGCAGGGGGTCATTGACGATGTTCATGGATATTCCTCGATTGGTGGCTTTGTCTTCTGGTTACAGCATCAACGCAGGCTTGTCACCATTTTCGTACAAATGTACGCTATCAAAATTTTTCTAAAAGTTATTCTACGAACTTAAGATATAACAGAATCAGGGATTTGAGCAATTTTAGGCAGATGCGCCGGTAAAATAGCGAATTTCATCTTGTCATCTGGATATTTTGCTGATCATATTTGCGAACAGATGTACGCATAGAGAATTACCGAAAGCAGAAATCAAATAGGGGAGTGCGTGTTTATGTCCAAGATTTCCACATCGTTGATCAATCTGGCCCGCACCGGCGTTTCCCGCCGGCATGTTCTGCAGGGTCTTGGCGTTGCCGGCGTTGCCGGTCTTGCACCTGGCCTCGCGAGCCGCGCCTATGCCGCCGATGCCACAATCCGCTGGTGGTCGCCGCAGGCGTCGCCCGATCAGCTCGCCATGTACAATGCCCAGATTGCGGCGTTCGAAGCCGCCAATCCCGGCGTCAAGGTGCTGTTCGAGCCCACGTCGGATGAGGGCTATCCGGCCCAGTTCGCCGCAGCCTTCGCCGCCAAGCAGGTTCCGAATGTCGTCACCCACCTGCCGTCCTTCGCCGCCCAGAATTACTACGGTCAGGGCCTGCTCGAGCCCATGGATGATGTGATCAAGGCGATCGGCGAAGACAAGTATTTCCCCGGCGCCAACGATGTCTACAAGACCGCCGACGGGCACTATTGCGGCACCGCGATCGGCAATACAGCCGCCGACATGCTCTGGCTCCGCAAGGACCTGATGGAAAAGGCCGGCATCGACAAGGCGCCGGAAACCTGGGACGAACTGCGCAGCGCGGCACAGAAAATGCAGGGCGGTGGCATCTATGGCGCGCCTCTGCCATATGGCCTGAACTCCATGACGTCGCTGATCTTCATCGGCTTCATCCATCGCGCCGGCGGCCAGGTGTTCACCAAGGATCTGGATATCGCGCTCGACAGCGACGGCACCTACAAGGCGCTGGAATTCTACAAGTCGATGCGCGAATTCTGCCCGCCGGGCGCCACCAACTATAGCTGGGGCGAAAGCCTGACGGCATTTGTGTCGGGTGCCACGGCCACCGGCATCTATGCCGGCCGCGTGCTTGCCAATGTCACGGCGCAGAACCCTGAAATCGCCGATTCCGTTACCTGCGCGGTCTATCCGACGATCTCGAAAGACGTACCGAACTGGACGTTCAACGATTTCCCGTCGGTATTTATCCCCAAGGATGCCGGGGACATGGACGTCACGAAGAAATTCGCGGCCTTCCTGTTCGAGCCCAAGGGCTATATCCCGCAGCTTCATGCGGCCCCCGGCCACGTTCTTCCGGTCTTGAAGACGATCGCCGAGGATCCGGCCTATCTCGACAATCCGATCATCAAGAAGTTCCCCAAGGAAGTTGCGCTGATGTCAGCCGCCGCTGCCGCCGGCAAAAACCTCGGCTACGAGAACGAAGGCTGGAAGCCGAACCTCAAGGCCAACGAGATCATCGGCAGCAATGCGATTGCCGAACTCGTCCAGCGCGTCGTGCTGAACGGCGAAGATCCGAAGGCGACCGTCAAGGAAATCTCGGGCAAGATCGAAGCGATCATGAAGGCCTGATCGAGCAAACGAGGCATGGCGCAGATGCGCCATGCTGGGCCGAGACAATGAGCAATGTCTCCACCAGGCATGCTCGGGCATCGTCCCGAGTATCCATGGTCGATTGACTGTGGACCGTCGGCTCAAGGCCGAGGGTGACTCCGGAGAGGCTGTCTCGATCAGCACTTTCATGAAACTGGATGATTGACGTGGCCGCTGCACGCGAAAACCGTATGACGCTTGAGAAGCGCTATAGCCTGATCGGCATGTCGCTGATTGCGCCGACGGTCGTTATCCTGTCGGCGGTTATCGTCTATCCGCTGGTTTCGGCGATCTATCTGTCGTTCTTCTCGATCTATACGCCGACGCTGAAAGGCGCCTGGGTCGGGATCGACAACTATACGGCGATCCTCGGCACCAGATATTTCTGGTTCGCGCTCTGGACGACGATTCTGTGGACGGCCGGCACGCTGTTCCTGCAGATCCTGTTCGGGGTCGGCATGGCGCTGCTGCTCAACCAGAACATTCTCTTCCGCTCGCTGGCGCGCAGCCTTGTTCTGTTTCCCTATTTCGTCTCGACGGTGGTCGCCGTACTCGTCTGGCGCTGGCTGTTCAACGATCTCTACGGAATCCTCAACCATCTTTTGCTGATTGCCGGCATTGTCGACATGCCGGTCGACTGGCTCGGCAAGATGCCGAACACGATGCTGAGCGTGATCGTCGTCGGTGCCTGGAAATTCTTCCCCTTCGTGGTGATCGCGGTGCTGGCGCGCCTGCAGACCATCCCCGAACATCTCTATGAAGCCGCCAAGATCGATGGCGCCGGTACATTCGCACGCTTCTTCGATGTCACCCTGCCGCAACTGCGCGACGTGCTGTCGATCGTCATCCTGCTCAGGATCATCTGGGACTTCAAGGAATTCGACCTGATCTATCTGCTTTCGGGCGGAGGACCGGTCGACAGCACCCGCACATTGCCGCTGATCGTCTACCAGCAGGCCTTCAGCCTCAACCAGATGGGCATGGCCGCGACCTATGCTGTGGCGATGATGGTGGTGATGCTGATTTTCATGCTGCTCTATCTCTATCAGGCAAGAAAGGGCGCGCAATGAACCAGCAGAGCCGCCTGTCCTACATCATCACCAACCTCGTCACCTGGGCTCTGGTTCTGGTGATCGCCTTCCCGCTGATCTGGATGATCCTCACCTCGGTCAAGCCGCAGAGCGAGCTGTTCAAGATTCCGCCCAACATCCTGCCGAAGACGATAACCTTCGAGCATTATGCAATCCTGCTCGAAAAGACGCCGTTCCTGCGCTATTTCGCCAATTCGATGATCCTGGCGACCGCAACGACGGTGCTGGTGATCGTCGTCGGCGCTTTGGGTGCCTATAGCCTCGTCCGCTTCAAATATCGTGGCCGCGAGACGCTGGCAGGCATGGTGCTGTTCACCTATCTTCTGCCGTCGGTCGTGCTGCTGATCCCGCTCTACCTGATGATGGTCAAGATCGGGCTCTCCAACACGCTGGCGAGCCTGGTGATCGCCTATACGACCTTCTCGTTGCCCTATGCGCTCTGGCTGCTGCGCTCGTTCATGGCCGGTATTCCGGAAGATCTGGAATCGGCGGCATTGGTCGATGGCGCCAGCCGCATGGGCGCCTTCATCGACGTGATCCTGCCGCAAGCGCTGCCCGGCATCATTTCGACAGCACTGTTCACTTTCATCCTCGCCTGGAACGAATATCTCTATGCGCTGGTGCTGGTGAACTCCGATCAGTCGCGGCCGCTGACCACTGGCGTCATGAACATGCTGATCACCTCCTTCAACATCGACTGGTCGCTGCTGATGGCGGCATCCGTGATGATGAGCATTCCGCTCATCATCATCTTCGCATTCCTGCAGAGCTATCTCACCCGCGGCTTCGGCGCCGGCGGCGTGAAGGGTTAAGGACGGACACTTGGTAAACGTGGTTTTTGATAGGGTTCAGAAGGCGTTCGGGCCGGTGGTCGCGATACCCGACCTGAATCTCGAGATCGCATCCGGCGAATTCGTGTCGCTGCTCGGTCCGTCCGGCTGCGGCAAGACGACCACGCTCCGGATGCTCGCCGGTCTCGAACAGCCGACCGGCGGTGAGATCCGCATCGGCGAACGGCCGGTCAACAATGTGGCGCCCGGCGAGCGCGACATCGCCATGGTCTTCCAGTCCTATGCGCTCTATCCGCATATGAGCGTCAGCCAGAACATCGCCTATCCGCTGAAGAAGCGTGGCGTGCCGAAATCGGAACATCCGGCGCGGATCAAGGCGGTCGCCGACCTGTTGCAGCTCGGGCCGCTGCTCGACCGCAAGCCGAAGCAATTGTCCGGCGGCCAGCAGCAGCGCGTCGCGCTCGGGCGGGCGCTGGTGCGCGATCCCAAGGTCTTCCTGCTCGACGAGCCGCTGTCCAATCTCGATGCGAAACTCCGCGCCCATATGCGCACCGAACTGATCGAACTGCACCGCCGGCTCGGCAAGACCATGGTCTATGTCACCCACGACCAGCTTGAAGCCATGACCATGTCGACGCGCATCGCCGTGATGCACGGCGGCAACCTGCAGCAATTCGGCACGCCGTCGGAGATCTACAATCGGCCGGTCAACGCCTTCGTCGCTTCGTTCATCGGCACGCCGTCGATGACCCTGGCCAATGCCGAACTGCTGGTGGATGGTGGCCTGAAGCTCAAGCTCGGTTCGATCCTGTTCGATATTCCGGAAGGGCTGCTTTCCGCTCGGCCATCCGCCAGCCAGGCGATCACGCTCGGCATCCGGCCGGAAAACATCATTCTCGGCAGTGGCGACGGTACGGCGACGATCCGGCTGGTCGAGCCGACCGGCCATGAATCGATCGTCACGCTCGACATCGACGGCAGGCCGGCAATCGTCCGCGCGCCCGGCGATACGCAACTCAGGACCGGGGAGACGGTCCGCTTCGACCTGCGCCGCGACCGGCTGCACTTCTTCGACCGCGACAGCGGCCGTAGGCTCAATTCAGACACACAGGCATAACGGACGATCAGGAGAAATCCGCCGATGAATACCCTATTGCGCAACACACCCGATATTGAAGAACTCGACAAGAAGTTTCTTTTCCATCCGTTCACGGCACTCGCCGAACACGAGAAGAATGGCCCGTCCGTCATCGTCAAGGGCGAGGGCGTCTGGCTGGATGACAACCACGGCAACCGCTATATCGACGGCATGGCTGGCCTCTGGTGCGTCAATGTCGGCTATGGCCGCAAGGAAATCGCCGATGTGATCCACCAGCAGGCGGTGACGCTGCCGTATTTCCACTCCTTCTCTTCCTGGGGCACGGAAGCGCCGGTGCTGCTTGCCGAAAAGGTCATCGGCATGGCGCCGGAAGGCATGTCGAAGGTTTTCTTCGGCCAGTCCGGATCCGACGCCAACGACACACAGGTCAAGCTCGTCTGGTATTACTGGAATTCGCGGGGGCTGCCCGAGAAGAAGAAGATCATCGCCCGCAATCGCGGCTATCATGGGGTGACGATCGTTTCGGGCAGCCTGACCGGCATGGCCTCGCTGCATTCGGGCTTCGACCTGCCGCTGCCGTTCGTCAAGCACACGACCGCGCCCTATCGGCTCTGGGAAGCCGAAGCCGGCATGAGCGACGCCGATTTCGTCGCCAAGCTCGCCAATGACCTCGAACAGCTGATTCTCGCGGAGGGCCCGGAAACCGTCGGCGCGATGATCATGGAGCCGGTGATGGGCGCTGGCGGCGTCATCGTGCCGCCGCCGGGTTATTACGACGCCATCCAGGCGATCCTGACCAAATACGATATCCTGCTGATCGCCGATGAGGTGATCTCCGGTTTCGGCCGTCTCGGGCAATGGTTCGGCTCGACCGTCATGGGCATGAAGCCCGACCTGATCACGGTCGCCAAGGGCATCACCTCGGCCTATATCCCGCTGTCGGGCTGCATCGTATCGGAAAAGGTCTGGCGGACGATCGTCGATGGCCAGGCGAAATTCGGCGCTTTCGGTCATGGCTATACCTATTCGGCCCATCCTCTGGCAGCCGCCGCCGCACTTGCAAACCTGCAGCTGATCGAGGACGGCGGGCTGGTGGCCCAAGCTGCATCGCGTGGCGCCTTCATGCATGCCAAGCTGCAGGCGGCCTTCGCCGATCATCCGCTGGTCGGTGAAATCCGTGGCCAGAGCCTGGTCGCCGCCGTCGAATTTGTCGCTGCCAAGAACCCGATGACCAAATTCGATCCGACGCTGAAGATCGCCGCCCGCATCGTCAAGCAGGCCCGCGACCGTGGCATCATCACCCGCGCCCTGCCGCATGCTGACACGATCTCCTTCTCGCCACCCTTCATCATTTCGGAAGCCGAGATCGATGAAATGGTGTCGAAGACGCGGGCTGCGGTCGATGCGACAATGGACGAACTCGTCCGCGAAAAACTCTGGTCCGCTTGACCGAACAGGAATGAAAGGCATTTGCCATGGATAGAAACAGCGTCAACTGGACCGGGCCGATGCCGGCCGTCACCACACCGTTCACCAGGGACGGCGCCATTGATGAAAAGGCCTTTGCCGGCAATGTCGAACGGCTGATCAAGGAAGGCGCCACCGGCATCGTCGCCGGCGGCTGCACCGGCGAATTCTGGGCTCTCAGCAATGCCGAGCGCAAGCGGCTCTATGAAATTTCTGCCGAGGTCATGAAGGGTAAGGGCACGCTGATCGTCGGCACCGGGGCCGTTACCGTCGATGAGACCGTCGATCTGACCAATGCGGCCGAGAAAGCCGGTGTCGATGGCGCGCTGCTCGTGCCGCCCTATTTCGTCAAGCTCACCGACGACGAGATTTTCGCCCATTACAGCGACGTCAACGACCGGGTCGGCCTGCCTCTCGCTGTCTACAATATTCCCGGCAATGCGGTGAATGCGCTGACGCCGGCGCTGGTAACCCGGCTTGCCGAGATCGACAAGGTTGTCGCCGTCAAGGAAAGCTCCGGCGACTGGAACAACTATTACAGCACCTATCTTGCCGTACATCAGAAGCTGCGGGTCTTCTGCGGCCCGTCTTCGGTGTTCGGTGTCCCCGCCGTCGATCTCGGCGCCGATGGCACGGTCGATTGTTTCCCCAACATGTGGCCGCATGGCGGGCTCGATCTCTACTTCGCGCCGAAGCGCGGCGATGCCGCCAGGGCGGCCGAAGTCCAGGCGATGGGCCGCCGGTTGACCGATCTTTGCACTTCGGGCGGACGCACGCTCTATCCGGCCACCAAGGCGGCAATGGATATGATGGGCCTGCCGGGAGGCGGGGTGCCGCGCCGGCCGCTCCGCGCGCTGGAAGGTGCGCCGCTCAAGGGTCTCGAACAGGGTCTCAAGCAACTCGGCCTGCTCTAATCAACATTCGGAAAGGGAGATCACCATGGCCCACGCAAAGCTTCGCGCACCGGAACTCAAACCGGCTGATTACAGCACGACATTCGGTGAGTTCGTCGGCATTGGCGCCAACGGCAACCTGTTTGTCGATGGTTGCGACGTGCAGGTTCTGGCCGAGAAATACGGCACGCCACTCTATATCATCTCGGAGAACCAGCTGCGCCAGAACTATCGCGCCTTCCGCGATGCCTTCCAGAAATTCTACCCGGACACCGAGATCCTGTTCGCCAATAAGTCCAACAACGGGCTTGCCATCCGTCACATCATGAATCAAGAGGGCGCGGGCGGCGATTGCTTCGGCGCGCAGGAAATGTACATGGCGCTGCTGGCCGGTACCAATCCGAAAAGCCTCGTCCTCAATGGCTCCAACAAGCAGGACGACGAGCTGGAAATGGCGATCGCCAACGGCCTCTGCATCAATATCGACGCGACGGATGAACTCGACCGGATCGTCGAGATCGCCGAACGGCTGGATTGCGATGTCGATATCGGCATCCGCCTGAAGCTTGATCTGGAGCCGCTGCGCAACCGCACCGGTGTCGCCATGCATGGTCCGGGCACGCTGAAGCAGCAGAGCGACAGCACCAAATGGGGAATGAGCCGCGAACAGACGGTGGAGATCGTCAATCGCGCCAAGTCAATGCCACGCGTCCATCTCAAGGAAACCCATTTCCACTTGAGCCGCATGTCCAACGATCCGGCCGATTTTGCCGTCATGGCCAGGGAAATGATCACCTGGTCGGGCTATATCCGCGACAATACCGGCTGGACGCCGCCCTGCATCGATATCGGCGGCGGCTGGACCTTCGGCAAATGGTATGGCACCGGCCCCAACAGCCAGCTCGACGGTCCGGATGCGCCGAAGCCGGAGGATTATGCCAGCCTTTGCGCCGCCGCCATCAAGGACGAGGCCGAGAAACTCGGCCTGCCGCTGCCGAAGCTTCGTCTGGAGCCGGGTCGGGCGCTCTCCGGTCCCGCCGGCATCGCGGTCGGCAAGGTCGGCGCGGTCAAAACCGGCACGACCAAAAAATGGGTCAATCTCGATCTCTCGACCAACCATCTTTCCTGGGCAGCGGTGCTCGACTGGTACTATCATTCGGTGCCGGTCAAGAACGCCGGCGCCAAGCCGACGGAGACCGTCGATCTGGTCGGCCCGCTGTGCAATTCTGACGAACTCGGCCCGCATCGCCAGATGCCGGAATTGGTGCGCGGCGATTTCATCGCCTTTCTCGATGCCGGCGGCTACACGGAATCGTCTGCCGCGCGCTATAACGCCCAACTCCTGCCGGCGACGGTCCTGGTGTCGGGCAATACGGCTGAGGTGATCACCGAGCGCGAACAGCTCAAGGATGTCGCCGGCCGCTTCAAGGTTCCGCCGCGTCTGCTCGCAGGTTCATTCGCGCCATAACAATAAGAAAGAGGAGACGGGGATGGATCTGGGAATCAGGGGACGGCATGCGCTGGTCTGTGGCGGCAGCAAGGGTCTCGGCCATGCCGCAGCCGAAGCGCTGGCGCTCGAAGGCGTATCGCTGACGCTGGTCGCAAGAAGCGCCGATGCATTGAAGACAGCGGCCGACGATCTCTCGGCGCGGTTCGGCGTCGAGGCGAAATATGTCGCCGCCGATATCACCACGCCGGACGGCCGTGCCGAGGTGCTGGCCGCATGCCCCGATCCCGATATCCTCGTCACCAATCCCGGCGTCCGCCAGACGCCGGCGGATTTTCGCACGTTGACCCGTGCCGACTGGGACCATTGGTTCGAGGCGCATTGCTTCTCCTCGCTCGAACTGATCCAGAAGACCGTGCCAGGCATGTGCGACCGCAAGTTCGGTCGTGTCGTCAACATCTCGGTCAGCAATATCAAGTTCCCGCAGGTCAATTTCGCCCATAGCCATGGCGCGCGGCTGGCTCTGTCGGGCGCCATCGCCTCGATGGTCCGCGAGCTTGTCGCCCACAACGTGGTGATCAACAGCGTGTTGCCGGGATTTTTCGACACCGACGCGCTGCAGACCAACCTGCATGGACACGCGGCACGCGGCGGCACCACCTATGAGGCGATCGTTGCCGACCGGCTGAAGATGACACCGGCCGGGCGGTTTGCTTCGCCGAAAGAGTGCGGCGACCTGATCGCTTTCCTGTGCGGCGCCAATGCCGGCTACATTACCGGCCAGAACATCGTCAATGACGGCGGCGTCTATCAGGGGATATTCTGATGGCGGAGAGTTCGGCTCGTTCGCTGTCGCCCGAAGGCCGGGTGATCATGATCTCCGGCGCCTCGCGCGGCATCGGCCTCGCGATCGCCAAACGCCTGCAGGACGATGGTTATCTGCTGTCGCTAGGCGTTCGCAAGCCCTCCGAATTGAAAGGCCTCGATCCCGAGCGCACGTTGATTGCCAAATTCGATGCGACGAAGCCGGAAGACGCCGAACCCTGGCTGGATGCGACGATCGAGCGCTTCGGGCGGCTCGACGGGCTGATCAACAATGCTGGCATCTTGCGCGCTATCGATCTTCGGTCCGGCGATGAATCCGTGCTCGATGAAATGTGGGCGGTCAATGTCAAAGGCCCGTTCCGGCTGATCCGGCTGGCACTGCCGCATCTCGAAAAAGCCGGTCATGGGCGGATCATCAATGTCGCCTCGACAGACGGCAAGCGTTATCGCGATGGCGTCTCGGTCGCCTATGCCATGACCAAGCATGCGGTGATGGCGCTGACGCATGCGGCGAAATTCGCAGGCTGGGAGCATGGCGTTCGCGTCACCGCCCTTTGCCCCGGCGCGGTCGATACCCAGCTTGTCGCCTCGGTGCCGGGCGTCACGCCCTCGGCCAATCGCATCCCGCCGGAAACCATCGGCGATACCGTGAGCTTCCTGCTCAGCCTGCCCAACACCGCATCGGTCGCCGAACTGGTGATGAACACGCGGCTCGAAAGCTGGATCTGATCGGGCCTTCAGTCGGTCATAAGCCCGTCGAAGACTTCGAGCATGGCATCGGCGATCGCTTTGCCAAGTGCCGCCCCCGATGTCTGCAGGTCCGCCTCATTCATGTCGCGCGCGGCCAGCGCGAGCGCGGAACCTTCCACGCGGACGATTTCCTGTGCGCGTTCAATGGCCCAGAGGGCGAAATCGCTGCGGTTGTCTATCTCGACTGTTGTCATTGAACTCTCCGGGATTGCTGCAGCCACTGCCTGCGGAAGCGGATCACCTGCCATCTTGGCTATGCAGCGTCAATCCGGAATTCGACCTGATAGCGGGCGCGCTGCAGATCAAGGGGCGCAGTCGTTGCCGCCCGGTCGATCTCGGCAGCTGAAATCGTGTTGAAGGCGAACATGCCGTAGTGATGGGCGATCATGCGTTTGACGCCGCACCGCTCGCAGAGCGATATCGATTCGGTAAGCGTCAGGTTACCGGCGAAGCCTGCCTCTGCCAAAATCTTGCTGCGGCCATTGACCGGCAGCAGCGCCACGTCGGGCGCAAACGAGCGGACCTCTTCCACCTGCCCATCAAAGGGTATGGTATCGCCCGAATGGAAGACACGCACACCGCCCAAGTTCAATCCGTAGCCGAGGAACTTATGGTGGCCCTCGTCATCCCGCTCCAGCGTTTCATGAGCGGCACGGACGACGTCGATCTGGATGCCGCCAATATCGAGATGTTCGCCGGCATCGACCGTGATCAACCTGATGGCATCGACGCCGATCCGCTGCATAGCCAGCTCCCCGGACGCGGCGGGCACCACGAATTTGAGCGCCGACAGGCGTTCCGCCAGTTTCTGCAGCGTTTCGCCATCCATGTGGTCGGTATGATGATGTGTGCAGAGTACGAGATCCACCGCACCAAGCTCATCCAGCGTCAGTGGCGCCGGTGCCATGCGCTGATGCGAATGGCGCGTGGAGCGATATTTGACGGCCAGCGTGTTGGAAAGATAGGGGTCGATGACGATGCGCCTGCCATGGGCGTCGATCACGAAGCCAGCCTGTCCCAGCCAGTAGAGCGAAACGCCATCGTCGGGACCTGCAGCGAGTTTTTCCGAAAGCGGTTCGTCGAACGGGATTGCGTCGGGCGTCGTCATGAGCAATCTCACGCCGTCAATTCATGCTGTTGGAAACCGAGCGATTCCAACAGGTTGAACACCGCCATCTGCGTCGCACGGTTGACGCTTTCCTCGGTATAGCCACCGATATGCGACGTGGCGATTACATCCGGCCGCGAAGCCAGACCGGGAAAGGCAGGTGGCTCCGGGTCGAACACGTCGACGCAATAGGTCTGCACGCGTCTCTCATCCAGCGCCTCGATCAGCGCCGCTTCATCCACCAGCGAGGCGCGTGCGGTATTGATGAGGATCAGGCCGGGCCTCACCGTCTTGAGCATGTCTCGATCGATCAGGCGTTTGCCATCGCGGCCCGGCGGGCAATGCAGCGTCAGGATATCGGCCTCGCGAAAAATCTCCTCGTGCTCGGCCCAGCGGAAACGCTTCGGGTCGATGCCTAGCTCCGGCCGGGCGGGGTCATAAGCGATGACATGTGCGCCCATCGCCGATGCCAGTCGCGCAACTTCACCGCCGACAGCGCCGCAGCCGATCACGCCCAGCGTTCGGCCGAAGAACTCGATGCCGCGACGTCGGGGCCAGCCGCCTGCCTTCAAGCCCTGGTCTGTGAACGGCAGATGCCGCATCGCCGAGAAGATCATCGCGATCGCCAGTTCCGCCACGCCGCGCGCATTGGCGCCATCGGCCGTGCGGACGGCGATGCCGCGCGATTTCAGATCGGCGAGCGGCAGGTTGTCGAGCCCGGTGCCGTTGCGGCTGATGACGCGCAGTTTCGACGCCGCCGCGATCACGGCCGGTGAAACAGGCTCGACGCCGGCCAGCCAGCCGGTGACATCAGGCACCAGCCGCAGAAGCTCGGCTTCATCCGGCAGCTTGCCGGCGGTCGCATAGACGATCTCGACGCCGTGGCCGATCATCGCCTCGACGGCGGGATGCGGTGCTTCGGTCAGCGAACGCGGCGTGACGAAGATCTCGTGGCGCATCATGTCAGCCCTTCGTGACGTCCAGCGCGATTTTCGAAATCGCATCGAATTTAGGACCGCTGGTCGGGATGTCGACGTTGAAAACCTCGGCGATCACCTGCGTCCAGCCATGGATGAAATAGATCCAGCCATCCTCGATCTGCAGATGCCGGGCATCCGCCTGCGCCCGGGCCTGATCGAGAAAGATCAACTCGCCGCGATAATTGAGATCCCAGACGACGCCGTTTTCCGGAAAGACCACCGCATTCGTCAGCGGCGATCCCGGCGCGTCCTTGCCGAGGCCGGTGGCGTTGATCACCACCGAGCCCGGTTTCAGCGATCCGACGATCGCGTCATTGTCGGCGGGCCGGGGCGCCACGACATAATCGACCGGCAGCGTCGTGCCCATCGCGGCATGGATCCGCTTGATTTCATCGATCCTGTGCCCGCTGCGATTGGAAACGACGATCCGTGACGGCCGGTCGCCCTCGCGCCTTTTGTGCATCATGTGCCATGTCAGCGCGATGGTCGAGCCGCCGGCGCCGATCGAAAACAGTTCGGCACCCGTGCGTTCGAAATAGCCGTCCGGCAGGAAGGCGTCCATGGCCAGTCCCGAAGAGATCGGGTCCTTGGCGTGGCAGATCAGCTTGCCATCGCGCTTGGAAATGCAGCTCGTCTCGTCCATCAGCCGCGCATGCGGGTCGATCTCGTCGAACATGTTCTTGCAGGCGTTGAACAGATCAATCTTGTGAGTTGTGACCAGCGCCCCCAGCGACATCGGAACGTCACGGATGAAGGCGACCGCATGACGATAAGCCTCCGGGTCCGCGTGCAGTGGAAAATCGATGCCTCTGATCACCGCGTCCTTGAGGCCGAGATAGTCGGCCCAGGCGGGAAACACCTTCATGATCGAGCTCTTGGCCGTCGTCACGCCGATGAAATACAGCGTGGGTTGGGTGGCCGGCGCGTAATCCGTCATTGCCTCTGCCTCGATTTCAATCGGTCAATGCCATGATGCTGTCGACCAGCGACTGCGGCCTCTGCCGGTAGCTGGCATTGTCGACGGCCTTCCAGCCGCCATTGCCGTCGTCGATGATACGGCTCCTCATACCGCCGGCCTTGGCGATGATCTCGTAATCCTGGCCGGAATCAGCCGGATAGGCGAATGTCATCACCAGCGGCTCGCTGCCGACATTGACCGAACGATGGATCCAGAAGGGCGGTACATAGCACATCGTCCTGGCGCGCATCTCGATCGTGCGGACCTGGCCATCCGGCGATTCGAGCAACATCACGCCGACGCCGCTTTCGCCATAATACATTTCCGGCCGGTTGGGTCGCGCATGGATATGACCACGGGTCAGGTAATACTCACGGCCGATCCTGCCCGGCTCCATTCGGGTCACACCGATGATGATGTCGCCGGCATTGGCAGACGGCTTGTAGTCGGTGACCTCATAGGCAACCGCATCGCCCTTTTCAGCAATCACTGCCGCTAATGCTGCCTCATCCTCGTAAAGTCCTTCGAGGTCGCGAAATGTCTTCACATATCGGTTGGTCGCACCCTGCAATTGTCCGCTTTCGATGTCCACCCGGCCGACGCCCGGCTCGAACAAGGTCATAGCTTTCTCCCATGCAATTCCTATTTGTAGTAATGCTACATGAAAAGATGAGAAGTTCAAGCGATGGATTGCTAATGTACACCAAAATTGCCTTATTGCGGTGCAGCGAGGTTCTGTCGCGGCGCAATATACATCACGAATGTGCACAGATATCAAATATGAGTGAAAAATTCCTCTTGACCAAACCTTAAGAATGTATTTTAACTACAAAAAGGGAGCGAATTGCTGCCGATGTCATGGAAACTGGAGGAGAAACCCATGAGAATTACCCTTTCCGGATGCGTATTGGCGCTCGCCATGAGCGTCGCTTCGCTGAGCGCTGCGAATGCGGCTGACTGCAAGGTCGGCATCGCCATGTATACGCTTGGCGCGCCCTATTTTGCCGCGCAGGTCGCAGCCGCTGAAGATCAGGCCAAGAAGGCGGGTTGCGAAGTGACCAGCGCCGATGGCCAGAACGACATGGCCAAGCAGATCGCCGACGTCGAGGACATGGTCGCCAAGGGCGTCAATCTTCTCATCCTCAATCCGCGTGATCCGGAAGGCCTCGTTGCCGCCGCCGATGCGGCCACCGCTGCCGGCGTCAAGGTCGTGGTGATGGATTCGTCGATCAACACCAAGGCAAATGTCATCACCCAGGTTCGTTCGTCCAACGACCAGAACGGCTTTCTCGTTGGCCAATGGCTTGCCGATGCCACCAAGGGCAAGCATCTGAAAATCATCCTGCTTTCGGGCGACAAGGGCAACGAAGTCGGCCGTGACCGCCGTCTCGGCGTATTCCGGGGCCTGGTCGAAGGCCAGTTGACCAACCAGGGCCACACCGACTTTGAGGTTGTCGGACAGGGCTGGGGCGCATGGTCGAACGAAGGTGGCCTTGCTGCCATGGAAGACCTGCTGACTGCCCATCCGGATGTCAACGTCGTGCTCGGCGAGAACGACTCGATGGTTCTCGGCGCGCTGAAGGCGCTCGAAGCGGCCGGCAAGACCGACGTGCTGGCGCTCGCCGCCGCTGACGCCCAAAAGGAAGCGCTCGCCCTCATCAAGGAAGGCAAATATGGCGCGACGGGCCTTAACGATCCGGATCTCGTGGCGCGTACCGCCGTCGATATCGGCCTGAAGGCGTTGAAGGGCGAACTGCCGAAGGACTTCAACAAGCTCAATCTGACGACGCCTGCCGTCATCACCAAAGAGAACGTCGACAAGTTCTATCGCGCCGACGCTGTATTTTGATAGGATTCCTCCCGAGACGGCTCTGACGATGTAGAGCTGCGAAGCTATAGAGATGAGACGGCGGGGCCAACCTCCGTCGTCTCATTGCCTTCTGTCCGGAGAGCATGATGGCTGAACTCGTCAAACTCAAATCCATATCGAAGTCGTTCGGCGGTATCCATGCGCTGAAATTGGTGGATTTCGACATCCAGGCCGGCGAGGTCCATGCCCTTCTGGGCGAGAATGGGGCCGGAAAGTCGACGCTGATGCGCGTTCTCGGCGGCGAAATGATCCCGAGCCATGGTGAAGTCGTCATCGACGACAAGCCGGTGGTATTCCGCGATCCGCGCGCCGCCCGGGCGATGGGGATTGTCGTCATCCATCAGGAACTGGCGCTGGCGCCCGACCTGACGGTGGCCGAGAATATTTTCCTCGGTGAACTGCCAACGGTCATTTCGCATGCCAGCCTGCGCAAGCGCGCCAAGGAACTGATCGACCGCCTGGGCTTCCGGATCGATCCCAATCGTATCGTCGGCACGCTGGCGGTCGCCCACCAGCAGGTGGTCGAGATCGCCAAGGCGCTGTCGCAGGATATCAAGATCATCGTTTTCGACGAGCCGACCTCCGTGCTTTCTGCGCAGGACGCGATGCGGCTGCACCAGATCATCCGGGGCCTGCGCGATCGCGGTGTCGGTATTGTCTATATCTCCCATCGCCTCGACGAAGTGTTCGACATCGCCGACCGCATGACGGTCATGAAGGACGGCCAGACCGTCGGCACGGTCAATACCGGCGACGTCAAGGTCGACGATATCATCCGCATGATGGTCGGCCGCCCCATCTCGACCATGTTTCCCGAGCGCGGCAAACGCGTCATCGGCGAGGAACTCCTGAAGGTCGAGAACCTCAATGCCGGCCGCATGGTCCGCAATGTCAGTTTCTCCGTGCGCAGGGGCGAGATCGTCGGTCTCGGCGGCCTGATCGGTTCGGGCCGGACGGAAGTCGCCCGCGTGATCTTCGGCGCCGATCCGCTCGATAGCGGTTCGGTCCTGCTCAGGGGCGAGCCGCTCAGATTGCGTTCGCCCAAGGATGCGGTCAGGGCCGGGATCGGGCTGGTGCCGGAAGACCGCAAGCAGCAGGGCGTGATCCTCGACAAGCCGATCCGCGTCAACGCCACCATGGCCAAGATGTCCTCGGTCGTGAACGGTTTCGGCTTCCTCAGACGCGCCAAGGAGCGCAGCGAAGTCACAGCGCTCGGCAAGAGCCTGCGGCTCAAGGCGTCCAGCATCGACGCGCCGGTATCGAGCCTGTCCGGCGGCAACCAGCAGAAAGTCGCGCTCGCCAAGTGGTTTCATGCCGACGGCGATGTCATCATTCTCGATGAGCCGACGCGCGGCGTCGATGTCGGTGCCAAGACCGAAATCTATGCGCTGGTCAACAAGCTCGCCGAGGACGGCAAGGCAGTGCTGGTGATCTCGTCGGAACACCAGGAACTGTTCGGGCTTTGCGACCGGGTGCTGGCCATGGGCCAGGGCGAGATTCGCGGCGAACTTTTCCCAGACACCTACAGCGAAGAAAACCTGCTTGGCCTGTCGATGACGGGCGGAACACTCACAGCAAATCCGGGTAGCAACTGATGAGCACGACAACAGACTCCACGATGCCGCAGGAAACCAGGCGCAAGATCGAATTCCGAACGGTTCTGCAACGGTTCGGAACGCTGGCGATCTTCCTGGTTCTCGTCATTGTCGCCACATTCTGGTCCGACAGCTTCCTGAGCCGGGGCAATATCCTCAACGTGCTCAGGCAGGTGGCGTCGAGCGCCGGCATCATGTCGGTCGGCATGCTGTTCGTCATCCTGACGCGCGGCATCGATCTCTCGGTCGGCTCGATCATGGCGCTCGGCAGCGTGCTGACCGGTTATTTCATCGCCATGTCGGGCTTCGGCCCGGTCGCCACGATAGCGCTGGTGCTGGCTGCCGGCGCGGTCTGCGGCATGGTCACGGGTGGTTTCATCGCCTATCTCAAGCTGCCGTCCTTTGTCATGTCGCTGGCGATGATGGCCATGGCGCGCGGCCTGGCGCTGATCATTTCCGAAGGACGACCGATCCCGCTCAACGATGCGGGTGCCGCCTTCAGCCGTTTTGGTTCGGGCTTCCTGTTCGGCATTCCGCAGCCTGTGATCCTGATGTTCATCGTCTTCATCATCGGCGGCATCGTGCTCAATTTCACCCGCTTCGGCCGGATCATCACCGCCATCGGCTCCAATGAGGAAGCCGTGCGCTTGTCGGGTATCGCCGTGCCGCGCTATATCCTCGCCGTCTATGTGATCTCCGGCATGCTGGCGGCGGTCGCCGGCATCATCTCGTCGAGCCGCACCGGCGTCGGTTCCGCGCAGGTCGGCGTTGCCGCCGAACTCAATGTCATCGCCGCCGTGGTCATCGGCGGCGCCAGCCTGATGGGCGGCAAGGGCGGCGTCATCAATACGCTGCTCGGCGCGCTGGTCATGGGCATCATCGCCAATATCATGAACCTTGCCGGCGTGCCGGGCTATCACCAGCAGGTCTATATGGGCCTGATCATCGTCGTTGCCATGCTGCTGCAATACAGCACCGGCCAGTTGAAGCGTTGAGCGTGGGAAAGCCATCCGCATGACCTCCGCCCTCACGCTCGCCATCGATATCGGCACGGGAAGCGTCCGCGCGGCGCTGGTCGATGGCGTCGGCCGGATCGTCACCATCGCCGCCCGCGAGCATGACCAGATTGTGCCGCGCTTCGGTTGGGCCGAGCAACGCCCCAGGGATTGGTGGGCAGGCGTAGCCGCCACAATCCGCACGGTATTGACAGATGTGCCGGACGCGAAAGGCCGGATTTCCGCGGTCGTCGCCTGCGGCCAGATGCACGGCACCGTGCTGGTCGACGGCAAGGGAGAACTGACACGCGATCTCGTGCCGCTCTGGAACGACAAGCGGACCATCGACCTCGTCCGCGATTTCGAACAGGCCAACGCGCCGGAATCCTATCTTTCCGAAAGCGGCAATCCGCCGACGCCGGCTTGGCCGGGGTTCAAGCTTGCCTGGCTGCGGGACAACGATCCCGAAGCCTACGCCCGTGCCGCGCACGTCATCATGCCCAAGGATTACATCAACCTCAGGCTGACCGGCGAAATCGCCATGGACGAGGGCGATGCGTCCTGCTCGTTCCTGATGAATCCCGTGACGCGTTCGTGGTCCAGCACCATGGTCGAGCGCCTGGGGCTGGACGCCGCGAAACTGCCGCCGATCCGCAATCCGCTGGAAATCCTCGGTGCTGTCACCGAAGCTGCAGCGCTGGAAACCGGCCTTGCGTCGGGCACGCCGGTTCTGGTGGGGGGCGCGGACTATCCGGTGGCGCTGCTCGGTTCCGGCACCTGCCGCCCTGGCCTGGTGTCCGACGTCACTGGCACATCCTGCATCCTGACGCTGATAGCAACCGCGCCCCTGCTTGATCCGGAAATCTCCAACGTCGCCACGGTCGAGGGCAATTGGGGACCGTTCGCATTGCTGGAAAGCGGCGGAGACGCGATGCGCTGGGCGCGCCGTGCTTTGCATGAAGGCAAGGAGAGCTACGTCCAGCTTGTCGCCCGGGCGGACGAGGCGCCGGTTGGTTCGGACGGCCTGTTCTTCCTCCCCTTCCTGACCGGCGAGCGGCTCGGCGCGCATCGCAATGCCCGCGCGCAGTTCTTCGGTCTCGGTGCGGCGCACGGTCTTTCGCATCTCAACCGCGCTATTCTCGAAGGCGTGGCCTTTGCCGGCGCCCGCCATCTGCAGGTCATGGAAAAGGCTTCCGGGCAGAAGATCGAGCGCGTCATTGCCTCCGGCGGCGGTGCCAAGACCGAATTCTGGCTCAGGATCAAGGCCAGCATCTATGGCGTCCCGATCGTGGTGCCGGAGGAACAGGAATGCGGCATTCTCGGCTGCGCGGCGATGGGTGCGGTCGCCACAGGCCAGTTCTCCAGTTTGGATCAGGCGGTCTCGGCCTTCGTCCGCTATGCCGACGAGATCGCGCCCGATCCCGCATGGCAGGAAAAATATTGCAGGATGCAACCGATTTTCGACAGGCTCTATTTCAACAGCCAGGCGCTCTACGACGATCTCGACGCGCTGGCTGCTACATCATTGCAAGGGGAGTGAGGAAAACCATGTATCTCGAATTGTTCAGTCTCAAGGGAAAGATCGCCGTCGTCACCGGCGCCGCGCGCGGCATCGGTTTTGCGACCGCAGATGCGCTGAGCGAAGCCGGCGCCACCGTCGTCATCACCGACATGAACGGCGAGGCCGCGGCGAAGGCTGCCGAGGAACTGCGCGCCAAGGGCCGCAATGTCGATAGCGAGACGCTCGATGTCACCGATCCGCGCGCGGTGGAAGCCGTGCATGCGGCGATCATCGCCAAGCATGGCCGCGTCGACGTCCTCGTCAACAATGCCGGCATCGCCATTTCCAACCGCCCGGCCGAAACCATGGACGACCAGACCTGGCTCAAGGTCATCGATGTCAATCTCAATGGCGTGTTCTGGTGCTGCCGCACCTTCGGCAAGGCGATGATCGATCAGGGCGGCGGCAATATCGTCAATGTCGGCTCGATGTCGGCCGATATCGTCAACCGGCCGCAGGAACAGGCGCAATACAATGCCTCCAAGGCGGGCGTCCACCACCTGACACGCTCGCTGGCGGCGGAATGGGCGACGCGCAAGGTCCGGGTCAATGCCGTGGCGCCCACCTATATCGAAACCGAGCTTACCCGTTATGTCTATGACGATCCGGAAATGATGAAGCACTGGGTCGGCAACACGCCAATGAACCGCATGGGCCAGGCGCCGGAAATCGCCGCCGTCATCCTGTTCCTGGCGTCCGAGGCATCGAGCCTGATGACCGGTTCGATTGTCAGCGCCGATGGCGGCTATACGGTCTGGTAGCCAGGGAAAGGAAAACAACATGCAAGACATTATCGACACGTTCCGCAGCGATCTCTTCCGGGGCCAGACCGTGCTTGTCTCGGGGGCCACCAGCGGCATCGGGCTCGCGATCGCCCAAGGCTTCGCACAACTTGGTGCCGAGGTGATCGCCACCGGCACATCGGAAAAAAAGCTGGGGCAGGTGCGGAAAGATCCGGCACTTTCCGGTATTCGCTTCGGCACTTTGGATGTTCGCGACCGCGCGGCGATCGATGCCTTCATCGGCAATCTCAATTCGCTGTCCGTGCTGGTCAACGCCGCCGGCATCGCCCGGCCGCATGCCGAGTTTGATGAGGAGACCTATATGGAGGTCATCGATATCAATCTCAACAGCGCCATGCGGCTGTCGATGGCCGCCTATCCGCTGCTCAAAGTATCGAAGGGCGCGATCATCAACACGGCGTCGATGCTCTCTTACCTGGCCGATGACACGGTGCCGGCCTATTGTGCCAGCAAGACCGGCATCGTCGGCCTGACCCGTGCCCTGTCGCACAAGTTCGGCCCGGACGGTGTCCGCGTCAATGCCATCGCGCCGGGGTATCACAAGACAGACATGACGCGCGGCCTCTGGGAAGACCCGGTTGCGGCTGGCAAGATCGAGAACCGAACAGCGCTGAAACGCTGGGGCACGGTCGACGATCTCGTCGGCACCGCGCTGTTTCTTGCCTCGCCTGCGGCGATCTATGTCACCGGCATGACCATGCCGGTCGATGGCGGCTATGTGAACGGCGGCTTCTAGGCGGGGAAATGCAAACCGGGTGATACCTGCGCCCGGTCGTCGACAAATGTAAAGTTTCTGCACTGTTGTGCAAACGAAGGGAGAGGAACATGGCTACGGAAAATGCGGGCGGTCGCTCCTATGGCGGACCGAACAAGTATATCCAGCGGGCCGGCGAGATGGGCCGGCTCGGCGAACATATTTCCAAACTCGGCGACAAGGCCTTCCTGCTGGCAGATCCGTTCGTGCTCGACCAATACGGCGCGATGCTGAAGGACAGCATGGAGGCATCTGGCATCGCTTACCAGATCGAACGCTTCAACGGCGAATGCTCCAGCGGCGAGATCGAGCGCGTCACCGGCCTGGTGAATTCGTCCGGCGCTTCCGTAGTCGTCGGCATCGGCGGCGGCAAGACGGCCGACACGGCCAAGATGGCGGCGATCGCCACCGGCGGCAGGATCGTCATCGTCCCGACGATTGCGTCCACCGACGCGCCGTGCAGCGCCATCTCGGTCCGCTACACCGATGACGGTGTTTATCAGGAAGCACATTTCCTGGGCCGCAATCCCGATATCGTCATTGTCGACAGCGCCGTGATCGTCAAGGCGCCGGTGCGATTTCTTATCTCCGGCATCGGTGATGCGCTCTCCACCTGGTTCGAGGCGCGTTCCAATCTCGATTCCAATTCCAACAATCTCGTCAAGCCCAACATGCTGCCGCCGGCTGCCGGTATCGCCATTGCGCGGGCCTGCCACGACGTGCTGATGCGCGATGCGCTGGCTGCGAAGTTTGCCGCTGAACGCGGCGCGCTGACGCCTGCGGTGGAGAATATCATCGAGGCCAATACGCTGCTGTCGGGCCTCGGCTTCGAGAATTGCGGTGTTTCGGCGGCGCATGGCATTCATGACGGCCTGACCGTGCTGGATGAGACTCATTCCTTCTTTCATGGCGAGAAGGTGGCTTTCGGCGTGCTCTGCCTGCTGATGCTGGAGGGAAGGCCGTTGGCCGAAATCCGCGAGATGACAGCCTTCTGCCGCAGCCTCGGACTGCCGACCCGGCTTGCCGATCTCAATCTCGGCGCCGTCACCAAGTCCGATCTGGAGCGTGTCGCCGAAGCGGCGCTGCTGCCGGGATCGCCGACCTGGAAAGTGGCCGTGCCGCTCTCCGTGCCGATCGTCCGCGATGCGATCATCGCCACCGACGCCTTCACCAGCAGCTTTGAATAGCTGATCAGACTATTGAAAGACAGGACCACAAAATGCGCGCAGCCGTCATGTATTCGCCCGGAGATATCCGCCTTGAGGACATCCCCAAGCCAGAACTCAAGCCCGGTCATGTGATGGTGCGGGTCGCTGCCGTCGGCGTCTGCGGCTCGGACATTCCGCGCATGCTGATCAAGGGTGCCCACAAGATGCCGATCGTCTGCGGCCATGAGTTTTCAGGCCACATCACCGAGATCGGTGAAGGCGTGGAAGGCTTCAAGGTGGGCGAACTGATGGGCGTGCCGCCGATGCTGCCGTGCTACAAATGCGACCAGTGCCTGACCGGCACTTTCTCCCGTTGCCGCGACTATGATTATTTCGGCTCGCGCCGCGATGGTGCCTATACCGAATTCGTCGCCGTGCCGGTCAGCAACCTGCTCAGGGCGCCCGAGGGCATGGACCCGCGTGCCACCGCCATGATCGATCCCGCCTCCATCGCCCTGCACGCGATCTGGAAAGCGCCGCCGACCGCCGGCCAGCGCGGCGCGGTGATCGGCTGCGGCCCGATCGGCCTGTTCGCCATCCAGTGGATGAAACTGATGGGCTGCTCGGAGGTCGTCGCCATCGACATTTCCGACGAGAAGCTGGCGCAGGCGAAGGAAGCTGGTGCATCGCAAACATTCCTCGTCACCGACGCCATCCCGGCCGATCTCAAATGCGACCTGATCGTCGAGGCCGCCGGTCATAATTCCTCGATCAACGTCGCGGCCAAGCTCGCGGCGCCCGGCGGCCATGTCGTGTTCATCGGCATTCCGGTCGGCGACGTGACGCTGGAGAACAAGACCTTCCAGCATTTCCTGCGTCAGGAAGTCTCGCTGCATGGCGCCTGGAACTCGTTCGGCGCGCCTTATCCCGGCAAGCAATGGACCGTCACGCTTGACAGTCTGGCGAGCGGCAGGCTCAGATGGGAGTTCATGATCACCCAGGAGCTTGGTCTGGAGGCGCTGCCGGGAATGTTCGACAAGATCAAGAACAAGAGCGAATTCTTCTCGAAGATCATGTTCCGTCCGTAAGGGGATAATAACGCATGGCCAATCTCCTCGGTCTGGATTTCGGCACCGGCGGTATTCGCGTCGGCGTGTTCGACCTGTCGACGCGGCACATGCTGGGTGAGCGCGAGGAGCAATACGAAACGGCCTATCCTCGTCCCGGCTGGGCCGAGCAATCGCCGCTTGATTGGTGGGATGCGCTGGGCCGCACATGCCGTGGCTTGATACAGGATCTCGGCTCGCCTGAGATCGCCGGCATCTGTGTAGCCACGACCGCGTCCACCGTCGTCGCCTGCAAACGCGACGGCACGCCGCTGAGACCCGCCATGCTGTGGATGGATTGCCGTGCGGCACAGGAAGCCGAGCGAAGTGCGAAGTCCAAAAATCCGGTGATGGATTATGTCGGCGGCGGCAATGCCTCGGAATGGCTGATCTCCAAGGCGATGTGGCTCGCCGGCCATGAGCGCGAAATCTATGCCCAAGCCGATATCGTCTGCGAATGCCTCGACTATATCAATTTCATGCTGACCGGGCGCTGGGTCGCCTCGCGCATGAACGCGACCTGCAAGTGGAATTATGATTCCGTAAGTCGCCGCTTTCCGTCGGAGCTCTATGCCGAATTCGGCGTCGAGGGGTTGGAAGCCAAGTTGCCTCCGGAAATCTTCGCCGTCGGCGCGCCGATCGACCGGATCAGCGCGACGGCGGCGGCCCATCTTGGCCTGATAGGCAGGCCTATTCTCTCGCAAGGTGGCATCGACGCCCATATCGGCATGCTCGGTGCGGGCACGCTGAAGCCCGGCGAAATGCTGATGATCGGCGGCACATCCGTCGTCCAGTTGTTCCAGCTCGACCGGCAGCGGCCGATGGATGGTTTCTGGGGCCCTTATCCGCATGCGCTGGTCGATGACCACTGGCTGGTCGAGGCGGGGCAGGTCTCCGCCGGTTCGGTGCTCACCTGGTTCGAAAAGAACCTGTTCGAACTCGATGCCCCCGGCCGCACGGCGCTGCGGGAGAAAGCGGCCGCCATTCCGGTCGGCGGAACCGGACTGTTGACGCTCGATTATTTCATGGGCAACCGCACGCCTTACCGCGAGCCGCTGCTGCGCGGCGCCATCATCGGCTTGTCACTAGGCCATGATCGGGCGAGCATGTATCGTTCGGCGATCGAAGGCGTGGCGCTCGCCTCCGCCAATGTGCTGAAGCGCGTGCAGGAGCTCGAAGTGCCCGTCGATCGCATCGTCAGTTCCGGGGGTTACGCCAAGAACCGGCTCTGGCTGCAGGCGACGGTCGATGCGATCGGCATGCCCGTCGAACTGCCGCAGGAGGCCAATCTCACTATCATCGGTGCGGCGGCGGCGGCGGCGGCGGGCTCCGGTCTCGTGCCGGATCTCTTTGCTGCCGCCGATGCCGTCAGGCAGAACACGACGATCATCGAACCCGACCTTGCCGCGCATGCGATCTACCAGCATTTGCTGGGAGAATATCTTGAGGCTACCGAATTGCTGATGCCGCAATCGCGGCGGCTGGCAACAAGCCAGTTGGGGAGCTGGAGATGAAGCCTGCCCGCCTTGAGCGCGATATCCAGTTCCGCAATCTCTCAGCCGAGCAGCGTGAACAACTGATGATCCAGGTGGCCAAGCGCTACTACCATCTCGACATGACGATGAGCGACCTATCGGCCGAACTGGGCCTGACGCGCTGGCAGGCCAGCCGGTTATTGACCGAGGCCAAGGAAACCGGCCTGGTGCGCATCGAAATCGTACCGCACACGCCGCGTCTGCCGGGTCTCGAGAGCCGCCTGGAGCGTGCCTTCGGCATCAAGGAAGCAGTGATCGTTCCCTGCAATAGCGACGAAGACGATGCATTGGTGCTCGACGCCGTCGCCCGCGCTGCCGGGCAATATCTCGCCGGCCTCGGAAAAATCCCGGCGATCGGCATTTCCTGGGGCCGGACGATGACGGCGGTAGCCCGCCGCCTGCCGCCCTATTGGAACGAGGGTGTCGAGGTCGTGCTGCTGAACGGATCGATGAACGTCCGCTCGTCGGGTCCTCAGACCAATAATGTCGCCGAGCTTTTCGCCAATGCCGGCAAGGGCATCGCTACCCTGCTGCCGGTTCCCGCCATGTTTGGCCATGCCGCCACGAAACAGGCGCTGGAGCATGACCCGACCATCGCCGCCGTGCTCGAATTCGCGGCGCGCGTGCCGGTCATCTGCTTCGGAATCGGCGCCATGGTGCCGGATTCGGTGCTCATCCAGTCCGGCTATGTATCGCTGGAGGAGCACGAACAGCTTCGGCAAAAAGGGGCCGTTGGCGACATCCTGAGTCGCTACATCGACACCGAGGGCAGGATCGTCGATCAGGACCTCGATGCCCGTACCATCGGTATCAGCCTCGAATCCTGCCGCCACCGCAATCTGTCGATCGGCGTTGCCGCCGGCCTCAGCAAGCGGGATGCGATTCTTGCCTGCCTTCGTGCCAGATATGTCAATGTCCTGATCACGGATGAGACGACCGCGGCCAGCCTGCTCGACTTCGCCGCGCACTGACAGCGAATTTTCAAATTCGGCAGCCGCACTGCAATGCGTGAATCATCTTTTTGTTAAGTCGCTGAATTTATTTGCGCTTGACCGCGCAAAACCATTCCACTCCCCGGACCACGAAATCCAACACTTGCCGCTTCTCGAGAAAGCGCTGCAGTGCAGCAACGAATGCCTCTTGATTTGTTCAGTGAAATGGCAATAACTAAACAAAATACTCAACACGATGGAGAGAAGGATCGTGGTGGGTTGGCCCGTGAAGGGCCGAGGAATTGGAGGAGGCGTCGTGCCGTCCTCCGTTGTCCGGGAGGGAAGCATGCAGATGAAATTGAAGACCCCTGTGGGGATTGCCGCAGCTTTGCTGATGTCCGCTGCATTGCCGCAAATGGCGAAAGCCGAGCAATTGACGCTGTGCTGGGCGGCCTGGGATCCGGCTAACGCACTGGTCGAACTTTCCAAGGACTTTACCGCCAAGACCAAGATCGACATGAAATTCGAATTCGTCCCGTGGACGAGCTATGCCGACCGCTTCCTCAATGAACTGAACTCAAAGGGCAAGCTTTGCGACCTGATCATCGGCGACAGCCAGTGGATCGGCGGCGCGGCCGAAAACGGCCACTACGTCAAGCTGAACGACTTCTTCGACAAGGAAGGCATCAAGATGGATGACTTCGTGCCGGCAACCGTCGTCGGTTATTCGCAATGGCCGAAGAATACTCCCAACTATTGGGCGCTGCCGGCCATGGGCGATGTGGTGGGCTGGACCTATCGCAAGGACTGGTTCGAGAAGCCCGAACTGCAAAAGGAATTCCAGGAAAAATACGGCTGGAAACTGGATGCCCCCAAGACCTATGACCAGCTCAAGCAGATCGCCGAATTCTTCCAGAAGCGCGAGGTCGACGGCCAGACTGTGTACGGCGCCTCGATCTACACCGAGCGCGGCTCGGAAGGCATCACCATGGGCGTCACCAATGTCCTGTACGACTGGGGTTTCCAGTACGACAATCCGAAGAAGCCCTACGAGATGGAAGGCTTCGTCAACTCCGCCGATGCCGTCAAGGGCCTCGAATTCTATAAGTCCCTCTATGATTGCTGCACGCCGCCCGGCAGTTCCAACGTCTATATGACCGAGTCCGCCGATGCCTTCAAATCCGGTCAGGTGGCGATGCATATGAACTTCGCCTTCACCTGGCCCGGCCTCTACAAGGACGAGAAGGTCGGTGGCGAGCGGATCGGCTTCTTCCCCAATCCGGCCGAGAAGGCGCATTTCGCCCAGCTTGGCGGGCAAGGCATTTCTGTCGTGTCCTATTCCGACAAGCAGGAAGCCGCGCTTCAATACATCAAATGGTTCGCACAGCCTGACGTGCAGGCCAAATGGTGGGAACTTGGCGGCTTTTCCTGCCTGAATTCCGTCGTCAACGCCCCCGGCTTCGCGTCCAGCCAGCCCTATGCCCAGGCATTCCTGGACTCGATGGCGATCGTCAAGGACTTCTGGGCCGAACCCAGCTATGCGCCATTGCTGCAGGCCATGCAGAAGCGCGTCCACAACTATGTGATCGCCGGCAATGGCACGGCCAAGGAAGCGCTGGACGGTCTGGTGAAGGACTGGACGGAAACCTTCGAGGACGACGGCAAGATCTAGCAAGCACCTTAGTCCTTGAACAGTAGGTGCTGGGGGATTCCTCCCCGCGTGGCGGCCTGGATCGGCACTAGGGCCTGGCCGCCTGACTTGTCTCACGTCCATGAAGACCAGGTGATGCCTTGACTTTTTCCAACACTTCCATCGTCGACAAGGCGGCCGCAGCGGCTGTAAGGGCGACGCCGGCGCCCGTCGCAAAACGGGTGCGCGGCCTGTCCGACAGAGCAATTGCATGGCTGTTCATCGCCCCCGCCATCACCTTGCTTCTGGCGATCAATATCTTTCCGCTGCTCTGGGCGGTCTATCTTTCCTTCACGAATTTTCGCGCCAACCGGCCGAATGCGGTCGTCGAGGGCGTCGGCCTCAGGAATTACCAGCGCGTGCTCAACGATCCGGATATCTGGATCGCCATGCAGACCACCGCGCATTTCGTTTTCTGGACCATTGTGTTGCAGACGCTGATCGGCTTCGCGCTCGCCTATCTGATCGACCGGAAGTTCCGGGGCCACGCTTTCTGGACGACCATCATCCTGATCCCGATGATGCTGTCGCCGGCCGTAGTCGGCAATTTCTGGCGCTTTCTCTATGAGCCGCAGATCGGGCTGTTTGCCTATGTCGTATCGTTCCTCACCGGATTGCAGCCGTCCGATATCCAGATGCTTGGCAATGTGTCGCTGGCGCCCTGGGCGATCATCATCGTCGATACCTGGATGTGGACGCCCTATGTGATGCTGATCTGCCTTGCCGGCCTGCGTTCGATCCCCGATTATATCTACGAGGCGGCCGAGGTCGATCGCGCCTCGCCGTGGCGGCAGTTCTGGTCGATCACCGTGCCGATGGCGCTGCCCTTCATCATGCTCGCCGTGCTGTTCCGTGGCATCGAGAACTTCAAGATGTTCGACATGGTGACGCTGCTGACTGGTGGCGGACCCGGCTCGGTGACCGAAGTCGCCTCGATCACGCTGAAGCGCCAGGCGTTCGAAACCTGGGCGACGGGTCGGTCCTCGGCCTTCGCCATCGTCCTGTTCGTCGCGGTGTTCGGCTTGGCCAACATCTATGTCAAAGCCCTCAACAAGGTGAAGCAGAGATGAGCGCCATCAATTCCGCCCATTCGGTCGTCGAACCCAGCGTCACCACCAAGCGCGTCGCCGCGGCAATCGTCATCCTCTATGCGCTGATCACGCTGGTGCCGCTGGTCTGGATCTTCCTGACCAGCATCAAGTCGCCGCCGGATTCCATCAGCTATCCGCCGAAGAT
>JAQGJP010000031.1 GCA_028290545.1 Rhizobium sp. | reverse complement strand
ATATCTTCGGAGAGCTTGTCTATCCACGCCCTCAACGGAGAGGTGGCCGAGTGGTCGAAGGCGCTCCCCTGCTAAGGGAGTATACCCGGAAGGGTATCGTGGGTTCGAATCCCATCTTCTCCGCCATTCAACATCCGACAATTCATTGTATGAATTCGCCTTAAGGGGCCGATCAGGCCGTACTTCAGCTTTTACAACATCGTTGTGCTGTCGGCGCTTATAGTCCGATGCTTCGATATTTCACTGCATCGGAGCGCGAAGGGGCGCTGTTTGTGGCGGTGGGGCCGGCATGCTCCGGCCCGTCGCTTGACGTATGGTCGACTAAGCTTTCCTGGCTTTGCGGCTGGCATAACGTTCATCGCGTTTTGCCTTGCGCGCAGCTTCGTCTTCGATCACGCGGGAAATCCGTTCCCTGTCTGCCGCTTCGCGTTCTTCCTTTTCAGCGCGTGCGGCCACTTCGGCCGCCTGCGCGAGTTCTGCTTGTTCGGCAAGGATGCGCTCGCGCTCCTGCGTCTTGATGCTTTCGCGCTGGAGCCGGCGCTCTTCGCGTGCGGCGGCGATGGCCACCTGTTCGGCCTGCCTTGCGAGGCGCAACGGTTCAGCGGCTTCCTTTGCCGCGCGGTGTTTCTCGAGAAGTGCCTTCTGCGCTTCGATAGCTGCCTTGCGGCGGTCGGCCAGTTCGTTGATTTTGTGTGTTTGCAAGTTTCTTTGATCCATTTTCAGAAGTGATAACAAAAGACCGGAGCCAATTCAGCTCTGCTTTCTGAACCGGTTTGGATATGCGGCTGAACAGTCGGCCCCTGACTACACGTTTTAATGCGAAAGTGGAAGTGGCAGGTGCGCGATCGTAGACCTTACTTTGCCGGAAGCATCGTTCGATGGGGTCTCTTTTATCGAACGATGCCCTTTATAGTGACAAGATTATCGTTAAAGATGTGCGGAATCGACAATTGCGGCGGCGGTCGTCTGCAAATTCAGTCCGGAACCAGCCTTCGACGAAAATGTTGTGCGAATAAGGAGGGCCGACCATGAACAAGACATTCAGTTCCGGCGTCCATGCAAAATGCCGCACCGGTGGTCAATTCGCCATGGAACATCGTTTTCCGGACGAGATGGCAAATGAGGGCGGTGGCTGGACATCAGCCGACGCTGCGGCGGCTGTCGCCACGCTTGCGGACAACCCTATCCTCCAGCTTTTTGCTGGCGGCCGAATTGGCATCAAGATGACGTCGGCGGCTCGGGGCAATTCCATCCACTGACATGCGCTCCGGCGCGGGCCGCGCGGTTCTGATTTGAAATTTCACCGGGCAATTGTAAGTGCTGCCGAAACGGATTTTGCCCTTCGCAAGGACGGTATGTTTCACTTGGGAACCGCGCATTATCGACGCAGTGGACACCGCGTCGCCGATCCGCGGCATGCCTGGCCCGAGTCTGCCCGGCAATCGCATCAGCTTCGGCTGTCCTTGCACGAACAAAAGCCCCAAAAATCATCTCGCTGTCATGTCCCTGTTATACACCGGCTCTATTGACCGAAACCGACGAAGGACGAGCCACATGAGGCTCAGTGCCTCCGGCTCTGCTTGCGGCAGCGGTCCCTTCGTCGGCGCGGCATGATATCAGTCGCATTCACAGTTTGATCGTGCGTCCTGCCGGAAGGCGGGCGCGCGATTTTTTTACATTATAAAATCTATAGTTTTTGTTGTAAATATGCAACGCGGCCCGCTTGTCCACTGTCACAATGGCGACTTCGAACGGGTTGCCAATTGTTCAAAATCTACAATTCGATAAATTGCCGGCAGAGATCGGAAGTGGCCGATTTCTAATAAGGTAGGAGCCTGGGCAGGGGCTGTCACGGAAGTGGCAAACGTCCGGCTCCCGAATGAAACTTTGACTGGAGGTCAAAAAATGAACATTAAGAGCCTTCTTCTCGGCTCCGCAGCTGCTCTGGCAGTTGTATCCGGCGCTCAGGCAGCCGACGCTGTTGTCGCTGCTGAACCGGAACCAATGGAATACGTCAAGGTTTGTGACGCATACGGCACGGGCTTCTTCTACATCCCGGGCACGGAAACCTGCCTGAAGGTGAGCGGTCAGCTGCGTTACGAAAAGCGTTTCAAGAAGGTCGGCGAAGCCGATGCGACCTACGACAACCATTCGCGCTTCCGCCTGAATGTCGAAGCCCGCAATGATTCCGAATGGGGCACGGTTTACAGCTGGATCCGCCTGCAGGGCGATCAGGTCAACAACTACAGCCGTAAATCGGGTGATTGGGATTCGGAGACTCATTCCTTCCCGGCGACTGGTTCCAAGGGTATTAACTGGTACTACTACTTCGGTATCGGCGGTCTGGAATTCGGCAACTGGGACAGCCAGTGGGCCAAGTTCTTCGCCTACGGCGGCTTCACCGATGACGGCGGCGTGTACACCAACGATTGGGATATCGATCGTCGCCAGTATGTCAGCTACACCGCTGAATTCGGTTCGGTAAAGGCTTACGTCTCGCTGGATAACGATGCCGACGAATTCTATGCTACCCAGTCCGGTCACAAGTATATGCCTGACGTCACCGCCGGTGCGTCTGCTACTATTGGCGACTGGCAGGTTGCCGGTGGCGTTGCATACGACGAATCCGACGAATCCTTCGCACTGAAGGGCCTCATTGCCGGCAACTTCGGCATGTTCGGCGTCCGCTTCATGCCACAGTATTCCAACAGCGATACCAATATCTACCAGAAGTACGACGGCTTCAACGCGATCATCGGCCTCCAGGCCAAGGTCACGGATACCGTTACGCTGTACAAGGACATCCAGTTCTGGGACAACGGCGACTGGCGCGTCGTTGGCGATGTCAGCTGGCAGGTTGCTTCCGGCTTCTCGGTCCTGGTTGAAGGCGTTTATGCCGATCGTTTCGACGTCAAGACCAAGTCTGGCATGCTCCGCTTCCAGCGTTCGTTCTGATCCTTGCGGATTTGATGTCAGGAAAGGCCCGGTCTCCGGGCCTTTCCCATCTTGTGATTCTTGCGCTGGCGATCCAATGCCCGGAATCATCTGCTGGGTCTGGTCGCGCGTTCGCTATTAAATGTGCCCGAACGGTGCCGTCTGGCTGTCGGCTTTTTGCGGAATCATTTGTAAAACTTTCCGTGAGCGCTGCCCGCACCTTGTCTGAGTGGCGAGGTTTTGTGGGCTCCCCGGTTTAACGTGCTGATTTGTTTACGAATAATTAGGCTTTGTTAACAGGTGGTCAATATTTGGAGGCCCCGGACCGATCTTGTGTCATTTTTGTAACATGATCGGTTGAAGAGCGACCGGAGGCTTTCCGTTTCAGCGAAAGTCCGTTGCGTAACCGCTGCTGCCGTCTATTATCAATCTCGAAGCGACGGGGAAGCCCGATGTCTTCGTCATAAATGGGATGGGGCAGGGAATGCTGTCCTTCAGCGAAAATAAGACCCATACCCGATTGAAACGTTTTGACTGGAGGTCAGAAATGAACATTAAGAGCCTTCTTCTCGGCTCCGCAGCTGCTCTGGCAGTTGTATCCGGCGCTCAGGCTGCCGACGCTGTTGTCGCTGCTGAACCGGAACCAATGGAATACGTCAAGGTCTGCGACGCTTACGGCACGGGCTTCTTCTACATCCCGGGCACGGAAACCTGCCTGAAGATCGATGGTCAGCTTCGTTACGAAAAGCGTTTCAGCAAGGCTGGTGACAACAACGTCACTTACGACAATCATTCGCGTTTCAAGTTGAACGCCGAAGCTCGTAACGACTCCGAATGGGGTACGGTTTACAGCTGGATCCGTATTCAGGGCGACCAGGTCAACAACTACAACCGGAAATCCGGTGAATGGGATCCGACGACGCATTCCTTCCCGACGACTGGCTCGCATGGGCTGAACTGGTACTACTATTTCGGTATCGGCGGTCTGGAATTCGGCAACTTCGATAGCCAGTGGGCGAAGTTCTTCGGTTACGGCGGCTTCACCGATGACGGTGGCGTCTACACCAACGACTGGGACATCGATTCCCGCCAGTACGTCAGCTACACCGCCGATTTCGGTTCGGTTAAGGCTTACATCTCGCTCGACAACGATGCCGACGAATTCTACGTTCGCAGTAGCGAAATTGGGGCTGGCGATAGCCATGGTCGCAAGTACATGCCAGACGTGACGGCCGGTGTTTCGGCTACGCTTGGCGACTGGCAGGTTGCTGGTGGCGCAGCCTACGACGAATCCGACGAATCCTTCGCACTGAAGGGCCTCGTTGCCGGCAACTTCGGCATGTTCGGCGTCCGCGGTATGGCTATGTACTCCAACAGCGACTTCAACATCTACCAGAAGTATGATGGCTTCACCGGCATCCTCGGCCTCCAGGCCAAGGTTACCGACACCATCACGTTGTCCAAGGACATCCAGTTCTGGGATAACGGCGACTGGCGCATCGTTGGCGACGTCAACTGGCAGGTTGCTTCCGGCTTCTCGGTCCTGGTTGAAGGCGTTTACGCCGACCGTTTCGACACCAAGACCAAGACTGGCATGCTCCGCTTCCAGCGCGATTTCTAATCCTTGCGGATTTGATTTCAGAAAGGCCCGGTTTTCCGGGCCTTTTTTTGTTTACAGACCGCGTAGAAATTCCGAGATCGGTTGATAGACATCGTCCCGATGCAGGATAGGCGCATGTCCCTGGCCGTTGGCCGTGATCGACTGTGCAAGCGAATGCCGAGCCAACATATCGGAGACGGTTTTTTCGGACAGCAACTTCGAATTCTTGCCGCGGATGATCAGCAGCGGAATCGAGGCCAGCAACTCGAATTGCTTCCACAAATCGGGAAGTGGAACGGCGAAATCGATTGTCTTCAGCGGTTCAATCACCAGGGGGTCGAAATCGGCGACAAGTCTGCCATCGATCTGACGATAGAGGGCGAATGCCATATCCTGCCAATCGACGTCGTTGAGCGCCGGAAACTCGGCGCCATGAATTGCATTGAGATGTGCGGCCGCATCGGAGAAGGTGGAGACCTCCGCGCGTGCGGAGAGGTAATCCAGTATTCTTCTCAAGCCGTCGCTTTCAATGACCGGCCCGATATCATTGAGGACAATCCCCCCGATGCGTCCAGGCGCGAGCGCCCCCAACATATGCATAATCAACCCGCCACGGGACGTTCCGACGAATATGGCTTTGTCGACAGCGAGAGAATCAAGCGCCATGACCACATCCCGGGCTTCGCGGACGACATTGTAGTTGCCCTTGTCGTCGTCCCACTCGGACAGGCCGCGACCTCGATAGTCGAGTGCGATCACCCGACGGCCTTCCGAAGCCTGCCGGAGTGCGAATTGATGGAAGTCCCGGCTGTTGCGGGAGAGCCCGGACAGACAAACGACGGGCAGGCGGCTGTTTTCGACGTCGCGGTAATCGCGGCCATAGAGAATCAGGCCATCGTCCGTCCGGACATGGAAGGCATTGAAGTCTTGTTGTGACATTGGGCTATCCCGGCTTTGCTCTCGCTGCAGCAAAGCGGAAAAGCATACCGGGCGTCAAGCTCTCGAGGCCAGTCCTACCGCAGACCAGCCGTCAAGTCGGCGGCGATGTCCGCGGGTTCGTTGAGCAGGCTCTTGTAGACCTGGTAATTTTCCATCACCCGCTGAACATAGTCGCGTGTTTCCGTGAACGGAATGTTCTCGATCCAGTCTACCACCTCGTCGATCGGCTTGCCTCGCGGGTCGCCGTAACGCTTGATCCATTGAGGAATTCGGCCCGGCCCGGCATTGTAGGCTGCGAAGGTGAGGATATAGGAACCGCTGAACTTGCTGATCTGCTCGCCGAGGTAATGCGAGCCGAGCGTGGCGTTGAATGCCGGATCATCGATCAATTTTTCGTCTGCGTAGGCCATCTGGTACCGGCTCGCGACTTTCTTCGCCGTCGAGGGCAGAAGTTGCAGCAACCCGCGCGCATTCGCCGGCGAAACGGCGGACGGGTTGAAGGCGCTTTCCTGCCGCGCGATCGCATAGGCCAGCGCCTTGCCCGCGCCTGAAATATCGGCGGTGTCGGGAATGGCGCCGAGAGGAAAAGCGGCAAGCCCGGGATCGTGGCCCTGTCTCAGCGCGGCCTTACCGATGGCAAGCGCCAGCGACGGACCGTGATTCTTCAGCGCGATCTCTGCCAGCGCCTGCAATTCCGATGGGCTGTCGAGTTCACGCGCAAGTGCAAGATAGAGCCGGCGGGCGCGGCCGGCTTCACCGGTCTGCTCAAACAGCGAAATGGCCTGCATTTCCGGGCGCTTGGCGAAAGTAGCCTGTATTTCCAGCGTCGGATTATAGCGAGCGCCGAGTTCCACCGGCGTGCCAAGCTTCGCCGCTGCCAACTGACCATAGAACGTGGCGGGATAGTCAGCCGCCTTTGCATAAAATGCATTGGCGTCGCCGGGACCGCCTGCCGCGGCGGCGCGCCCAAGCCAGTAATAGCCGCGCGCCTGGTCATGCGCCTTCGGGCTGGCGCTGACCAGATTCTTGAAATGCGTTTCTGCCTGACCCGGATCGTTGAGACCACGCAACGCATACCATCCGGCATGGAATTCCGCCTCGGCGATATCATCGGGGGACACCGCCAGATGCGATATGGCGAGCGCATAGGCGGCTTTCGCCATGCCCTGGTCCATCAGTCCGCGGCTGACGATCCGCGCCTCGACCCACCAAGCATCCGCATCGCCCAACATGGACCGGTCGCGCGGCATGGACTCAATCAGTTTTGCCGCCTCTTCATACTGGCGGGTTTGGCGCAGCCGCTTTATCGAAGCATAGAGATAGGCTGGATCTGATTGCCACTTCTTGTCGACTGCTTTCAGCAAAGCCTTGGAATCATCAGACTTCTTCACGACAGCTGAAAACGCCCTGTAGAGCGAATCTGCTTTCAGCATGTCGGAGAATCGTTTTGCCTGCGTCAGCTTCTCGGCAAACAGCAGGTGCGTCATGCGCTGCCGGTGGTCGGTGTCATCAATCAGACTGCCGAACTCGTCGAGGATCTGGTCTTCCAGCGCCGGCTCGAAGGTTTTCTCATGCCAGATCGATTTGAGGATACGGACCGCGCGCGGCTTGTCGCCCTTGGCCAGCGATGCGCGAGCGAGAATCACCGCACCCTCCGCGGTTCTGGGCATCCGGTCGGCGAAGGCGGCCAGTACCTGATCCGGATCGGCGTTTTCGCGGTAGAGCGCTTCTTCGAGATTCTCATCGATATCGCCCGCCGCCGGCCAGTCCCTGAGCGTCTCGCGCGCCGAGAGCAGTTCGGAGGAGGGGACCGCAACCTGCCCGGATACCGCGATCGCCCAGGTCAGGGTCATCCTCTCCGTCGAATTCGCTGCCATTGCATCCCGGTAGCCCATTGCCTTCAGGCTGTCTCGTGTCGAAAGAGCTTGAAGCCCAAGCGTCAGGTCCTCGCTCGGCACGGGCATGACGGATGCCGCGACCTGGATTTCGGAAGTGACGATGGTCTTGTCCGGGGCTTGGTCTTCAACCCCGGCGAGATTTTCACGCTCGGCAACGGTTTTCACGGGCAACCGAGGGAGGCGACCGGACTTGTCCGATCGGATCGAAAGTGTGGTGACGGTGGTATCGGTAGCGGTGGGTTCCGGTGGGGACCTGCCGAAAAGCGCGCCATAGACAGCGCCGGCCCCGGCCGTGCAGACTACAATTGCGATGACCGCCTGTTTCATTCCGCCGCTCCGGCCACATCCAGTGGCAAATCTTGCCGTCCCTTACCTAACGATTGGTTAAATTTACGATTTTCGGCTTTCCACGCTGCCAAAACCCCGATAAAAGCCGCGTGAATACCGCTTGCTGCCCAAAGCCGCCTTCGATAATGTCCGTGCTTCCGTAATTCAGGATTGCGGCCAAAGCATGGGCTTGGGGGCAGGCCTTCAAAGCGTTACCAGGAGTTGTTTGATGTTCAGGGGTTCCATTCCCGCACTTTTGACGCCGTTCAAGGATGACGGCAGCGTTGACGAAAGCGCCTTTGCCGCGCATGTCGACTGGCAGATTTCCCAAGGTTCGTCCGGCCTCGTGCCCGTGGGGACCACGGGTGAATCGCCGACGCTTTCGCATGACGAGCACAAACGCGTGGTGGAAATCTGCATCGAAACGGCAAACAGGCGCGTGCCGGTGATCGCCGGCGCCGGTTCCAACAATACCGTCGAGGCGGTCGAACTTGCCCGTCACGCGGAAAAGGCCGGGGCGGATGCCGTGCTCGTCGTTACCCCTTATTACAACAAGCCGACCCAGAAGGGCATGATTGCACATTTTTCGGCGATCGCCGAAGCCATCAGCCTGCCGATCATCATTTATAATATTCCGCCGCGTTCAGTCGTCGACATGTCGCCGGAAACCATGGGTCAACTGGCGAAGGCCTACACGAACATCATCGGCGTCAAGGATGCGACCGGCAAGATCGAGCGTGTTTCCGAACAGCGTATCGCCTGCGGCAAGGATTTCGTTCAGCTCTCGGGCGAAGACGCATCGGCGCTCGGTTTCAACGCTCATGGCGGCGTTGGCTGTATTTCGGTGACCGCCAATGTCGCCCCCAGGCTGGGAGCCGATTTCCAGGCCGCGATGCTGGCGGGAGATTTCGCCAGGGCGTTGGAATATCAGGATAAGCTGATGCCGTTGCACAAGGCTATCTTCATGGAACCGGGCGTCTGTGGCGCAAAATATGCGCTCTCCAGACTCGGCCGGATGAGCCGTAAAGTGCGCTCGCCACTGGTATCGACACTGGAGCCTTCGGTCGAGGCCGCTATTGATAATGCGCTCAAGCATGCCGATCTAATGTGACATGACGCATAAAGGCAGGCCGACATCGGTCAATAAGATTGTCGCGGAAAACCGCAAGGCCCGCTACAATTACGAAATCATCGATACTTATGAAGCGGGCTTGATGCTGACGGGCACCGAGGTCAAATCGTTGCGCGAAGGTAAGGCCAACATCGCCGAATCCTATGCCAGCGACGAGAACGGCGAAATCTGGCTGATCAATTCCTACCTGCCGGAATATCTGCAGGCCAACCGCTTCAATCATTCGCCGCGCCGGCCGCGCAAGCTGTTGCTCTCGCGCAAGGAGATCCGTCGCTTGCGAGTCGGCATCAACCGCGAGGGCATGACGCTTATTCCGTTGAAGATCTATTTCAACGAACGCGGCCGCGCCAAGCTCGAACTGGCGATCGCCAAGGGCAAGAAACTCCACGACAAGCGCGACACAGAGAGAGAGCGCGATTGGAATCGTGAAAAGGGTCGCCTGCTGCGCGATCGCGGTTAGTCCGACTTGCGACAGGGCGCGGGCAAAGATCAAAAAGGCGCCGTGCGGCGCCTTTTATGAATTATGAATTCGAAATAATTCAAGCGTCGTCCAAATCTTCGTGAACAGGCTCGACCTGACGCTGCGGACGTTCCGACGGGTCACGGCCCACTTCGCTTTTCAGCGTCACGAGATCAATGAAATGATCAGCCTGACGGCGCAGATCGTCAGCGATCATCGGCGGCTGCGTGGACATGGTCGAGACGACGGATACCTTGCGGCCCTTGCGCTGCAGCGCTTCGACAAGCGTGGTGAAATCGCCGTCGCCGGAAAAGATCACCAGGTGATCGACGACTTCGGACTGCTCCATGGCATCGATCGCCAACTCGATATCCATGTTGCCCTTGATCTTTCGACGGCCGAGGGAATCTGTGAATTCCTTGGCCGGCTTGGTGACCACTTTATAGCCGTTGTAGTCGAGCCAATCGATCAGTGGACGGATCGAAGAATATTCCTGATCCTCTATCAGAGCGGTGTAATAGTAAGCCCGGAGAAGATAGCCGCGTTTCTGAAACGCCTTGAGCAGCTTGCGGTAGTCGATATCGAAACCGAGGCTTTTCGATGCAGCATAAAGATTGGCACCGTCAATAAATAATGCAATTTTTTCGCGAGGGTCAAACATATTTAGTCCTGACAAGTTGCGGGGGAGCTTTCATTCTAAAATTGTGTCTCATATTTCCAGTGTAATGCAGATATGTTTCGGATACTTTATGAATCATTCATATACCGCACATTTAGAGCACTGCAATTAACTTTCCAAGAGAAATTTGCCCAATGCGGGGGATTGTACGTAAGGAATGTGGTTTGGATCATTCCAAGCGAAAAAATGGCTAATCGGCGATGGCGCGTAACTGATTGAAGTTTTCGATATTGAATATGGTAACTGCGAGATGCGTCGATAGCCCTCACTCAGGCAGTGCCGGATACAGATTGCAACCCCTGCGCTACTGTCCGGGATCAGTCGTCCACCAGGCGAGCGTGGCTTATGGCGCCCATCCGCAGCTTTTTTAGGGCAAGAGAAAATCATGCCTTGAATTTGCCTTGGGAAGATTGTATCGGCTCGCCGGATACCTGACAGTTTGAACGTTATAAAGGACAGGCAATGGCCCGCGTCACCGTAGAGGATTGCATTGATAAGGTCGACAATCGGTTCGAGTTGGTGCTGCTTGCCAGCCACCGGGCTCGGCTGATCTCTCAAGGTGCACCGATCACCATCGACCGCGACAATGACAAAAATCCGGTCGTGGCGTTGCGCGAGATTGCCGATGAGATGCTCTCGCCGGGCGATCTCAAGGAAGACTTGATCCATTCGTTGCAGAAGCACGTGGAAGTCGATGAGCCGGAACCCGATGCATCGACGCTGATTGCCACGGAAGGTACGGCTGACGCGACCGACGAGGGCGACGACCAGCCGGAAACCGTCAATTTCGACCAGATGTCGGAAGAGGAACTTCTGGCCGGTATCGAAGGCCTTGTGCCGCCGGAAAAGAACGACGACTATTGATCGTCCAAAAAACGTCCGGCGATCCGGGCAAAATCGTTTGCGGAATCAAGCGCTGGTCCTATGATCGGCGCTTGAACTATTTCTAGGGATCCGGAGCAGACCTTCAATGATGCGGCAATACGAGCTCGTCGAGCGCGTCCAGAAGTATAAGCCAGACGTCAATGAAGCGCTGCTGAATAAGGCCTATGTGTATGCGATGCAGAAGCACGGCATGCAGAAGCGGGCAAGCGGTGATCCCTACATCTCCCATCCGCTCGAAGTTGCCGCCATCCTTACCGACATGCATCTTGATGAGGCGACGATCGCGGTCGCGTTGCTGCATGACACGATCGAGGATACGACCGCAACGCGCGACGAGATCGACAGGATGTTCGGCGAGGATATTGGCCGGCTGGTCGAGGGACTCACAAAGATCAAGAAGCTTGATCTCGTGTCGCGCAAGGCCAAGCAGGCGGAGAACCTTCGCAAGCTGCTGCTGGCGATCTCCGACGATGTCCGTGTGCTTCTCGTCAAGCTAGCCGACCGACTGCACAACATGCGCACGCTCGACCACATGTCTGCTGAAAAGCGCATGCGGATTTCCGAGGAGACCATGGATATCTACGCGCCGCTTGCCGGCCGCATGGGTATGCAGGACATGCGTGAAGAGCTCGAGGAACTCGCCTTCCGCCACATCAATCCCGAAGCGTACAAGACCGTGTCCAAGCGTCTGGCGGATCTTTCCGAACGCAATGCCGATCTCGTCCACAAGATCGAGATGGAATTGACCGAGCTGTTTTCGGCCAATGGCCTGCAGAAGGCGGTCGTCAAGGGCCGGCAGAAAAAGGCCTACTCGGTTTTCAAGAAAATGCAGTCGAAATCGCTGTCCTTCGAACAGCTTTCCGATGTCTATGGCTTTCGTGTCGTCGTCGACCAGATACCGGACTGTTACAAGGCGCTCGGCATCGTCCATACCCGATGGCGCGTCGTGCCCGGGCGATTCAAGGACTATATATCGACGCCAAAGCAGAACGAGTACCAGTCGATCCACACCACCATCGTCGGTCCCGCCCGCCAGCGCATCGAGCTGCAGATCCGCACCCATCGCATGCATGAGATTGCCGAATACGGGATCGCTGCCCATACGCTCTACAAGGACGGCACCATTCTTCAGGGCGTCGAGGGCGTCAACCAACAGTCAAACGCCTATTCCTGGCTGCGGTTGACGATCGAGTCGCTGGCCGAGGGCGACAATCCCGAAGAGTTTCTCGAACATACCAAGCTTGAACTCTTTCAGGACCAGGTATTCTGCTTTACGCCTAAGGGCAAGCTGATCGCGCTGCCGCGGGGCGCGACACCAATCGATTTTGCCTACGCGGTGCACACCAATGTCGGCGATACCTGCGTCGGCGCCAAGATCAATGGCCGCATCATGCCGCTGGTGACGCGGCTTGCCAACGGCGACGAGGTCGAGATCATCCGCTCGGGCGTGCAGGTGCCGCCGGCCGCCTGGGAGGAGATCGTCGTCACCGGCAAGGCGCGTTCGGCGATCCGCCGCGCCACCCGTCTGGCGATCCGCAAGCAATATTCCGGGCTGGGCCATCGCATTCTCGAACGCACGTTCGAGCGAGCGGGAAAAGTGTTCTCGCGTGACATCATGAAGCCCGCGCTGCACCGTCTCGGCCATAAGGAGGTCGAGGATGCGATCGCAGCTGTCGGCCGCGGTGAACTGTCCTCGCTCGATGCTCTCAAGGCAGTTTATCCGGATTATCAGGATGAGCGCGTCACGGTGAAACACAGCAATGAGGAGGGCTGGTTCAACGTCCGCAGCGCCCAGGGCATGATGTTCAAGATTCCGGAGGGGCAGAAGCCGCGCATCACCGAGGCGGTCCTCGAGGAAGAAGGCCACCATCAGCCCTTCCGCGGCCTTGCCAGCGACATCGAAGTGCGTTTCTCTCCATCGGGCGCCGTACCTGGCGATCGCATCGTCGGCATCCATGACGGCAAGCGGACGATCACAATCTATCCGATCCAGTCGCCATCGCTCTCGAAGTTCGATGAGGAGCCGGAACGCTGGATCGATATCCGCTGGGATCTCGACGAGGCCAACAAGACCCGCTTCATGGTCCGTATTCACGTCAACGCCATCAACGAGCCGGGCGCACTTGCCACCGTCGCCCAGGCGATCGGTACGGCCGACGGCAATATCCGTACGCTGTCGATGGTGCGCGTCGCGCAAGATTTCACCGAAATGGAAATCGACCTCGAAGTCTGGGATCTCCGGCAGTTGAGTCACATCCTTGCCCAGCTCAAGGAGTTGCAAAGCATTTCGACCGTCAAGCGGGTGTTTGATTGACTTCATGCAGACAATCATCGAAAACTTTCTAATATTTGAAATAATATTAGGATTTCTTATTTTATGTATTAGGATTTTTCTTCCATTGTTACTTTTCTAGTGTTTTTTTCGCTGTCGTCATGAAATAGTATGTCGCGGACAGATTGTAATAAATCACCTTTTAGATCATGTTTACTTATGAAGGCATCTAATTGCCTTATTGTGTCTAAGCCATAATCTCTCAGATAAGTAATTTTTTCTGGAATATTAATTGATGTGATTAATTCCTCAATATCAACGCTCTTGTTTTCTGGCGCAGATTCTATATATTCTCTGATGCTTATTGAATTTATAGGAACGTCGAGGTTTCCGGATTTTATATCTTCTGAAACTTTATTTGCATAATCGTCAATTTCCCGCGCAAGCTCATTGAATCCTCTATCAGCTAATTCCAATAATCCTGCATAAAGATAGAGTTGGCGCTTTAGGTTCTTCGGGAGCTCGCCTTTAAACTTATAAGAGCGATCGTGGGCCATTTCTGCCCAAGCATGTTGAAGAACAGTTCGAATCTGAAACTCAAACTTTAGATTTATTAATCCTTTGAATTCCGGCAGGCCTCCTCGTTGAACGCCAATGTCGCAAACAAAATGGACGGAGCGATACCCCACCTGATCGGAGGATAGAGCCTCGTCTCTGTTGCTGCTGTTATTTTTATCAACACCGAAAGATTCTTCAATAAGCTTACAGACTCGATCAATATCGTTCTCAACAAAAACTATTATTCGGATCCCCGATATGTCGGTAATCTGTGCTTGCGGATCCGAGTATGCCTTTCTCTTAATTTTTTCTTCGATACTCGTTCTGGTCTTTGTCCGCCCGCTGACAGACAGAAAGTCAATGCCGTTTCCTTGAAGCAGGTTTCTTGTTAGCGATGTCACTGAGTCTGTGAGATGCAAATATTTTGGTAAGTGGAGATCAATCCAGTTATCCATAAGCGTTTTCCCTTTACGTTTCTACGATTTTAGCTGCAATTATGAATTTTACAATCAGTGATTAAATGGAATTAGTATTTGAATGCTCTTCGTTCATCAGCCGTCGTAGAATAGAATGCCACCCATTCCCATTGCTTGAGAAACTGACATGCGCCATGCTTTGATCACAGTTATGCTAGTGCTTGCTTTGCCTGCGCTCGCCCAAGCCGATGCCGCAACCGACATCGTCAAGATCTTCGGCCGGGATCCCGGCCAAGGGGCCGCCCATGCCTGCTTTATCAGGCACTACACCAAATCCCATATGGCTTCTCACCCCGACCAGAACGTCATCGACATGATGCTCTACGTGAATAAGCAGAACGGGCCCGATGCCTATTACAATCTCAACATGCAGGTGAATTTCCGGCACCTGAACAAGCCGTTCCAGGTGTCGGGCAGTTGCAGTGCGGGCGCGGATGGCAAGAGCGCCCTGGGTTGCGGCGTCGAATGCGATGGTGGCAGTCTTTCCGTGCGGGTCAGGAATGAAACGTCGCTGCTGGTCGATATTCCCGACAGTGTCCGGATTTATGATCCGTCGAGCGACGACGATACGCCGGATGTGGAACTACCGAAGGGCGCCCGTTTCGGTGCCGACGACAAGCTTTTCCGGCTTGACCGCACCGACCTCAAGGATTGCCTGCCCGTCATCTATGATGAGGAAATCAAGGCAAGTGTGAAGCAGGGCGTCACGACCCAGTGACGGTCTGTTCGCGCAATTTTCTGTGCCGCAGGTGCAATTTCCGCGAACAATAGCAGGCCGTGATCCGTCATCATCATTATCGGTGCGAGAAAAGGATCGTACCGTTGCCGTTGTGCGAGGAGGATCATGGCATGCGCTCCAGATTTTGGCCTTTTGTCTGCCTGCCATTCCTCGCATTGGCATCTGCCAGCCCGGCATTGGCCGGACAAAGCGAGCTTGAAAAGATCTTCGCCCGGCATCCGGCATCGCCGGCGTCGAATATCTGCATGATCAGGCATTATGACACGGCGCATCTCGCCTCTCATCCCGATCAGAACGTCACCGATATGCTGGTTTATATCGGTAAGCGGCAGGGTGAACAGGATGGCTTTGTCTACTACGACATCAATGCCCAGTTGAGGTTTCGCGACAGCAAAAAGGACTGGACGTTTTCCGGCGGTTGTGGACGCAAGGCCGGTGAGGCCTCGTCAATCGGCTGCGGGATCGATTGCGACGGCGGCGGATATGACGTGAGCATCAAGGACGACAAATCCATCGCATTGAAAATTACCTCCGCTATTCGATTGAGCGAGCCGGAGTCCGATGAGCCGGTCAATACCGCCGGTTTCAAATCGGGCGACAATGATTTCATTCTGAAGCAGACGGCTCTCAGGGATTGTCTGCCGGTGATCTATGATGACGATCTCAAGGCCCGGATTTCCAGCGGCGCTGTGACCCAATAACCGTCCAATAAACGTCAAACAAGGATAGCTGATATGCTCTTTTCCCGCCGAAGCATTTTCTCCCGCCTGTTGCCGGGTATCGCCGGTGGCGCAGCAGCGTCAGTCCTGCCGGTCTCGGCCAGCGCCACCACGCCGGTGACATCGGTGCAGAAGGTGGTCTATCATCTGTCGGAACCGACCCGCGTCAATTTCGTGCTCGGCAATATCAAGAACCATATCGTCGGCAAGGGCGGCCCGGACAAGGTCAAGATCGTGCTCGTCGTGCACGGGCCGGCGCTTGAGGCCTTCGCTTCGTCCAAGGCCAATCCGGATGTCCGCAGGCAGATCGAGAAACGGGCTGGCGATGGCGTCGCGTTTGTCGCCTGTGTCAACACGATGAAGGCGCAAAAGCTTGCAGCCAGCGACTTGCTCGGCGGCTTCGATGTGGCCCAGGAGGGCGGCGTCGTGCGGATCGCCGACCTTCAGCAAGACGGATATCTCTATATCAGACCATGACGCCCAAACATCGGGCACAGCCATGCTGAAAAAATCGGCATTGTTAACCAGATATGTATTTTGTGCATGGCAGCATCAATCAAACGAAACTTGTGCAATGCAGCAAACGGACTATCTTCATAAGCGACACGGGAGGTCAAAGAGAAACGAAAGGAAGAACCAATGTTTGGTTATGTATCGAAAATGGCATCGAAGCTGCGTGGTCCGACTGTCCACGAACGCGAAATGGCCTATCTGAACGGCAGCACCGATCGCATCGATCTTGAATACCGCCAGCGCCAGGTTGATCGCGGCATGTTCCGCAATCGCCCGCTGAGCATGCTCTGAGCTGATGTCGTGATGCTGTGAGCGAAAGCTCACGGTATGGTCGGAGCAGGTTTCCGAATGCAGCAGGCTGGCGCCATCGTGCCGGCCTTTATTTTTATCTGGAAAGCCATTCCTTTCCGGTCTACAGCCACCCATCTAAGGTGAATTGAGGATCTGGAAGGATCAGGAATGATTATCGGCATCGGCAGCGACCTGATCGATATCAGGCGGGTCGAAAAAACCCTCGAGCGTTTCGGCGAACGCTTCGTCAAACGCTGTTTTACCGACATCGAGCAGAAGAAGTCGGATGGTCGAAAGAATCGCGCCGCCTCCTATGCCAAACGCTTCGCTGCCAAGGAGGCGTGTTCCAAGGCGCTTGGGACCGGCCTTTCCATGGGCGTTGCGTGGAAGGAAATGGGTGTGGTGAACCTTCCAAGCGGCAAGCCGACCATGGCGCTGACTGGCGGTGCCGAAAAGCGCCTTCTGTCGCTCATGCCGCCCGACCATAAACCCGTCATTCATGTCACGATCACCGATGATTTCCCGCTGGCGCAGGCCTTTGTCCTCATCGAGGCCCTGCCTGCGACCTGATGCGGGTTGCCGATGAATACGGAAAAAGCTAGAGAGTCCTAAAGTCAGGACCCGAAGAGGAACGAATGAGCGTGAGCGAAGATAACAAGCCGGCAGAAAAGAATGCCTTCTGGGAAACAATTGTCGTGCTTTTTCAGGCGTTCCTGCTGGCAGCAGTGATCCGCACAGTTCTGCTTCAGCCCTTCACCATCCCGTCCGGCTCGATGATCCCGACGCTGCTGGTCGGCGATTACCTGCTGGTCAACAAATTTTCCTATGGATACTCGCGCTTCTCGCTTCCGGTCTACAATCCGGAATGGTTCGAAGGCAGGCTGTTCGGCAGCGAGCCGAAACGAGGCGATGTCATCGTCTTCCGCCTGCCTAGCGACACGTCGGTCGATTATATCAAGCGGCTGATCGGCCTTCCGGGCGATAAGATCCAGGTCATTGACGGCGTGCTCACCATCAATGGCAAGCCTGTGCCGCGCGTCGCCGATGGCATGTACAATTCCAATGAGACCGATCTGACCGGGGAGACGACCCCGGTCGATCGTAGCGCCGAAGTGCCGATCTTCCGCGAGACCCTCGATACCGGAGCGACCTATCAGACACTGGACCTCAACCCGTTTTCCGATGGTGACAACACCCAGGTGTTCACCGTGCCGCCCAAGCACTATTTCTTCATGGGCGACAATCGTGACAATTCGCTCGATAGCCGTTTCACCGTCGGTTACGTGCCCGAGGAAAACCTCGTCGGACGCGCCAGTTTCATCATCTTCTCGCTCGGCAACAAGACGCCCTTCCTGCAGGTCTGGAAGTGGCCGACCAACCTGCGCTACGACCGCTTCTTCAAGGGCATAAGATGAGCCGCAATTCGGCCCTCTCCATAGCGGAGCGGGAGAGCCTCGAGGCGCTGGTCGGATATGTCTTCCAGAACAAGGATCGGCTGGATCGGGCGATCACACATTCCAGCGCTCGCGTCTCCAAGGGAGGCAATTACGAGCGGCTGGAATTCCTGGGTGATCGCGTCCTTGGCCTCTGCATCGCCGAGCTTTTGTTCACCACCTACAGGGCGGCGGGCGAGGGGGAGCTCTCGGTGCGCCTGAACCAGCTTGTTTCGGCCGAGACCTGTGCCGAGGTCGCCGACCAGATGGAACTGCATCGTTTCATCCGCACCGGTGCTGATTTGAAAAAGATCACCGGACAGCGTATGAAGAACGTTCGCGCCGATGTGGTCGAAAGCCTGATTGCGGCAATCTACCTCGATGGCGGGCTTGAGGCGGCACGCGGCTTTATCATTCGGCAATGGACCGAACGGGCGACGCGGCCGGAACCGATGCGCCGCGATGCCAAGACGGAATTGCAGGAATGGTCGCACCAGAAGTTCGGGTTCGCACCCAATTATCGCGTAGAAGACAGAAGCGGGCCGGACCATGCGCCGCAATTTACCGTCGTGGTTGAAATCGCCGGCATCGAACCGGAAACCGGTGTCGATCGTTCGAAACGGGCGGCCGAACAGGTTGCTGCCCGCCGCATGCTGGAGCGCGAAGGCATATGGATGCCCGAGGCGACCGAAAACTGATTGGACAGAACTATGACTGATACCGAGACTGTCGCTGAAACAGCTGCGACGCGGTCTGGCTTCGTGGCCCTGATCGGGGCGACCAATGCCGGCAAATCCACCCTCGTCAACCGGCTGGTGGGCGCCAAGGTGTCGATCGTGTCGCACAAGGTGCAGACGACACGGGCGATCATCCGCGGTATCGCTATTCACGATCGTACGCAGATCGTCTTCATGGATACGCCCGGCATTTTCAAGCCGCGCCGCCGGCTCGATCGCGCCATGGTCACCACCGCCTGGGGCGGTGCCAAGGACGCCGATATCATCATGCTGCTGATCGACAGCGAGCGTGGGCTGAAGGGCGACGCTTCGAAAATTCTCGAAGCGCTGAAGGATGTCAACCAGCCGAAGGTCCTGGCGCTCAACAAGATCGACCAGGTCAAGCGCGAGGACCTGCTGGCGCTCGCCCAGGCCGCCAACGAGATCGTGGAATTCGACCGTACGTTCATGATCTCGGCGACCAACGGTTCGGGCTGCGAAGACCTGATGGATTATGTCGCCGCCGCTCTGCCCGAAGGCCCATGGTACTATCCGGAAGATCAGATTTCCGACCTGCCGATGCGCCAGCTCGCCGCCGAAATCACCCGCGAAAAGCTGTTCCTTCGCCTGCATCAGGAACTGCCCTATGCCTCGCATGTCGAGACGGAGAAATGGGAAGAGATGAAGAACGGCTCGGTCAGGATCGAGCAGGTCATCTATGTCGAGCGCGACAGCCAGAAGAAGATCGCTCTCGGCAAGAACGGCGAGGCGATCAAGGCGATCTCGATGGCATCCCGCAAGGAAATCTCCGAAATCCTCGAACAGCCTGTGCATCTCTTTCTGTTCGTCAAGGTGCGCGAGAACTGGGGCGACGACCCCGAGCGCTTCCGCGAAATGGGGCTGGATTACAGCCAGTGACGGGTTGCATTCCGATTTGATTTCCCGATTCTGCTTGTATCCGGCAGGCGTCTTGCTATCCTGAAACAAAAGGAGAACCATATGCCTGGTTCAGATGGTTTCGGCGAGAATCCGCAAGCACCGCTTGAGTCGGACGATGATCACATCATCGATGAGAGCATCTTCGGTCCGCAAAAGGTTCTGACTGCGGAGGAACAGGCGGAGTATGACGCCTGGTTTATTCGGCAGGTCGAAAAGGCGGTCGAGTATTCCAAACAGCCAGACGCGGTTTATTCCGACCACGAAGACGTGATGAAGCGGATGTGGGAGCGACTTGAGCGACGTATCGCTGAGGCGCAGAAAAGTGAGGATTGAGTGGCTTTCCTCTGCTGAGGACGACACTGACAACATCGTTGAATGCCGTGGAAAAATTGCAAGCCCATCCTTTTATAGGCCGTAGGGGCAACGTGGCTGCAACGAGGGAGCTTGTGGTTCCGCGGGCACCCTATATCGTCATATACTCTGTCGAGTCTGACCATATTGCCGTGACGCGTGTCCTTCACACCTCCCGGCAATGGCCGCCTGACGACGAATAATCCCGCCCTCATCATGATCCCCCTTTCAATTGACAATCCGTCAACCCTTCGCGGCATTGAACAATCCTCCGCGCGGGCGCATTTTCCGTCCAAGTCAACGGAAGGATCTCGCGCATGCCGCAGCTTGTGAACGGACAATGGATCAGGGACGATGTCGCCGCTAGCGAGATGAAGAACGGCGCCTTCCAACGCGAGCCGACAAAATTCCGCAACTGGATCACGCCGGACGGCGCTCCGGGTCCAGATGGCCAACGGGGGTTTCCAGCGGAGGCCGGACGTTATCAGCTGTTCGTCTCCTATCTCTGCCCTTGGGCGTCGCGCACGCTTGCGATACGCAACCTCAAGGGATTGCAGGAGGTGATCCCGGTTTCCATCTCCAAGCCGGAACTTGGCGAGAACGGCTGGGAATATGCCACACCGCAGGATGCCGGGGACAAAGCGTCGGCGATCTCTTTCCAGCATCAGCTTTATACCGAGAGCGACGCCGCCTATACCGGCAAGGTCTCGGTGCCGGTGCTCTGGGATCGCAGGGAAGGCCGGATCGTCAACAACGAATCCGCCGACATCATCCGCATGATGAACACGGCCTTCGACGATATCACCGGCAACCGGCTGGATTTCTACCCCGAAGCACTGCGTCCGACGATCGATATCTGGAACGCCCTGATCTATGACGCAGTCAACAACGGCGTCTACAAGGCGGGCTTTGCAAGGACGCAGGAATCCTACGAGCAGGCGGTGATGGCCTTGTTCGAAATGCTCGACAGGCTCGAAGGCCATCTCGACAGCCATCGCTATATCGCCGGGGAATACCTGACGGAAGCCGATATCCGGCTGTTCGTGACGCTGATCCGCTTCGATTCCGCCTATTTCGGCAATTTCAAATGCAATATCAGGATGATCGAGGACTATCCCAATCTATCGGCCTATACGCGCGAACTCTATCAATGGCCGGGGATCAAAGAGACGGTCAAGATCGACCAGATCAAGCGCGGCTATTATTCGATCGCCCATGTCAACCCGACCGGCATCGTCCCGAAAGGCCCCGATATCGACTATGGCAGGCCGCATGATCGGGACAGGCTGGTGGGGAAGGGTGTGTTCGAGCGGCTTTGAAGCCGCATCAAATCCCGTGTTCTCGCTTTAGAAAAATCACAGCTACGCCAAAAGCAGCGAACATCACAAGACCGGCTCCGATCCGCAATGTGGGTGAGAACGAAGGGAGCAAAAGGTCGACGCTCGTGTCAGATGCCTGCGCAACATGGGCGGCGGCGCCGGATTCCGGATATATGCCGCTAAAAAGCCTGTCATAGGTTGACGGACTGTACCAGCATACCTCTTTGCGCCGATGGCGGTCACCGCGAATCCGTGCCGTCCCGCGCAGGTAGTCGATCTCGTATTTGCCGCGTGGCACATCACCACAATCAACGGGCACCAGATACGAGTTTGGTTCCCCATGTGCAGCAAGAAATTCTTGTTGCCTGCCAACCTCTCTGTAGACGGTCACCGCATAAAGCGAGAATATGAGAAATCCGCAAATAAATGCAGCCACTGCGAAATGAACCACAGCCGGCGGAAAGGGTCGCTGGTTTGTTTCCAACATTGGCGGCATTTCTGAGCGATCAAATCACTTCTTCTTCATCGCCTCGGCCAAAGCCGCCCCGAACGCACCCTGGCTCGGTGCCTGCGGCTTGGCCGTCATCTTGGCGGCCGGCACCGGCGCATTGCGGTTGCGATCTTCGCGCGGCTCACGCAGGCCTGAGCTTTCCTTCTTCATGCTGAGGGCGATGCGCTTGCGCTTGGCATCGATCTCGACCACCCGCACCTTGACGATGTCGCCGGCCTTGACCACTTCATGCGCGTCCTTGATGAAGCGGTCGGCGAGTTCCGACACATGCACAAGACCGTCCTGATGGACGCCGATATCGACGAAGGCGCCGAAGGCGGCGACATTGGTGACCGTTCCCTCGAGCATCATGCCCGGCCTGAGATCATGGATCTCGTTGATCCCCTCGGCAAATGTCGCCGTCTTGAATTCCGGACGCGGGTCGCGGCCCGGCTTTTCCAGTTCCGAAATAATGTCCTTGACGGTCGGCAGGCCGAATTTGTCGTCGATAAACTGGCGCGGATCGATGCCCTTCAACGCAGAGCCGTCGCTCATCAGCGCGCGAAGATCGCGGCCGCAGGCAGCGATGATTTTTCGCGCCACGCCATAGGCTTCCGGGTGCACGGAGGAGGCGTCGAGCGGCTCCTTGCCACCGGCGATACGCAGGAATCCGGCGCATTGCTCGAAGGTCCGGGCGCCGAGCCGCGGCACTTTCAGCAATTCCTGCCGGCTCTTGAAGGCGCCGTTCTGGTCGCGATAGGTGACGATCTGGGTCGCCAGCGTGTTGTTGAGCCCGGACACCCGCGACAGCAGCGGCGCGGACGCGGTGTTGAGATCGACGCCGACGGCATTCACCGCGTCCTCGACCACGCCATCCAGCGACCGGCCAAGCTTGTTCTGGTCGACGTCGTGCTGGTACTGGCCGACGCCGATCGATTTCGGCTCGATCTTGACGAGTTCGGCCAGCGGGTCCTGCAGCCGGCGGGCGATCGACACCGCGCCGCGCAGTGACACATCGAGTTGCGGAAATTCGAGCGCCGCCAGTTCGGAGGCCGAATAGACCGAAGCGCCGGCTTCGGAGACGATGACATTGATCGGCTTCGGCGCCGGCAGCTTGGCAATCAGGTCGGCCGAGAGCTTTTCGGTTTCGCGGCTCGCGGTGCCGTTGCCGATGGCGATCAGATCGACCTTGTGCTTGCGGATCAGCGCGGCGATCTCCGCCTGCGCACCGATCGCATCGTTGCGCGGCTGGAAGGGGTAGACAGTCGTGGTGTCCAAGAGCTTGCCGGTCTGGTCGACGAC
>JAQGJP010000092.1 GCA_028290545.1 Rhizobium sp. | reverse complement strand
TAATCAATGGTTAACGACCTTAAGGATTTATTAAATCGGCATTTAAGGCAATCCTAAACCAATAAGTTGAATGCCACGCGTCGTGATAGAATTCAACATGGTTTCAATGTTTTAAAGTCCCAGGTTACACAATCTATTTGAGCAAGTCATAACTTAAAGGTCGAAAAAACTTCAAACGAAAAGAGCCGGCGGCTGTCATGGACAACCGCCGGCTCAATTTTTCTAGAGGTGATTCGCGTCTTATCGGAAGAGCTGGAGAACGTTTTCAGCGTTGGAGTTGGCAATTGAAAGTGCCTGGATACCCAACTGCTCCTGCGTCTGCAGAGCCTTGAGCTTCGTCGACTCCTCATTCATGTCGGCATCGACGAGGCGGCCGACGCCCTTGTCGATGACGTCCATCAGGTCAGCCACGAAGTTGTTCTGCAGATCAATGCGCATGTTCGTCGAGCCGATGATCGCAGCGGAATTGGTCATGCTGGACAGCATCACTTCGACCGCGGAAATCATGCCGTCGATGTTGTCGTACGAGGTCGTGGCTGCCAGTTCGATTTCGGTGCCGGTCGGAGCCGTAGCACCGCTCACATCGAGCAGGAAGTAGTTGGCAGTCGCCGTCGTGGTGCCCGATGGCTGCGTTACACCGGTATCGCCCGTCAGGAGGCCGAGAGACGTGTTCTTGGTATCGACGAGCGTCGAAGTCGCCGTGTCGAAGGTCAGGATACCGACGGAAACCGTGTTGTCCGAGCGACGATTGAAGGAGCCGACCATCTCGACAGTCGTGTTGGCGATAGTGCTATCGTTATAGAGCCAATTCTGACCGGAGAACGAAGCCGATTCGGAGATCGAGACGAGCTGGTTCTTAAGTTCTGTCAATTCGCTGTTGATCTTGAGCTTGTCAACACCCGGTTCGCGGGCGGCCACCAGCTTGGACTTGATTTCGGTGACGACGTCGATTGCCGAATTGAGACCGGTGTAAGCCGTGTCGGTCTTCGCGGCGCCGAGGCCGAGAGCATCCTGGACGGTGGAGAGCGCGGAATTGTCCGAACGCATGGTGGTGGCGATCGACCAATAAGCAGCGTTGTCCGCCGCCTCGCCGACGCGATATCCAGACGAAATGTGCGACTGGGTGTCTTCCATGTTCTGGCTGATGGAACGGAGAGTGCTCAATGCCGCCATTGCGGAACTGTTTGTGAGAATACTCGTCATAGCTGTACTGCCCCTCTGGCTACGGGAAAATGTAAGGGACATTCCGGGCTTCTAGTACCGGCAACGGCGGAGAGGCATCATGCTTGTTGACCAGTCTGTTTGGGTCAACCCGACGTTCATTGAGGTTCAATAAACACCGATATGGTTAAAGAATATTGAAGCGTAGCGATTATTTAACCACGTTTGTTAGGAAAGAAGCAGCGCCGGATCGCCAAACGCAAAAGGCCGCCCGGTTTCCCGGACGGCCTTTTTCGTGCTTTGCTGGAGATTATCTGAAGAGCTGCAGGATATTTTGCGAGTCGGTGTTCGCAATCGAGAGCGACTGGATACCCAGTTGCTGCTGCGTCTGCAGCGCCTTCAACTTGGTCGATTCCTCGTTCATGTCGGCGTCGACGAGGCGGCCCACACCCTTGCCGATCGTGTCCATGAGGTCGGAAACGAATGTGTTCTGCATATCGATACGTGCGTTTGTTGCACCGAGGGTCGCCGCGACGTCTGTCATGGAACCGAGCATCGATTCCACGGCGCTGATCATGCCGTCCAGATCGTCGTTGGTCGTTGCGGAGGTCAGCGCGATTTCAGTGCCGGTTGCCGGGGTGGTCGCGTCGACATCCAGCATGAAGTAGTTGGCGGTCGCCGTGGTCGTGCCGCTCGGCTGCGTGACGCCGATGTCCTTGGTCAGAAGGCCGAGAGTGACGTCGTTGGTGTCGATCAAGGTCGAATTTGCAGTGTCGAAACTCAGCACACCCACAGAGACGGCGCCCGTGTCGCTGCGGTTGAACGAGCCGACCATCTCGATCGTGGCGTTGGCAGTCGCATCAGCGTTGTAGAGCCAATTCTGACCCGAGAACGAAGCCGATTCGGAGATCGATTTCAACTGGTTCTTGAGTTCGGTGATTTCGGCATTGACCTTGGTCTTGTCCACACCCGGTTCGCGGGCGGCAACAAGCTTCGTCTTGATCGTGTCCATGACGCCGATCGCGGAAGTCAGGCCGGTATAGGCTGTATCGGTCTTTGCTGCAGCCAGACCGAGAGCGTCGTTCACGGTGCCCATGGCGGCCTTGTCGGAGCGCATGGTGGTTGCGATCGACCAGTAAGCCGCGTTGTCGGCAGCCGTATCCACCTTGTAGCCGGAGGAGATCCGGTTCTGGGTATTTTCCATATCGCCGTTGATATTGCGCAGGGTCTGCAGGGCGGAAATGGCAGAAACGTTCGTCATAATGCTAGACATTTGGGGTTGTCCCTTTTTTACGCGTTACAAGGTTAGGGACATGCCGGATTCGAAAGAGTCTTACCGGTACGGCGTTTCGGCATCATGCCATCGGTCCGCCTTTTTGGCTTGAGACCTTATCGTCGTGTAAGGGCAAATATGGTCGGCAGAACTTGCCAATCACTTAAAATCCGGGTTTGCAATTTAGGTGTTGGTAATTGTGGTTAAGAAACGGCAAATGACCGGATTTCCTGCGAAATCCGGTTCTTCGGGAGTGTTGGGAAATGCGTTAGTTGAAGGACCGCACCAGACTGCCGACAAGCAGGTTCCAGCCGTCGATCAGCACGAAGAACAGGATCTTGAACGGCAGGGAAATCGAGGTCGGCGGCAACATCATCATGCCCATCGCCATGGTGATCGTCGCCACGATCAAATCAATGACCAGAAAGGGAAGCACGATCAGGAAGCCGATTTCAAATCCTCTGCGGATCTCGGAGATCATGAAGGCTGGCACCAGCACCCTGAGATCCACGGCTCCATTGGTCACCGCGGGCTGGCCGCGTTCGGCGGCAATATCGGCAAACAGTTTAAGATCCTTGTCACGGGTGTTGGCCGCCATGAACTCGCGGAACGGCACCGCTATGCGCGTCAGCGCCTCCGTTTCATTGATCTGCTCGGCAAGCAATGGCTGCGCGCCGTCGCGCCAGGCACGTTCCAGCGTCGGCGACATGACGAAGAAGGTCATGAACAGCGCCAGGCTGGTCAGGATCATGTTCGACGGCGTGGACGACAGCCCCATGCCGGATCGCAGGATCGAGAAAGCGATGATGAAACGCGGAAAGCTCGTTACCATGACGAGAATGCCGGGCGCTATCGAAAGGATGGTCAGCAACCCGAATGTGCGGATGATCCAGCTTGCCACGGAACCGCTGATCGGGGTGTTCAGGATGTCGGGCGTCGTGGTCTGCGCATAGGCGACATCGGTTGCGCTCAAGACGAGACAGACAACCGAAAATAGGGCAACGGATCTCAGATAACGGCCGGTCATTCGATCACAAATGTCCTGAACAGAATTTTCGATATCTTCCCTTCCGAGATCAGATCGGCCCGATCCTGGAGGTCATCCTTGAGATACTGGAAGCCACGCGGCCCCTCGATCTGCTGCAACGTTACCGTCCGGAGATAGACCAGGATGTCCTGGTGAATCGTCTCGGCAAGCTTGACGTCGGGTTTGTCCTTGAAAAGCAGCGCCACGTCAAGACGAACCCAGGAATCCGAAGGAAATGCCAGATTTGTAGTGATCGGTTCGAGTTGCACGACGCCATTTTCTTCGGTCGAGATCATCGGCAGACCATCGTCCGGCTTTTTAGCGGCCCCCGCCGCATCCGTCGAAAGCGGTTTCTTCGGCGGCTCCACCGCAGGCGCCAGCATGCTTCCCAGGAACCATCCTCCAGCGCCGGCGATGATGGTAACGATCGCCACAGCGGCAATCGTCATCACCATTCCGGATTTCTTCTTCGGCGCTTCGCCGTCGATAACATCAACCATGGTTCACCGATGCCCTGTCGGGCGTTGTTCCGCCCACATCACAGGGGCGAGAAGATATCCAGGAATTGCTGACCGACCGGAGCGTTCTGGACTTCGGACAGACGGCCGCGGCCGCCATAGGAAATCCGGGCTTCGGCGATCTTCTCGTAGGAAATCTTGTTGTTGGCATCGACGTCCAGCGGACGGACGATGCCTGCCAGATTGAGCACGCGGAGTTCCTGGTTGACACGCACTTCCTGCGATCCGCTGATCAGCAGATTGCCATTGTCCATCTGGCCAGTGACCACGACGGCGACCTGCAATGTCAGCTTTTCCTTGCGCTCGATCGAGCCGTCGCCTTTGGTCGAGGTCGACGAATCGTGATTGAGATTCGCCGAAATGCCGAGGGCCGCGGAATCGTCGCCCGGATTACCGGCCTTCAATCCGGTGTTGTTGGCCCAAGTGTTCGTGCGGCTGCGATCGGTCGTGTTGTCGAAGGATGCAGAGTCGTCGATATTGATCGTGACGGTCAGGATGTCGCCGATATTCAGCGCGCGCGCATCCTTGAAAAGAGTGGCCTTTTTGTCATTCCACAGCGAATAGCCGGTGGCAACGTCCTGAGGCTGCTTCGGATAAAGCGACAGGTCATTGGCCTTGGTGAATTGCAGGCCGGTGCCGATCGGACTCATCACCGGCGCGCGGCCGATTTCCTTGACCGACTGCGAACTGCAGCCCGCAAGCAGGGATGCGACCGCCAGGAACGCAAATTTCACCTTCATGTCGGATTCCTCGCTGCGTCGCGCTGTTCAATTGCCGACATGATTGCTGTGACCGTTGCGGCGGACTTCGGATCCATCTCGGTCAGGATCAAACTGGCCTGGCCAGGCTTCAGCTTGGTGATGATGGCAGCGGCCAGATTGGGGTCGACCAGGTTCATCTGTGCGGCAGCGGCGTCCGGCGCCATCTTCGCGTAGATGGAGGTAAGCCCGGCCTGCGCCTGCTTCATGAAAGCGTTGCGCCTGTTCAGCCAGTCCTGGTATTCGCCCTTGCGCTGCTCCAGCACCACGATGCGATCATTGACCTGGGCCTGAAGCTTCGTGAGCTCTTCCTTTTGCATTTGATAGCGCTGGTCGCGGGCCGCGTCGGCAATGTTGGCGCAGAACGCCTTGATTTCCTCGCGTGCAGTCTTGGCCGCGGGTTTCTGGTTGTCGACGGCCTTATCCTCGGCAAATGCACCGGAGACCGAAAGACAGACAGCCGAAAGGATGGTGACCCGAGCCAGAATGCCCTGGATGCTGCTGAATTTTATCATTGCAATACGAGCTCCGCCTGTAGCGCCCCGGCCGATTTAATCCCCTGAAGAATTGCGATAATGCCGTCCGGCTTCACGCCGATGCTGTTGAGCCCGGAGACCAGCGATTTGAGGTCGGACCCCTTGATGATCGCCACCTTGCTGTTTGCCTGCTGCGCAATGATATCGGTCTGCGGCTGCACGGCCGTTTGCCCATTGGAGAAAGGCAGCGGCTGAACGACGATCGGATGCTCGCTGACCTGGACAGTGAGGGTTCCGTAGCTGACGGCGACCGTGGATATCCGGACATCGGCGCCGATGACAATCGTGCCCGTCCGCTCGTTGATGACCACCTTGGCCGGCGTATCGGTGTCGATGACCAGATTTTCTATCTCGGCCATCAGTCGCGCCAGATCAGCACGCTTGGGCTTTTCGACGACAACTTCCTGGTTATCGTTGACGGTGGCGATCGGGCCGCCATAAGTGTCCTGCGAAAAACTGTTGATCGCATCGGTCATGCGTACCGCAGTCGAGAAATCCGGGTTGCGCAATTGCAGGACCAGATTAACCGAATCCTTGAAGCGCGAGGGCAGCGGCCGTTCGATGATCGCGCCGTTCGGCACGCGGCCGGCAGTCGTCACCCCTTGCGTCAATTTCGTGGCGTCCCCTGTCGCGGAAAAGCCGGAGACGACAATGGGGCCCTGCGCAACCGCATAGATCTGCCCATCGGCGCCGGTCAGCGATGTCATGACCAGCGTGCCACCGCGCAGCGATGTGGCGTCGCCCAGCGAGCTTACCGACACGTCCATGCGACTGCCCGGGCTGGCAAAGGGCGGCAGCGTGGCGGTGACCATGACCGCAGCGATATTCTTGGAGCGGTTTTCGCCGCCCTGCGTGGAAATGCCGAGATTCTGCAGCATGGCCCGCAACGACTGTTCGGTGAACGGCGAGGATCTCAAGCTGTCGCCCGTCCCCTGCAAGCCGACCACAAGACCATAGCCGATCAACTGGTTGTCACGACCAGCCTGGAGCGAGGCAATATCCTTGATGCGCGCCGTCGCCATGGCCTCGGCATAATTGGGCGCAATGCCGGTAAGGACCAAAACCGCAATCAGGATGTTGATGAAGCTCTTCATTTCTGCGCCACCAGAATCGTGCCGTCGGCCATAACCGTTCCGGAAATGATCACGCCCGAATCGGTGTTGCGCGCACTGATCAGATCGCCGGTATTGCCATCCGCGAGCGGCGTGCCGGCGGCGGTAATGCGCAGCGAGCCGTTATCGTAAACGAGCACGGACTTGTCCCCCCGCTTGACCGTGAACTGTTGCCGGAGAGCCGAGAGCATGATGGTTCGACCTGGAACCAGCGTCCTGTTCGAGATCATTCCCTCAACTTGCGAAATCGACGTCGCATAGCCTTCGATCAGATCGGGATTGGTGACATTCACCACATTCAGCTGGGTCGTTGCAATTTGCTGTCCGGGATAGATGATCGTCGTCGGCACAACAGCCACGCCGAGCTGTGCCGCCTCTGCACAGGGCGAAACAGAGAGGAAAATCGGGAGAGCGGCGATGACGGCCACTCTTCTGAGGATTCTGGAATGCGTCAAGCCAAACATCATGTTTGCCCGCCTTTCATTATCTCATGCCCTTGCTGACGGTGGAGGCCATCTCGTCGGCGGTTGTGATAACCTTGGAGTTCATTTCATAGGCGCGCTGCGCCGATATCAACTCGGTGATTTCCTTGACCGGATCGACGTTGGAGCCCTCAAGGTAATTCTGCTGGACGTAGGCGTAGGACGGATCGTTGGGTACACCGGGGATCGGGGTACCGGACGCCGCCGTCTCCTCGAACATATTGTCGCCAAGTTCCTTGAGGCCGGCTTCATTGACGAAGTTGGCGATCTGCAACTGCCCCAGCTGGGTCGGCGTGGTGGCGTTGGCGATGGTGGCAAAAACCTGGCCGGTCTTGTTGATGGTGATCTGGGTCGCATTGACCGGTATGTTGATGTTTGGAATGACCGCATTGCCGTCAATCGTCACCAGGTCGCCGTTCTCGTTCTGATTGAAGGCACCGTCGCGGGTGTACTTCGTTGTACCGTCCGGCATCTGGATCTGGAAGAAGCCCCGGCCGATGAGGGCAACGTCGAGCGGATTGCCGGTCGAGACGAGATCGCCTTCGGTGTGCAGGTTGCGAACAGCGGCCAGCTTGACGCCGAGACCGATGTTGACGCCCTCGGGCACCAAAGACTGGTTTGCCTCGTTGGAGACGCCCGCGGCGCGGTCGGTCTGGTAGATGAGATCCGTGAACTCCGCCCTCGCCCGCTTGTAGCCGGTGGTGTTGATGTTGGCGATGTTGTTGGCGATGACTTCGAGATTGGTCTGTTGGGCATTCATACCCGTAGCTGCGATAGCGAGAGCTCTCATGATCTTACCTCAGATTGGCATCTTAATGACTTCAAGATAAGCCGAAACGATCTTGTCCCTGAACGCCATCGCGGTCTGCAGTGTCTGGTCGGCGGTCATGACCGATTCAACCACCTCGCGCACACTGGCCTTGCCCAGGATACCGTCCGTGGATTTCTTTTCGGCATCTTTCATGTTGTCGACGAAAGTCGTGCCGAGATTGTTCATGAAGTCGGCGAATGTCGCGCCGGCATTCTGTGCCTCGAGGCTGGGCTTGGTTGCCTCGGACTCGCTCGCCTTCTTCATTTCGGAAGCCAGGGAAGCAGCGTTCAGTGCGCTAATACCGTCTATCATGACGACGACCTCAGAAGATCTATGGTGGATGTGATCAGGTCACGCGCCTGTTTGATGGATTGCAGGTTGGCCTCATAGGAACGATTGGCCTCCCGCATGTCGGCCATTTCGACCAGCACGTTGACATTCGGATACTTGACCATGCCCTTGGCATCTGCGGCCGGATTGCCCGGGTCATATTCGGAAATGAACGGCGTCTTGTCCTTGCCGATGCGCTGAACCTCGACGGTCGATACACCGCTTGCACGGTCGAGTTCGTCGGAGAAGGTGATCGTCTTGCGCTGGTAGGGATCGGCGCCGGGAACTTCCGCGGTCGATCGCGCATTGGCAAGATTTTCGGACACGATGCGCAACCGTGTGGACTGCGCCGAAAGGCCCGAAGCGGAAATTTGAAGGGAAGCGCTTAACGGATCCATCTATCAACCCTTCCTGACGGTCATGAGCATCATCTTGTTGAACGCCTTCACTATCCCGGCGTTGAGATCATAGTCGCGCTTGACCATGCCCTCTTTCATGATCTCGCTCGACAGATCGACCGAATTGCCGGACAGTTGGGAGGCCGCGCCCTTGTCGACTCCCGATTGCACCATGTAGGTGTCGCTGTCCCTGTCCGCAAAATGCATCGGACTGGTCACGGACATGGGCATGCGCGTGTTGTCCAGGACGTCCTGGAAAGGTGCGACGTCCTGCGCCTTGAATGCTGGTGTGTTGGCGTTGGCAATATTGCCTGATACGACACTCTGGCGGACCTGTAGCCATTCCGCCTGCCGTGACGCCAATTCAAAAAGTTGAATGGGCTGCATTGATGATCTCCGTCTTCATGACCGAACTTCGTCTTCATGACTGGTTCGACCCTAAGGAGATAATCTTGCGCGGGACTTGCTGTACGAAAGCCCCGAGAAATTTACTGCCGCTTGCCGGTGTTGTCGTAGACGTCACCCTTGTTGGTGACGATGACCCATTGGCCGTCGCGCTGCTCGAGCGTGGTGACCTTGGACTGGTCCGGCAGCGCCGACCCGGGTCCGACAATGTAAACACCATTGCCGTCCTCGATGAGGGCCTTGCCCTTCGACACGTGCAGCAAATGGAATTTCAGCGCTTGCGTCGGGAACGGCTGCTCGACGGCGGCCGGATCGTCCTTGTCCCCCTTGGCCTCGTCCTTGCCCGGCACGGTACCGGTCAGCAGCTGGTCCTGTGGACCGAGCTGCAGCTTGAGGCCCTCGTTGGTGATCGCAGTCGGTGCTTCACTGAAACTCGGGCGATCGGACCAGCCGGGGAAATTCCGCGAGATGAGGGACGCGGTCACATCGAGGCCGAACTTCGCGCCGTTGAAGAACACGTACCATGGAAAGAACGCGGCCGTCAGCGCCAGCGCCGCGCCCGAGTAACCGATAATCCGGTCGGAAGTCCAGAACCGCCTGGTCTTCTCCTTCTTTGCGGGAGCCACGGCTTCATCTGCATCGAAATCGGTCATACTACACCAATGCTCCCAGGCAATGGATTTCTATCGACAAGCATTGGATCATCTCTGCCGAACCATATTTGCGGCGGGCGCCTGGTTCTGGCTGGCGGCATTCTTCAATGCCGTGGCCATATCGGCAAAGGCATCGCGCGATGGCCGATCGCCGGGCGACTGCTTCAGGACTTCATAGATCGGCGGCACCTGCTTTACCGCCATGTCGAGATCGGGGTCCGCGCCGGGACGGTAGCCGCCGATCAACCGGAGATCGCGGGTTTCCTCGAACCGATGGATCAGCGATTTCAGCCGCGATACCAGCTTTTCCTCATCCGGCGTCCAGGCCTTGCGAGCCAGTCGCGAGATCGAGGCCAGCGGATCGATCGGCGGATAGCGGCCTTCTTCGGCCAGGGCGCGATCGAGCACGATATGGCCGTCGAGAATGCCACGCGTCGAGTCGGCAATCGGATCGTTATGATTGTCGCCATCGACGAGAATGGAAATGATCGCCGTGATGCTGCCGGTACCCTCCGGTCCGGGGCCTGCGCGCTCCAGAAGTTTGGGCATTTCGGTGAACACGGAAGCGGGATAGCCACGTGCCACCGGCGGCTCGCCGGATGCGGTCGCCACCTCGCGGATCGCATGCGCAAAGCGTGTCACGCTATCGACAATCAGCAGGACGTTGTGGCCCTCGTCGCGAAAATGCTCCGCTATTGTGATCGCCGAAAGAGGCGCCATTTTCCTCAGCATCGGGCTTTCGTCCGAGGTCGCAACGACGGCGACCGATTTCTGCAGGTTGGCGCCGAGCGTGTCCTCGATGAATTCGCGCACCTCACGTCCGCGTTCGCCGACCAGGGCGATCACCACTTTGTCGAAAGCATCGGCGCGCGCGAGCATCGACAGAAGCGTCGACTTGCCAACGCCGGAACCAGCGAAGATGCCGAGGCGCTGGCCCAGGCAGAGCGGTGAGAAAATATCGATCGCCCTCACTCCGGTCTTGAAGCCCTTGGTAACCCGCTGCCGCGTCATCGACGGCGGCGCGGTGTTGGAAATGGAGCGCGCTTTCGTACCGCTCTGAAGCGCACCGAGTCCGTCGATCGGCTCGCCGAGCGAATTGATCGTCCGGCCGCACCAGCTGTCGTCGGGCGAGAGCCGGAAGGCTCCGCGCCTGAGAACCAGGTCGCCGATACCGATCGGATCGCCCGGCTCGATCGGGCAGACGAAAATGACATCGGGCTCGACGCGCACGACCTCGCCCAAATGGACGCCCGTCTTGCTCTGATGGGCGACAAATTCACCCAGACGCACGTGATGCGAAAGACCCGTGACAGTGTAATGGCCGGCAGCAATGGTCTTCACCTTGCCGCCATGACCGATCAATGTGTCGGGACGGCTGAAGCGGCGAAGCAGTGCTGCCACATCGGCCATTTTCTGTTCCGCCGCGCCGGTAAGTTCTGCTGGCTGCATTTCGGTTCGCCTTGAAGAGAGTCAGTTACCGGGCTCCGCCCAAAGTCTTGATGGCATCGCCGAGCGAGCTTTCGCCATCGCGCATCAACTGCGTCACATATTCGAACGTACGCGAAACCGTGATCATCTGCGTCATCTGCAGAATGGGATTGACATTGGCCTCCTCGACGAAGCCCTGCATGACACCGATATCGGAACGGTTGATGACCGGTTGCGGCTCTTGGGTCGGAATGACGGCGGTGTTTCCGACGCGGGTATAATTCGGGCCGATATCGGCCGTGAACAGACCAATCTGCGCCACCGGCCTGCCATTCTGGTAGAGGATGCCGTCCTTGGACGCAGTCGGAGGACCCTGGGTCGCATTCAACTGAATCGCCGCACCGCCGGCGTCCAGCACCGGATAACCCTCAAGCGTCACCAGATCGCCGGTCGGCAGCATGGAGAACCGTCCGTCCCGCGTGAGCGCTGCGCCCTGCGGCGAGTCGACCGAGAACCAGGCATCGCCCTTGATGGCGAAGTCGAGCGGGTTCTTGGTCTGCACCATGGCGCCTACGTCGGTCGAGAGATATTCCTGGCCGGTCGAAACGTAGTCGACCCTGGCGCCTTCGACCTTGGTCATGACGTCGTCGAATTTCATCTGGGTGGCCCGGAAGCCGACCGTATTCATATTGGCAAGGTTGTCGGCGATCGTATTCATTCGCTTTTCCAGCGAAACCTGCGACGAGAGTGCGACATAGAGACCCGATTGCATTCGGCTTGTCCTCTGCCGGCCGATCATGGACCGGATAATTGTGATGGTTGAACCTGCCAAAGGCGCACCGGATGCGTGGACCTTGAGCTATACATATAACTTTGCTTGGATTTGCTTGCGCGAACCTGTCGGCGGGAGCGCCCGGATTCCGGGGCTTCGAACAGGTTCACGCAAGGCTGCAACCGTATTCGGTACGGTGAAATTGTATCAGGTCAGCTCAGGCGGCGAAGCATGAATATCATAATCGGACTGGTCATCGTATTTGGTTGCATCGTCGGCAGCTTCATGGCGCAGGGCGGACATATCGACGTTCTCTGGCAGCCCTACGAATTCCTTGTGATTATCGGCGCCGGCCTGGGCGCATTCATCGCCGGCACGCCCATGAAAGTCATCAAGGACTCGGGCAAGGCGATTGGCGAGGCATTCAAGAATTCCATACCGAAGGACCGCAACTATCTCGATACGCTCGGCGTTCTCTATGCCCTGATGCGCGACCTGCGCACCAAGTCGCGCAACGAAATCGAAGCCCATATCGACAATCCTGACGAATCGGCGATCTTCCAGACCGCGCCGACGATCCTGAAGAACAGGGAGATCACCGCGTTCATCTGCGACTACGTGCGTCTGATCATCATCGGCAATGCACGCAGCCACGAAATCGAAGCGCTGATGGACGAAGAAATTCAGACCATCGAACATGACAAGATGAAGTCATTTCATGCGCTGCAGAATATGGGCGACTCCTTCCCCGCCATCGGCATCGTCGCGGCCGTTCTCGGCGTTATCCACGCCATGGGCGCCATCACCGAACCGCCGGAGGTTCTGGGCCACCTGATCGGTGCGGCGCTCGTCGGTACCTTCACCGGCATTCTATTATCCTACTGCATCGTCAATCCGTTGATCTTCATGATCAAGTCGGTGCGCTCAAAGCAGTTGCGGCTCTATGTCATCGTCAAGCAAACACTGATTGCCTACATGAACGGTTCGGTGCCGCAGGTCGCTCTGGAATATGGCCGCAAGACCATTTCGTCCTATGAACGTCCTTCGATCGATGCGGTCGAGCAGGAAATGATGAATCCCGGCGGCGGCAGCGATAAGGCTGCCTGATGAGAGAGGGTAAAGCAATGAGTGCTCAGATCCCGGCAATAGACCCAAAGATTTTCTCGCTGCTGACAGGCGAGCGTGGCAGCAATCAGGCCGTTTCGAAAATCTGCATTGAATTCGGCCAGGTGCTGACCACCTTCCTGCCGGACGTGGTGGAAAGCGAAACCCAGCTGAAGCTCGGGTTCTTCTACGATGGCTTTGAGGTCGGCTACAAGACCGATCTGATCGCCGACCTCGACGACTACATGATCCTCGTCGATGGATCGTTGAAGAACTGGTGTTCGGATTTCACCATTGCCTGCTCTTCCAGTGTGATCATCGCGATGGTGGAAAGCCTGATGGGTGGCGATCCATCGGCCATCGTCGAACCGGAGGCACGTCCAGCCTCGACGATCGAACTCGAAATGGCGCCGATGGTCACCGACAAGATTGCATCGGTGGTCAAGTCGGCGGTCAACGCGACCGGCAATTTCGAACCGCAGCTCGGCAAGCCGTATAACGCCGCGAAACGTCCGAAGCCGGCAGACGACTACGTCGATATGCCCGCTGCGCTGATTCGCATGAAGGTGGAATTCGGTACGCTGGTGGCGCAATTCTCGGTCATCATCCCTCAGAAGACGCTGCTGAAGACGGTCGTCAAGGCGCCGGTGGCATCGACAGCGGCCAACAAGAACGCCGCGGGCTGGGCCGAACTGCTGCAGGAACAGATCCGCCGGTCCGACGTTCGCGTCGAAGCCCGCATCCATCTCACTCCCCTCAAGCTGGGCACGATTTCGAAGCTGCGGACCGGGGACGTCATCCCCTTCCTGGACAACAGCGATGTGCGCGTCCAGGTGAGCGCCAATGGCCGAGATCTCTATACGTGTGAATTCGGGCGCGCGGGGGAACAGTATACCGTGCGCGTCAAGGATACGGCGGGGTCCGAGGAGGACCTCCTTCGCGACATCCTCGGATGAACAACCGGTGTGGCAGAATTGCCACCTGGCATTGAACCCCTGTTGAAGAAAAGCCTTGCGCAAGTTTTAACTGGAATAGTCATATTATGGCACCTAAAAAAGCAAAAACTGAAGACCCAATGGAGCTTGGCGACAACAGCGCCGAGCTCGACCAGGCAATCGATGATCTGCGCGGCGTATTGAAAGCCGACACGGACGGCTCGGTGGATACTGGAGGCGATTTTGCCGCGGATTTCCCCGATGTGTCGGAGCCGGCACCAGCGTTCGGCGGCTTCGAGGCCGAAACCCCCGATTTCAGCAGCGGTTTCGGCGGCTCGAGCGATTTCGGGTCGGAATTCGGCGGCGAGACGTTCGGCAGCAATACGAGCTTCGGCGGCGAATTGCCGAATGCGAGCGTGAATGCGCCGGTGCGCGAGCCGGGCAGCGGCATGCATGCGAACCTGGACCTGATCATGGACATTCCGATCGATGTCCAGATCATCCTCGGCGCCAGCCGCATGCAAGTCTCCAGCTTGATGAATCTCAACGAAGGTGCAATCATCTCCCTAGATCGCCGAATCGGCGAACCGGTGGACCTGATGGTCAATGGCCGGTTGATCGGACGCGGCGAGATCACCGTAATGGAAGATGACGAAACCCGGTTTGGTATTCGGTTGACCGAAATCAAATCGGTGAGCAAATCCTGAGTAATAGCCGTAGTTAGCCGGAATGATTCCGGGGAGGCGTCGAATGTTCGACTTCGATAATTTTGGTGATACAGCCCTGAGCAGTACGCTCACGCCGTCTGACAAGGCGGCGGCGGTGCTGTTGGCCATGGGGCGGCCAATTGCTGGTCGACTTCTGAAATATTTCACACAGGCCGAATTGCAGGCCATCATCCAGTCGGCCCAGCGGCTGCGGCAAATTCCCCCCCAGGAACTGGTGGAGCTCGTCAACGAGTTCGAGGACCTCTTCACGGAGGGCGCGGGACTTATGGACAATGCCAAGGCGATCGAGGGTATTCTCGAGGAAGGCCTGACGCCCGACGAAGTAGACGGCCTGCTTGGCCGTCGCGCGGCATTCCAGGCCTACGAGACCTCGATCTGGGACCAGTTGGAAAACGCCGATCCGGGCTTCGTTGCCAAGTATCTCATCAACGAACATCCCCAGACGATCGCCTATGTGCTGTCGATGATCCCTTCCTCCGCCGGCGCCAAGGTGCTGATGGAGATGCCGGAAAGTCGCCGTGCCGACATCCTCAACAGGACGGTCAACCTCAAGGAAGTCAGCCCGAAGGCGGCGCAGGTCATCGAAGCCCGCGTCATCGAAATGCTCCGCGACCTCAACGCCGAGCGCAACTCGACTGGAACAGTCAAGGCCGCCGAGCTGATGAACGAGCTCGAAAAGACCGATGTCGAAACATTGCTCGATTCGCTCGAAGCACTCAGCAAGGAAACGGTCGCCAAGGTTCGCCCGCGCCTGTTCCTGTTCGAGGATCTGCTGGCAATGCCACAGCGCAGCCGCGTGTTGCTGTTCAACGATATTTCCGGCGATGTCATCACCATGGCCCTGCGTGGCGCCGCGATGGATATCCGCGAGGCGGTGCTGTCGGCCATCGGCGCACGTCAACGGCGCATGATCGAATCCGATCTTTCCGCGCCGGATACCGGTGCGACACCGCGCAATGTCGCCATTGCCCGCCGCTCGATCGCTCAGGAGGCGATCCGCCTTGCTGCCAATGGCCAGATCCAGTTGAAGGAACCGAGCGACGCCGCTGCGGCCTGATGCGTTGAAGATTCCTGGAACGATAAGGACCGACGCCTATGGCTGACGGTGCCGACCAAGACAGTAAAACAGAAGCCCCTACCCAAAAACGCTATACCGAGGCGGCGGAGAAGGGCAATGTGCCGTTTTCCCGCGAAGTCACGGTGTTCGCATCGACGCTCGGCATCTACGTCTATCTGCTTTTCTACCTGCCGGCCGGCATCGCCCACCTCTGGGATTCGCTGAAGGATCTGTTTGAGAAACCCGACCAATGGCGATTCGACACCGGACCCGATGTCGTCGCGCTTTTCATACGGCTTGGTTGGGACTCGACAGCAGTCGTCGCCCCTGCCTTTATCCTGATGGCGGCTTTCGGCGTCGGTTCCTCGATCATGCAGAATCTTCCGAGCCCCGTGCTGGAGCGCATCGCGCCGAAATTCTCACGCCTGAGCCCGATGGCTGGCTTCAAGCGGATATTCGGCCTCCCCGGCCTGGTCGAATTTGGAAAGTCCCTCTTCAAGGTGGTGGTCGTCGGCGCGGTCGTGGTGTTCACGCTGAAGTCAGAATTCTTCACCTCGCTCGACGCAATGTTCTCGGACCCGTATTTCCTGGTCGCGCGACTGACCTCCGACGTCAAGACGATCCTGATCATCGTCCTGATATCTTCCGCCATTGTCGGCGTCGCCGACTATCTTTGGACGCATCATCAATGGTTCACGGAACTGAAGATGACCAAGGAGGAAATCAAGGAAGAGCGCAAGCAGATGGATGGGGATCCCATCATCAAGCAGCGCCAACGGTCCTTTGCACGCGATCTGGCCCGCAAGCGGATGATGGCATCCGTCCCCCGTGCAACGCTGGTGATCGCCAATCCGACGCACTATGCCGTTGCGCTGCGCTACGTCCGTGAAGAGGATGCCGCACCGGTCGTGATCGCCAAGGGCCAGGACCTGATTGCGCTCAAGATCCGTGAAATCGCCGAAAAGAACGGCATACCCGTCTTCGAAGATCCGCCTCTGGCCCGCTCCATGTTTGCGCAAGTCTCGGTCGATAGTGTGATTCCGTCGGTTTTCTACAAGGCAGTCGCTGAATTGCTGCAGAGAATCTACACGTCGAGGAACCCCAAGAGACGAGTTGGCTGACACCAATGAAGAAATGCCCCTTTTCTACCGAACGCGAAAAAATCGTGGCGGAAGCGCTACGTCCCGTGGCAACCGAGTTGCGGCTCATCGATGCCGCCGATCTGGTTTCATTGCTTCGGTATGAACGCTGGGGCAATCTGGCCGATCTGGTGTCGTCGGCGGCGGAGCTTTATTTCCTGCCCGGCACGGTGCGTTTCGGCGTCGGGGGCGACTATAATCTGGATTGGGACAGCCGGCCCGAAATCCTGCTCGATCTGGAAATCAAACCGGATGGGGTCAGCATCTATGCCAAGCTTTCGCTGACCGACGAGCTGGCCGGTCTCGAAATCTCGCATATCGCCTTCCAGCAGCCAGCCGAGAGCGCGGATCTGGACACGGCCTTCCTCGCCGACAGCCTTGCAAAGGCCCGTTTTGTCGTTCCCCCACCATCCTCGGACAGCGAGGCGAGACGCTCTCAGGCGATATAACCAAGGCGAATCGCCTTGGCAATTGCCTGGATTCGATTGACCGAATCGAGCTTGACGGTCGCCGACGCCAGATAGGCGTTGACCGTGTGTACCGACAGACCGAGTTGCCCGGCGATCTCGTCACTCACCAAGCCGTCGCCGGCCAACTGCAGGCAGGCGATCTCACGGTTCGAGAGAACTTCGTCCGGTGCCGAACGCCGCTCATCCAGAACCAGAAGATCCATCATCATCTGATGGCTGCGCGCATGCAGATCGATGATGATCTCGCTGGTGATGTCGAGATAGTTGGCGGCGAACACGGTATAGCCATTGCCCATCGAACCCAGACGCACCGGCAGCGCGATGCCACAGACCGGCAGCACGCGGCTTTTGAGACGGGTGACGAACGCGGCGAAATCCGGCGTTTCGGCCGTCTGCGCTTCTTCCCTGCCATTCCACAGCAAGGGCAATGACGAAACTTCGAGGTGCTCGAGCAGCGTCGGCCCATAAGCTTCGAGAATCGACGACGCAGCGATTTCGCCATCGGTCGGGAAATTATCCAGAATGCATGTCAGCTTGCGGCGGCTTGGCAGGCCGGAATTGTTGGTCTTCAGCACTGCGAAATTGCGTGCATGCGCAAATCGCTGCATCGCCACCAGGCGGGGAAAGAAGTCGGAGCGGCTGACAGCCTTGCTCTGCCGCTTCATTGGATCCGAAATGGTCCTGCTTTCCCTCATGCTCGCCCGCTCATCGATTAAACCAGATTGTGGCGGACAGCATAGGCGATCGCCTCCGAACGCGTTCTAGTGGCTGTCTTGCGCATCACGCTGGTGATGTAATTGTTGATGGTATTCTTCGAGATTCCGATGATCGTGGCAATCTCGTCGCTGGTCTTGCCTTCGGCTATCCAGTAGAGGCATTCGAGTTCGCGATCGGTCAGATCCATATCGCGGGTGGTCTTCGTCGTGTCATGAAACAGCAGGCTGGCGAAATAGCTCGCGAGCACGCCTGTTTCCCTGAGCCTCTGCTGGGAAAGGATGACATCCACCGGGCATATGAACATCAGGCAATAGCGATTGCGGCCGGTGCTGAAAATAATCGTGCAATATTCGCGGCTGGCGCCGGTCGGCAGTTCGCTGTCTTCGGGCAGCATGGAGAAGGCGGGCTGGAGCACCGAAAGGCATTTTTCCAGTTCGGTGGTCCGCGAAAGCCGCATGATGAGATCGGTGCCACGCTTGCGGACCAGATCGAACGGCCAGTCGGAGGAAATGACGTTGTCGAGTCCGTTCTCGCTATTGAGTTCATGACGGGCAAGGAGATAGCCGTCTGCGCCGACATAGTCCGAGAGGGTGCGCAATCCGCCTGAGGTATCCCCAGCCTCGGCTCGCGACTTCAGCCTCTCGACAAGCTGCTCCGTGGTAATATGGCGACGCCCCACACCAGTTGCCTGGGCCACCGGCTTGTCATTGAGTTCTCTATCCAGTTTTGCGCTTGTCAAACGAACACCCGGCAGAAACGAACGATTGCCCACCAATTGGGCAAATGCCAGTTTTCAAAGGCTAATTTTCACAATTCACTACAGAGAATCAGGCTCAATAAATGAAGTGTGCTGATTCGAGATGAATTACAAATGATAATTTATTGATTGTTATCAGCAGGAACTTTGAAGGGCGCAGTGTGTCAATATTGCTATAGACAGGGAACCATTGTGTCATCGATCTGTCATAAACACGCGTTCATCTGCTGCATTATGACGGCAAGGCAATTCCGCGCATGCGATCCTTTGGAGCCGTGGATGGCGATGGAGGAGCAACTCCATCTGCGGTTTTCTCCTCGCCGGAAAGCCAGGATCGCTCCGGCGCGATAGGTTGCCATCATCGAGACTTGGTATGACGCAGCACGCCGGCGATGGATATCGCCGGCGTGCTGATTCGTGGTGGCGCTTTCGTGGAGGAGCCTCAGGCAACTCTCTCCGGGATCGCCCACTTGCGGAGGATCTTGGCGGCGCGTTCCTCGCTGATTTCCACCATCCGCGTGAGCCTGCGCTCCGGACCCTCCTTGACGCGCTTGGCAATCCCGCTGCCGTCCTCGTCCCCGGACAGAAGGTCGTCTGTGGAGTCGAAGCCGAAATCCGAACCAAAGCCATCCATAAGCGTCGAGCCTGGGCCGCCAACCGTGGGCGGGGAGAAGTCAGGCAGTTCGAGGCCAGCGCTTTCACCCATCGGCAGCGTACCCGGCGCTCCCATTCCAGCAGCGGCCATTTCGGGTCCACCGATCGCCTTGATCAGCGGGCGGAAGCCCAGCCATACGATCAGGAAGGCGACGAGCACGAAAGCGCCTGCATTGATCATGCTGCCCATGTTGCGCATGAAGACTTCCATGAAAGATTCACCCGTCGGCGAATCCTGCAGCAGCTCGTTTTCGAGGAAGTTGACCGCGGAAACGTTGATCACGTCACCGCGCTTCTCGTCGAGACCTGCAGCCGAGGTAACGATCTTCTGCATTTCGGCGATGAACGCGTCATACTTGACCTGGTCGAAGGGCTCACCGATAAGCTTTGTGACACGGCCACGATTGATCACCACGGCGATCGAGAGCTTATCGATCGTATAGCCGTTGCGAACCGTGGCAACCGTCTTCGAATTGATTTCGTAGTTGGTCTGCTCTTCCTTCTTCAGGTTGGAATCGGAAGACTTCGGTCCGCTCGTCGTGCTCTGGTTGCCCTGCGGCACGTTCTGCTCGACGGTCGTCGCCTGATCGGCATTTACCTGCTCGGACTTCTGATCTTCCTTGGTCACCCGCACCGAGCGTTCAACCTTGGATTCGGGATCGAAGGTCGTTTCGCTGATCTGCTGGGCGTCCGTGTTGAGCTTGGCTGTCACCGAGGTGCGAAAGTTATCCATGCCGAGGAACGGCGCGAGCGCGTTGTCGATCTTGCCTTCCATCTCCTGCTGGAGATTTTGCTCCACGCCGAGCGAGCGGTTGAGCGCACTGTTCGACGGATCGTCGCCGGATGCCAGCAATTGTCCTGCCGAATCGAGAATGGTGACGTCGTCGATCGAAAGCCCCGGCACGGCGGCGGCCACGAGATGGCGAATCGATGTCGCGGCCTGACGGCCGGTCGATTGCGATGCCCTGATCATGACGGAGGCCGTCGGCTTCTGTTCTGCCTGACGGAAAGAACCGCGGTCCGCCATCACAATATGAACCCGCGCACTGCTGATGCCGTTGATGGTCTGGATAGTCCGGGCAATCTCGCCCTCGAGCGCCCTGACCCGCGTGACTTCCTGCATGAAGGACGTCAGACCCAGCGAGCCGACATTGTCGAATAGTTCGTAACCGGCGTTGGTGGAGCTTGGAAGGCCGCGTTCAGCGAGCAGAAGCCGGGCTTTCCCGGTCTGGCCAACCGGCACCGAGAGCGATACGCCGTCCGTTCCGACCTGGAAATCCATGCCGTCTTCAGAGAGTGCAACGCTGATCTGATTGAGATCAGCCTTTTCCAGGCCAACATACAGCGTCTCGTAACCAGGCCTGTTTACATAGTATGTGCCGACCATGATCACCAGCAGGGAGACCACGCCGACGATGCCGAGAGCGATAAGCCGACCTGTTCCGAGGGCCATCAGATTTTTCAGGACTGCCGTGAGCTGATTCAACAGATTCATTCTGTTCTCGCAAGTTTGTGCAAAGCGAAGTCGGGGGTGTCATGTCCCCGATATCACCTTACGAGCCGAAACTTGTGCGAGGGTTTTCTCCGGTGCGCTCCCCTATGGGAAAACGTGCACCGCAACAAATTTACCGTAAATCAAAATATTCTAATCAAAACAAATCAATATCGCCGGCGACGCGGCTTAGCGGCTGGGAGTGACCGTGACGGTGCATCCCGCCCGAGAGTGCCTTCTGCATGTCGGCGAGCTTCACGAGATTCAGTGCCGTCGTCACATCGACCAGAATTTCCTCGGGGATTGACGCCGTCACCGTGTCAATGAACTCCGCGAGGCCCCGCGCCTTCTGAACGGCAAGGTCGATACCCTGCAGCACCATAATGCGATCAGCAGACGTCACAATGCCACCGCTCGCGTCCGAGAGAAAAGGCTCGATCCGTTCGATCAGGTAGGCCACATCATGCAGTTCCGAAACCACACGCATGAGAATTTCGGGTAGCGCCTCTTCCGAAGGTGCCAACTGGGAGGCAATACTCGACTGCATAACTAAACCCTTTGAACTCAAAAAAACTCGACTGAACTTTCGGCCGGCTTCGGCACGAAAACGGGACGTGTTTCCAACTGGACGGTGCGCTGGGATTCGGCCCCTGTCAGCGCATATTGCCTTGCGCGACCCGAGACAGGCCAGAATTCCAGCTTGCGTCCGGCATCGCCACCCGTGGAGGAACCCACGATCTTGATGCCTTCATCCTTCAGAAACTGGGTAGCGAACTCGGCATTTTGCTGACCGACATTGGAAAAGGAAGCAATCGTCTTGGCACCGCCGAAGATCTTGGCCTCGAGCCGGTCGCGGCGCGCGCCCTGCTTCAAGAGGCCGTTGATCAGCAGTTCCATCAGATGCACGCCATAGCGGGAGACATCGCCGCCCTGCGCCAAGGCCTCCGCCGAGCCGGGCAACAGGAAATGGTTCATGCCGCCAACTCCGTGGACGGGATCGCGAAGACACGCCGCCACACAGGATCCGAGTACCGTCGACAAGACGACTTCAGGATCTTTCGACACCTTCCATTCGCCCTGGATGACGTGCTGTCGTCGGAAGCCATCTGGAATCATTTCAGCGATCCGAACACGGCTTCGATCGCCGCCCTCATCTTGTCGATCGTAAACGGCTTGGCGAGCACGTTGTTCGCGCCCATCTGGGCCGCCTTCGTCACCAGCGCCCGGTCACCCTGTGCAGTCAGGATGATGAACGCTGCTTTCTTGGTCGCCGGGTTCGCACGCACCGCCTGGAGCAGCCCGAGGCCATCCATCTTCGGCATGTTGAAATCCGAAATCACCAGGTGATGGGGCTGCTGGGCCATGATCTGGGCACCCTGCTGCCCGTCCCCTGCCGAGGTGATTTGCTTGAAACCCAACTGGGTCAGCGCGTCACTCAGCAGCAGCCGGCTTGTTACCTGATCGTCGACAATTAAAACCTTAATTTTTTCAGCGATAGACATTAGTCGCTTCCTTCTTTACGCGCGGCCGTGAGTTTCAAAATTTCTTCCCCAATGGCGTTCAACGGCAACTGTGTCTCCACAGCGCCTAACTCGAACGCCACACGAGGCATTCCATAGACCACGCAGGTCTTCTCATTCTGTCCGACCGTGCGAGCGCCGCCGTGTCGCATTTTCAACAAACCCGTAGCACCATCTCGTCCCATGCCTGTCAGGATGACCCCGACCGCATTGCGGCCCGCCACTTCGGCAACCGAATCAAACAGCACATCCACCGAAGGTCGATGTCCATTGACCGGTGCCTTATCAAGCAGCCGGACCACGGGCGCGTGGGCGTTGACCACGGCCATGTGGCGCTCGCCGCCTGGCGCCAGATAGATGCGACCGATCTCGAGCCGCGCGCCGTCGGTCGCTTCCTGGACCTGGGGTGCGCAAAGCCTGTTCAGCCTATCCGCAAAACTTTTTGTGAAAGTCGACGGCATATGCTGAGTGATTACGGTCGGTGGGCAATTAACCGGAAACTTCTTAAGAACTTCTATCAATGCTTCGACGCCACCTGTGGAAGAACCGATCGCGACGATCTTTCTTCCGACCCGGTACTCGACGGCAACGTTGACATTGGCAGGTGCGATCGTCTGAGCCTGCGGCTTTCGCAGATATTCGTAGCGGTAATTGGACTTTGCCGCAGCCTTGACCTTTTCGATGAGTTCCTGGAACGGTCGGGCATCACCGGGCGCCGGCTTTCCGATGCAGTCGAAGGCGCCTATCTCAAGCGCGGCGATCGTCGCATCCGCGCCGCGCTGGGTTAGGGACGATACCATGATGACCGGCATCGGCCGCAGCTTCATGATCTTTTCGAGGAATTCCAGACCGCTCATGTTCGGCATTTCGATGTCGAGCGTCACGACGTCTGGATTGAGTTGCTTGATAGCGGCACGCGCTTCCATCGCATCGCTTGCCTGGCCGACGACATTGACGTCCGGATCGGAATTCAACACGGCGGAGATCAGGCCGCGCATTGTGGCCGAGTCATCGACGACGAGTACTCTTGCCGGTGCCATCAAACCCTCCTTCCGGCAGTCTTGCCGGTGAATTTGTAGGTCGTGATGCCGGTGTTTTCGAAAAGAGCCTTGGCGTCGCCCGATACCCGCTCGGAGTGGCCGATATAGAGATGGCCGCCGTCGGGCAGCAATTCGGAGAAGCGCGACCAAATCCGCATCTGTGTCGGTTCGTCGAAGTAGATCACGACGTTGCGGCAGAAGATGATGTCGAACTTGCCCTTGAACGGCCAGTTCGCCATCAGGTTGAGCTCGTTATAGGTGATGAGCCGCTTGACTGGATCGGTCACCTGCCACTTCGGCTTGCCATCGATGCTGACCTGTTGGAAATATTGCTTGCGCATCTGCGGGCTGACGGTTTCGAGCGAACCCTCGTCATAGGCGCCAAGCCGCGCCGCAGCGAGGATCTTCGGATCGATATCGGTCGCCAGAATCTTGAAGTCATAGTCGGCAATATTCGGCATGACCGAGAGTGCAGTCAGTGCGATCGAGTAAGGCTCCTGCCCGTCCGAAGACGCTGCCGACCAGATGCGCGCCCGGCCGCCTGCTTTCAGGCGTGAAACGAGCCCTGGCAGGACTTCGGTCCTGAGATGGTCGAAGTGATGGTTTTCGCGGAAAAAGCGCGTGAAATTGGTTGTCAGATACGACAGCATCTCCCGCCGTTCGGCTGCACCTGCCGGCGAGGATACCAATTCGCAATAGGTGCGAAAATTCTTGAGCCCGAGCTGGCGGATGTGCTTGGAGAGACGCGAATAGACCAGCGAGGCCTTGGTCTCGTTGAGATAGATTCCCGCGTCCGAATAGATCATCGCTGCGATGTCAGCGAGATCTTTACGCATCAGCGGAAATTCTCCTCCAGCGAGGATTTCCTCCTGATTGCGGCGCGGATCAATTGCCAGGCTCATTACGCTGCTTCACTTTCAGTTTCTGGAAATATGGCTTCCAGCTCGATCAGGCAGATCATCCGGTTCTCCATCGCGATGACGCCGCGCGCGAAGGATTTTTCAAGATCGGAGGCAACTTCCGGCACCGGCTGGATAATGTCGTCGGCGACCGTCAGAATATCGGACACGCCGTCGACAAGAAGTCCCACCATCGTTTCCCGGACCTGGACGACGATGATCACATGCCGGGGAGACGGCACCGCCGGTTTCATACCAAGGCGGGCGGAGAGATCGACGATCGGCAGCACGACGCCGCGAAGGTTGATCACACCCATCATGTAGTTTGGCGAATGGGGCATTGGAGTTGCGGCCGTCCAGCCGCGTATTTCCCGGACGGCCATGACGTTCACCGTGAATTCCTGCGCACCGATGCGAAAAGCGATAAGCTCCCGGCCGCCCTGCGATATGGTTTTAGCGGTATACGTCATGGGTACTCACTCCAACACCTGCATTAACCTCAGCCGACGGCCGCCAGTGCACCGTCGATCTTCAATTGCTGGCCCCGAGATGCCGCGACCACCGAATCCACATCCAGGATAAGTGCGACGCGGCCATCGCCAAGGATGGTTGCCGCGGCGATTCCCGGTACATGAGTGTAGTTTGCCTCAAGACTCTTAATAACCACCTGACGCTGGCCCTGAATCGCATCAACCATCAACGCACGCTGTCCGCCGCCTTCCGATTCGACCAGGAGTGCGACACCATCGACCGGATTGGCGGCATTGGCGCGATAGTTGAGGATGCGGCCAACATCCACCAGCGGGCAGAACGAGTTGCGGATCGCAATCAGCTTCTGGTGCGCGCCGAAGGAATGGATGGCAGAGGCTTCCGGCTGCAGGGTCTCGACGATCGCCGTCAACGGTACGACCAGCGTCTGGTTGGCCACCGTCACCACCATGCCGTCGAGGACGGCGAGCGTGAGCGGCAGGCTCATGATGAAGCTGGAGCCTTGACCCGGGCGCGACTGGATGGAGATTCGTCCGCCGAGTGCCTGGATAGAGCGCTTGACGACGTCCATGCCGACACCGCGACCCGAAACATCCGAGATCTTGTCGGCGGTCGAGAAGCCCGGCATGAAGATGATGTTGTCGATTTCCTCGTCCGACAGATTTGCGTCGGCCGGGATAAGATCGTTGTCGATCGCCTTCTGCTTGACCTTTTCGCGGTTGATGCCGGCGCCGTCGTCGGAAAGTTCGATGACAATGCGGCCCGACCGATGCTTGGCGGTCAGCTTGACGGTACCTTCCGGATTCTTGCCGGCGGCAGCGCGCTTTTCCGGCGATTCCAGGCCGTGGTCGACCGCGTTGCGGATCATATGGGTCAGCGGCTCTGCGAGCTTGTCGATGACGGTCTTGTCGACCTCGGTGTTTTCACCCTCGGTGATCAGGCGAACCGACTTGCCGACCATGTCGGCAACTTCGCGAACGATACGCGACATGCGCTGAAACACCGGCTTGACCGGCTGCGCACGGATGGCCATGACGCTGTCCTGGATCTCGCGGGTGAGCTGCTGGAGCTCATCGAGACCCATATTGATGCCCTGCGTGCCGCTCTGGTCGTTCTCGATGACGCTCTGGGCAAGCATCGCCTGGTTGATGACCAGTTCGCCGACGAGATTGATCAACCGGTCTACGCGATCGAGATCGACGCGAATGGTCGGGTTGCCGCCAGAATTGTCGCCCTTTGCGGCAGCGGCTTCGCGCTTTTCGGCGGCAGGCGCTTTTGGTGCAGTGGCCTTGGCAGCGATGGCGTCGCCGGCATCGACTCCCGCCGTGGCAGTCGCTTCCAGGACGTTTACGGCATCGTCGGAATTCTCTTCACGTGGATCGGCCGACCCTTCGTCCAGCATGGATAGATCGAACGGCACGGGCTGCATCGGCAATTCTTCGCCACTTGCAGCGCCCGCTTCGGAGACTTCATCCAGCGGCCTGATTTCGAGTTCGCAATCCCATTCGGCGAATTCGAAGACCTGGCGAATGCCGTCTTCGCCCTTGTCGGTCTTGATCCAGATCTTCCAGCTGAAATAGGCAGCTTCCGGGTCGATCTGATCAATCGTCGGCAGCGCCGACATGTCGCAACTTATGCTCATATCGCCAAGGCGATGGAGATCGCGCAGCAGAAGTGCTGCATCATTGCCCTTGGCATAAAGATCCGAACGCGGCTTGAAGATCACTTCGAAGGGCTGAACGGCAGATAGTTCGTCGTCGCCGAAATCGTCGAAGGAGAAGGGAACCGGCTGAAAGCCGCTGTCGTCGCTCGGTTTCGGGGCGGCTTCCGCAACCGGGGCCGGTGCCGCGGCTTTTGCGGCAGGCGCCGGCTTGGCGACCGGTTCCGGACTGGTGGAACCGTTGGCAAGCGGCTCGCCGTGGGCAAGGGCATCCAGATCCTTGACAAGGCCGCTGGTGCGGCTTGGTTCGATCTTGCCGCCGTCGCGGGCAGCGTTGGTGAGATCGGCGAGCACGTCGGCCGACTTCAGCATGACCTTCATGACTTCCTGGCCGGGATCGAGCTTGTTGGAACGAACGCAATCCAGAGTCGTCTCGAAGACATGGGCAAAGGCGACGAGATCGTCTAGCCCGAAAGCACCGGCACCACCCTTGATCGAGTGAACCGCCCGGAACACGGCGTTGACCGTTTCCGAATCCGTTTCACCATCGTTCATCTTGAGCAGACCGGATTCCAGTTCCGCGAGCTGTTCCTCGCATTCCTGAAAAAAGATCTCTTTGATTTCGTTCATATCCATAGGATCAATTCCCGTTAAGCGGTTACGCGCTCGATGGCATCAATTAGCTTCGTCGGATCGAAAGGCTTGACGATCCAGCCGGTTGCCCCGGCCTGACGAGCGCGGTTCTTCTTTTCCGCATCGCTTTCGGTCGTCAGCACCAGGATCGGGATCGCACGATACTTTTCGTTGCGACGCACACCCTCGATAAAGCCGAAGCCATCGAGGCGCGGCATGTTGATGTCCGTGACGATGACGTCCGGATTGCACTGTTCAAGGACTTCAAGACCCTCTATGCCGTCTTCCGCCTGGATGGTCTCGAAACCGGCATTGTTAAGGGTCACCAGCAACATGTTGCGGATAGTTCTTGAATCATCGACCGTCAGTACTTTTTTCTTCATTACTTGCTCTCCTTTGCGAGCAGATGATCGTAATTGACGCCGATGAGCTGCATTGTCGTGCCCAAGGCGTCAGACATATTCGAGAACGTGAAAGAACGTTTCTCTTCCTCCCAACTTTTCGCTGCGGACATCAGCACCTGAATGCAAAGCGCCCCTGCCCGTTCAACCGATGAGGCATCGACACTCACGTCGCTGCCACGCAAAGCCAACAGCTTGCCATGGAGGTTGGTCGCCTCGTTGAGGTCCAATACTTTCTCCAGGCTCACTTTTTTTACTGCCCCAGATTTGCCAGTCATTTGGTCATCCTTGATTGCCCGGTTCTATGAACCAGATGCGTATTGCCAATTGTCTGCCGGGGTTCGGCATGAAGTACTTCCCGGCTGCCCCGCCATCTTGTGCACCGGATGTCATCCGCCCGGAAATTCCGTTTTGTCATAATGCGCTCCTTCCGCCCGCCATCCTGAATGGAGCAACGTCCTGGAAATCATCGACATGCCCTGCCGGAACGGGTGGCCTGCCGATGGCAGCGGACGGCGATACGGATGGCCTGGTGGCGACGTCCATGCTGCCTGCCCGGCGTGCCGGCTGTGGTTGATAATTTTCGAAATGGAATTGACGGATCGCATCGCCAAGCTCCAGGATGACCGATTTCAGGTCGTCGGACTGGCTGAGCGTTTCGCGCGCCGCAAGTGCCCCCCGTTTCAGATCTTCGCTGATCGACTGGGCGGATTTCGAAACCATGGCGACGCCTCCAGCCGCGTCGCTGGTCTCGCGTGCAAGGCCGGCAATCGCATCGTTGATGCCGGTCACCTGGGTGGCTATATCGCCAATGGCGCTCTGTGTACGATTGACCATGGCAACGCCGCTGTCGACCTGCGCCTTGGTGCCGGTGACGAGATCCTTGATCTCGCGGGCGGCATCGGCAGAGCGCTGGGCAAGCGCACGGACTTCCTGGGCGACGACTGCGAAGCCGCGACCGGATTCCCCTGCCCGCGCCGCCTCGATGCCCGCATTCAGTGCGAGAAGATTGGTCTGGAAGGCGATTTCGTCGATGACGCCGATGATCTGGCCGATTTTCTCGGCCGATTGTTCGATATCGGCCATGGCATTGATGGCCTCGCTGACCACCGTGCCGCTGGCGATCGCCGCTGCCCTTGCCTTGCCGGATGCGGCCTCGACCAAAACAGTGTTGGCTGCGGTGGCGCCGACCTTTGCAGCAATTCCGGCAACTTCCGCGGCAACATCGGCAAGTGCCTCGGCAGACTGGTTATTCTGGCCGGCAAGCGCCTCGACCGATAGCGAAATACGGCTGGTGGTGGCACCAAGCCGGTCTGCGCCGTCCTGGGACGCCCGCAGCGACACACTGATTTCGGCAAGCGCCGCATTGAGACTCTCGGTTATATCGCTATAGTCTTCCGGAACATCGATGGCGATGGGCGTGGCGAAGTCCTTGTCGCGCAGCCGCTCCGCCAGATGGCCCAGAATATTGCGAGTCTCTGTCTTGTGCGCCGATGTGGTGGCCGCAAGCGATTGCTGGTAGCCCAGTCGCGCTTCGTTGAACCGAAGTGATGTGGAGATTTCGAGATCGACCATCACTGTACGGACGAGCGCACGCACCAGATTGCCAAGCGTTTCGCGATTCCTGGCTGAACCGCCGAACATCGATCTCGGCCAGAATTCCTCAAGCAATCCGGCGATGAGATGTTCCAGCACCACGGAATGGCCGGCGATATGCCAGCGCGGATCAAGCCCGATGCGGCTTTCGCAATCGGTCAGCACCTTGACACGCTCGGCGTAGAGGCTGTCGAAACGGGCGTCCGTCAGCACATCCCAGTGCGACTGCTGGAGATCATGCAGTCGATCGATCTGCGCTTCGCTCTGGAAATTGCTGATCGCATCCGGAAAGGTCTGGAGACGCTGGAAGAGATCGCGAAGCGCGTTCTTGACATGAGGCAGCAGGCGGTTGCGGTTTTCCCGGACCAAAGCGGTCTCGTCGGCATCAAGGCCGGCAAAGCGAAGCCGACCGCTCAGGCCACCGCCCTCACGCCGTTCTCTTTCTACCGTTGGTACTGCCTCTGCCACACCCGTTCCCCGTCTAAACGCACGACGCCAGCCCACGGGCTTGCCCCTGTCGAAACTCCAGGTTCATGATCCGCGACCCCGGCCATTTCCACGGGCCTGCGCCACATCCTGGCCTGGAGGCCAAAAATTTAGTGAATTCCGGACTGTGACTACCGGTACGGCGAAGCGGCATCATGCCTATGGATTGACGCACCAATCCCATTCCGGCGTAATACCAATGTTTATGGTTAATTCCTTGCCTGAAGGTTAACGAGGGGTGGAAACACAGGGTAATCAATAAATAAAGTTGGGCGGCGAACTCTTATCGAACTCTTATTAAGCTCTTATAAATATTGGCTTTTGCCAATTAACGCCACAAGCCAGGAGCAAGACTGAAGCGCTACTTCCATCCCGCAAGATGACAATGACGTCACTCGAGGTATGGGCAATGATTGTTCTTGGGCTGAGCGCTACGCTTATCGCCACCTTCACTCTGGCAGCAGTCTCACTTCTCTTGAATATCGATTTCGGCCGCCGGGCCGCGAAAAGTCGCATTTTCTAATTATTGATTTCCTGAGAGCCAGGCTTTTTGCCCGACATATGAATGCGCTGGTCTTCCGGATTGGCGCATTCCGCAATTTAGGCTATAGGCCATCGATGATCAAACATCGTCGGTAGCCAGATTTCATGACAGTTGCATCCGTCAAAGCCTTTTTCAGCGATCACGCTCCAGATATCGAAGTCATTGAACTGGACGTCAGCACCGCAACGGTGGGCGAGGCTGCCGCCGGTCATAACGTCGAGCCCGGGCAGATCGCCAAGACCCTCGCCATTCGTATCGCCGAGGAGATCGTGCTTGTGGTTGCAAAGGGCACGTCGCGGCTCGACAACAAGAAATTCAAGGCGATGTTCTCAACCAAACCGCGCATGCTGGGGCTGGATGAGGTTGAGCGGGAAACCAGCCACCCGGTTGGTGGTGTCTGCCCGTTTGGCCTGGCCAGACCGTTGAAAATCTATTGCGACATAGCGCTTCGGGATTACGATGAAGTGGTTCCGGCAGCCGGCGGTACCAAGGCAGCCGTGCGGATATCGCCGATGAGGATGGCGGAACTGACCAATGCCGAATGGATCGATGTCTGCGAGTAATGCCAGATCCCGATGATGACGACCTATTGCGCCGGAGCGATAGGTTGCCATCATCGAGACTTGGTATAGCTCCTGAAGGGAACCGCAATGATCACAGCTTCGCAATGCCGCGCCGCACGCGCCCTGACCGAGATTTCCCGCGAACTGCTCGCGGAACGATCCGGCATCGCCGAGAAGATGATCGCGGACTTCGAACGCAAGATTTCGGAGCTTGACGATGCCAGCATCGAAAAACTCAGACATGCGCTTGAGACGATGGGCGCACTGTTCATCGCGGAGAACGGCGGTGGCATCGGCGTGAGGCTCAAATTCACTCGTTCCGAAACCAGGCGCATACTGTCGCTCGAAAACGAAGGCGGGCAGACGGCAGACGACGAAATTCCGTGATAGGCATGAGGGGAGACGTGTGATGGTATCGAATGCGCCCTGGGCGTTCGACAAGGACCGTGCAGCGCTGCTTGTGATCGATATGCAGCGCGACTTCGTCGAGGATGGCGCGATCATGGAGGTGGCCATGGCGCGTGCTCGCATTCCGGAGATGAAGCGCATTCTCGATCGCTGCCGCGAGACCGGGGTGCCGGTTTTCTTCACCCGGCATGTGCTCAGCGACCGGTTCGATATTTCGCCGCTGGAAACGGCCTATATCCCCCGCCTGAAGACCGCCGGCATGCGCGAGGGCACGCCGGGTGCCGACGTCATACCCGAACTCGCGCCACTTCCCGAGGAGACCGTGATCGTCAAGCATCGCTACGACGCGTTCTACAACACCCCGCTGGATACGGCTCTGCGCAACGTGCGCGGGGCCGGCGGGGTCGATACCGTCGTTGTCATCGGCACCGTGACCAACATCTGCTGCGAATCCACCGCGCGCAGCGCCTTCATGCGGGATTACAAGGTGGCTTTCATCAGTGATGCCAATGGCGGGTTGGACACGGCATCGCATGAGGCGACGCTCGACATCGTCGGCAAGGTGTTCGGGCGCGTGATGAGCACCGATGAGCTGCTGGCTGAAATGGCCTAGACTTTCCCCACCACGGAAAGCGACCGAAAGACCGCATCCAGGACCGAGGCGCTTGTGAACGGCTTTATCACCACGGGCCATTCATCCAGGCCGGGCACGCCCGGGGCGAGGTCGGTGTGACCTGTGAGAAACACCAGCCCGGCACCGGTTGCCAGCACCATATTGGCGTTTCTTCTGTTGGTCTGCGGATCGCCGGCAATATCGATCAGCGCAAGATCCCATGTACTTTCCGAGATCTGCCTCTGCAGTTCGTGCAACGTCGTAACCGTCACGTCGCACGGCAGCAGGCTCGACACGATTTCCTTGGCGTCGATGGCAATTAGATATTCTTTTTCTGCGATCAGTATTCGCAGCCGCCGGTCAAGCATGGTATTGATTCTCCGCTTGGGGCGATCAAGCAGATCGAGGTGCGCACTGTCATTTAAATTTGACATGTCGGAAACCTTACGGTTGACGGTTCATGCTGCCCGCCCGTTGCGGAATTCTTGCGAGGTTTCCATGGTTGAACTCCCTCCCAAACGGGTACCGCGCGTCGATTGCATGGACTGCCGGATACGACGGTTGACGACTTTCAGAGAATTCAGCCCCACCGAACTTGCCTTCGTTTCGGACTTCAAGATCGGGCAGTTGGCGGTAAACGCCGGGAGCACCGTCATTGGCGAAGGCGCGCGCAATCCGCACCTTTTCACCGTCTATGAGGGTTGGGGCTTCCGCTACAAGATCCTCGAGGACGGGCGTCGGCAGGTGTTGAACTACGTGCTTCCCGGCGACCTCATCGGCCTGCAGGGTATGCTGATGGGCGAGATGCAGCACTCTGTCGAGGCGATCACGCCGATGCAGTTCTGCGTTTTCGAGCGCGACAAGATTTCCACACTCTACGAACGGCATGCCGGCCTTGCCTTCGACATCACCTGGATCGCCGCGCAGGAAGAACGTATACTCGACGAGCACCTGCTCAGCATCGGCCGTCGCAGCGCCATGGAGCGGGCCGCCTATCTCCTGGCATTCCTCAGCAACCGCGCCCGTGAATCCGGGCTGGTCAATGGCGGGCCGATTACGCTGATGGTCACCCAGCAGCATGTCGCCGACACGCTGGGCCTGTCGATCGTTCATACCAACAAGACCCTGCGCAAGCTCGCCGACCGGGGCGTGATCCGCTGGCTCGAAAGAGGCTGTGACGTATTGGATGAGGCGGCACTCTGTCAGATCGCCGGCTGGCGTCCGGCAAACCCGCGGCAGCGTCCATTTATTTAATCTAAAGAAGCGAGGTCATCGGTGTTTTTCGTCATTTCCAAACTGGTCGAGCAATTTCTGCTCCCTTCGAATTTTCTGATGCTGGCGGGCGTGCTCGGTGTTGTCTTGCTGATCTTGCATCGCCGCAAGCTCGGCACTTTCCTGTCGGCGGCTTCGATCGTGTTGCTGGCAATCGGCGGCTGGGCACCGATCGGAACTCTCGCCCTGGCGCCGCTTGAAAACCGCTTTCCCAGGCCCGACATCATCCAGCCGCCGACGGGCATCATCATGCTGGGCGGCGCGGTGGATACTCATTTGACAGGCGATCGCAAAATGGTCACGATGAACGATGCCGGCGAACGCCTGACGGAGACGGCGGCGCTTGGCTATCGTTTCCCGCAGGCGCGCATTTTCCTTTCAGGCGGGCTTGGTCACATCGGCAAGGACGAAACCGATCCGTCCGAATCCGCGGTTGCAAAAGAATTTCTCCTTGAGGTGGGAATTCCAGCAGAACGCATATCCATGGAAGAAATTTCCCGAACAACCTGTGAAAACGCCTTGGAGAGCGCCAAGGCGCTGAACCCGAAACCGAATGAGACCTGGTTGCTCGTGACGTCGGCCTGGCACATGCCGCGCGCTGTCGCATGCTTTCGTTCCGCGAAATTCGCGGTGACCCCCTATCCCGTCGACTTTCATACGTCGGGGACGGAAAGCGGGCGCATGGTCAACAAATCCGTTGTCTTTGGACTTGGAGACCTCGACCTTGCCACGCATGAGTGGATTGGTCTGGTCGCCTACTGGTTGACCGGCAAAACCACGCAGATCCTGCCGTCGTGAGACGGGAATTCGACATATGCCAGCACGACGAGCAATGGTCTCAATGCGCCCTGTGGGCTTCGGCCGGAAAAGTCAGGCCGTAACGGACATCCAGTGGCGAGATCTCGTATTCCGCGCGACCGTTGACCGAGGCCGGAACCACACGTTCGAGAATGGCGGTACCAAGCCGACGGACCGGAATATCGTCATTGCTCGCGATTGATCGAAAACGCGGATTGACGGGCTCGTTCCAATCGACCTGTATATGCTTGACCTGGCCGATATCAATGATCGAGCAGACGACACGGATCTGGTCGCCAGCCGCGAGAAACGTGCCGTAATTGATCGCATTGATCAGCAATTCGTGGAAAGCCAGTCCGAGATGCATCGTCACGTTCGGCGAAAGCAGGATATTCTCGCCCTCGAACCGGATCAGGTCCTGGCCGCTTGGAATGTAGGCGGAGACCTGCTGATCAAGCAACTCGTGTGCGAAGGCGCCCCGCCAACCGGAATCCGTCACAAGATCCTGGGAGCGCGACAGGGAGAAGATGCGCCCCCGCAGCTTCTGCACATAGGCATCGATCGTGTCAGTGTATTGCGAGGTCTGCGTCACGATGCTCTGGATGATCGCAAGCAGGTTTTTCGAACGATGGCTGACATCCCGCAACAGGGATTGAAGGATTTTCTCGCGCCGGCGTTCCTCGCTACGATCGATGATCGTGGTGATCAGTTGCGTACGGTTGAGCCGTCCCGGGAATGCCAGGACTCGAAACTCGAAAAGCCGGCCATCGTCGTGAACAACTTCGATGATTTCAGTTCGACCGGAGTTCCTCGCCTGGTTTCTTAAAATTTCGAGACGTGATGCGATCGCGCCGCCGAAGATCGTATCATCGGCAGGTTCGACGAAATTATCGACTTTCCAGATATCCGGCAGGCCAGTCACAAGAAGATAGGCATTATCGGAGTCCTGGAGGATCAAACTGGCATTCATGTCCAAAAGAGCAGTAATGAAAAATGGGCTCAGCTCATTTTCACTCATGTTTTTTGCGTGCCAAAGAAATCGTTGCACCAAATCCACCTCGAAAACACCAGATCGCATGGCCGGCTCGCCCTAACCTGACCGCAGGCGGACAGATATTTGCCCGCCACAAACCACGATATGGATGATCACCGCTCCCGTCAGGCTGAAAGAGCTTGATAGGTCTTGGCGCTTTCATTGAAAAACAAAGCCTGACTGATCAGAGCCTTGAGCATATCGGGATTATAAGGTTTTGTAACGAGGAAGGTTGGCTCGGCGCGCTCACCGGTCAACAGCCGCTCCGGGAAAGCGGTGATGAAAATCACCGGTATGCTCGCGACTTTCAGGATATCGTTGATCGCGTCGATGCCCGAACTGCCATCAGCGAGATGAATATCCGCCAGGATCATGCCGGGATTGGTCTTGCGATAAAGTTCCACCGCCTCGCTATGCGTCCGGGCAATTCCGCTAACCGTGTGGCCGAGATCCAGAACGATCTGCTCGATATCCAGCGCAATCAGCGGCTCGTCCTCGATGATCATGATCTCGGTTGAAATGTGACGCGCGATTTCCTTCGTCGCCTCGTCGATCAACTGCTTTACATCGTCGATGCTCACCGACAGTATTTCCGCCGTTTCGGCCATTGAGAAACCCTCCACGGAGACCAGAAGGAACGCGTGGCGCGCCTGCGTCGGCACTGAGGAAAGATTGGCCATGGCCTTCTTTTCCCAGGCAAAAGGCGAAACAATCTGCGGAACTTCAACAGATGCTGACTTCAGGATGCGCACAAACAGCTTGTACAGCGATACGCGGTCGGAAGACGCTGTCGGGAAAATCGAAAGATCAGCGATCAAGGCTTCCAGCGTCGCTGCGACAAATGCGTCACCGGATGTTTGAGAGCCTGTTATGGCGCGCGAATATCGACGCAGGAACGGAAGATGGGCTGCCACGCGCTCGGTTAACGTCATAGATATTCTCCCCTGATACAACTTTACAATCTGCCTAGGCTTTATAAACGCCATTTGCCAGATCAGGTTCCATGCAATTTCTACTTTTTTAGCAGATTGCCTGCAGTGATCAAACCACCTCTGCCGCTGCAATGAAAGATGTGGTTTCTCATCGCTGTTAGAGTGTTGCCGCGCCCTTGCCTTCCGCCTCGGCCGGCGCCTCGCCCAGCCTGTCAAGCGCGATTTCAATGTCGCGAAGATTGGAGTTCAGGCCATCGTCGTCGATTGCGCCGCCCTCCGAGGCGAGGCGTTGCTCCGCGCGCGCGTCGTCGCGCAGCTTCATCAGCTTGGCTATGCGTTCTCGCCTCGACAGCTCCGGATTTCTGAGGATCGAGGCAACCTTGTCGTTTCTCAATTTTTCGAACATAGAGGTCTCCTTTTGGCGACACAATTTCCGATATTTCAGTTCAGCGGGGCTTCCGCGTCGACCGCTGCAGCACATATCCGGCTGCGGCGACCGCCAGCAGTGTTCCGAGCGGACTTGCACGTATCATCATCGGCAAAATGCTGGCTGCGGCTCCGATCATTGCCGGCTGGGCAACACGCCGCATGCGCATTTCACGTCTCAGCCTACGCCTTCGCATTGCGAGCCAGGCAAGCACCACCAGCGCCAGGGAGATGGATATGCCGCCGATCACCAATGCCGATATGACCGGCCCATAAGCCTGGGTCAAAGCCGTTGCGGCCGCATAGATAAATGCCGCAAACGCAAATACCACGAGCAGCGACGCCGCAAGATAGCCCAGCAACGTCAGCACCGCCCTCTCACCGGACGACTGCAACCTCAGTGTCAGAGCATGAACGAATTCACTCATGCTTAGCGCCGCGTCAGCAGGGCGGCGAGAAAACCGACGCCGACGGCGATGCCGATCGCCTGCAAAGGGCGCGCACGCACCTGATCTTCGAAGCCTTCCTCAAGCGACAGAGCTTCCGACTTGGCCGTGCTGAAGGCATTGAGCGACGCGCTCACCGCGTCGGATGCCAATTGATCGAGACTGGATTTGTAGTCGTCGACCTTGGAAGAGCCGAATGCAGCAATGTTTTTCGTCAGCGACGCGATTTCCCTGCGCAACTCGGTGATCTGGTCTTCCAGATCCTCGATGGATGGCGCATCTGTATTTTTGCCGGAAAGAATTTTGGACATGGTTGCCATTCTCGGTCTCCTCGATGTGTTGTCGTCAACTCAGCTTCATCCGGGTTAGATGACCCGCATCAGCATCAAAATGATCACGATGAGCAGGATCGTCCCGATCACGCCGGTTGGGCCGTAGCTCCAGTTTCTCGAATGGGGCCAAGTTGGCAGAGCGCCAACTAAAATAAGTATGAGAATGATGATCAGTATGGTTGAAATCGTCATTGTTACGCTCCTGCTGCAATGGGCCGCTCAATGCCTGCTAACTGCTTCGAACTCGATAATGTAAATGCGCCGGGTGGCAAGTTGTTCCGGAAGCGCGCGGGCTTCACCGAACTTATTTGCAACTGCAAGATTGGTATTCGCGTCAGGAGAAATAGGAAAGGAGAGAACCGTTCCGGCGGAAGGGAAGGGTTCTCTCCTTGATTGGCGCCTTCGGGGTGAAGGGGCGGATGAGGCGCCGTTGTGGCAAGCACTAGATGAGGGGAATCTGCGCTTGCAAAAATGAAATGCACGGCAACCCGATTGGTTCCGAACTATTTTTAAAATTGTGAAAGTTAAAGTTCGGGAGCCGTAACCTGCCGCGGACCGTGAAAAAACCTGTTCCATAGCGCTCGGTTACCTCGTGCCGGTAGAAGCGGCGGGAGCCGACGATTACAGGCAGGTCGCGACCCCTCGGAGCCACCGCCGTCCGATCCGCAAGCCAGGCACGGATCTTTGGCCTTCATTTCGTTTCACAAGTCAGTCGAAGCCGGGCATATTCTTTGTCCGGCCAGCACGTTTGCGTGGTTGAAATGCCTGATTAGACGCTGCGGATAGCCCGGACGATCAGCGATATGACGAGGAACGCCAGGAAGAGGAAGAACAAGATCTGGGCAATGCCTGCCGACGTGCCCGCGATTCCGGAAAGCCCAAGTACACCGGCGACAACCGCGACTACAAGAAATAGAAGTGCATAATAAAGCATGGCGAATCTCCTATCACGATTACTGGATAAGAATGCGTGAGAGACGCCCCGGTTCCAACGGCTGCGAGATAGTTTTGATGGATATTGTGTTCCGGAGGAGACATCAAAAAATTTTGCCGGAATATCCGGAACCATTTTGGAGCGAGCACGTTTCACGCGCTAGGACAATAAGAAAATTGCAACAATGCGAGCAAGCCACCACATGAAAAACAACCAGACCGATAGACTAGAGGGCGCCGAGTTGCCCGGCCCCTTTGGCGAAATACCGAAAAAATTGAAAGAATATTACGATTCCTTACAGGATGAGGCCATACCTGACAGGTTCCTGGATCTCCTTGAGAGGCTGGATCAGGCCGAGCGAGCAGCGGTCGGCACGTCTGCAGTCAGGGGGCTCGAATAATGGCAACCGATGTCGAAAGCGACAACGACAAGGACTTCAAGCGCTCGTTGCTGGGCTGCCTCGGCAGCTTGCGCGCATTCGGCGTATCGTTGACCGGACGCCATGATCGTGCCGACGATCTTGTCCAGGACACGATCATGAAGGCTTGGGCGAAGAAGAGTTCCTTTGAACCGGGCACCAATATGAAGGCCTGGTTGTTTACGATCCTACGCAACGAATTCTATAGCCAGATCCGCAAGAGCGGTCGCGAAGTCCAGGACTCCGATGGCTTCTACACCGAGCAGATGGCCACCAATCCCGGACAGTACGGCGCGCTCGACCTGCAGGACTTCAAGAAGGCACTGGAGAAGCTGCCGGATGATCAGCGTGAAGCCATCATCCTGATCGGCGCCTCGGGATTTTCCTACGAGGAGGCCGCTGAAATCTGCGAATGCGCGATCGGCACGATCAAGAGCCGCGTCAACCGCGCGCGGACGCGCCTCTCCGAACTGCTGAACGTCGAAGGCGACGCCGATTACGGACCCGATTCCGGCTCGCTCGCAGTGACTGGTCGAACATTCGTGGGCTGACAGTCGAGGTTACGCAGCACCAACTCAAGCCGGTTTGCACCATGCAGGCCGGCTTTATTTTTGCAGTGTTCGAGCCATGGATCAGCGCAGGTCCAACTGCACTTCCGCACGGGTTCCACGGTCGCGCTCGACATACCTTATCCCGGTGCCCATGGTCTTGGCCATCGATGCGACAATGCGCGAACCGAGACCAGTCCCCTGTACAGGTCCTTCCGGATCAAACCCCTGTCCATCGTCCTCGACCACAAGAATGGCCTCTTCATCCGATGTGCGTGTCAACACAACACGAATTTCGCCGTCGCTCGCACCGGGATAGGCATATTTGATGGCATTGGTCAGTAGTTCGGTGACAATCATGCCCACCGACACGGCCCGGTCGGATGTGATGGATAACCGATCCAGCGTGCAGACAATATTCGATTTCCGCCTGTCCTTGGCCATCGATTCGGCAAGCTCGGAGGCCAAAGTCGAGATATAGCGGTCCATCTCGACGTGCCGGACGTCGTCTGAAGTGTAGAGGCTGCGATGCATGCTGGCGATCGCCGAGATACGCGCCTGCGTTTCGCTAAGGGCGGCCTTGACGGCTTCGTCATCGTGACTGGCAACCTGCAGGCGGATAAGTGCCGCCACCAGCGCCAGACTGTTGGCGACGCGGTGGTTGACTTCAGCCAGCAGGATCTCAGCCCGCTCCTTGCCGGCGCGAATTTCCTGTTCGGCCCGCTCCTGCGCCGCACGCAGATCGGCATTCTCCAGCGCCTGTTCGATCGAATTGATCAGCAGCGGCCAAAAATCCTCGCCCACCGTCTTGATCACGTAATCCGCCGCGCCTGCCTTCAGTGCCTCGACAGCGATTGTCGCTTCGCTCGAGCCGGTGACATAGACGACCGGTATTTGCGCATACCGTTGTTTGAGGATCTGGAGTAGATCAAGGCCTGTCGAACCCTGCAGATAATGATCGAGAATGATCGCGGAGATGCCTCCCCGACCGAGCAACGTCAGGCCGATTTCCGGATCAGGCGCGTGGGCGATTTCGAAGTCGGCTCTTCCGAACGCCTTCTGTGCAAGCCGCACAAGCGCGAAATCATCATCGACATAAAGTATCTTCTTCGCCATTCGCACCCGAATTCGTCAAGGAATCTGCATAACCGAGAAAAACAGCCCAAGCTGCCGGATGGCGTTTGCAAATCCATCGTAATCCACCGGCTTGGTGATATAGACATTCGCCCCCAGATCATAGCAGCGCTGGATTTCCCGCTCGTCATCCGTCGTCGTCAGGATGATCACCGGCAGCCGCTTGGTATGGGTATTCGATTTTACCTTCTCGAGGATGTCGATGCCCGACATGTCCGGCAGGTTCAGATCGAGTAGGATCAGCAAGTAACGATTGATGCTGACATCGCCGCTGCGGTCCTTGCCGAGGATATAGTCGAGCGCGCCATTGCCATCGGTGAATGGAATGATGGGATTGTTGACGCCAGCGCGCCGGACATTCTTCTCAATCAGACGTGCATGACCTTCGTCATCCTCGACCATCACGATCGTGACTTCTTTTCCCGCAGCCATCATTTGCCATGACTCCCCACATATTGGCTCAAATCCGAGGGCAGGCGTATCATGAATACCGTGCCCTTTCCAAGTTCGGATTTGACGCTGATATCTCCGCCCATATTTCGGATCAGCGAGCGAACATGGGCAAGCCCGATGCCCTCACCCGGGCTATCCTGCGTTCCGGAACGCCGAAACAGCTCGAATATCCGCTCATGATCTTCCGGCGATATGCCCCGCCCATTGTCTGTCACGTCAATACCGATCGTGAACCTGCTGGCCTGGAATGCATGCACTGACAGCTTGAGTGGCCGTGACGGGTCCTTGTACTTGACAGCATTGTCGAACAGGTTGCCGAGGATCTGCTCGATCGAGAATTTGTCGGAAACGAATTTCAGGATGTTGACCTTGACCGAGATCTGGCCATCCGCATCCTGCACCTGATGCTGGATAGCATCCGAGGAAGTCTTGACGATCGGCTCGATCTCGATCGCTTCCGGCTTCAATGGGCGGCGGCCGTCGCGCGAGATCTTCAGGATGGCATTGATGAGACTGTCCATCTTGCGTGTCGAGGAGCGAATGAACGAGATCGCCTCGGGGAGATCTTCGTCAACCGCGAGCAATGCATTGCGCTTGATCTCGTCGCGATTTACGACGCTGTCTTCCTTGAAGAACGCGTTGATCGTTGTCAGCGCGCTATCGAGTTCGCTGGTGAAACCCATGATGTTGACCAGCGGTGCCCGGAGATCATGTGTGACGATATAGGCGAAGCGCTGAATTTCCTGGTTGGCCTGGATCAGGTCTTCGGTGCGCTCCCTGACACGCTCCTCCAAACCCGCATTCATGCCCTCGAGCTCGGCGCGGGCCGTGGCGATTTCCTGCACATAGCGGCGAATGATCAGCACGACGCCAAACATGATGGCGATAACCAGCATCGTCCCGATAATCGTCACGATCCGCAGCAGTGCCACCAGGTCGAAATTGTTTGAGAACCGATCGGCAATGCGCCTGTCCGACGTCTCGATAACGCTCTTCAACGTGCTGCGGATACTGTTCATCAAGCGCAGACCATTTTCATCGCGAACAATCGCCAGCGCCTCTGCGCCCCGCCCCATCTGGGTGAGCGCCACTGTCCGCTGCAGTTCCGCGATCTTCTTGTCGACGACGTCCTTGATCAGGCTGGGCTGCAGCTGAATATAGTCAGCCGAAGCAAGCGCCTTCTCAAACGCCGCCTCGCGTCCTCCCAGAACGCCGATTGAAGCGATATAGGGCTTCAGGAAATTCTCTTCCCTCGTCAGAAGGTAGCCACGCTGGCCTGTTTCGGCATCCTGGACGGCAAGCAGCAAGTCCGCCGAAGCGCTTCGAAGCAGGCGAGCACGCGCGGCGCCGTCAACATAATCCTGCGTCTTGTAGACCAGGTAGATCATCGACGCGACGATGCAGAGCAGAAGGGCAGCCCCCGCGCTCAGTGAAAGTGAAGTCGAACGGACAAGCGAGCCTTTTCTCACCTGCATTCGGCAATCTCAAAACAGCCGCAGCATGCGGGTGACAATGTCACCGCAGGGCATAATCATATCCATCAATCGAGATTTCCCGCCGAACTCCGAGCGCATCCGCATTCCAACATCCCTCATTCCCGCTTGTCGCAAATGCCCGGGACACGAAATGGTTCCATTTCCGATGAGATAATCCGGAACCAATGCATATGTCGAACATTTCTTTTGCGCCCTCGGCTGCTGTTACTCTTTCCAAGGTGAAAAATGACGGAAGAAACCATACCGTTCGATCTCGTCCGCATGTTCATAGGCAAGGATTCGACCCTTCTGCTGCTGGAGATCCTTTTCCGCTCCGTTGTCATCTATCTCTACACCTTCGCTTTGCTTCGCTGGATCGGCGGACGCAGCGTCGCGCAATTTTCTCTGATCGAATTTCTGTTGGTGATCGCGCTGGGTTCAGCGGTCGGCGATGCCATGTTCTACCCGGAAGTGCCGCTGCTGCATGCGATGCTGGTGGTCACCGTCATCGTCCTGATCAACAAGGGCTTGGATCTGCTGATGCTGCACAAGGATGCCGTCAAGAGCGTGATCGATGGGCAGCCGGTGGAAGTCGTCCGTGATGGGCAGATCAACATTGTGGGGCTGGTCGAGCGAAGCATGTCCATGAAGGAGCTGTTCGAGCAGTTGCGCATCAGGGGTGTCGAGACACTCGACCAGGTCCGCTATGCCTATATCGAGCCGAGTGGCAACCTGAGCCTTTTCCTCGACACAGGCGCCAATACCGGTGTCGGCATCGTGCCGCCCTTCAACATCGGCGCAACGACCGAGGATTTCGTGGCGGCACCCGACGGCCGGATCTTCAACTGCCAGTGCTGCGGGTCCGACCGCGATGCGAAGTCTCTGCGCACCCAGGCTCATTGCCAGGATTGCTCGAAGAGCATCTGGCTGCCGATCATTCGCGACAGACGGACGGCCGACTGGTAACTCTGGTCAGCTCGCCTTGCTGATCGACGCATGCTCGAGCCAACGGCGCTCCTTGGCGAATGTCAGCAGATCCGCCGGACAGAGCGGCCTCGACAGGGCGTAGCCTTGCAGTATGTGGCAACCGAGATCGCGGAGAATTTCCGCATGCGCCATGGTTTCGACGCCTTCGGCGACGATTTCGATGCCGCGCGACCGGCCGATATCGATGATCGAACTCACCAGCTTCTGCTGGTCAGGCGAGTCGATGATCGGCGCAATCAACTGCCGGTCGATCTTCAGTCGGCGCGGCGTCAGTTTCAGAAGCGTCACGATCGACGCATAGCCCGTGCCGAAATCATCAATTTCTATATCGATGCCAAGTCGCTTGATCTGTTCGATCTGCGGGATGAACTCGCCGTCATGACCATCGAACGAAATCGATTCCAGCAGTTCGAACGACAGCGTTCCCGGCTGGAAGGAGAGGCTCTTCAGCCGCTCGATCAACGTTTCCTCCCTGAGCCGCTGCGCCGAAATATTGACCGAGACTTTCGGAATATGAATGCCGTTGGCTTCCAGCCGATAGCGTTGCAGCAAAGCCTGGGTGAGAATCATGTCGTCGATCGTCGAGACGACCTTCAGGCTTTCGGCGATCTTCAGGAAAGAATCGGGTGCCAGAATGCCCTTGGTGGGATGGTCCCATCGCGCCAATGCCTCAATCCCGACGATCTCCAGGCTGTGCGCGTCGAACTGCGGCTGGAAATAGGCGATGAATTCGTTCTGCTCGAGACCGCGGAGGATCTCGTCGGCGGTCTTCTTGGTGTTGACAGCCACAAGGCGCAGCGTATCCGAAAACTTCTCCACGCGATTGCGGCCGCGCCGCTTGGCTTCGTAGAGGGCGATATCGGCATTGACCAGCAACTGGTCGATTTTCTCGCCGTCGCAGCTTGAGGCAATGCCGATACTGGCGCCGACGCGGCATTCATGCCCCTGATAGTCGATCGGCTTGCTGATCGCCTCTACAAGACGCGCCGCCATATCGGTGTAATCTTCGCTGCCGGCGCGGGCCCGCGAAATGATCACGAACTCGTCGCCGCCGATGCGCGCCAGGAAATCGTTGTCACGGATATTTTGCCGGAGCGTGGCCGAAGCATGCCGCAGGATCAGGTCGCCGGCAGCGTGACCCAGCGTGTCGTTGATGTCCTTGAAACGGTCGAGATCGATATGCAGGACGGTAACTTCAGGTTCCCGGTCCAGGCCCTCGGCTCCATCCATTTCCAACATCATCTGGTCGAGATAGCGGCGGTTCGGCAGGCCCGTGAGCGCGTCGTGCAGGGCCGCACTTTCCATGCGCATACGGGCTTTTTCGAGCTCCTTGTTCTGCTCGTCCGAACGACGCTTGGCGCTACGCAGGTCTGCATGCATGCGGACGTCCTCGGTAACATCCCAGTTGACGCCGACAATTTTTCTCCGACCTTTGGAATCCTTGTAGGTGGTGCCGATCGCCCGGACGTAGCGAACGCCGCCATCATGTGCAATGACGCGGAACTCACTTCGATATTCGCCTTCGGTTTCGATAGCCTTGGAGAATTCACGCTGCGCTTCGACAAAATCGTCCGGATGCAGGCCGTTTTTCCAGTCCTCGTAGGTCGCAACCGCCTTGCCGGGCGCCACACCGTACAAGTCCTTCATCCGCTCGTCCCAAATCAGACGGTTGGCGGCGATATCATATTCCCAGATGCCGATCTTTGATGTCTCGAGCGCAATCTGGAGCCGGTGCGAGAGAAGTTTCATCTGGTCGTCGCGCTGTTCCAGCGTGCGCACGTTACGCTGCCGTTCTTCCATCAATCGCCCGGCCCAGATCATCGGCAAGATGATGATGAACTCACCGAACAGCAGCGCCAGCCGGAAGCGCCAGATATCGGCCATCGGGAGTTCCCACCCGGCTTTGGGGGTCGCCGCAAGCAGCCAGTCGTCATGGCCGACCTGTACGTCTACCAGAACGGGATCGCGCGACATCACATCGCTCTTACCGTAGAACAGGTCGCCTACGGCATCGCCATGCGGAACAGCCGTTATCGCGACATCGGTCGCGGCGGCGACCGCAAGCAGCCCGCTGTCATGGTAGAGCGCCTGCAGATCCATGAGTGCGGAAACGATGCCCCAAAAATTTCGCGAGCCGTCAGAGGCAACAGCGAAAACAGGAAAGCGGGCGATCAACGCTTCGCCTCCTTGGACCAGTTTTACCGGCCCGGTCACGACAATCCGGCGCGAATCTCGCGCCATAAGAGCCCCCGCGCGCTGCGACTCATTCTTTGTATAATCGAGCCCGATTGCTTTTTTGTTCCGTTCGAGAGGGTAGACCATGCGCACGACCATATTCGGCGCCGCCGCAACATTGATGAACTGCGTTTTACCCAGCAGGACCCGACTTGCCATGGCATTGTAGCGCGCCTGATCCATCTGCGGTTCGGTTTCGAGCGCGCCTACCAAGCCGCGTATCAGCGACACATTTGAATTGATGCTGCCCTCGAGCTTGGTGCGTATCAGCGCCAGTTCGGCTGATACCGCGGCACGCTTGTCCTGGCGGGCATTGCTTTGGTTTTGCCAGTCGGCATAGACCATGATCGCGACCATGGCGATGATCGCGACAAACGCCGGCAGGTAATGCAGGGAAAACACGCGTATATAGGCCGAACGCTCGCCGCCTTGATTTTCGTTTTTATTGGACATTACGCGACCGTGACACCCCTGACGGCGGACCGTCTTTACGCAAAACTGAAACCCAGCTGGATGTGTCTCACAAATCCCTTAAAAAGAAATTGATTTAGCTACGCCTAACATGTTGATGGGCCAGACGATTGGCGCGATTCAGGCTTTCGGGGCAAGAATTTCCCTCAGGTGCGAAAGAATAAGGTCACGGCCCTTGTTACCGAGATCAGCCGAGGCCTGCGCTGCAGTTCTGGTATACCACTCATCGGTTGAAAACCGCGACATATCCACAGCCTCGGGGCATAGCGACATCATCAGCGACGTTTCGCCAATGCCGGCGTGGTCGAACGGATAAAGCTTGCATATGTCAGCCGTCATCAGCGGATGGGTCTTGATCCAGTTGAAAGGATCGCTGCCGGTAGCCTGCCTGGTATAATAATCGGCCAGCTTTTCGTCACCCCACCAGCCTTCACCCAGTTCACGTTCGGTGAAAGCGAATATCGCCTGGCGTGCCGCGAATTTGAATGCCAGGTCCGTCGGCATTCCCACCTCGAAATTCTCGGTCTGGTGGTGGATAAACCCGTGGATGTTGCGGAATCCGATGCGCAGCAGGCCGCTATAGATTTCCTTGGCGATCGGCATGATCTTCTCGGCATCGACATGCAGCGAGCCCTTGCCCTCGGGACCGGCAACAGCATAGCTGGAGGCACCGTAATAATAGGCGGGCATGACCACCATCGGGAACTCTTTTTCCAGAATGTCGATGATCCTGGTGACGGCGAGCGTATCCATGCCCACAGCCATATGCTCGCCGTGATATTCAAGCACGCCGAGTTGTATCACCACAGGCCAGTTTTCAGCGATCGCATGACGGATCTGGTGCGGCAACATCAATTCAAAACGCATAACGGCTCCCCTAAAATGCCTGAAACATAGCGGCAAATCTATAAGGGGAGTTCACAAGAGTCACGCCGTCATCGTCCTCGGTGCGAGTAAATTCACAGCTGCACTCAAAGCGTGACGCGTTCCAGGGGACGATTTCCCATCATGCGATTCTGTGGCGTGGAAGGCCATTCCATCTTGGCGGCCGGCACCCAACCACGTTGGCCGTCGGCAACGACTTCACACCAGCCCTTGTCGTCACAGCCGAAAACCTTCAGGCCCTGACCCCAGGTGATGATACCGATGCGAGGGTAATCGATCGATGGTCCGCCAAACAGACGCATCGAGTTCTTGGCCAGCGCGATGTCTTCCGCCTGAGCGCCACCTGCGATAATTGCGACACCCAGAAGGGCGGCAGAGAAAATGCGTGCGAGCATGATCCAATCTCCTTGAACCCGAGATTTCCCGTTGGTTCAGCGATGTATTTCACTGTTTGAAAGAATGCGCGAGATTCCCAAAGGTTCCGGTCCTTCCGCCGGACATGTCGCAGATCGAACCGAAGCTGCGCACATTTTCGTGAGCGGCCGATTTGCCCGCGGCTTGACACGGCTCCGCGACCGTAGTCCATTTGGTGCAGTGCGAAGGAGACCTGCCATGAGCGATGACCAGACGCCCGCCGACAGCAAACTCACGACCTCCAAACGTCGCTGGGCCGCCGAGCACAAGTTTCTGACCGGCCGCAATTCGCGCCAGGAAACCGAGCGGCTGCCGCCCGGCCAACATCTGGTGAAGAACTGGCCTGTGCTCGATCTCGGCCAGCAGCCGACAGTGTCGACCGACACCTGGCGGCTCGAGGTGCGCGGCCTGGTCGAGACGACCTTGACACTGAAATGGACGGAATTCCAGGGGCTGGAACAGAGCCGGAAGATCAGCGACATTCACTGTGTCACGACATGGTCGCGCTATGACAATGAATGGAAGGGCATTTCGACCCGCGACCTGCTTGATCTCGCCATGCCGAAGCCTCAAGCCACGCATGTGATGCTGACGAGCTATGACGGCTACACGACCAACCTGCCGCTCGAGGATTTCGCGGCAGAGGACGCCATTCTTGCGACCAGCTGGGAAGGCGCGCCGCTCAGCCGCGATCATGGCGGGCCGATGCGGCTTGTCGTGCCGCATCTCTATTTCTGGAAAAGCGCCAAATGGCTGCGCCGCATCGAGTTGATCCCGGCCGACAAGGCCGGCTTCTGGGAACAGAACGGCTATCACATGCTTGGCGATCCGTGGCGCGAGGAGCGCTATTCGGAGGATTGAGTTGACTTTGCCACTCATCCGGCCGCCGAGGGTTTACCTCTCCCCTTGTGGGAGAGGTAAACCCTCGAGCGGCGTAGCCGATCGTCTGGGCGCACTTGGTGAGGGGTAGTTTCAGATTGCCCGATGACGGGCAGATATCAGCCCGCTCTCAGCCGCTCTGTAGCCGCGACATCAAGCTTGCCATCCTCCGCCAGCTCCACCCCGAAATACGCCCTTGCCTCGTCCGCCGTATAGCGCTCCAGCCGGACATCCTCGGCGACCGCCTGTGGGTCGCGTGTCATCGGATCGCCATAGCCACCGCCGCCGGGCGTGCCGACCCGCACCCGATCGCCGGGCTTCATCGGAATATCCTGCGCCTTGGAGAGATGCGGAGGTATAAAGGCCTTGCCGCTTTGCCAGACGGTCACCGAATTCGGCCGTCCATCCTTCCCACCAAGCGCACCGGGCGGGCCGAAACGGCCGTGGTCCATCACAAAGCTCGCCGTCGCCTCGCCGCGCCTCAGCTCGATCTCGTAGTCGAGGCCGAAACCGCCGCGATGCCGGCCGGCTCCACCGGACCCCTCGCGCAGCGCATAGCGATGATAGAGCACCGGGAATTGCTGTTCCATGATCTCGACCGGCGGCGCCTTTGAAATGCCGATCGTCGAGCAGCCATTGGCAAGGCCGTCGTGGTCGGCATTGCCGCCATAGCCGCCGCCGGAAATCTGGTACATGACGAAGTCGCGGGCGCGCTCGGGGTCATGTCCGCCCAGGGCGAAATTGCCGGAACTGCCCGCCGGCGATGCTGTTACCCGGTCCGGAAGCGCTTCGACCAGCGCCGCAAACACCGCCTCGGCAATCCGCTGGCTGACTTCGGCGGCGCAGCCAGACACCGGCCTTGGATATTGCGCATCGAGGAACGTGCCTTCCGGCGTCTTGACCCTCAGCGGCTCGAAGGCGCCGGCGCTGATCGGCACGTCCGGAAAGATATGACGCATGGCGAGATAGACCGACGACAAAGTCGTCGCCAGCACCGAATTCATCGGTCCCGCACAGGGCTTCGAGGAGCCGGTGAAATCGAAGTCGAGCACGCCGTCATTGGCTGATATCGCCAGCCGGATTTCCAGCGGCACGTTGACCACGCCGTCGCTATCGACATAGGCGGTGGATTTGTAGGTGCCGTTGGGGATCAGCCGGCAATTGGCACGCATCTGTTCGGCCGCACGCTTGCGCAGTTCGGCGATCGCCTCGATCACGGTGTCGTCGCCATAGCGGTCGAGAATGCGGGCGAGCCGCTTTTCACCCACCAGCAGTGCCGCCGCCTGCGCCTTGACATCGCCGATCCGCTGGTCGGCGACGCGGATGTTGGAGCAGATGATCGCATAGATCTCCGCGTCCAGCCGGCCCTGCTTGAACAGCCGCACCGGCGGCAGGCGCAGGCCTTCCTGCTCCACTGATGTCGCGGAGGCGGAAAAGCCGCCCGGCACGGCACCGCCGGTATCCGGCCAGTGGCCCGTGTTCGACAACCAGCAGAAGATCCGGCCGTTGCGATAGACAGGCATGGCGAAGCGCACATCCATCAGATGCGTGCCGCCAAGATAGGGATCGTTGACGATGTAGATATCGCCCGGCTGCGGTTCCGCCGCCTTGCCTGCCGCGATCATCTCGATCAGCACGCGGGTCGAAAACTGCATCGTGCCGACGAAGACCGGCAAGCCGGTGGCACCCTGCGAGATCAGCGATCCATCGACGGCCGAATAGATGCCGTCGGAGCGGTCGTTGGCTTCGGCGATGACCGGGGAGAACGCGGCGCGCGAAAAACTGAGGTCCATCTCGTCGCAGACCTGCTGCAGGCCGGACTGGATGACGGAGAGAGTGATGGGATCGATGCTCATGCGGCTGCTCCCAGGGTGATGATGATATTGCCGTCGTGATCTTGTTCTGCGGCGTCGCCGGGCTCGATGATGATGGTCGTATCCATCTGCTCCACGATGGCCGGACCCGATAGCTCCGCATCCGCCGGCAGGTGATCGCGCCAGTAGACCGGCGTTTCCAGCCATTGCCCGAACCAGACTTTGCGGCTGCCGGTCTGCGCTTCGGCGAGCGTCGCCTTGCGTCCAGCCGGATCGATCAGGATCGAAAGGTCGATCTCCGCCCGCCTGCCGATCACCGACGTGTTGACGTTGACGAGGTTGGCGCGGATTTCGTTGAGTTCGACGTGGAAGCGGTTGAAATAGGCCTCCTCGAACCGGCGCTGCAGATCGGCGAGCGTCGGCTTGGGATCGGGCAGTGCCACCCGCAACAGATGGGTCTGGCCGATGAACTGCATGTCGACCGAATGGATCTCGCGGATTTCGCGGATCGCAACCGCCTCCTTGCCGATCAGCCGCCGGCCTTCCTCGGATTGCCTGGCGAACAGCGCATGCACGGCGTCGATATCGACGGCGGCCATCGGCCGGTTCACCGTGTTGACGAAATCGTGGCGGAGATCGGCGACGACGCAGCCGAGCGCATTGGTGATGCCCGGCCGCGATGGCGCCAGCACCTTGGGTATGCCGAGTTCGCGGGCAATGGCCGAAGCGTGCAGCGGCCCTGCCCCGCCGAAGGCGAACAGTGCGAAATCGCGAGGGTCTTCGCCCAGGCTGACCGAGACCATCCGTACTGCATCCGACATTCGGGCATTGGCAACACGGACCACCGCATCAGCCGCGCCCGTCGCATCGAGGCCGAGCTTGTCGCCGAGTTGGCTCTGAAAGATCGCCCTGATGTCATCGAGCGACATGCCGCCCGGCACCGAATTCAACCGGGCCGGATTGAGCCGGCCAAGCAGGAGATTGGCATCGGAAATCGTCGGCATTGTGCCGCCTCGCCCATAGCAGATGGGGCCGGGCGAAGCGCCGGCGCTTTCCGGACCCACTTGCAGCAGGCCCGCCGCCGTCACCTTGGCGATCGATCCGCCGCCCGCACCGACCGTGCGCACGTCGACCATCGGCACATGGATCGGCATCGCATATTCGATCTCAATCTCGTTCGACACCGCCGGCTCGGCATTGCGGATCAGCGCGACGTCGGTAGAGGTGCCGCCCATGTCATAGGTGATGAGGTTGGGGATGCCGGAGCGCCGGCCGGTATAGGCAGCCGCCATGACGCCCGAGGCTGGGCCCGACATCACCGTTTTCGCAGCCTCATCGGCCACATGCCGCGCCGACACCATGCCGCCATTGCCGTTCATCACCAGCACATCGTGCTTGTAGCCACGCGACGCTAACTGGTCGGCGAGACGCTCAACATAGCGCCGGAGCAACGGCTGCACAGAGGCGTTGACCGCAGCGGTGACGCCGCGTTCGAATTCGCGGCTTTCGGACAGCAGCGCATGGCCCATGGTGATGTTGCCGTTCGGCCAGCTTTCACGGGCGACCTCTGCGGCGCGCAGTTCATGCGCGGGATTGGCATAGGCATGCAGGAAATGGATGACCAGCGCCTCGCAATCCCTGGCAATGAGGGCTTGCAACGCGGCTCGGAGAGCATCTTCGTCCAGCACGGTCAGCACCTTGCCGGAAGCATCCATGCGCTCGGGGATTTCAAAGCGGAGATCGCGCGGGATGATCGGCTTGAATTCTCCCTTCATCCCATAGGGCTGCGGACGGGTGCGGCGACCAAGCTCCAGCACGTCGCGGAAGCCCATGGTGGTGATCAGCCCGGTCCTGCAGAGGTTGCGTTCCAGCACCGCGTTAGTCGTGGTCGTCGTGCCGTGGACGATAAGATCAAGTGCTGCGATATCGGCCTCAGCCGCATCGAGCGCGTTCAGCACGCCAAACGCCTGATTTTCGAGCGTTGTCGGCACCTTGGCAAGCCGCACCGTACCGTGCTCGGCATCGAACAGCAGCAGATCCGTAAACGTGCCTCCGACATCGATGCCCGCGACCACGCTTTGCTGGCCGGCATTCTTCCCTTGAACTTCCGACACGACGACTCCCGATTATTCATTCGTATACAAACGAAATTGACCGCGAAAAGTAGAGGATGTCAAGCGGTTAAACTGCAGTGACCAAAAGTTGCAATCGGTGGAAATACATGTTTGATTAACTCGTTGGCAGCGGAAGCAGCAGCGTCGTGTCCAGCCGACGCTACCAGGGGAGATAGGCTCCCTTGGCTGTGGCGTCAGCCTCGCTGTCAAACAAGGAGGTGTATGCTATGTGGCATTGGCCAATACGCATCACGCTGGAAGTGAAAAGGACACGAACGAGCTGGACCCTCGTAATTCGTGTCCAATTCATTATCTAGGCAACGGAAGGTGGGCGAAAGCCTGCCTTCCACTCCTTGAAGATAGTCGATCCCGCCTTTCATTGCAAGGATCGCCTAGCGCAACCCATCCTTGCCTTCGATCTCGCTGGCTTCCAGACCACCGACGCGCGCCAGCGGCCGCCCGCTGTCTGTCACTGCCACCGCGACCATGATCTCTCCGGCGCGAGGGCTATCGTTCAGCCAGACTTCCATGCCGTCGAAATGCGAGCGGACATAGGCCGCATCCTTGTGGCCCAACGGTATGTCGAAAGGCCGTCCCGGGCCGCCGCGTTTCTTGGAGGAGGGGATCAAGGCAGCACCGCCGCCGATCGCTGCGCGGACAGGCTTGCCCAGCGTCGGATGCAGCAGGGCGGCGGCATGCTCCAGCTCTCCGTCTTCCCCGACGAGGCAGGCCTTGCCGTAGCTTTCGATTGTCGGCTCGGTCGCGCCAAGCGCTTCAAGGCATTTCCTGGCCAGAAGATCGCCGAGCTCTTCGCCCATGTCGATCATGGGAGCCAGGTCCTCGACATAACGTCCGGCAAACGGATTGGCGATGACCGCCACAGCCGCAACCTTGCGGATAGGTCGCTCAAGCGGAACGCCCATCTCCGTCAGCGTTTCCTCGAGGTAGACCGATATCTTGCGGATATCGGCGCTCAACGCAGTCCGTCCTCACCCTTGATGTCTTCCGCCTTCAGGCCACCGGCGCGGTTGTGGATGCGCGCGCCGGTCGTCATGACAAGCACGACAGCCATTTCGTTTGCGCGCGGCCCATCGGATACGCCGACCTCTATCGAGTCGAAATGGCTGCGGACATAGGAGGCATTGATATGGGTGACCGGCACATCGAGCCGCGTGCCCGGACCACCCACCTTCTTGGATGAGGGGACGATCGCCTTTGCGCCGCCAAGCACCTCGCGCATGGCATAGCCACCGGGAGCGTGCCAGAGCGCACCATGCTCGAGTTCACCATTCTGTCCGACGATGATGCCCTTGCCATAGCCTTCAACAGCCGAAACATCGCTACCGAGCGCGGCGACGAGGCGCTGCGCCATTGTCAGGCCGAGCGGCTCCAGATCCTTCATGAAGCCGGTGATTTCCTCGTGATAGCTGCCCGCAAAAGGGTTTTCGATAACAGCAATGATGGCGCCGCGCTTCAAAGGCGTGGCGGCCGGCTTGCCACCCTCGTGGAAGATTTCCTCGACTGACGTCAGGAATTTGCGGATTTTTACCTCAGGCATAGAAGATGGCTCCATCGCTCGGAAAGTCAAAAGGATAGGCGAGGGTCAGCATCAGGCGCCCCAGCGAAAATTGCGGCCTTCGGTCGGCCAGGGCGATTGCCCGATCACGCCGATGCGCCGCTCGGCAACCTCAAGCGCCTGCTCGATCGGTACGATGGCCTCCATATGGCCGCCGAGCGCCCGGTAGTCATCCATGCGCCTGGTGAACTCGATCGGCGCGACAAGGGCAGGGGTCGGCACATAGCCGAACGAGTTGCTCGGCATCTGCGTCACATCGGCCATGACGGTAATACCGCCGCCCGGCCAGACATAGGCGGGCGCCCCGCCGCAGGAAACATAGGTCAGCGCGTCTTTGACGGACCGCGTCAGGCGCACCGGATTGGTGGTGACGCCCGCCCGCAGGCTGCCGCCGGCGCCGCCGATGAACATGACGGAACTCAGAGCCGGTTCGCAGTTCTCGGCAATGATCTCGACCGATTCCTGCAGCGCCGCCGGCAGGATCATCTGCAGCTCCGGCCGCAGATCGTCGCCGAGAATGTAATAGGCATATTGCTCGCCGGTGGTGGAAACCATCAGCATCCGCATGCCCGGCCAGGCGGTCTTCGGATCGAATTCGCTCAGAATGGTCAGCGGATCGGCGATATTGGTGCCGCCCCAGCCGATGCCGGGCTCGGCGACCTGAAAATACCGACCGGGTGTCGAGCGCCGTCCCTTGATGCGAATGCCCGTTGCCGGCACGTCCAGCAGCTTGCCGGCCTGATGCTCCGAGAGCACGCCGGTGATATGGTCATCGACCACCACCACCTCGTCGACATGGCCCATCCACTGCTTGGCGAACATGCCGATGGTGGCCGAGCCGCAGCCGACCAGCATGCGGTTCTCTTCGGCATCGTTGATGATGGGCTCCTTGCCGGCCTTCACCTTGAGATTGACACCGCCATCAATATGCATGTCGACGGCGGCGCCATTACAGAGCTGCAGGAGCGCTTCGCAGGTCGCCCTGCCTTCCTTTTTTGATC
>JAQGJP010000089.1 GCA_028290545.1 Rhizobium sp. | reverse complement strand
CAAATTCCGCAGATAACGGAAACGGCCCGGATTGCTCCGGGCCGCAAATCCCCGCGACTGTTTGCCTGCAATAATCGGCCCCGAAGCCAGCCTATTCACACGTTGAGCAGCAGAAATTCCCGCTCCCAGGGGCTGATCACCTGCATGAAGGTCTCGAATTCGCCCCGCTTGACGCCGGCATACATGCCGACGAATTCGTTGCCGAAGACCTCACGCAGATCAGGCTCGGCTTCGAGCAGGGCCACGCCTTCGAGAAGCCCGCGCGGCAATTCCACCGAGCCTTCGTTCGCCGCGCCGTCGGATGGCGGCGTCGGCACGAGCCCCTTGGTCATTCCCAGCCACCCGGCTGCCAGCGAGGCGGCCAGGGCCAGATAGGGATTGGAGTCCGAACTCGGCAGGCGGTTTTCCACGCGCCGCGAGGCCGCGTCGGACACGGGCACCCGGAAGGCGGTCGTGCGGTTGTCATTGCCCCAGGCATTGTTGACCGGGCATGACTGGCCCGGCGTCAGGCGCCGGTAGGAGTTCACATAGGGCGCCATCATCACCAGCGTCTTGGGCACATAGAACTGCTGGCCGCCGATGAAGGAGTAGAACTCCTTTGAGGCCGATCCGTCAGGGTTCGAGAAGATGTTCTTGCCGGTCCTGGCGTTCACCACCGACTGATGGATATGCATGGCCGAGCCCGCCTGCCCCTGCATCGGCTTGGCCATGAAAGTCGCATAGATACCGTGGCCAAGTGCCGCTTCGCGGATCGTGCGCTTGAACAGGAACACCTGGTCGGCAAGCTCTATCGGATCGCCGTGGCGCAGGTTGATTTCGAGCTGCGCCGGCCCTTCCTCGTGGATCAGGGTATCGATCTCCAGCCCCTGGGCCGCCGAGAAGTGGTAGATATCGTCGATCAGTTCGTCGAACTCGTTGATGCCGGCGATCGAATAGCCCTGCCCGCCCTGGATGGAACGTCCCGAGCGGCCCTGCGGCGGCTTCAATGGATAATCCGGATCGTCGTTCTTGGCGACGAGATAGAATTCGATCTCCGGTGCGACGACCGGCTTCCAGCCGCGATCCTTGTAGAGCGAAAGAACGTGCTTGAGCACGTTGCGCGGCGTATAGGACACCGCCTTGCCTTCCGTATCGACGATATCGCAGATCACCTGCGCGGTCGGATCGGTTTCCCATGGCACGACCGAAAGCGTCGACAGATCCGGCACCAGCTTGATGTCGCTGTCGCGGGAATCATAGTGAAAATCCGCCGTCTCTTCCGGATATTCACCGGAGATCGTGTGCCGATAGATCGCCGACGGCAGAGCAAGTGAAGTGTTCGAGGTGAATTTCGACGATGGCATCATCTTGCCGCGGGCAACCCCTGCGAGGTCGGGGGTGATGCACTCTATATCCTCGATGCCTCGGGCCCGGAGCCATTCCGCAGCTTCCTTCCAGTTGGCGACGCCACGCGAACCCGACAGCATCGGCGATGGCTCAGGAGGAATTGCAGTTGCGGACTTGACTTTCTTGCCGAGCGCTTTCCGAGCGACCATGATGCACCGAGTTTGGTTGATAATGCCGCGATCATACCGTTTCCCGTTTAAATGGCGAGGGGGTGGCTGTTATTTCAGATCAGATTTCCTATATTCAGTCTTTGGTAACTGAATCCGGTCATCTTTTTCCGATGTTTCGCAAGGGGAATTCGAATGCAGCAGAATGCACGCAAGCAGGCCCGGGCAATCGCCATCGCCAAGGCGCACGATGATCAGATCCGCAAGCTCGGCCTGGTCGCATTGGCGATCACCATGGTTGCCGCCTGCGTTTATGGATTTACCGCTCTGGTAATATGACCGGCCGTATCCGCCGGCTGCGAATGCCAGGCGTAACGGATTGTTAAATATTGACGAAAAACACTATTTGACAATCCGATTGGTTCGTCTTCACAGCTCACGATTTTCTGTTTTTCAAGACAATCATCGGCAGCAGAAGCACAATTGCAAATATTTATGGCAGGAACGCCAATAAAACCGCCACGTATTTATTAGTGGTAATTTAATTTTAACAGCCCCCCGCGATAGTGGCATAACGACGATGACGTCGGCAAATGCCCGAACATGTGGGTCGCGATGATCGCGCTTACTGCTCACGAAGACACCGCACCCACTGCGCTATTACAACCGGGCCACGGAAGACTCGAAGGCATTTGTCCGCCAGTACAAGGAGGCAAATGTGAACATAGACCGGATACTCTCCCGCTTCAAAATCCAGACCAAGGTTTTGATATTCATCCTGCCGTTTGTGGTCAGCATCACGGCGGTCGGGGTTACCGGTCTCTATGCATCGGGCCTGCTTCAGGGTCGGATGGAAATTTCCAACAGCGTGTTGCAGTCGTTGAGCGGCTTCAAGGATGTCTCCGCCTCGATGGGAACGTTCCTCGATAAAGCCACACCCGAGGCCCGTGACAATGTCGTCCAGAAGTTGACCAGCCAGCGTGACATGCTGCAGTCGATGCTCTCCCAGCTTGACGCCAATGCGGAAGGCCGCGCCGATCTCGAGCACGCGGCGCAATCGATCGACAGCATCATTACGCATATGAGCGGCTTATGGACGCTGCATCAAAGCGAAACTGCCCTGAAGGACAGCCTCCAGAAAGGCCTCAGCGTCGTCGTCGGCTCGCAGATGAAGATTGCCGAGGCCACGACCCAGGTGCAGCGGACCATGAACAACGACCAGAGCGCGGCCAAGACCATGCTGCGCGAGGCCGATCGCATCACCGTCAACGCCGCCAGCCTGATGGAGATTTCCAACGCCTACATGAAGGCCAAGACGCCGGAGGAAAAGTTCAACCTCGTCAAGGGCAAGCTCGGCGACCTGAAAAAGCGCCAGCGTATTCTCTCCACGGCACTTCCCGAATCAAACAAGGCGGTCACCAAGTCGCTCGCCACGTCGCTCCAGGAACTTGAGACCGTCATTGCCACCAATGACCCCTCCAGCGACAACATCGCCAGAATGCAGACCAAGCTGAACGGCTTCCGTCAGTTCAACGTCTACCTCGGTCTCGCCGCCGCGCAAAAAATGAAGATAGCTACCCAAAGATTCTCCGAACTCGACGAGCCGCTGGTCAAGGCCGAGGGCCTGCTCAACGACAGCCGCAAGCTGATCACTTCTGGCTATTCCATCCAGATCCTGCTGGCGAAATTCATGCTGGCACCCAGCGAGCAGAACCGGGCGCGTCTGGGCGACGATTTTCAGATCGTGCGCAAGGACATGGTGACGCTTGGCGGCTCGGCCAAGGGCATGGACTTCTACGCCGAACTCGAAAAGACCCTGGTACCGGCGCTTGATGCCATGGATCGGGACAGCAAGGAACTGGTGAAGGCATCCGAACAGCGCCACGGTGATTTCGCGAGTGCCGCCGCCGAGGTCGATGCAATCTGGAAACAACTGACAGCTTTTGCAGAACTGCAGAAGCAGAGTGCCGGCCGGGAACGCCAGGATGCGAATACGATTTCCATCGGCGCAATGGTCGCCGGCATTGCGATCGCAGTTTTCGCCGGCATCGGGCTCGTCATGACTTTCAAGGGACCGATCGGCCAGATCACCTCGTCGATGCGCAAGCTCGCGGAAGGCATGCTCGAAACCAAGATCAACGGCGAGGCTCGTATCGACGAAATCGGCGAGATGGCCCGTGCACTCGGCGTGTTCAAGCAGAACGCACTGTCCAAGATCGAGATCGAGCGCCAAGGCGAGACCGAGCGAGCCGAAGCCGAAGCCGAACGCCGCCGCAACGACCAGGAAAAGCTGGATGTCGACCAGCAGATCGATTTTGCCGTCAACGCGCTTGCCGCCGGTCTCGGTCGCCTTTCCCAGGGCGACATCTCCAAGACCATCGAAACCCCGTTCTTCGGTCGTCTCGAGCAGTTGCGCAATGATTTCAACGGTTCGCTGCTGCGCCTTCAGGATACGATGTCGCAGATCCGCAACAACACCTACATAATCCAGCGCAACGCTGGCGAGATGAGCGCCTCGGCTGATGAGCTCTCCAAGCGTACCGAGCAGCAGGCGGCATCGCTTGAGCAAACGGCCGCGGCCGTCGAGCAGATCACTGTCACGGTGAAATCCTCTGCGGAACGTGCAGAGGAAGCCAACCGCATCGTCGCCGAAACCAAGCGTTCCGCGGATGCTTCCTCGGCAGTCGTTGCCAATGCGATCGAGGCGATGGGCCGGATCGAGGATGCATCCAGCCAGATCGTGCAGATCATCGACGTGATCGACGAAATTGCCTTCCAGACCAATCTCTTGGCATTGAACGCCGGGATCGAGGCCGCGCGCGCCGGAGAAGCCGGCAAGGGCTTCGCGGTTGTTGCCATGGAAGTGCGTGAGCTTGCACAACGTTCGGCAAGTGCTGCGAAGGAGATCAAAGCACTGATCGACAAGTCGAGCACCGAGGTTTCATCGGGATCCCAGCTGGTGCAGCAAACCGGCACCGTGCTCTCGGAAATCTCCTCCAAAATCGTCACCGTCTCGGAGCGGGTCGAGATGATTGCCATGGCCAGCCGCGACCAGTCCAATGCGCTTGGCGAGGTCAACTCGTCCGTCAACCAGATGGACCAGATGACCCAGCGCAACGCCGCGATGGTAGAAGAAACCAACGCCGCCACCCGGCAGCTCGCGGACGAGGCCGATACGCTGATGGGGCTGGTAGAACAATTCAAACTCGCGAGCGAGTCAACCGGTCGCATGCATCGCGCCGCCTGATTTCACCGGGTTTCGTCGAGACAAATGCGCGGGACCTCAAATCCCGCGCATTATTTTTTCGTTTTTTCCGTATGCATCTAAAAAATACAATTTGAACTAAATGTTTTTAGTCGATCATTAAGGGCAAAATGCGAGGTTGTATGCTTGAGAATGCTTTCCGCGCTCAGCCGTTGCTCGCACAGTATTAAAGCGTCGCCGATCAAGCGACGCGACGAGCAGATCGGCGGACCGTAACCACAATTAGTGCCGTTGGGGGATCTACCGTTGATTGATAAATTTATGTCCCGTTTCAAGATCCAGACGAAGGTGATCGTGCTGGTTCTGCCGTTCGTCGCCAGCATTTCGGCTGTCGGCCTGACCGGCCTCTACGCATCGAGCCTGCTACAGGGACGGATGGAAATTTCCAACAGCGTGCTGCAATCGCTTTCCGGTTTCAAGGAAGTCTATGCCAGCATGAACCGCTATCTGCTGGTCACCTCGCAGGAGACCCACGACGCGGCAATCAAGACCGTCAGCGACCAGCTCGCAATCCTCCGGGGCACGGCCCAGAATCTGGAGAACGAGGCCGGCGTTGAACAGCTCGATCGCGCAGTCGAGCAGGCGAGCGGAATCTCCGCCAATATCGACGGCTTGTGGACCATCTACAACGAGCACGAAAAGATTACGCAGGATTTCGCGGCGGCTTCCGAATCCCTGATGAAAATTCAGGAACAGACCGGCAAGCGCACGAAACAGCTGTTGATCGACGCAAAGAAGAAGGAAGCGATCGAGAAGACCGGACTCAACAACGCGTTGATCATCGACAAGACGTCGGTGCTGATCGATTCCATGGTCGTCGAATACGGCAAGGTGCTGACGCCGGACGATAAACTCAAGACCTTCGAGAAATATTCCGCAGAGTTGCAGGAGATGGCCGGCCAGTCGCTCGATGCGATACCAAAGCCGAAGAAGCCCTATGCCGTACGGCTCGTGAAACAGGTAAAAGCACTCGCGCAGCAGGTGGTCGCCAATGACATCAGCGATGCAGCAATGTCCAAGGCCAACGGCACGATGAATTCGCTCCGGACGACCGTGACGATGTTCAAGGAAATTTCCGGGCAGATGATGCGCGATTCGATCCTTCGGCTCGCCGATGCCGATGCTGAAATTGCCAGGGCGGATTCGCTGGGCAATCGACTTCGCAACATCGTCAACAATCACAACGAAATTCGTGTGAACCTTGCCGAGCTTGTCAGCAAGCCGGACGACGCGGGCGCGGAAAAGGTCGCTCAGGCGCTGAATATGTACAGCACCGAACTGCGCCGCCTTTCCGCCGCCGCCAAGTCCGATCCCTATTTCGCCAGCCTTAACAGCCTGTCGAAGCCTGTCCTCAATCGGGTCAAGACCAATGCGGAAAACCTTGTCAATAACTTCAAGGCCCGTGCCGACGCCTTCGCAGCGGCAACGCAGAAGATCGATGGTACGTGGCAATTGCTGGCGGATTTCGCCGAAACACAGAAGGCCAACGCAGGCCAGGAGCGCGAAGGCGCCAACCGCATCTCGATCGGCGCCGTGCTGCTCGGAATCCTGATCGCCATGGCTGCAGGCGCGGCACTGGTCATCACGCTCAAAGGCCCGATCGGCCAGATCACCTCGGCGATGCGCCGGCTTGCCGAAGGCAGGCTCGACACCTCGATCTCCGGCGACCGGCGTCCGGACGAAATCGGCGACATGGCGCGCGCGCTCTCCGTGTTCAAGGACAACGCCCTTGCAAAGGTGACGATGGAGGAACAAGCGGAACGCTCGCGCATCTCAACCGAACAGGAGCGCGCCCGCAACGAAGATGAGAAACAGGAGAACACGCGCCAGATCCAGTTCGCCGTCGCAGCGCTGGCCGAAGGTCTCGGCAATCTGGCCCGCGGTGAACTGCGCTTCACGCTCGATGCGCCTTTCGCCGGCGATCTCGACACGCTCCGCACCGACTTCAATCGCTCGATCGCGGGTCTGCGCGACACACTGAGCGAGATCCGCGGCGCGTCGGGCATGATCCAGGACAATGGCCGGCAGATGGCCGAAGCCGCCGACGATCTTGCCAAGCGCACCGAGCAGCAGGCAGCGTCGCTGGAGCAGACGGCGGCCGCTGTCGAGCAGATTACCGCAACCACCAAGACCGCTTCCGGAAGGGCCGCAGAGACCACGAAGATCGTCGCGACAGCCAAGAAGAATGCCGACAGTTCCTCCGACATCGTGCAGAACGCGATCTCGGCCATGGGCCGGATCAAGGATGCATCCGACAAGATCAGCCAGATCGTCGATGTCATCGATGGCATCGCCTTCCAGACCAACCTGCTGGCGCTCAACGCCGGCGTCGAAGCCGCGCGTGCCGGGGAAGCCGGCAAGGGTTTCGCCGTCGTCGCCCAGGAAGTGCGCGAACTTGCCCAGCGCTCGGCAAAGGCCGCCAAGGAAATCGGTGGCCTGATCGGCAATTCCGCCGACGAGGTCTCGACCGGGTCGCGTTATGTCGAGGAAACCGGCAATGCCCTGATGGAAATTTCGCGGCAGATCGTGGAAATTTCCGGCCATGTCGAACTCATCGCCACATCGAGCCGCGAACAGTCGCTGTCGCTGCAGGAGGTCAACTCCACCGTCAATCAGATGGACCAGATGACCCAGCGCAACGCAGCCATGGTCGAGGAAACCAATGCCGCAACCCAGCAACTCTCCGAGGAAGCCGACCTTTTGATGGAACTCGTCGGACGCTTCAATCTTGACGAAAGCCGCGCACATCATTCCAATGTGCGCCGCGCCGCCTGACGAACGGGTCTATCTTACTGCAACTCGGGCCAGGACGGCACACGCCGTCTTGGCCCGAGTGTGATTTTATGCTACCAACTTCATACTCCAGGAGTGATTGAGGTAGGATCATGCAATCGGCCGAGAAAATCAGCATCACCATGACTCCCGAAATGTTGCGCGTCATCCGCGAAAGCGTCGATGCCGGCGAATATGCCTCCACGAGCGAAGTCATCCGGGATGCGATGCGGCTCTGGCAGCGCCAGCGCGAAGAGCATGCCGAGACGATCAAGTCGATCAAAGCCCGGATACGCAGGTCGCTCGACGATCCGCGGCCGGATCTCACAGGCGAAGAGGTCGACGCGCATATGAAGGATTTCATCGCAAGAGCGAACAAAGAATTTAAAGATGCTTCGTCTTAAGGTTGCCTATCGTCCAGAAGCGAGAGCTGATCTTGAAGATATATATCGTTCAGTTTTGACAATAAGCCAAAATGAGAACGTTGCACTTGGATTCTACGGCCGCATACGCGCACGCTGCGAGCGAATTGGTCTCGTTCCGTTTGGCGGGCGGCCTCGCAACGACCTCGAAGACGGACTGCGCATGGTGCCCTTCGAGCATTCTGCCGTAATAGCTTACAAGGTTGAGCACGACCGTGTCAGGATCACCAACATCTTCTACGGTGGCCGGGATTACGATGCTTTTTATCTCGGCACCTCCGCAGAGGAAGACCCGGAGAGCGGCGAATAACGATAGAAGGTTCCTTCCCCGCACCTTGCCCGCCATCGGCATGATGGGCTATCAGGAAGCGCCCGATCGATGGGCAGCAAGCATCAAGGTGTTCGGAAATGGCATGGCAGAGCCCGATCTCGCCGGGTATATCCTGGTATGAATCCTCGGTTGGCGAGCGTCCCGAATACCCACCCCTCGACGGATCGGTCACAGCCAGCGTCGCCATCATCGGCGGCGGGTTCACAGGCCTGCAGGCTGCCTATCACCTCGCAAAGGCCGGTGTCGATGTCGTTCTGGTCGATGCCAACCGGTTCGGCGATGGCGCCTCCGGCCGCAATGGCGGACAGCTCGGAACCGGCCAGCGCTGGTGGCCGGAAGATCGCGAAGACGAGTTCGGCCTGGAAACATCGCGTGCGCTGTTTGACATGGCCGAGACGGCGAAGGCCAACCTCATCGACTTCGCCGCCGCCGAGAATTTCGAGATCGACTATGTCAAGGGACATATGATCGTCGCCCACAAGGCGCGCTACGAGAAGGATTTCCGCGCCAATCCGGTGATCGCCGCCGAGCGCTACAACTATCCGCACCTGCGCTTCCTCGACAGGGATGAAACCGCTGCCCGCGTCGGATCGTCCCGCTTCCATTTCGGCATCCATGACGCCAACACCGGCCATATCCACCCCATGAAATACGTGGTTGGGCTTGCCGGGGCCGCCGCCCGCGCCGGCGCCCGCATCCACGAGATGACCGCCGCGAAAACGATCAGATCGGAAGGCGGCAAGGTGACGATCGAGACCAAGCGGGGTACGATCACCGCGGAGAAAGCGCTGGTCGCCACCGATGCCTATACCGGCGACTTCGAACCCAAGACCGCCGCGCATGTCATGCCGATCGGCTCCTTCATCGGCGCCACCCCGCCGCTCGATGATTTCCCGGCGATTCTGGCTGGCGGCGAATCAGTCGCGGATTCACGCTTCGTCGTCCGCTACTGGCGCAAGACCAAAGACAATCGCCTGCTGTTCGGCGGCCGAGAGGCCTATACATCCGATACGCCTTCCGACATCACCACGCATATCCGACGCCAGGTGGCCGAGATCTATCCCGAACTGAAGGACATCCCGTTCACGCATGGCTGGGGCGGCGCGGTGGGAATCACCATGCCCCGTTCTCCTTTCGTGCGCGAAGTCATGCCCCATGTGACGGCAATCGGCGGCTATTCCGGCCATGGCGTCATGCTCGCGAATTATTGCGGCCGGCTCTACGCGGAAATGTTGTCGGGCAAGGCAAACGATCTCGAGCTCTTCCGCTCGCTGAACGTCCCCCCCTTCCCCGGCGGAACCAAGTTTCGGGCACCTCTGCTGTTCCTTGCGCTGACCTGGTTTGCGCTGATTGACAAGCTCTAGAACCCGTCTTTCGCACTTGCACAAATGAAGAAAAAGTTCATATTCCCTTCGCGAACCACTGGTATTTTTAAATCGATTAGAATATGACGCCCCCTGGCCCGGATAGATGAGAGAAAGCCTATGAGCAGCCAAATCATTCCCGTCGAACCCTTCGATTATGTCGTCTTCGGCGGCACGGGAGATCTTGCGGAGCGCAAGCTGCTGCCCGCCCTTTTTCATCGGCAGGAAGCCGGGCAATTCACCGAACCGACGCGCATTATCGGCGCCTCGCGCGCAGCGCTTTCTCATGAGGATTACCGCAAGTTCGCCATCGAAGCGCTGAAGAAATTCCTCAAGCCCACTGAACTGAGCGACGAGGGGCTGAAGCGTTTCGCGGATCGGCTGTTTTACGTCTCCGTCGATGCCGGATCCGAAAAGGGCTGGGACAAGCTGCACCAGTTGTTGGGTGAAGGCAAAGATCGGGTGCGTGCCTTCTATCTCGCCGTTGGTCCGGCGATTTTCGGCAGTATCAGCGATCGTATCCGCGACCACAAGCTGATCACCAAGAACACCCGCATCGTTGTCGAAAAGCCGATTGGCCGCGACCTTGCTTCCGCGCTCGAGCTCAACAACACCATCGGTGCCGCCTTCAAGGAAGAGCAGATCTTCCGCATCGACCACTATCTCGGCAAGGAGACGGTGCAGAACCTGATGGCGCTGCGCTTTGCCAACGCACTCTATGAACCGCTGTGGAACTCCGCCCATATCGACCATGTGCAGATCACGGTCGCCGAATCTGTCGGCCTCGAAGGCCGCGCCGGTTATTACGACAAGGCCGGCGCGCTGCGCGACATGGTGCAGAACCACATCCTGCAGCTCGTCTGCCTCGTGGCCATGGAAGCCCCTTCCTCGATGGGTGCCGAAGCCGTGCGCGACGAGAAGCTCAAGGTTCTGCGTTCGCTGAAGCGGATCGACGCCACCAATGCAGACAAGTTCACCGTTCGCGGCCAGTACCGCGCCGGTGCCTCCGACAAGGGTGCGGTCAAGGGCTATCTCGAAGAACTCGAAGGCGGCGTTTCCAACATCGAGACCTATGTCGCCATCAAGGCCGAGATCGGCAACTGGCGCTGGGCCGGCGTTCCGTTCTACATTCGCACGGGCAAGCGGCTTGCGACCCGCGTGTCGGAGATCGTCATCACTTTCAAGCCCATCCCGCATTCGATTTTCGACGGCAGCGCCGGGCGCATCGGCCAGAACCAGTTGATCATCCGGTTGCAGCCGGACGAAGGCGTCAAGCAATCGCTGATGATCAAGGATCCGGGTCCTGGCGGCATGCGGCTGCGCGAAGTGTCGCTGGACATGAGCTTTGCCCAGGCATTCGACGCCCGCAATGCCGACGCCTATGAGCGCTTGCTGCTCGATGTCATCCGCTCGAACCAGACGCTGTTCATGCGCCGCGACGAAGTGGAAGCCGCATGGCGCTGGGTCGACCCGATCCTGAAGGCATGGGAAGAAACCGCGCAACCGGTGCAGGGCTACACATCCGGCACATGGGGACCGAGCCAGTCGATCGCGCTGATCGAGCGCGACGGACGGACCTGGCACGAATAGTGGACCGCGGACGCGGCAGGGAGAATTGAGGCAGACGATGGCATACCATTTCAACACGTTTTCGAATGGTGCCGCGCTGGCGGAAGCTTTGGCCTCCAAGGTCGCACAAGCGCTTTCCGAAGCGATCTCGGCTCGTGGCCAGGCGTCGCTGGCGGTTTCCGGCGGATCGACGCCCAAGGCCTTCTTTCGTGCACTGTCGGCGAAACCGCTCGACTGGGGCAAGGTGACGATCACTCTGGTCGATGAACGCTTCGTGCCAGAGACCAGCGACCGCTCCAATCATGCGCTGGTTTCAAACGGCCTGCTGCAGGACGCGGCGGCGGCGGCGAAGTTCATCCCGCTCTATCATGCCGTCGCTGATGTCGAGAATGCGGCGTTTGCGGCGACCATGGATGCGAAGGAGATTTCCCAGCCATTCGATGTCGTCATCCTCGGCATGGGCGGCGACGGTCACACGGCCTCGTTCTTCCCGGGCGGCAACAATCTGGAAAAGGCGCTGGACCCGTCGGCGCCGCGCAGCGTCATCACCATGGAAGCGCAGGATGCCGGCGAGCCGCGCCTCACATTCACCTTCTCCGCCCTGCAGGATGCACGGCTGCTCGTGCTGCATATCGAAGGCGACGCGAAGAAGCCGGTGATAGACAGGGCGCTTGCCGAAGGCAAGGCCAGCGCGCTGCCCATCGGCCGCGTGATTGCCAACGCAGCATCCGACACCGAAATCTACTGGGCGCCCTGAGAACCAGAACCTGGCGCCACCAATGCCGCGCCCTCCCCGTGGCATGCTATCGAAAGGACCGATCATGGCAGCCGACAAGAGAATTGCGGCCATCACCGCCCGCATTGTGGAACGTTCGAAGCCGGCCCGCGAGGTCTATCTCGGCCGTCTCAAGGAAGCGGCGAGCAAGGGCGCTCATCGCGGCGTGCTTTCCTGCGGCAACCTCGCACACGGATTTGCAGTCTGTTCCCCCTCCGAAAAGGAGATGCTGGCGGGCGACCGCGCTCCGAACCTCGGGATCATCACCGCTTACAACGATATGCTCTCGGCCCATCAGCCCTACGAGACCTATCCGGCGCTGATCCGCGAAGCCGCGCGCGAAGCCGGCGGCGTGGCGCAGGTGGCGGGCGGCGTGCCTGCCATGTGCGATGGCGTGACCCAGGGACAGCCCGGCATGGAACTGTCGCTGTTCTCCCGAGACGTGATCGCAATGGCCGCCGGCATCGGCCTGTCGCACAATATGTTCGACTCGGTCGTCTATCTGGGCGTATGCGACAAGATCGTACCGGGACTGGCGATCGCGGCGCTCACGTTCGGCCACCTGCCGGCGGTGTTCATTCCGGCCGGACCCATGACATCGGGCCTGCCGAATGACGAGAAGTCCAGAATCCGCCAGTTGTTCGCCGAAGGCAAGGTCGGCCGTGATGCGCTGCTGGATGCCGAATCCAAATCCTACCATGGTCCCGGCACCTGCACCTTCTACGGCACGGCCAATTCCAACCAGATGCTGATGGAGATCATGGGCTTCCATTTGCCCGGTTCCTCCTTCATCAATCCCGGCACGCCGCTGCGCGATGCGCTGACCCGGGAAGCGGCGAAGCGCGCGCTCGCCATCACCGCTATGGGCAATGAATTCACCCCGGCCGGCGAGATGATCGACGAACGCTCGATCGTCAACGGCGTCGTGGGCCTGCATGCCACCGGCGGCTCGACGAACCATACGCTGCATCTGGTGGCAATTGCCCGCGCTGCCGGCATTCACCTGACCTGGCAGGACATTTCCGATCTCTCCGACGCCATCCCCTTGCTGGCGCGCGTCTACCCGAACGGGCTTGCGGATGTGAACCATTTCAATGCCGCCGGCGGCATCGGCTTCCTGATCAGCCAGTTGTTGAAGAAGGGCCTTGTTCACGATGACGTCAGAACGGTTTTCGGCCATGGGCTCGAAGCCTATACGGTGGAAGCCAGGCTCGGCGAGAACCGCACGGTCATCCGCATCCCGGTTCCCGAAGTCAGTGGCGATGCCAAGGTACTCGCCACCATCGACACACCTTTCCAGGCGACCGGCGGCCTCAAGATGCTCAAGGGCAACATCGGCACCGGTGTGATCAAGATCTCGGCCGTCAAGCCGGAACGGCATCTGATCGAGGCGCCGGCCAGGATATTCCATGATCAGGCCGGTCTCAACACCGCTTTCAAGAACGGCGATCTTACCGGCGATTTCATCGCCGTCGTCCGTTTTCAGGGTCCGAGGGCCAACGGCATGCCGGAACTGCACAAGCTCACCACCGTGCTCGGCGTGCTCCAGGACCGTGGCCAGCGCGTGGCGCTGCTCACCGACGGCCGGATGTCCGGCGCATCGGGCAAGGTGCCGGCGGCGATGCATGTCACCCCGGAAGCCAAGGATGGCGGCGCAATCGCGAAAATCCGGGAAGGCGACATGATCCGCCTCGATGCGACCAACGGCACGTTCGACGTTCTGGTCGATGCCGGAGAATTTGCCGGACGTCAGCCTGCCGAAGCCGATCTCTCAGGCAATGAGTACGGCATGGGCCGCGAACTGTTCTCGATCTTCCGGCAGATGGCCGGTCCTGCCGACCACGGCGGCGGCGTGCTGGTCTGAGCATGGGGTTGCGTGTTGCCACGGCTGCCGATCTCGAAGCGATCATGGCGATCGAGCGGCGGCCGGGCTATGAACATCTGGTCGGCCGCTCGTCGGCCGATTTCCACGCGCGGGTGATCGATGATCCGGATCACGCCTATCTCGTCGGCTTGCTGGATGACGGCACGGTCGGCGGATTCGGCATAGTGCGCGACCTGACAAATGCCCAGGGCAACACCCTTCTGAAGCGATTTGCCGTCGCCGCACCCGGCAAAGGCTTTGGCAAGCGCCTGCTTGGCGAGATCACGGACTGGGTGTTTACGAACACCAGAACGCACCGCTTCTGGCTCGACCATATCATCACAAATGATCGTGCCCGTCACGTCTATGAGGCGAGCGGCTTCAGACGCGAAGGCATATTCCGCCAGGCCTATGTACTGCCGGACGAGACGCGGGTGGATCTTGCCGTAATGTCGATCCTGAAGCCGGAATGGCAGGCGGCGAGGCAAAAATAGCCTTGTAAATCCACGACTGGATTCCCTAATCTTGGGGATGACCGTATGGACCAGACAGACGATCCTGCGCAGAGCCTCGGCCGCCGACATCCCAATGATTATGGAGATGGAGCGCCGGCCGGGCTATGACCTGTTCGTCGGACGCTGGGATGATGCCCAGCATCTCCGCAATATTTCAAAATCCGGCTATCTCTATCTCGTCCATGACGGCAGCGAAGGCCTGCCGATCGCCTTTGCTGCGTTGAGCGGCCTCGGCCACAGGGATGGCGACGTGCTGATCAACCGGATGATCGTCCGGACACCGGGCACGGGCACGGGCAAACTGTTCCTGCGCGCGATCATGAGCCTGGCGTTCGAGGGCGCACCGACCTACCGGCTCTGGCTGCGGGTACTGCCGGACAATCTGCGCGCCCTGCACGTCTATCGCACCCAGGGGTTCAGGGATGAAAGGGTGGTGCCAAATGGCGGCGTACGATCCGATGGTGTGCGGGTCGATCTTCTATTGATGTCGATCCTGCGCGAAGACTGGGATGCGCGGACCGACGCTCTGGAGTTTTAGAACTTCGGCACCGGCTTGCCGGCCATGCGATAGGCGGCGATGACGGTGTTGGCCATCAGCATAGCAATCGTCATCGGACCGACGCCTCTGGGTACCGGCGAGATCGCACCGGCGACCGCTTCGCAGGATAAAAAATCGCAATCGCCGACCAGCTTGAACTTGCCGTCGCCCTTTTCAGGGGCCGGCACGCGATTGATGCCGACATCGATGACGGTCGCGCCGGGTTTGACCCAGTCGCCCCTGACCATTTCCGGACGGCCAACGGCGGCAACCAGGATGTCAGCGCGGGCGCAGACCCCAGCAAGGTCCTTGGTGCGCGAATGCGCCATGGTGACCGTGGCATTGCGCGACAGCAGCAGTTGCCCCATCGGCTTGCCGAACAGGTTTGAACGGCCGATGACGACCGCGTTGAGGCCTGACAGATCTTCGCCGTGGATGGTGCGCACAAGGATCAGCGAACCGGCCGGCGTGCACGAAATCAGGCCGGTTTCGATATCGCCGGTCGCCAGCTTGCCGGCATTGACGACATGCAGCCCATCGACATCTTTTTCCGGCAGGATCGACTGGATCACCGGTTCGGAATCGAGATGCTTCGGCAGCGGCAATTGCACGAGAATGCCGTGGATGGTCGGGTCGGCATTAAGTTCGGCCACCAGCGCCAGCAGTTCCTGCTGGGTGGTTTCTTCCGGCAGGGAATGCTGGACGGACTTGAAGCCGCACTCCTTGGCCATCTTGCTTTTCGAGCCGACATAGGCCTGGCTGGCGGGATCGCTGCCGACGATGACGACGGCAAGGCCGGTCTGCACGCCTGTGTCGGCCTGCAGCGCGCTGGCGGAGGATTTCACTTGATCGATGACGGATGCGGCAACTTCCGTGCCGTTGATGATCTTGGCCAACCCTGTTCCTCCCGGTGCGTGTCGTCTGGTTGGCGCGATCCTATCGGCCGCGCGCCATACGCAATCGTCTTTTCGCGCCTCGCACAGGCGCTCTTTCAACAGGCTTTATGAGGTCTGGTGCGCGAGATCAATAGCCGTCCCGGGATCTGCGGCGAGCCACCGCAGCCAGCCGCTCGCGCAAATCCTCGAGATCGTCCTGAAGCCGGAAATATACCTCATCCTCGCGGCTGTTCTTCCGCGCAGGTTGAGATTGGGGCCGAGGCTGCTGAGCATCCACCTTCGGGATCTCGGCCGCGCGGCGGATCTCGCCGGCGGCAGCGACCAGATCCGATGTCATCGACTGGAAGGCGGCTATCGTTTCCTTCAGCGCCCCTGTCAGTCTCAGCGTATCCTCGCTGGGGCCTGGGCTCTCGCGGGGCGCAAGCACTTGCCTGACCGACTCCGGCGCATGCAGAAAGCGATTGGCGGCCTGACCGATCAGATGCACGGCCTCCACAAATCTGGTGAACTCGGCAGAGCGCTGAGGCACTTCCGGCGGAAGTTCGGTCGCCAGCGGCGGCGGCTGCATTTCGATGCGGGCGCGCCGATGGGGCGTGGGATGATCCTCTACCGGCGGCTCCACACGCCTGTGCTGCCGATACTCCTGCTGGCGGCGCAGGATATGTTCAATCTGCGATGAAAGGGTGGATTCCGGATAGGACGGCGCTTCGTTTCCGACGGCGGCTGCAAGCCTGCTCTCAAGCTCAGCCAGCCGACGCTCCAGCAGCTGTGCGGCCTCCCGCGCGGCGTCCATCGGTTCCGGTCCGGCATTGTCCGCAAGGTAATCGAGAAGAGAGCGATTGTTCATGTTTTCTGCCCAGTCAGCTGAAAGTCGATCATGGCAGGAAACGCGCCGCACAGAGCACGGACCGAACACCGGCCGCTCCCATAAGTCTAGGGCGATATGGTTAACAGGCGCTTAAAGTCTATCGGTTCGGCGCTGCAGGGAGGCACTATCCCGTGGCCGCTTCCAGGCACCGCGCAACGTCCGGGCCCATCCGCCGAGCCGAGCACCTGCGGCGTGCGCCACGACATGGCCGGCAAATATTGGCCCGCCGATGAAATAGCGGCCGGCCAGCCGCCGCGGTTCCTGCATGAAGCGATACATCCATTCCATGCGCAGCTTGCGGTAAGCCTCCGGTGCGCGGGGCACCTCGCCGGCCACGAAATCGAACAATGCGCCGACGCCGATCACCAGCCGCGCGTGTTCCGGCCGGATATGGCTCTCGATCCACTTCTCCTGCCTGGGTGTTCCCATGGCAACCAGCAGGATATCGACCTTGTGACTGGCGATCTCGGCGGTAACGTCCGGAGACCGACTGTCGTCGAAGAAGCCGTCGTGGATGGCGATGAACTCATGCCAGGGCGCGTGGCGCTCGAAATTCTGGCGAGCCTTTGCCAGCGTTCCCGGCCGGGCACCTATCAAACCGACTCGCTTGGGCTTGGTCATGTAGGTGAGCAGCGCAGGCACGAAATCGGTACCATTCAGGTTCGCCGGAAACAACCTGCCAAACGCGGCCAGCGACGCCATATCGACGCCGACGCCATCAGGCAGCACGAGATGCCGATGCAGTCCCTGGCGGTAAACCGGATCCTTGAGCATGATGTTGGCGTTATGCGCATTGAGGAAAGAAATGACCGTCTGGCCGATCGGCATTTCGGCAAGCGCGCTCACGAAGCTGAACGCCTCGGACCAATCCAGGTCGCAAACCGGCAGGCCGAAGACCTGCCGCTGCGAACTGAATATCGCCACGTCTGAAACGATGTTCATTGCGTTGCTCCCGTCATGAACCGGCTTTTGTTATTTGGCGCGCCGGCCAAGGCTCTAGAGATCAACAGCAATTCCCGTACCGGATTGGCCCGGCAGGCGTTCGCTGCTGGCTCAATGCCAGTCATGACGGTTAATAGCAGCGAGGCCTGAAATGGCCTTTAAGTCATTCATTCAAAAGCATAATCCAGCCTTTACCGGCTATTAACCGAGCACGAAACTGCATTTGTTTTCAAGGAATTGGCCCAGAAAAAAGCCTTCTCAGGCTAGAAAAAAGCGCGATCGGATCAAAGAATCCGATCGCTATCAAAGAATAGGACCGAAGAACTCATGGATTAAAATGCGCCGGGCCTGAAAATCTCGCATCGCAACTGTATTTTTTCGCGACATGCCGTGCCGAAACACTACGACCGCGGCGAGCCCGGCTGGCGGCGCCGCTATCGGCACCGGGGCGCTAATGCGCGTTGCTGGCATCTGCCGCAGAACTTTTGTCGATGTCGTTCGGGACCTTTTCCGAGACGATCTGCTTGGTTGCGGTTGGGCTCTTCTTCTGCTCCTGGCCGATACGGATATCGTCCTTGGAGAGATAGTCGACCTGTTCGATGATGACGTCGAGGACGATATCGCTGCCAAGCCTCGTGTTGACGGCCTTCTTGACCCGCTCGCGGAAAGCCTTGAGGTCAAATCCGTGATTGTCCTTGACCCGAATGAGCTTGTCACCCACGAGCGCGGTATAAAGCTCATCCGTCAGCAACGCCGGAATAGGAAGTGTGACTTCCGCCATTTTCGTCTTGTCGACGATGTAGGACGTCTTCGTGACGAAATAACCTTCAACCTGGTCGCCGCTGATCACCGGCAGTGTCACGACTTCGCCACGGACCAGTTCTTCGACCGCCTTCTTCTTGGCCGCCTCTTCCGCCAGATCGACAGGCTTCGACATCTGGATCGAGGCATAAACCGATCCCAGCGTCACGACCGCGACCCACACCCCTGTGAGAATGAGCTTCAGCATCAGGATCAGGTCTCGCCGTAGCGAAATTGTTCCTGCGTATAGGTGCCGTCGCCGTCATTCTCCTGCGCGGCACTGCGCAGAATGTCCGTGACAGTTCGCACCGCGTTGAGATGGGCCTCGAGCTTGCGCGCATTGAGCAGCAGCTTCTGCTTCAGGAACTTCATCTGGGATGAAAAGCCCGTGGGGAACTCCTCGGGGCTGGTATCGCGGCAAAGCATTGTCAACTCATAGAGGCAACGGCTCTTGTGCGCATTCGAACTCTTCAGGTCGAATTTGCTGTCCGTCCCGATCCGGTCATTCTCGTTGTCGATGATCAATTCCAGACGACCAAGAACGGTTTGTAGCCGTACATCCCTGAAATTCTCCTCGGTCACTACCATCGTCATTCCATAATTCTCCGTCAGTTCTTGTCATTCATCCCGCCTGATGAACGAAGCAAATCATGAATTCTTCTTTTGAGGCTCGGCGCCGGTAATCAGCTTGTCGAGCAACTTCATCTGGGTCTCATCGACCAATTGAGTTGCCATATGCATCCGCCCGCTGCGATTGTATTCTGCGTCGGCCTTCTTATCATTCGTTCGGGTCGAGCCATGCTGGGCAAGGCTTTCAGCGATGCCGATACCGCCATTCCTGGAAATCTCGTCGGCTAGCTTTTCAGCCATCATTCCCTTCCAGATTTCTCCGGTGGCGCCCTTGCCATAAATCTCTTCGCTATCGGGCATCATCGACTTCAGGAAATTGGAAAGCACCATCGATTCGAACTTGCGATAGGCGGCCGGAATTTCCTTCTTGTTCTCGACATTCAGACTTGTGTTGTCGCGAATGTGCTCCCGGGCGATCGTCGCGTCGAAAGACTCGTCGGTGCTCGCCAGGCGCTGTGCTTCCAGCGTTGCCTGCCCTGCCTTGAGTTTCGCCTGCGCCGCTTCGAGCCTTGATGGATCGGCAGCGTTGATGACATCGAGAACGATATCGCCAGGAGGATTGATTGCCATGAGAGTTCCGCCAGTTTTCAGGCAATGATAGCCTTGCCGGTATCATCTTCCTTCAAGCTTGACCGTACCTTGTGAGGGTGGTCAGATGTCGTCGGACCTGAATTTGAGCGCGATCTGCTGGTCGATAATGTCATAGACGGCGTTGTCGTCCGCCTCACGATCCTCGAAAACACGCGCCTCTTTCCTGTTCTCCTCCAGGCGATCGCCCTTGGCCTTCTCGCGCATCATCTTGTTTTCGTGGATCTGCTGGACCGTTTCAAGGTGCTGGTCCTTGGCGGTGAGACGGCTTATCTGGCCGGAATACAACCCGGCGAAAATCTGGTGGATCGGCGCGAGCGATCCGATGGCATCGACGACAGCTACGAGATTTTCCTGAATCTCGTGGCGTGCCCGCGTCGTCGCCGCAAGGTCGGCTTCCGCCATATGCTCAAGATGACGCTGCACCTTTACCAGGCGACCAAGCTTCTCGGAGCGGGACTGCTTTACCATCGGAACAGATCCTAGTTGAATATTTTGCCAAAGGCATCGGCAAACAGCGACAGCAGCGACACGATGCCGAAGTAGAACAGCAGCAGCCCGCCCATCACCTGATAGGGGGTCGAGATGAAGTAGACCGGAACGACCGGCGCCAATTTGTTGATGAAGCCGATGGCCACGTTGAAGAGCACGTTGAAAAGGATAAACGGGCTGGCCAGCCGGAGCATCACCGCGAAGGTCGCCGCCAGAGTGTCGACCAGGGATACCAGCGCACTCTGAGGGTCGAACGTCCCATCGACCGGCCAGGTTTTGTAGGATTGCGCCAATGCGAGAAAGATCTGGTGATGAAAATCCATCATGAACAGCACCATCAGACCAGCAAACGTCAGAAGATTAGTCAGCTGGCCTTCGCTTGTGTCTTCGAGAATGTCGCCCGCCGGCGGCGTGTTCAACCCGATCATCGAGGTTATGACTGTGCCAAGAAACTGCAGCCCCTGGGCATAAAATCGCGTAATGAGGCCGAGGACGACGCCGATGAAGGTTTCGTGCCCCAGCGTCAGCACATAATCGGGCACGCCACCCTCGACCTTCGGATAGATGGAATCCCACATCAGCGGAAGCATCGCCATGGACACCGTGGCGGCGAGCAGCAGCCTGAAAGTCATGGGCACGCGCGCCGTCGAAAAACCCGGCAAGACCATAATGCATCCCGCGACCCGGCAGAACGCTAAGAAGAGCGCCATTACCAGGCCTTGCGGATCTTGAATCATGAAATAGTTCCGAGGATCTTGATTTCGATGCCCTTGGCCAGTTCGACATGCGAGAGCACCGGCAGCGTCGCGAACAGCCGCTCGATGATCATGCGAACATAGGAGCGCGTTTCCGGCGAGGTGACAAGCACGAACGGCAGGCCACGGTCGAGATATTCGCGCACCACCTTCGTGGCCTGGTCGGAGAATTCCTCCAGATGCCGCGGATCGATGTCGAATTCGACAATCTCGCCCTTGGCATCGCGTTTGATCGCCTGATGAAACACCATATCCCACTTGTTGCCGAGACGCAGGACGCGCAGAAGGCCGTTGTCGGAGAGATCGCCACAGATCTGCTGGGCCATCCGCACCCGCACATGCTCGACGATCTGCTCGGTTTTGCGCACATGCGGCGCGAGTTCGGCGACGGCCTCGAGAATGAGATGCAGGTTGCGGATCGAGACGCGCTCGGCAAGCAAGAGCTTGAGCACGGCCTGCAGCCCGGAATAGGACATGTGCGTCGTGCAGATTTCATCGGCAAGCTTCTTGTATTCGGGGTCGAGGCGATCGATGAGGATCTTCACGTCCTTGTACGAGAGAAGTTGCGGAAGGTTGTTGCGGATGACCTCGCTCAGATGCGTCAGCACGACGGAGACGTTGTCGATCGGATGGAAGCCCTCGCGCCGCAGTTCTTCCGTGAAGGTTTCGACAACCGAGACCGCCGGCATTCCGAACGCGGGCTCGCGGACATCATCCCCAGGCACGGACGGCTTGCGTCCGCCGCCGGTGATAACCAGCACTTCGCCGACGCGTAGCGCGTTGGAGGCAACGGTCGTTCCATGGATGCGGATGTGATAGGACTTGTCGGCAATGCCGAGCTCGTCCGATACCTTGATTTCCGGAACGACGAACCCGTACTGGCTGGCGAATTTCTTGCGCATCTTGCCGACGCGAAACGCGAGCTCCTGATGGGCACCCAGCAACCTGGTCGAGACCTGCTTGCCGAGCGCGAGCTCGATTTCCGGCGTCTTCAATGCCTGCTTGACCGAGTCCTTGTCGTCGGCCTTGACCTCGGCCGCCTTCTTCTGCTCCTCGGCAACGCGCTTGGCCTGGTTCTCGGCTTCCACCCGACGCGGGATCACCCAACTGCCGAAAGCCATGATGCCGCCGAGCGTGGCAAACGGAATAAACGGCAGGCCAGGAATGAGTGCCAGTACAAATACCAGACCCGCGGACATCGCCAACGCGCGGGGATAGCCGGCAAGCTGGTCGACGACCGCCTTGTCCGTCGTGCCCGTCTGGCCGCCGCGCGACACAAGCAGGCCGGCTGCGAGGGAGATGATGAGCGCCGGAATCTGCGAAACTAGGCCGTCGCCGACGGACAGCTTGACGAAGACGTCGGCAGCTTCTGTGATTTCCATGCCGTGGCGGAAATAACCGATGATGATGCCGCCGAAAATGTTGATTGCCGTGATCAGCAGGCCAGCGACCGCGTCGCCGCGCACGAATTTGGAGGCACCGTCCATCGCCCCGAAGAACGAGCTCTCGTCTTCCAGTTCCTTGCGCCGGCGCCGGGCTTCGACATCGTCGATCATGCCGGCGGAAAGGTCCGCGTCGATCGACATCTGCTTGCCGGGAATGGCGTCCAGGGTGAAACGCGCGCCGACTTCGGCGATACGCGTCGCGCCCTTGGTGATGACGATGAAATTGACGACAACCAGGATGAGGAAGACGATCAGACCGATGACGAAGTCGCCGGACATCACCAGGCTTGCAAAGCCGGCGATCACATGACCGGCAGCCTCGTGGCCTTCGTTGCCGTGGCTGAGAATGACGCGCGTCGTGGCGATGTTCAGCGCCAGGCGCGTCATCGTGGCAATCAGCAGGATTGTCGGAAAGGACGAGAAATCCAGAGGCTTCTGGATCCACAGCGCCACCATCAGGATCAGGACCGAGAAGGAGATGGAGAACGCCAGCCCGAGATCGATCAGGATTGGCGGCAGAGGTAAAAACAGCGTCGCGAGGATGATGATGATGCCGATGGCAAAACCAATATCCCGCCCTTTGGGCGCAACTTTAGGTACGATTAGCGACGTTACATCCGCCATAGAATCACCCGCCTCTTCATGAGCCGTATTGCTAGCGGATCCATGCTAGCGCGTGAAACTTGTGCGAAGGGTGCGAGGCGGCTCCCGCAGGGCTAAAACCCGCTTTGCACGCGGGAGAAAATCATCGTTGTGAAAATCGACAATTGCGCGCCGATGAAGGGTGCCGATATCGCCACTGCCGCAAACACGGCAAGGATCTTCGGGACGAATGTCAGGGTGATTTCCTGCACCTGGGTGAGCGCCTGCAGAAGCGCGACCACGACGCCAACGATCATGGCCGCCAGGACCGCTGGTCCTGACGCCACGAGAACCGTCCAGATCGCAGCCTGGACCATATCGAGTGCATCTGCCTCATTCATGGCAGCACCTCACTAACCAATAGAGGATATCGCTATTCGCCGGTCGGATTGGTCGGCGCAGTCACGCCATCGTCCGGTGTAACCTCGCCGTTGTCCGGTGTTGTCGGTGTCGGGGTTGGAGCCGTGTCGCTGGTCGAAGCGACAGTGATTCCAGTCTCGATCGTAATCTCTTTACCATCTTTCGTCGTTGCCGTCAGGCCATCGGACTTGATTTCTACCGATGCGACAATGCCCGAGGTCTTGCCGTCCGCGCTGGTCACGGTCTTGCCGATCAGCGAGGTGGCCTGCGTCAGCGAGTTTTCCTGGATCAGGCTCTCGAGATGCGCATTGGTCTTGATCGCCTGTTCCACGTTAGAGAACGATGCGAGCTGCGACATCTGCTGGGTGGCATCGACCGGATCCGTGGGATCCTGGTTCTGCATCTGCGCCACGAGCAACTTGAGGAAGCTGTCGTAATTCAGTGTCGCGGTCTTGGTATCGGTTGTCGATGCCGTCGGCGTCGTGACCGTCTGCGTGACGGGTGGTGTACCTGTAACCGAATCTACTGCCATGGTGCTATCTCCCGACGGATGTGTTCACGGACTGCGGGAGTGATTTCCTGCGCAGACAGTATCTTTTCTTCAATGGGGTAAAGCGCGCGGATGGCCTTCAGCGCATCGAACGGACGGCCGGAGGTCACGACCGCGTCGATCCGCTTCAGCTCCGCCAGAATTTCGTCGTTCTGGAAGCTTGCCAGCAGCATGACGATCGATTTCCGGAACATCAGCCTGGACTGTTCGGCGCCTTCCGGATTGATCAGCATCATCTGTACGATGAAGTAAAGCTGTTTGAGAGGCGTTGTTGCCCCTTCAGGCTGCAGCACGTGATTTTCGAGAAGGAAGGTCACGTCATTCAGAAATTCGACGGCAACTTTGCGATCAACTCTCAGAACAGCGCCATTGATGAAAATCCGTTCTCCGGATTTAAGCGATATACGCAAAGTGCTTTTCATTTCAGTCCATCCCTGATGATGGTTATGATATCTGCGATACCTTTGAAATTATGGGATTTTCTGAGTCGAATACGATCGACTTCCTTCAAAATCCAAATTCCGATGGAAATCAGGTCAGCCCTCAAGGGAAGCGGAAGCTGATTGTCCTCGTTTCTCAGATCGTCAATGAAGGCTACCCATACGCGACGTGTATAGTAGAGTGCTTCGACCGCTTCGCGCGAGTCGCGTCCCGAGCCTGTGGCAATTCTGAGGAGATTAACGGCGCGATCTAAGACCTGCCTCTCGCGCTCCCGCGAGTCGGCGACATCATCCGCCATTATCTCTGCGTAGGAAAACTGGTACATTCAGTCCCTCTTATTCCGATCATTCTCTGAAGCGTATATCACTTGCCTGAACCCAGGCTTACGCTTCATCTATTGTGATTGCCTCGTCCCGGTCAAAAATTACTTACTGATTACAATGCGTTATGATGCATGTGATCCGATCAGAGCGAGTTGACAAGGCTCAATTGCGAAAGCCGCGCCGTCAGGTTATAGGAAATTTCCATCTGATTGGTCAGCGCCGTAATCCGCGTCGACGCCTCGTAGACGTCCACACCCTCGAGATCGTCAAGGTTGAGCTTGACGATATTGATTTGCGCCTGAAGGGTCTCGTTCGCCATCGATACACGGTTTTCCGACAGACCGAGCTGTGTACGCTCCTGGTCGACGCCGTTGATGGCCTGCCCCATATAGTTGATCACGGAATTGCTGACGACTGCGCGCGCATCGCTGCCGACCGGCAGGTTCAGCAATTCTATGCCGACGATAGCGCCCATCGCAAGGTAGCGGAAACCATCTGCGTTCACGGTCGCCGACGTTTGCACGACTTCGGATTTGGAAATCCGGCTCGTCATCGGGGTATCCGAAGCAGCAGACCAATTCGTGTCCCAGGCATAATTCGACGCGGACGGATCGAGGAACATCGGCTCCACGACCGTGGTCATGAAACCCTGCATCTGGGTCGCCGTGATGTTGTTGACGCTGGGGTCATCCTGCGGAAACCCGAAGTAAGTCAGAAATTCGCCTTGAAACGCGGTCCTCGCGCCGCTCTCGTCGGTCGAATAATCGCTCATCGGCTTTATATCGGTGTTGATACCCGAGAGCACATATTCGCCGTTGACCGAGGTATTCGACGCGTCGGTGAACTGGTCGAGCACGTCGGTCATCGTCTGGACCGCAGTGGCGAGCTGTGTCTTGTCGGTCGATCCGGCGAGCGCGACCAGGGTGTTGAGCCCCGTCTGGGCGGCATCCGAAATCGTTGACATCGCCATCTGCGTCGATGACAGACGCTGGGTGACGATCGAATTGGTCGCCAGCACGTTGTCCATCATATTGACGTCGCGGTGGAGATTGAGACTGCGCGACGTCGTCGCTCCCAGTACTTCCCCGAGATTGTTGTAGCGCCCGGACACCACTTCCTTTTGCGCATCGACCATCTCGTTCTGAACCTGGTTCATCGACTGGCGCATCGAATTCGTGACGGCAAGGTTGGATATGAATGACGTCTTCATGAATTATGGCCCCACTGCGGTAAGTAACGCCTCGATCATCTGATCCACGGCAGAAACAAGCTTGCTCGATGCCTTGTAACTTTGCTCCAGATCGAGCATCAGCGACATTTCCTCGTCCAGACTGACGCCCGTCGTATTGGAAAGCGCTTCTGTGACGCGCGATAACTGCGCTGTCTTGTTATCCTTGGCCGCCGCGCCTTCGGAAATCAACTGCTCCAGCCAGCCGACGGAACCTGTGGCGAAATCCGTAATCGTGGTGCTCGCATCGAGCAGCGTGACCGTATCGAAGTTCATGTCTGTATCGAAGCTCTGGACATAGTCGTCGAGCAAATCGGAATAGCCGGCATCGTTTGTCGGATTTCCCAGATAGTCAGTCGAAGCGATATTGAGACCGTCGACATCATAGCCACCATCGCGAAGGGCCGTCGGCTCTCCGCCGAGGTTCTTGACCAGGCTGTCATTGATCTTGATCTGCGCGGAAAGACCGCTGGAGAGTGTCCCGTCCGCCGGCAGCAGGTCGCCGATGGCATAATCGCCGTAGGTGAACAGCCCGGGTATCGGATCCACGCCCGAGCCGGTCTGGTCCGTTTGCGAAAACATGCTGATAAGGCCGCGCGCGGTTTCATCGAGCTGTTTCTGATAAGTCGGAATTACCGTGTCCCGAACCTGCAGCAAAGCCTGCAGGGAGCCCTTTGCGGTTGTATTGCCGCTTTCGCCCTCGTCCATCGCGATGCCATCAACGACGATCGGATTGCCGACGGTCGTGGCACCATAGGCGGCTGTCGGGGTGAAGAGGATCTTGCGGGCATCACCATCGAACAGCATCGAGCCATCGCTGGTGTAGAGCACCATGTCATTGTCGCCACGCGTAAACGAACGAACGCCGACGATTTCGGAGATCTGCTTGACATAGCGTTCCCGCATGTCCAGTTCGTTGTTGATGTCCTTGCCCAGCGCCGTGCCGGCCTTGATGGCGCCGTTGATATCCGTGAACTGCTTGAGGATACCGTTGAGCTTATTTATCTGATCGCCGATTTCCTGATCGACCGAGCCGCGCATCGACTGGATCTCGGCCGAAATATTATTCAGCGAATTGCTGACGTCCTTGGCACTGGAAACGACCGTCGACGCGAGCGTCGATTCGTTCGGCTTGGTAGCGTAGGCCTGCAGACTGTCGCGCAGGGTCGCGATATAGGTCGACGGCGACGTCTCGTAATCGTTGCCGCCAAGCAGGGAACGGATACGCTCCAGCTTTTCCTGAAGCGTATCCTGGGCCGTGGCATCGGCGGTCGCATACATAGTCTGCTTGACCAGGCCGTTATCATAGGCACGTTCGATCACCAGTTTCTGCGCACCGGCGGAATCGATCGTCAGTGTGCCAACCCGGCGCGCATAGTCCGGGTTGGATGCGTTGGCAATGTTGGTTGCCAGCGCCGAGCTCTGCAGCCCGGTGTTGGAGAAGATCGAACCGGCGGTATTGATGGCGGAAGATAGCGACATGATGCGCCCCTTTTATTTTTCACTACCGCTTCAGATTGACGAGAACGTCCAACAAATCCGCGCCGGTCTGAAATACCTTCGAGTTGGCAGTGTAGGTTCGCTGCGACTCGATCATCTTGGTGAGTTCCTCGGCGAGATCGACGTTGGAACTTTCCAGCGCACCGGAGGTGATGGAACCAAGGCCGCTGCTGCCGGGGAAGCCGAGGATCACGACACCGGAGTCAGCGCTCTGGGCGTAGATATTGCCGGAAATAACCGAAAGCTCATCCGGACTCTGCACATTGGCCATGGCCACACGGTAGACCGGGATGAGATCGCCATTCTGATACTGCGCGAAGACAGTTCCGTCATTGTCGATCTGAACCTTATCCACCTGGCTGGGTGCATTGCCGTTGACCGTGGCGCCCTGGATGGTGAAGTCGTATTTGTAGTTCGACATCTCCGAGAGATCGAGCGTAAGCCCCGCAATTCCCGACACATCCGCAAGGTTGACCTTGCCAAGGTTTGCGAAGTCCGGATTAGCAGTCAAATCCGGATCATTGGTGATTGTCGTTCCGCCGATATCGGAACTCAGGATCTGGCCAGCACCGTCGAACGTCAGCGTCATGGCCGTTTCCGTACCCACCGTCGGAGGCGTGGTCGTCATGTCGGCGTCCAAGGCCAGAGGATCGCTGCTATATGGGAAACCACCTGAGGTCGGGTCGGCGTCTGCGCTGTTGTACATCGCCACTTCCCACGTGTTGTCCGCGGTCTTGGTGAAGTAAAGATCGACGAGCACCTCGCCGCCGAGGCTGTCATAAGCCTTGACCGAACTTTTGTGAGTAAAAACGGGCGTGTCGCCTGCGGCCGCCGTTCCCGGCGTCAGAGCGCCAGCTGACGTGTCGACGATGTCGGAGAGCTCATCCAGGTTCGCACTGAAAGAGCCGAGCGTGGATGGCGTGGCGATGAGCGAGTTGGATCCGACCGTTACCGGCACCAGACCGTTGAAGCCGTTGACGACGGGCGTCGGAGGCTCGGTCGTGTAGGGGTAGCCGAGAAGCTTGTAGCCGGCCGCATTGACCAGCTCGCCATCGGCATTCGGCACGAACGACCCGGCACGCGTCATGAAAGGCTGGCCGTCGGCACCCTGCACGACGAAGAAGCCATTGCCATTGATGGCAAGGTCCGTGTCCGATGACGTATATGTGAGCGCGCCCTGATTGCTGATGGCGTAGCGAATGTCGGATTCGACCGCCCCGGAATTATAGCTGCCGCCCGTTGCGCTTAAAAGCAGGGACGAGAATTCGGTCGAAGCCGTTTTATATCCCGTCGTGCTCGAATTGGCGATGTTGTCCGCCACCGTGCTCAGTCGGCTCGCCTGGGCGTTCATGCCAGACGAACCCGTTCTCATCATTCCGTAAAGGCTCATTTCGGATCCTCGTTTCCGTATTTGAGTACAGAGTAGGATACGTGCCTTGCGTGAACGTTGCGACTTAACAGAAAACCAACTGAGAGAGCCGCGCCCGCCCCGCCCGGGCACGTGTCCTTAGGTTACTGCCAATCAATGCAGTAACCGAGAAAGCGCTTGGAATCGATGGGATCGACACCCAGCCGCTTCCGCAGCTTCTTGCGCAACTTGCTGATATGACTTTCAACGACATTCTCCTCCACATCCTCGTCGAAGATGCCGTAGATCGCGTTGAAAATCTGAGTCTTGGAAACCCGCCGCCCACGGTTGGAGACCAAATATTCAAGGATTCTCCGCTCCCGCCGCGGGAGTGGGAACACTTCGCCACTAATCTCGGGATCGCGACCGTCAGAGAAAACCCTGACCGCACCGACATCCGTAAAATTATTGACAACGCCTTGACGTCGGCGAATTGCCGCCGCCCGGGCAAGAATTTCCCTCGGATGGACGGGCTTCCTCACCACGTCATCGACACCACAATCAAAGAATGCAAGCGTCATCTCGAGAGAGGGCGAATCAGAGACCGCAATTACCGGCGCCCTGCTCCTGTCGCGGATCGCCTTTGGAAGTTCCAAAGAGAGTTCCGACTGCCCAATTAAAAAAGCTTCCACGGCATCAATATCCGTGTCTGCAGCTGTGTTTACCCACTCTCCAAACTCACTGGGATCGAACCCCGTGGAGGGCACGCCCTCTCTTAAGAAAAGTGAAGTATATCCGTCCTTTACGAGCCTACGCTCGTCAACCACTACGATCATCGTCCGCCTCCGAATCAGTGTAGTGAACCAACACCCAATGAGTACGAATCTGGCGACTCAGCGTAAACTGTGCATTATGAGGAATGGAAATTAACAGTTGATTAAGGATTAGGGCCCGATTTGACCTATATGTTGTGGTCCATGGTCGGTGACGGCACTAATTTGATAAGGCAAAAGTTAACACATGGTTAATAGGCTAAAATATGCCTATTGACTTAGATCAAACATCCTCATTCTCGCCACAATAAAATTGGCGTGTCCGCAGGATTTTGTCTCTATTTTTAATTGCAGAATGCGTATGCTTCTGGCGTCCACTTGCCATAGCCTGTCGCGACCAGGTTGGAAATAACCCGGCATACATACTGTTTCTGGGCAGGATTGTTATTCGGCCCGGCATGATATCGGGCAACCGCCATAGTCCATGTAACATGCTTCGCGTGGAGCTGTGCGAGGAACTTGGCGGCATATTCGACATTTTTTCGAGGCTCTAGCATTTCGGCAACACCCCTAAAGTGCTCACCATGATAGTGATGGTTAATCTGCATGCAGCCGAGATCGATCAGCTTTGCCCCCTGCCTCTCAGCCAGATCGAAAGTCTCCACCGCTTCAGCAGGCGAACGTGCAAAGTAGGCCTTGCCTTCGACGTTCAACGACCAGGGTTGGAGAGAACCTTTGCGACCGGTTTCGGTCAGTCCCACTGAATAAAGGATGCCCTCGGGAATCTTGTACTTGAGGGCAGCAGCCGAGATCTCGCGCTCGCAAACGCCGGTCGAAGCCGACGCGTCAGAGATAGAGATTGCCAGTGCCGGTATCGTCAGCGCCGCCGCCAGAATCACTGAAAGATGACGTACGGTCATTGCCCATCCAATTGTTCTGGTTACCACTGTTGCGGCGCGCACCGTCGTCGCGCTGGCGAGCGTTGTCGCCCTGGCCCTCCTGAGGGCTCTGGCCGGTACCCTGCTGATTGCCATTGTTCTGGCTGGTGCCGTTCTGGCTGCTGTCCGACCGTGCGGACGGGCTGAGCTGGACCGACACCTGGTCGATCGTAAAGCCCTGATCTCTCAACGCTTTCAGGATGCCATCCTGATCGTTGGACAATTGCCGATAGGCTTCGACCGTCTCGACCCTCACCTCAACCGACAGCTCTTCGCCCTTCAGACGCAACTGTGCAGTGATGGTCCCGAGGTGGTCGGGATTCATCTGGAGCTTAAGCGTATTCACCTCGGTTGCCGTGTGGTGACTGCCGTTGTTGACGCTCTGGATAACCTGAGCCCAGGATGCATCCGATTTGATCGCGTTGGTCAGTGCGCCCGCATTGCTGTCATTGGTGAAGCCGAGGTACCGGCGGGATTCGAGCACGGTCACGAAATCCGTCTTGCCGCCTGCTGACGGCTCAGTGCTATCGTCGGTCTTGCTCTTCGCGAGTTCGATATCGACGGGGCGAGCCCTGCCATCGCTGGACGTGACCCGGATCTTCTCGACGTTGATTTCCGGCTGGTTCCTCTTGTCGTCGAAATCCGTTTCAGCGGAGACTGCCTTGTGTGGCACTGCGTTGAAAGCGGCATGTTGGACGACAGTGGACTGCAGCGCTTCCGCGGCGTCCTTGCCGACGGCCTGCGTCGTGGCATCAATGGCCTGCTCCTGCTTGGCAGGCTTGGAATCGATGAGCTGATCGTCGTTGCCGCCGGGTGTTTTGGCGGTGGATTTGTCAGCAGCATGTTCGACTGGCTCTTCGGTCTCTTCTGCCTCTTCCGGCGCCAGGCCCAGCAAGGCCCGCAGTTCCTCCGCCGGGGTCTTGGCTTTCGTCTCCGCGACGGCAGGCAACGTATCCTTGCCCGCGACATGGTCTTTCCCGGTCTCCGGTTTCTCGCCCCTTGCAGGAGAAACGCGGCTGTCGACCGAGCGGAGAACGCCACCCTCGGCACTGGTCCTCATCAGATGCTGAAATCCGGCCGAAAGACGAACACGGCCTTCCGTGGGCGGCACTTCGGCGTCGATACCAGTTTGCGGGGCAGCGTCGTTCTCGATGGCGTCATTCGTCGTCGCTGTTTCGATATTCTGTTCGTCCCGGAGACTGGTGCCGATCATGAGATCGTTCAAACTGCTGGGGACTTTCCCGGTCTTGGGCTCGTTACCCGCCTTGGGTTCGATTGCAATCTTGGGTTCGATTGCGACTTCGATTTCGCTTACGGCATTGGGTTCGCTTACGGCCTTGGGTTCGCTTGCAGCCTTGGATCCGCTTGCAATCCCGGGTTCGTATCCAATCCTGGCTTCGGTGCGCGTTCTGGGCGGGTTGCCAGCCTCAGACTCGTTGCCGGTTTCCAGCTCGGTCCCCGCCTTGATCTCATTGCCCGTTTTACGTTGATTCTCAGCTCTATGATCATTGCTGACTTCGGAATCTTTTCCGGTCTCAACATCGCCCTCATGTCGATCGCCGAAGAGCAGGTCTTCGCTATCGTCCGTGAAGTTCCCGGCGTCGATAGCGACTTCGTCCAACATCGAAGTTTTGTCGACAGCGGACGTCTTGTCCGCGCCTTGCGTTTGCTCCACCGCCTCGGGCATGTCCACAGCCGGGAGGTCGGCTTCGGTCTTTCTGGAATTCTTCTTGACGGCTTGCTCGACGAGGTCGCCGAAGCTCTTTGCCGTCTTGCCCTGATCCAGCGAGGCCCCGGATTTGTCACGCTTGCCGCCCGAATGCGACGGGTGGACAGCAGGAAGGCCGATTGTGGATTGGTCAATCATTGTCAAGGGCTTTCAGCGGAGAGCAATGCGTCGATATCGTTGAGCTTGGATCGGCCGAGACCGACAAAATTTTTCACTTCGCCGATCCTGACATCCAGTGCCTGTTTGCGAGTGTCCGCCTTCCCGTTGTTCTGGTTATCATAACCTTTGGGAGCGTCTTTGGTCGCGGGAGTTGTATTTGCCGAATTCACTTCAGATCCGGACATACTGTCCCTGTACTCTTTGTTGACCATATCGAGCTTGACTTGCGTCAAGCTTTCTTCACTTGGAGGCCCGACAACCTCCTGGGCGACAATCTCCGCGGCCTGTCTCAGGAAGCGGTCCTTCGGCGACAGTTCCTGATCAGGAATCGTCGAAATTCGATCAAGCACGTCGTCAACGCCGTCCGTCGGGATATTGACGAGACCGGAGTAGAGTTCGGCGAGCGCCAGTTGCGATGTATCGCCTTTTTCCGATAGGCGCCGCGCTTCGTTCGCTGCAAAGTCCGCAAGCTTCTTGTCCCCGCTTATGGCCGACCGTCGAGCGAGCCTGAGATAAATTTCCCGCTGGCGCCTGCGCTCGACAAGCGAAAGCACCGCGGTGATCTCTTCCGGTGGCAGGGCCTTCTGATGATCCATTGCGAGAGAAACGAAAATATCCGCAAACTGCGACGCGTAGGGAGAGTTCATGAAGCGGCGGGCGTAGCGGCGGGCATATGGCAGAGCCTTTGCTGTATCGCCTCTGCGCGAAGTCAGGCTGAGGGAACGACGGAGCGCGGCCTCCTCCACGATCGATCCCGGCGACTCCAGGCGTGCCCAGTCGAAGAACCTGAGAGCGGTCACCGGATCCTTCTCCATCAGCGCATTGGCGCCGATCAGTTCGAGATACGGCCCGATCGGAGTATTGCGATATTCGGGCACGACTTCCTTGAGTTGCATCAAAGTCGTGCCACCTCGCCCATTTAAATAGCGCCGCAGGATACTGGTGATTCGATTGTCGAAATTGCCGGCAACATCGCGATCGGCAAGCAGATCCAGCGTGGTGGGATTGCCGCCGCTCATGGCATAGATCAACGCCGCATCGACATTTCGCGTGTCGTCGAAGATGCTCGAATCGGCCGATCGCAGACGCTTGTCGATTTCATCCAGAAGATACCGCTGCATCTCGACATCGTCGAGATTTCCCGCGATCACCGAGTCCTGAATGTTCTGCAGGGTCCGCACCATCTTGTAGGGCGGCACGGGATCGCCGCTTACCTCCGCAGCCCGGCCAGCAGGCGCGATTGAAACGCTCAGGGCCAGAACCATGCAAAACCGGGCGACGCACCGCATTTTCAGCCCTCGTCTGCCTGTAACAGGATCTCGATCCGGCGGTTTCTGGCATCGAGCGGTGTTTTGGGCAGCAATAGCCGGTGATCCGCAAAGCCCGAAATCTGGGAAACGCGATCCTCAGCAACGCCACCGACCTTCAACATGAAATAAGCGCTTTGAGCACGATCGGCGGAAAGCCGCCAGTTGTCATAGCCCTTGGTCTTGTAGGGTCGGGCATCGGTATGGCCGCGGATGGCGATCTGTCCCTTGCGGCTCTTGAGCAGCTTGCCGATCTCTTCCATCGCCACGATGGTTTCCTTTGTCGGAATGGCGGAGCCCACACGGAACATCGGCGTCTTGGTCTGATCGGTGATGCTGATCAGCACGCCGCCCTCGGCCGGTGTCACGACCAGGCCTTCGGCGAGATAGCCAATTCTGCCCTTGAGTTCCTTCTGCAACTCGGAATTCAGGTCTTTCGCGAGTTTCGTCGCAGCAGCGAGCTTCTGATCGGCGGCAGTCTGACCGTTCTTGTCCTTGTCCGTCTTGCCTGCCTTGTCCTTGTCGGCCTTGCCGTTCTTGTCCTTCGTGGACTTTCCGGCCTTGTCGGCGTCGCTCAGGCCATCCTTGTCGGTCAGGCCCTCGCCGGCCTTGAGATCGCCGGATTTCAATTCTCCGCTGTTCTGGTCGCCCTTGTCGGCCTGGCCGGTGAAGGCGGAATCGGTGTTCTGGCCATTCTCGATGGCTCCGTCGCCAGGGAGCCCGGAGATTTCCGCCGGCTTGTCGGACGGATCGGCTGCGGACGTCCGGGAAACCTCGACCTGTTGCGTCCAGAAATCCGGATCGAACGGATCGCGATAGGCTTTGCCGCCGTCAGCACCGGTGCCGGGTCCAGCGTTGTCTTCGCCGCCCTCGCCCTTGGTGCTGACGTTGGCCTTGTCGTCGGCTTCCTGGGAAATCTCGGCGATCACGGCATAGGGATTTTCAAAATAATCGGCGTCGGAATATTTCACTTCCTCACCGGCCGTCGTTTTCTGATCCTCGCCTTGGGAGGCCTGCTGGCCGGGAGACGTCTCCTTTCCCTCGGTCTTGGACTTCTCCTGTTCATTCTCGCCCTCGGCATCCTTCGCCGGCTTTTTCAAGCCCTTTTCGGCGGGCAGCGGATCGGAAAGCTTGATCGGGTTGAAATAGTTCGCGACAGCGGCTTTGGTTTTCTCATTTGCCGCATTGACCAGCCACATGATCAGGAAGAATGCCATCATGGCGGTCATGAAGTCGGCATAAGCGATCTTCCACTGGCCGCCATGCGCGCCCTCATGGTTGCCGCCGTGGCGCTTGATGATAATGATTTCATTTTTGCCGTGATGATGGCTCTCTGCTTCGCTCATCCGGTCACCTCGGAAAGCGCCTGGGTCCATGACGCCAATCGCGTCACGAGAACGGCGTCATTGATTTCCACGGAAATATCCGGCGAGATGCTCTCGATGAAACGGGTCTGGACACCATCCATTTCCAGCAGCGGCTTCAAGCGAATGTAAAGCCGCTCGGGCCCGCGAATCACGACTGTCGCGACCTCCGCTTCGGATAGAGCCGTGCGCACCAGTTCCGCGAGATGAGCAATCGAACGCCGGCAGAACTCCTCTTCGAAGACCGGCAGAAGCACCTGCAGGGTCTGCTCTGCGATCGTTTGGGAAATGGCCAGTGTCATTTCATGGAAGCGCGTATGGATCATCCAGATGGTTTCGCTTTCATGCGTATCCGCCAGTTCGCGGAGTTGCAGCGCATGCATCTCCCTCAGAGTTTCGATCTCTTCGGCGTGCCTGCCTTCATAGAGTTCCGCAGCTTCGCGATAGCCTTGCTCGTGGGCCTCCTGCCGCTCGGCTTCGATGTCCACCTGCGGTTCTGGCTCCACTGCAAAGTTCAAATCGGCAAGCGGAGCACCGGGAAGGCTGTTGAGAAAATCACTGCCGACCGGCCCGGCGGGCTGAGGAGCGCTGAAATCCTTGAGATACTTGGTCAACATGGCATTCATTGCAAAGCCGCCGAGATTTGAGAGAACTGATAGCGCATCGACCGAAATCGGGAATGTCGCCGCATGTGCCAAAAGTTAGTTGCCCAATCTTGTGCGAGAATGAATGCGTTGGGCCGCGTCAGGGCAATAACGCGGCCCAACTTTCCAAAGCCGCGCCGATGACCGCAGCGCGGAGGAAGAAAGTTCTTTTTCGGATATACATCTTGGCTGCATGCCGCTCCAACGGAGCAGCATATACAACCGAACAGCGCAAACGTCAGTCTATGTTGGGTATATCATCTACCCGGCTGACTTTGCGTCTATCGCTCTTATTTGAAGAGCTGGAGGATATTCTCAGCGTTGGAATTCGCAATCGACAACGACTGGATGCCAAGCTGCTGCTGCGTCTGAAGAGCCTTGAGCCGCGTGGATTCTTCATTCATGTCAGCATCGACCAATCGGCCGATACCCTTGTCGATCACGTCCATCAGCGTCGCGACGAAGTTATTCTGCATGTCGATGCGCATGTTGATCGAGCCGAGCGTCGCGGCAGAGTCGGTGAGCGTTCCAAGCATCTTGTCCACGGCGGAGATCATGCCGTCGATATTGTTGTCGGGCGTGGTCACGAAAAGTTCGATCTCGGTGCCGGTCGAAGCCGTGCCCGAACTCGCATCGAGCAGGAAGTAGTTGGCAGTCGCCGTCGTGGTGCCCGATGGCTGCGTGACCAGCACTGTTCCTGTCAGAATGCCGGAGTCCGCATTGTTGGTGTCGATGAGCGTCGAGGTCGCTGTATTGAATTCCAGTGTCTCGACCGCCACAGTGCCGTCCGAGGCGCGATTGAAGGAACCAACCATCTCGACCGTCGCGGGCGGCTGGCTTGTGTCGTTGTAAAGCCAGTTCTCGCCGGAGAACGAGGCAGACTCGGCAATCGACTGCAGCTGATTCTTGAGCTCTTTCAATTCTTCATTGATTTTGTTTTTGTCCACACCAGGCTCGCGTGCGGCCACCAGTTTGGATTTGATCTCGGTGACGACATCGATCGCGGAGTTTAGACCGGTATAAGCAGTATCGGTCTTCGCGGCACCCAAGCCGAGAGCATCCTGTACAGTCGAAAGCGCCTTGTTGTCGGATCGCATCGTCGTCGCGATCGACCAGTACGCAGCATTGTCGGATGCAGTTTCCACCCGATAGCCCGAGGAGATGCGCTGCTGCGTTTCTTCCATCTTGCCGTTGATGTCACGAAGGGTTTGCAGCGCTGCCATGGCGGCTGCATTGGTCATCATGCTGGTCATTGAAATTGCCCTACCTAGAGTTTTACGGACATTCCGGAACTTCGTACCGGCAACAGCAGTGTCGCATCATGCTCCTGGTCGTCACTCTTGCCCTGGACGACCGACTGCTATTCTTTAATTTTATGTAAAGCGGCATGGTTAATCAATGGTTAACGACCTTAAGGATTTATTAAATCGGCATTTAAGGCAATCCTAAACCAATAAGTTGAATGCCACGCGTCGTGATAGAATTCAACATGGTTTCAATGTTTTAAAGTCCCAGGTTA
>JAQGJP010000067.1 GCA_028290545.1 Rhizobium sp. | reverse complement strand
ACATGCGCTTTCATCGGTTCCAGGACGCAAGGGACGGATGCGAGGCCCATGCGGAAAATGGTTCCCCTCCGGCCTGAAAAAGGGCCGGGCGTGCGCGTGACGCATAGGAGAACCGAGTGTGTCCCGGCCTGGTGAACCGGCGGTCCTGGCGAAAGCCTGAACTGAACCACCCTGAACCCGGGGCGAAAGCCCAAGGGTTCGAAGCACTCGGGAAGCAGAGGAGCCGGAGTTGCATGGGAAAAATAGCATAACGGGGCGCCTGGCGGCGTCATATTTTTACACTTTTACGAGGCACTGCCAGACGCCCCGGCCGACTTCCATCACACCACGGACGGAAACCCGCCGCGTGATTGCCGCCGGCCGTCGAAAGGACAGCAAGCGCATGAAGCATCACCTGAACAGAAACAATCCCGGCCTCTATAGTGCGATCGCATTACGCAAGGCGATTATCGCCGCGGGACTAACGCATAGCTGCGCGATCCGCAAATGCCGGCGCGACGGCGGCTGCACCGGCCCGCTGGTGGCCGGCGACATCTACACTGACCCGGATCTGCTGGTTGTCGATCCGGCGCGTTCGCCTGGAGAACACATAATCCCTGCCTGCATGGCCCTATGCAGCGAAAGCGAGATCGACGATATCAACCGGCATGTGGGCGCGATCCTTCAAGGACTGAAAGAGACGCCCGAAATGCCATTGGTCGACCCTTCGAGGGCGATCGGTGCCCGGACGTGGAAAACCATCGGCAAAAACAGCCGCTGACGCCTGCATTTCGCGGCATTTTGCACTGCGTGAGGCTGGAGTGCAGTGCGGAAGCCTGCTAACATTTTCGGCTAATATGCGAAAACCAGGCAGAGTATGACGAGCGACCCTCTTTCCCAGTCCGAAATCGAACGCTACCAGCGTCACATCCTTCTGCCCGAGATTGGCGGCGCCGGCCAGCAGCGGCTGAAGAATTCCGCCGTGCTGGTGATCGGCGCGGGCGGACTCGGCTCGCCGGTGATCGAATATCTGGCCGGCGCCGGCGTCGGCACGATCGGCATTGTCGATGACGACCGCGTCTCGCTCTCCAACCTGCAGCGGCAGCTGATCCATGGCACGTCCAACATCGGCGACCGCAAGACCCGCAGTGCCGCCGCCCGCATCCGCGAGATCAATCCGCATGTCGAGATCGACCGCTTTGAAACCCGGCTCGACGCCGACAATGCCGCCGGTCTGATCTTCGGCTACCATCTGCTGATCGATGGCTCGGATAATTTCGCCACCCGCTATGCGGCGGCGGACGCGGCGGAAAGGACCGGCATTCCGCTGGTCACCGGCGCGGTCGGCCGGTTCGACGGCTCGCTGACGGTCCTGATGCCCTACGAGACCGGGCCGGACGGCAAATACTGGCCGCGCTACCGCGATCTCTTCCCGGAGGAGCCGCCCGACGGCATGCTGCCCGTGTGCGCCGAGACCGGCGTGATCGGCGCGCTGACCGGGGTGATCGGCACACTGATGGCGATGGAGGCGATCAAGCTGCTGACCGGTACCGGCGAACCGCTGCTCGGCCGGCTGATGATGTATGATGCGCTCGCGGCCCGGTTCGATGTGATAAGATATAAACGGAAGGGTTGAAAGCAAGCGTTAATCCGGCAAGGTTGCGCAGATTTTCTGCTTGTCCTCCAGAGAAGCGTAACGGATATTCAGGGTTTGTCTTTTGATGTCCCGGCCAAGTGCAGGCGAAACCTTGCCTATGATGCCATTGTGCCGCCTGAGCGACTCTTCGACGATATAGTCGTCCAGCATCAGGATATCGATATGCAGGAAACTGTCATGATCCAGCCAGGGATGATCCGGCAACCGCACCAGGGGAATGCAAGGCCGGAGAAATGGTCGGGAATTGATCCTGTAGAACCAGCCTTCCTGCGGTTCCACACAAACGACAAGCTTGGGATGTGGAGGTTCAATCAGCCCGTCGAAAATCAGAATGACATCAAGCGCATCCAGCATCAGAGCTTCATGAAGCGGGCGTTTTCTTGCAGATATTCGACGATTTCCGGCTTGGCAGGGGTATCCAGGATCATATCCTCGTATTTCATGACGCCAAGCTTGGCGTTCTGCCAGTCGCTGCTATGCGTCGCCGCAGTACGCTCGTTGAAATCCATTTTGATGGAACGCTCAAGCGCGGAGGCAAAGATTTCCTGCTCGCTTTCTGAAAGTGTGCTCTTATCTACAAGACCCGCATTATCCATACGCGACAGCCGGTAGCCCGTAAGATGCCAAGGCAGTCGATCTATTTCGAGTTCGGCCATCCAAAGGGCTTCCCCCTTTATCATTTCATAGATTTCAACCGGCACGGGGCCAAATTTCATTGCCCGATAAGTGGCCCCGAAAATTGGCCTCTGATACTCATTGATGTGATCTTTGTCAGCAAAGTAGCAGGCTTTAAGAGCCGCGTGCAGGTCCATACCGGGGTTATCGCAGACCATCCAATGGATTGCGGCAAAAGCTTTATCAGGTGCAAATCTGAAGCGAATGATAGACATACACTAGATATATGTGAGTGGCACCGGCCCGGCAATGTAGATAAATACATTTCGTATTGCCCAACACGAATGTATTTTTCGATATCACGTCCGTCCCGGCAGCACCCGGTCCGGAGGTCGGTGGCCGTCAAACTGGGTGCGGATGTTGATGATCACCTTCTCGCCCATGTCGATGCGGCCCTCGATCGTCGCCGAACTCATATGCGGCAGGAGCACGACCTTGTTCTCGTGGGCGAGCTTGAGCAGCTTGGAATTGACCAGTGGCTCGTTTTCGAACACGTCGAGGCCGGCGCCGGCGATCTTGCCCTCGCGGATGGATTTGATCAGCGCCGTCTCGTCGATCACCCCGCCGCGGGCGGTGTTGACGATATAGCTCTTGGGCTGCATCAGGGCGATCCGGCGGGCCGACATCAGGTGATAGGTCGCCGGCGTCGAAGGGCAGTTGACCGAGACGATGTCGACGCGGGCGAGCATCTGGTCGAGGCTGTCCCAATAGGTCGCCTCGAGCTGGCTTTCGGTCTGGGCGCTGACCCGGTGGCGGTTGTGATAATGGATGGCCAGCCCAAAGGCCCTGGCGCGGCGGGCCACCGCGGTGCCGATCCGGCCCATGCCGATGATGCCGAGGCGCTTACCCCAGATGCGGTGGCCGAGCATCCAGGTGGGCGACCAGCCCTGCCAGTCGCCCTTGCTGTCGGTCAGCACCCGCGCACCTTCGGCAAGCCGGCGCGGCACGGCCAGGATCAGCGCCATCGCCATGTCGGCGGTGTCCTCGGTCAGCACGTTGGGTGTGTTGGTGACGGTGATGCCTTTCCGGGCGGCGGCCTCGACGTCGATATGGTCGATTCCATTCGAGAACGAGGCAATCAGTTTGAGCTGCGGCCCGGCGGTCTCGATCAGGCTGGCATCGATCCGGTCGGTGACTGTCGGCACCAGCACATCGACGCGACCCATGGCGGCGACCAGTTCGTCGCGGCTGCGGGGGCGGTCGTCGATATTGAGCTCGGCATCGAAAAGCTCACGCATGCGGGTCTCGACGAGATCGGGCAGTTTCCGGGTAATGTAGACCAGCGGTTTTTTCTTGTTCGTCATCTGCATGTTCCGGCAATTGTTGACCGCCCGTTAACCAAGTTGCGTCAAGTTAAGGTCCGATAGGGACATTCTTAATCAGACGCGCGTGTGAAGACAATCGCTTCCTTGCCCGGCACTCCGGACAGCTCGATTCGTGAAACTCACGTTACGCGTCTTGAGGATCGGAACATGACGAAGCGCAGAACGAAAATTTTCACCGCAGCCCTTGGCGCCCTTATACTGGCAGCCGGCATGACATCCTCTTCCTACGCCCAGGCGACCAAGAGCGCGTCCGGGCTGCCGCTGCCGCGCTTCGTGTCGCTGAAGGCCAAGAAGATCAATCTCAGGGTCGGCCCCGGCAAGGATTATGCGGTGTCCTGGCTTTACATGAAATCCGGTCTGCCGGTCGAGATCATCCAGGAATATGACAACTGGCGGCGGATTCGCGATGCCGAGGGCGCTGAGGGCTGGGTGTTCCATTCGATGCTGTCGGGTGACCGCAGCGCCATCGCCGCCCCATGGATGAAAACCAAGGGCGACGTGTTCGTCAACATGCGCGCCGATGCGCGCGACACCGGCTCGGTGGTCGCCCGCCTCGAACCCGGGGTGGTCATCAAGCTCGACGAGTGCAATGGCGAATGGTGCCATGCCGAAGCCAAGGGCGCCGATGGCTGGATCAACCAGGGCGAAATCTGGGGTGCCTATCCGGGCGAGGCCTTTACAAAATAAAGCCCGCCTCCAGCGCCGCTTGCTTCAGCGGCTTCTGCATGCGCGGGCCGATCTGCTGGATCACCAGGCCCGCCGCGAGCGAGCCGAGCCGGCCGCAATCGGCCAGTTCGAAACCGTGGGTATAGCCGAACAGGAAGCCCGAGGCGTAGAGATCGCCGGCACCGGTCGTATCGACCACGTTGTCGACCTTCAGCGGCTTGACCTGGATGCGGCGTCCGCCGGACAGGATGATCGAGCCTTCCTCGCCCATGGTGACGGCGGCGAGCTTGCAGTCCTCTGCCATCAGGTCCAATGCCATGTTGAAGTCCGAGGTTTCATAAAGCGCCAGCGCTTCGGCGTGGTTGGCAAAGACGATATCGACGGTCTGCGAGCGCATCAGGTCGAGGAATTCGCCACGGTAGCGGTCGACGCAGAAACTGTCCGACAGCGTCATCGACATTTCCTGGCCATGGGCATGGGAAATGCGGGCGCAGTCGAGAATCGCCTCCTTGGCGCGCGGCGGATCCCAGAGGTAGCCCTCGAAATAGGTGACGCGGGATTGGGCAACGGTTTCCGGCTCGACGTCCTCGGGGCCGAGCTGCACGCAGGCGCCGAGATAGGTGTTCATCGAACGCTCGCCATCGGGGGTGACGAAGATCATCGACGTCGCGGTCGGCGGCTGGCCCTGCAGGGGGGCGGTCTGGAAATGGACGCCCTGGGCGCGCATGTCATGGGTGAAAATCTCACCGAGCTGGTCGTTGGAGACCTTGCCGAAATAGGCGCCCTTGCCGCCGAAGCTCGCCACACCCGCCGCGGTATTGCCGGCGCTGCCGCCGGAGGTCTCGATCGCCGGTCCCATGCGCGAATAGAGAAGCGCGGAACGTTCGGCATCGATGAGGTTCATCGCAGCCTTGGCTATGTTATTGTCGAGGAGGAAGTCTTCTTCGCAGCGGGCGATAATATCGACAATCGCATTTCCGACTGTCAGGACGTCATAGGTCATTGCCAAGCCTTGGTATGATTTTTTTCGCATCAGCTATGGCGTATTTCGCAGGCGCGGAAAAGCTGAAATTCATGGCGCCATTCATATTCCGCAAATAATTGCCTGAGATTCGTGCCCGCTTCAGACTGCGGCATTAAAATTCACGCCAGCCGATTGTCATTTGCCGCAAATCGCCGCAAGACCTGACGGCAATCAGACCAAGGTTTCCCATGCCCACCTCATCTGCCCATCCATCCGTCGCCTCCGCCTCCATCAGCACCGCCGTTCTCGCCATGCTTCTGGGCATGCTGATGTTCTCGCTCAATGACGCCATGGGCAAGTGGTTGGTGACGACTTACTCGGTCGGCCAGTTGCTGTTCATCCGCAGCTTTGTGGCGGTGATCGTTCTTGCGCCCTTCATGTGGAAGATCGGCATCAGGCAATTGTTCTTCGTGGAGCGGCCGGTCGTGCAGGTCGTCCGGGTGATCCTGGCGACGGCCGAGGTTTTTGCCTTCTATCTCGCGGTTTCATACCTGCCGCTTGCCGATGTGATGACCTATTGGCTGGCGGCGCCGATCTATATCGCCGCGCTGTCCCCGTTGATGCTCGGCGAACATGTCGGCTGGCGGCGCTGGATGGCCATCGGCGTCGGCTTTCTCGGCGTCATCATCGCGCTGAAGCCATCGAGCGCCATGTTCACGCTGCCGGCGCTGATCTCGATCTTCGGCACGATGGCCTTCGCGGTCATGCTGATCATGGGACGTTCGCTGCGTAAGACGCCGGGGCCTGTGCTGGTGTTCTGGCAAATGGCGGCCGCGAGCATCGCGGGCCTCTGCACCACGCCCTTCATGTGGACTCCGCCCACGGCGATCGATCTGGGCTGGATGGCGTTGCTCGGCGTCGTCGCCATGCTCGCGCATGTGCTGATGACCTATTCGATGAAGATCGCGCCCGCCGCGACCGTGGCGCCGCTGCAATATACATTGCTGTTCTGGGCCGTGGTTTTCGGCTGGCTGTTCTTCGGCGATATCCCGTCGGTGCCGATGATGATCGGCGCGGCGCTGATCGTCTGCTCCGGCCTTTACATTTTCTTCCGCGAACATGCGTTGAAAAAACACGAAAAAGTGCTTCCGGCGGTACCGGAATAGACTTGACGCTCACGCAAATTCTGCAATTGTCTTTTATCCGCAATAGACAGTTTAGGAATCGACATGCCTGCCCTGACCGCTCCCCTCATCATCCTCAACCCGATCGACGATGTCGGCGTGGCACGTCAAAAGATATCCAAGGGCGAGGCGACAGGCTATGAGCAACTCGTTGCCAAGGACCTGATCGGCCGTGGGCACAAGATCGCGCTCAAGGCCATCAAGTCGGGCCAGGAGGTGCACAAATTCGGCCAGGTGATCGGCGTGGCGACAGCCGATATCGAGGCCGGCCGGCATATTCACCTGCACAATCTGCAGATGATCCCGTCCGAGCATGAATATCAGATGGGTACGGGTAACGGTGATGAACATCTGTTGCCGGAATCCGAACGCCGGACCTTCATGGGCTTCGATCGCGGCCTGGGCGGCGTCGGCACCCGCAACTATATCGGCATCATTTCCTCGGTGAACTGTTCCGCCACCGTGTCGCGCTACATCGCCGAACATTTCAATCGCTCGGGCGGCCTCGAAGGCTTCGGCAATGTCGATGGTGTGGTGGCGCTGACCCATGGCGGCGGCTGCGCCATCAATTCCAAGTCCGAAGGCTACCGGATTCTCACGCGCACCATCCAGGGTTACGCGCGGCATCCGAATTTCGGCGGCATCCTTATGATCGGGC
>JAQGJP010000041.1 GCA_028290545.1 Rhizobium sp. | reverse complement strand
GTCGCCGCGCCACCCGCGGCTGTCGCGACACCCGAACCTGCGAAAAAGAAGGGTTTCCTTCGCCGCCTGATCCTGCCGGTCATCGTGCTGGCCGCAATCGGCGCCGGCTCCTGGTATGGGCACCAATGGTGGATCAACGGCCGCTTCATGGTCTCAACCGATGACGCCTATATAGAAGGCGACATCACCAATATCGCGCCGAAGGTGACCGGCTACGTGGCCAAGGTCAACGTCGTCGCCAACCAGCATGTCAAGGCCGGCGACGTGCTCGTGACGCTCGACAATGGCGACTACAAGATCGCCGCCGAACAGGCCGATGCGCAGATCGACACGCAGAAGCTGGCGCTGGTCCGTTTCGATGCCCAGATTGCCGCCGCACGATCGGCAGTCGCCCAGGCAGAGGCACAGAAGACCGCGCTTGAGGCAACATTGCGCGGCGCGGAAATCACCGAGCGGCGGCAGACCGATCTCGCCACCAAGAAGGCAGGCATCGGTGCCGATCTCGACAATGCCCGCGTCGCACTCGACCAGGCGAAAGCCAATCTTGTCGGTGCGGATTCGGCAATTCTGTCCGCCCAGGCCAATATCGCCGTCGTCACAGCACAGCGCGCCGAAGCCGAAAGCCAGATCCGCTCGCTGCAGCTGACCAAGACCAAGGCCGAACGCGACCTGTCCTTCACGGTATTGAAGGCGCCGTTCAACGGTGTCGTCGGCAATCTCGCCGTCCAGCGCGGCGACCTGGTCAGCCCCGGCCAGCGGCTCGCAGCCCTCGTGCCGGTCGACCAGCTCTATATCGAGGCAAACTTCAAGGAAACCCAGGTTGCCGATATCAAGCTCGGCGCCGAAGTCGAAATCGAGGTCGATGCGATCTCCAACCACAAGATCAAGGGCGTCGTGGCATCGATCGCACCGGCATCGGGCGCCGTATTCTCGCTGCTGCCGCCGGAAAACGCCACTGGCAACTTCACCAAGGTGATCCAGCGCCTGCCGGTGCGGATCGCAATCCCCAAGGATGCGCTCGACGCGGGCAACCTGCGCGCCGGCCTCTCGGTCGTCGTCGCCATCGACAGCCGCACCGGCGAAGGCACCCGGCTGCACGTCGCAGCCGCCAAGTAACAACACGGATTTAACCCATCTTTTGGCTGCCGGACGCCGACAGCATGGAGGTCCGCAATGGCGGCCACGACAGCAACTATGGATGGCGTGAAGCCGGCACCCGTACCGGCAGCAGCACCGGCACCGGTCGATACGATCAGCACGCGCCGGGTGATCGCCTTCTTCGCCATGGTCTTCGGCATGTTCATGTCGATCCTCGATATCCAGATTGTCTCTGCCTCCCTGTCCGAAATCCAGGCGGGGCTGAGCGCCAGCAATGACGAAGTCGCGTGGGTCCAGACCTCCTACCTGATCGCCGAAGTCATCATGATCCCGCTTTCGGGAACGCTGGCGCGAATTGTCTCGACCCGCGTGCTGTTCTCGGTGTCGGCCGCAGGCTTCACGCTTGCCAGCATACTGGCGGCAACCGCCACCAACATCGACCAGATGATCGTCTACCGCGCCATCCAGGGCTTTATCGGCGGCGGTATGATCCCGTCGGTGTTCGCGGCCGCCTTCACCATCTTCCCACCGTCGAAACGCAGTATCGTTTCCCCGATCATCGGCCTTGTCGCAACGCTGGCGCCGACCATCGGCCCAACCATCGGCGGCTATCTCAGCCACGCCTTCTCCTGGCACTGGCTGTTCCTCATCAACGTCGTTCCGGGCATCATCGTCGCGACCGCCACCTGGTTTCTGATCGATTTCGACAAACCGGAATACAGCCTTATGAAGAAGTTCGACTGGACCGGCCTGGGAGCCATGGCGGTGTTCCTCGGCTCGCTTGAATATTTCCTCGAAGAGGGCAATGCGAAAGGCTGGTTCGACGACCAGACCATCATGCTCTGCGCCGTATCCGCGACACTTTCCGGGATCGTCTTCTTCTACCGTGTGTTCACGATCGATTTCCCGATCGTCGATATGCGATCGTTCGCGAACCGGAATTTCGCCTTCGGCTCGCTGTTCTCCTTCGTCATGGGCATCGGCCTCTATGGCCTGACCTATCTCTATCCACTTTATCTCGGGCGCATCCGGGGCTATGACTCGCTGATGATCGGCGAAACGATGTTCGTCTCCGGTCTGGCGATGTTCTTCACGGCCCCCGTCGCAGGCTTCCTGTCGAGCAAGCTCGACCCGCGCGTGATGATGATGATCGGCTTTACCGGATTTGCCGCCGGCACCTGGACCATGAGCCACATGACGGCCGACTGGGACTTCTGGGAACTGCTGGTGCCGCAGATCCTGCGCGGTTGTTCGCTGATGCTGGCCATGGTGCCGATCAACAACGTGGCACTCGGCACGCTGCCGGTCGATCGCATCCGCTCGGCATCCGGCCTCTTCAATCTGACGAGAAACCTCGGCGGTGCGGTGGGTCTTGCGCTTATCAACACCGTCCTGACGCATCAGACCAGCGTGCATTTCTCCCAGCTTGCCGAACATGTGAACGCCGCCAACCCGGCGGCCACCGAAATGCTCAGCAACCTGACCGCGCAATACAACAACAGCGGCATGGACGGCAGCCAGATCGCCGTCAAGAAGATGGTCGGCATGGTGACGCAACAGGCCTATATCCTGTCTTTCATCGATGTGTTTATATTGCTGACCACGCTTTTCAGCACGCTGGTGCTGATGGCGATGTTGCTCAAGAAACCACAGCCCGTGCCGAAGAGTACTGCCGGAGGCCACTGAGTTTGAGTGGATACGCCGGCAGAAATGTTTAGTTCAGCGCGTTGAATGCCAGCACGGCGTTTGCGGGTTCGAGCGACTCGAAATCGACGCCGTCGCCGAGGCCAAGCGTCAGGATCGCCTCGCCGCCGCTGTCGGTCAGCGCCACGGTGCCATCGTCATTCTGCGTCCAGGTGTGGGCGGCCGTCAGCCCCGGCCAGACATCCTGGCAATCGCTACCTGGCATGATCTCACGCGAACGCGCGCTGATCCGCTTGCCGCGCGTGATCAGGCAGGCCGTTCCGTTCTCCATGTTAGAAACCGTATAATCCAGGTCCCCGGATTTCACCGAGGCTGAAATGAGCGGATCGAGCGCCGGCTCTGTCGCGGGGCCAAGCATCCAAAGTCCTAAACCTGCGGTGCATACCGTCAGGACAAGCGTGCGAATTGCCATTATCCGCTCCTTGTTGCGTGCCGTCAGACGCTGGTCCCCGGCACGGCGGACCTTTTGGCCCGCCCTCTGAGCAAAATCATGCGCGGCAAAACTTGCCGGAAAGTTAACGAATTCCGGAATATGGTTAATTCCTAAATAATAATGCGCGGCTACTTCTTGAACGGCGTCTCCGGCACCGGGGTCAGCGGGGCACCCTTTTCGAAATAGGCAATGAGATTGTCGGAGACCAGATCGGCCATGGCGTTGCGGGTGATAACCGACGCGGAGGCGACATGCGGCAGCAGCGACACATTGTCGAACTTCATCAGCGCTTCCGGCACATTCGGCTCGTCCTCGAACACATCGAGGCCGGCGCCGGCAATATCGCCATTCTCGAGCGCCTTGGCCAAATCGTCCTCGCTGACCGTCCAGCCACGACCGACGTTGATCAATACACCGTTCTTACCCAGCGCCTTGAGGATTTCGGTATTGATCGTCTGGCGCGTTTCCGGCGTTTTCGGCACGATGCAGACCAGCGTATCAACGGTCTCGGCGAGTTCCTTCAGGGATCCGACATAGCCGTAGGGTACGTCGCTGTTCGGCCGGCGGGTATGATAGCTGATCTTGACGTTGAAGGCTGCGAGACGGCCGGCGATCTGCTGGCCGATACGGCCCATGCCATACATGCCGATATGCCGGCCACGCAACGACAGCGGCGACAGCCGGAATGGCCCTTCCTTGGCCCAGCGGCCGGCGCGCAGCCAGTTCTCGGCCTGCGGCAACAGGCGCAGGGTATTCAAAAGCAGACCAAGCGTGGTGTCGGCGACCTCTTCGTCCAGCACGTCGGGCGTGTTGGTGACGATGATCCCCTTGGCGGCGGCATGACGCACATCCACCCCATCATAGCCGACGCCGAAATTGGCTATCAGCTTGACGTTGGGAAGCGCGTCGATCAGACTTGAGGGCATCGCATTGAATGATGCGGTGCCGGTGACCTTTTCGGCCATTTCGGCCGTGACATTGCCGGCGTCGGCCTTGGGCAATTCGAGAATATCGAAATGTCCCGCGAGCCGATCGCGAACACGCGGATGAACCTTGCCGATCAAAAGAACTGTTGTCATCGGAAATACCGTTATTTTCTGGGTTTCATGGGTCCGGAAGACTGGCGGATGCGCATTTCCGGTTTAATGAGATGCAGGCCGTCAGGCTCGTGGCTGCCGGCGAGACGATCGAGAAGCGCGCGCGCTGCGAGGCGACCGACTTCCGATTGGCCATTCCAGACGGTGGTCAGCGACGGGGTGGCGATCGAAGCCTCCTCGAGATCGTCGTAACCGGTCACGGAAATATCGATACCCGCCGTGAGGCCGGCGCGCGAAATGCCGTTCATCAGGCCGATGGCGACCAGATCGTTCCAGCAGACCGCCGCTGTCGGCCGGAGTGGCAGGGAGAGGAAGTTCACCGCTGCTTCGAACCCGCCCTGGCGCGTGCGCGGACCGGGAATGCGCAGCTCCTCCAGCACTTCGATATTGGCCTTGCGGAGAGCGTTGACATAGCCCTGATATCGGTCGCGGCCCGTGGAGGTCTGATCGGTGCCGCCAACCATGGCGATAACCTTGTGCCCCAGCGAAATCAGATGATTGGTTGCCAGCGATATTCCGTAGCTGTCGTCGCCGCGGAACGCGGGCAAGACGATGCTTTCGATCGTGCGCGCTACCAGGATCAGCGGCATGCCGTTTTCTTCCGCCAGCTCAAGATCCTCGCGCGGCGTGTCGATCGCCGGGGACATGATGATGCCATCGCCGCCGAGCTGCAACATCGTCTCGATGAAGTTGCGCTGCTTTTCGACGGAGTCGTAATGGTTTGAAAGAATGAAAGTGTGGCGGCTGCGGTCCAGTTCGCTTTCGATCGCCTTCAGGATCTCGCCGTAGAACGGGTTCATGATGTCGTGGACGATGACGCCGATAATTCCCGAGCGGGACGTGCGCAGGCTGGCGGCGCGCCGGTTATAAATATAGCCGAGCGCTCTGGCCTGTTCCTTGATCTTGTCGCGGGTGGTGGTGGCCACCAGCGGACTGTCCCGGAGCGCAAGAGAAACTGTGGCTGTCGAGACGCCGAGGGTCTCGGCGATCGTCGATAATTTTATCTTCTGGGCCATGCGGCCTCCCACTCAGAATGACAACCGTCCGTCCCCACAGAGGGCCGGGATCGGGCGTACTCGCATCTCCCTAAATCGATTGAGGTAACACATAATGCGGCGTCTGCAACGTATATGAGCCTCGCCGGCGGCTTTATTCACCAAAACCCTCGTCAATATCCGTCTCGTCGCCGAAATTGCGGTTGATCTTGCGCAGCACTCTCGAGAACTGGCGGATTTCCTTATCGGTCAATCCTGCAAAGGCATAGGCCTCGGTCGCCCTCACCGCATAGGTTATGGCACCGACATGCTTCTGACCTTCAGGTGTCAGCGTCGCCAGCATCTGGCGGCCGTCGGTTTCGCCGGGTAGCTTGGTGATGAAGCCTTGAGCCTCCATCCGGGTCAAGGTGCGGGTCATGGTCGGCGGCTTGACGCCGAGTTCGCTGGCGATCGCGCCGGCAGTCAGCGGATCCTTGCCGGCCAGCGCCAGAATTACACCATCCTGGCCGGCATAGATGCCGCTCGCCGACAGCGAATTGGTCAGGAACGTGCGCATCGAGCGGGCGGCACGGGTAATCTCTGGCTGCAGCGAGCCTGCGACATAGCGTTCCTTGGGCTTGTCGGATTTCTCCTTTTTGTCCACCTTGTCCTTCTTGACCATCTCCGCCCCGGCTTTGCTTCCAGCTCCAGAGACTGTATGACGTAAGCCCGAGGCGCATGGCAAGGGGAAGTTGACATCAATGGACGGCGGCACCGATGAATGAATCCCGGCAAACCATCGCCATCCTGCCGCTCGGAGCCCATGAATATCACGGCCCGCATCTGCCGCTGGAGACCGACACGCTGATTGCCGAAGGCATCGCAGCGCGGCTGCAGGCAGCATTGCCCGATGAGCGCGATGTCGTCTTTCTCGATGCCGAACCGATCGGTTATTCGATCGAGCATTCCGACCGTGAAGGCACGCGGTCGCTTGCCTTCAACGCGGCGATCGAAGGCTGGCTCGATATCGCCGAAAACCTTGCGGCAAACGGGGTTCGCAAGCTGATCCTGCTGAACGCCCATGGCGGCAACTCACCGCTCCTGACCATCGTTGCGACCGAGGCGCGGGTGCGTTTCAACATGCTGTGCGTGGCGACCAGCTGGTCGCGCTTTGGCGTGCCGGAAGGCGTGATCTCGCCCGAGGACAAGGCGGTCGATATCCATGGCGGCGAGATCGAAACATCGGTGATGCTGGCGCTTTATCCGGAACTGGTGGACGTGGGCAAGGCCGTCAATTTCCCTTCGCGCCAGAGCGAATTCGCCCGCGACTTCAAGCATCTCCGCGCCTATGGCCCGCATGCCTTCGGCTGGATGATGCGCGATCTCAACCCGGACGGTGCGGCGGGCGACGCCACAGTCGCGACTGCTGAGAAGGGCGAGAGGCTGATCGCCCATGCTGTCAACGGGCTTAGGGAACTGGTGGAGGATGTGGCGCTGTTTGATCTGACGATACTTGAACATTAATTCCAACATGCTAATATAATTGTGCAAACGCCAGAATAATGGCGTTGGAATTTGTCTTCGGGAGGGGATATTTTCATGCTGAACGGTACAAAAGTAAAGCTCGTGGTCTTCGCCCCGACCTTGGACAATAACATTAGCCGACCGGTGATCTCGACGATTTCCAGCAACACCATAGAATACAATGATGCGAGCTTTTTTGATCTCAATGGCGACCCCTACAATGTCGTAGCCGCGCAATTTGACATCACGGGGTCAGAGGTGAGCTATCGAACACTCGAAAGTGGTCTGTTCCTGGATGTGAATGATCAGACCGGTTTCAACGGCTATGCCCTGACATTCAGCGCGATAAAGCCGGGATCAGGCCTTTCCATCCGCGCCGCCGATCTCATCGCGGGCCAGACGACGCTCGGCGTCGAGAAATCAGACGTGTTCACGGACAACAATACTCTCTTTGTAAATGTTGACGGATTGCAGTTCGTCACGAATGACAAGTTCCTGATCGAACTCGGCTTCAATGTCGAAGGCAATGCGGGCAATAACGACCTCTCGGGCATGGGCGGACGCGACGCTCTTCGGGGACGTGCTGGCAATGACGATCTGCAAGGCAAAGGCGGTCGGGATATCCTGACTGGTGGACAAGGTGCCGACGTGCTCACCGGCGGTACCGCTGCCGATATCTTCCAGTTCAAACTGGCAGCCGAATCCAGCGTCTCGCAGCGGGATAGGATCACCGATTTCAGCCACAAGCAGGGTGACCGGATCGACGTTTCCGACGTTGGGGACTTCAGCTTCATCGGCACAGCCCGGTTCTCGGGCGACGGCATAGCCGAGCTCCGTTTCCAGCTTAAATCCGGCGACGTCTATGTCGTGTCCGGCGACACGGATGGCGATGGCGCCAGCGATATCGTGATCAGCGTCGACTCGTCCACTGCGTTGCAGAAAAGCGATTTCATACTTTGAAGCCGCCCGCCTCCTGGAGAAGTGCTGGCAGCAAATTCCTTGCAGCCGGCCATTTGCGCTCGGCCAAATCCTCTCCTATATAAGTCGGGACCCGGTTCCCAGCCGAACTCACAAATTTCTCCGAGGCGTCCATGACCGAAACTGCTGCTGCTTCCAAGCCCATTCCCGTGACCGTGCTGACCGGCTATCTCGGCGCCGGCAAGACGACGTTGCTGAACCGAATCCTCACCGAAAGCCACGGCAAGCGCTACGCCGTGATCGTCAACGAATTCGGCGAGATCGGCATCGACAACGACCTGATCGTCGAATCCGACGAGGAAATCTATGAAATGAACAATGGCTGCATCTGCTGCACGGTGCGCGGCGACCTGATCCGCGTCGTCGAAGGCCTGATGCGCCGCCCCGGTCGCTTCGATGCGATCATCGTCGAGACCACCGGCCTTGCCGATCCCGTGCCGGTTGCCCAGACATTCTTCATGGACGACGACGTGCGCGCCAAGACCCAGCTCGATGCCGTCGTCGCGCTCGTCGATGCCAAGCACCTGCCGCTGCGCCTCAAGGACAGCCGCGAGGCCGAGGACCAGTTGGCCTTTGCCGATGTCGTGCTTTTGAACAAGACCGATCTGGTGACGCCGGAAGAGGTCAACAGGATCGAGCAGGTGATCAAGGTCATCAATCCGTCGGCCCGCATCTACCACACCGAACGCTCCAACGTCGATCTCAGCAAGATCCTCGATCTCGGCGCCTTCGATCTCGACCGTGCTTTGGAAAACGATCCGCAATTCCTCGAGCATGGCCATGAAGACCATGCCTGCGGCCCCGATTGCGATCACAATCACGATCATGACCATCACGGGCACGATCACGACCATCACCATGATCACGATCATCATGGACACGACCATCATGACCATGCGGCGCCTTCCGCGATCCATGACGTAACGGTGCAGTCTATCTCGCTGCGCGGCGGCGAAATGAACCCGAAGAAATTCTTCCCGTGGATCGAAAAGATAACCCAGATTCAGGGCCCCAACATCCTGCGCCTCAAGGGCATCATCGCCTTCGACCAGGACGACGAGCGTTATGTCGTCCAAGGCGTTCACATGATCATCGAAGGCAATCACCAGCGCGCCTGGAAAGAAGGCGAGAAGCGGGAAAGCAAGCTGGTGTTCATCGGCCGCGAACTGGATCGCCAGAAGATCGAAGACAGTTTCAGGGCCTGCGCCGCGTAACGACGCTTCTGCTGGTCGCACCGCTCATCATATCGGCCACGTGATCCGGCGCCCGGCCTCGGCCTGCTCACCGCAGCCGGCTGCAGGCCGGGCGTTATTGATACGGAACTCCCTGAAGAATCCGAGGCCGGCAACCCGATGAGGATTGACATGGCGTTGCTGAGAAGCAATTGGGACGAATGATTTTGTTGGAATGGACAGATGCGCGTCATCGACAGAGCCCGCGCCGAGATCCCTGATGGGATCATAGAATGAATGTGGAGACGCCCTGATGCCGACTGTCGCACCGCTTGACCTCGAAGGCCACGTTTACGGCGCCTTCTTCCTCGGCGACGTGCCGTTCTTTGCCGCCTCCTCCGGTGAGATCCATCGGCTCGACATGGGCCACAAGACGGTCGAGGCCCATCAGGGCTTGCTGACCGCCGTCGCCGATCCCTTGACGAATTCCATCCTCACCGGCGGCGAGGACGGCAAGGTTCAGCGTATTTCCGCCGATGGCTCGCTGAAGCTGATTGCCGAAGCGCCGCGCAAATGGATCACGGCCGTGGCCGCCGGACCATCAGGCGCGGTCGCCTACTCGCACGGCAAGACGGCGAGCGTGGTGACTTCGGATGGCAAGAGCCGGGAATTCACCGAGGCGCGCTCGATCGAAGGCGTTGCCTTCGCGACCAAGGGCCTGCGCATTGCCACTTCACGCTATAACGGCGTGACCCTGCATTGGGTGGCGACCCAGGGCGCGCCGGTCGATCTCGAATGGAAGGGCGCACACACGCTGGTGACCTTCTCTCCAGACGGCCGTTTCCTGGTCACAGCCATGCAGGAAAATGCGCTTCATGGCTGGAAGCTAGACAGCAAGCCGGGCGAGGAAGCCCGCCACATGCGAATGACCGGGTACCCCGCCAAGATCAAGTCGCTCTCCTGGTCTCCGAAAGGCAAGTGGCTCGCCTCTTCCGGTGCGCCGGCGGCCATCGTCTGGCCGTTCTCCTCCAAGGACGGACCGATGGGCAAGGCGCCGCTGGAACTTGGCACGCGTGCCAATATTCTTGTGACGTCAGTGGCGTTTCATCCGGCCGAGGAAGTGCTTGCAATCGGCTTCATCGACGGCATGATCCTGGGCGTCCGCATCGGCGACCAGAAGGAAGCGCTGCTTCGCCGCCCCGGCAATGGGGCGATCTCGGGCATGGCCTGGTCGCAAACCGGTAAGCTGCTGGCTTTCGGATCCGAAGCCGGCGATTGCGGCGTGGTCGATATCTCGGTCTGAAGCACCGATCTTGACACCGGTGACGGGAGCGACGGCAGGCGGGCCGCCGCTCCGGTGATCAATGATCAGGCCATCGGCTTCGGTTCGAGCAAGCCGATAGCGGTCTTGGCGGAATCCATGACGACAGCGATCCAGCCGGTGCCTTCGATCTCGAAGGGTTCCCGCATGACCGAGCCGCCCGCACCGGTGACGGCGCTGACCGAAGCATCGATATCGTCGACATTGATGTATGCAAACCAGTCATTGCTGCCGGGCTGATCTTCAGCCCAATACATCAGGCCCGCCACCGGCACCGGATTGCCCTCGACGAAGGCCAGCGTGTAGCTGCCCTCATCCATCGGCATGTCCTGATAGGTCCAACCGGCGACCTTGGCGTAGAAGGCTTTCGATGCTTCGAGATCCGAGGTCATCAACTCGTTCCAACCGAATGTTCCATGTGCAGTCATGATCGTCTCCTTTGATTTCAGATTGGCTACGATGGTTTCGTAGCACATCATTAAGAACATATCATGAACTAAATTTGGTCAGTGCTGGTTGACATCACATTTCATCGGCTGTATTAAACCTAATAGTTGATAACTAATTGGTTTAATATAGATGGACACACTGAGCGCGACGCTTTCGGCCCTGGCCGATCCCACACGGCGCGGTTTGCTGGCGCAACTGGCGCTGGGCGAAGCGACCGTCGGCGATCTCGCCGAGCCCTATGAGATGAGCCTGGCTGCTGTCTCCAAGCATCTGAAAGTGCTGGAGCATGCAGGCCTCGTCACGCGCGGCAGGACCGCGCAGTACCGCCCCTGCCGGCTCGACGCCAAGCCGATGAAGGAGGCGCTCGATTATCTCAGCAGCTATCGCCGCTTCTGGGAGGAGAATTTCAGCCGGCTCGACGCCCTGCTGGAAGAAATGAAAGCCGACACGGAAAACCCAGGGAAGGACAGGACATGAACGCAGGACAGATGACCATCGTCGCCCGCGGCGATCGCGAAATCTTCATCACCCGCAGCTTCGACGCATCCAGCAAGCTCGTCTACGACGCCTTCACCAGGCCGGATCTGATGAAGCGCTGGCTATTCGGACCGGACGGCTGGGAACTTGCCGTCTGCGAGGTGGATCTCCGTCCGGGCGGAGCCTTCCGCTATGTCTGGCGTCACAAGGAGCGCGGCAGCAACATGGGCATGGGCGGCGTGTTCGTCGAGATCCAGGCGCCGGCGAAAGTCGTTCACAAAGAACTGTTCGACGAAGACTGGACTGGCGGCGAGACCGTCGTCACCACGCTGCTTTCCGAAGCCGGCGGCAGGACGAAGATGGAGATGACGGTCGTCTACTCATCGGCGGAGGCCCGTGACGGCGCACTGAAGAGTGGCATGGCCGGGGGCATGGAAGCCGGCTACGCCCGCCTCGACAAGATTTTTCAGGACGCCTGAATTCTCAAATCGGAGGCCGGTTCCGGCCGGTCTCCGACCATGACCGACATCGACATTTTCCAGTTGATGTTGCGCGGGGTTGATCTATCCTGCCCGGACGAGGGGTGGATCGGCGCATGCGGTTGTTTTCGAGACGGATGGTTCTTCTTGTGTCAGCGCTGCTGGGTTTTCTGGCCCCATCGGCATTTGCCGCCGACGTCGTTTTCCCCGCCCCCGATACCGCGGTCAACGAATTGGGCATCACCACCTATCTCGATCTCGCCCGGCATTTCGTCCCGGATATCAAACCGTCCGACAGCGGCTATGTCGGCACGACACGCATTCCCGTCTGCCATATCGCCGGCAAGGATTACGACAATGAGGGGCTCAAGGCATTCGGCTTCTACGATATTTCGACCATGCGGATGAAGGCGGGCGGCAAGGATCGCCTGCTGGTGCTTTTCGATTTCGCGCAGGCGGCCCAGACAGCGCAGGGGGTTGCCGTGCTGGCACTCTACGAGATCGGCAAGGAGATAAAGCTGCTCGATGCGGCCGATATCGGCTTCGACCAGAGCACCTATTTCTTCGACCAGGCGTGGATGCCGATCGCACCGGATACCGACGCGATCCTGACGATGAGCACCCATTTCAATTCCAGCCAGACCTATACGATGCAATCGCTCATCATGATCCAGCACGACCGGCTGCAGCTGATCGACAAGGCTTTCCTGTTCAACGAGCGTCTCTGCGCCGTCGAACGCCAGCAGAATATCCGCTATGCCGCCAATCCCGGAGACGCCAATCCCTACGCGCCAATCGCCGTGACCGTCACCGAGACAGCCACACCGACCGGCGACACCTGCGATGACGCCAGCAAGCCGGTCGCCGCGATGAAGGAAATCCGCGTCATCTACAAATGGGATGCGGCAGAAGGCAGATATAGGCGGGATTCCGACGCACTGGAAAAGCTCGCCGATGCCAATGAGGAGCGATTCTAGCGATAGATCGCCCTTACACGTTAACCGCATTCAAGCTATGTGATCAGCGCACTCGACATTTTCATCAATGCAATCTATGAAGGCGCCAAATCAGACAATACGGCGCTGTTGCCGAATATTATGCGTTCACTCCGGCTTTCGAGCCGCCGAATGCAGACATCCGAAAGACATGGAATGACACAATTTGAAGGCATTGAGCCGGCGCTTGCCGTTGCGCTCGAAAAACGCGGCTATTCTGAGCTTACACCAGTTCAAAAAGCCGTGCTCGATTCCGAGCTCCACGGCGCCGATGCCCTGGTCTCGGCGCAGACCGGCTCGGGCAAGACGGTCGCCTTCGGGCTGGCATTCGCCCCGACCCTGCTCGATGGCCGCAAGCGCTTCGAACGTGCCGGCGCGCCTCTTGCCCTGGCAATCGCGCCGACCCGCGAACTCGCCATGCAGGTGGCCCGCGAACTCGAATGGCTCTATGAGGAAACCGGCGCGGTCGTCGCCACCTGCGTCGGCGGGATGGATATCCGCAGCGAGCGGCGGGCGCTGGAACGCGGCGCCCATATCATCGTCGGCACGCCGGGCCGCCTTCGGGACCATATCACCCGCAATGCGCTTAATCTCGGCTCGATCAAGGCGGTGGTGCTCGACGAGGCCGACGAGATGCTCGATCTCGGTTTCCGCGAAGACCTCGAATTCATTCTGGAGGCGTCGCCGCAAGAACGCCGGACATTGATGTTCTCGGCCACCGTGCCGAAGTCGATCGCCAAGCTGGCCGAAAGCTACCAGCGCAACGCAGTCCGGATTGCCACCTCGGCCGAACAGCGCCAGCATGTCGATATCGAATATCGGGCGCTGGTGACCGCAGCCAGCGACCGCGACAATGCGATCGTCAACGTGCTCCGCTATTATGAAGCCAAGAACGCCCTCGTCTTCTGCAACACCCGCGCCGCCGTCAATCACCTGACGTCGCGGCTGCACAATCGCGGCTTCACGGTCGTGGCACTGTCGGGCGAACTCAGCCAGAACGAACGCAGCCATGCCCTGCAATCGATGCGTGACGGTCGTGCCCGCGTCTGCATCGCCACCGACGTCGCCGCACGCGGCATCGACCTACCCAATCTCGAACTGGTGATCCACGCCGATCTGCCCACCAACCCCGAAACGCTGCTGCACCGCTCGGGCCGAACCGGCCGCGCCGGTCGCAAGGGCGTCAGTGCCGTGATCATCTCCAACAGCGCCCGCCGCAAGGCCGAGCGACTGCTGCAGGCCGCAGCGATCCGCGCAGAATGGGCGGCACCGCCGTCCGCCGACGAAGTCAATGCGCGAGACGACGAACGGCTGATTTCCGACGAGATCTTCGACGCGAGCGTACGCGAGGAAGAACAGGATGCCATCCGCACGCTGCTGGAAAAGCATGGCGCCGACAAGATCGCGGCCGCCTTCGTTCGGCTCTATCGCGGTGCCCGTTCGGCGCCGGAAGATCTGATCGACATCGGCCCTGTGGTTGAAGGCGGCGGACGCAAGAATGATACCCGCGCTCCGCGCGATGGCGAAATGCGCCTACCGCGGGAGGAATCGCCACGTGGACGCGGCGCGGATTTCGGTCCGAGCGTCTGGGTGTCGCTATCGGTCGGCCGCAAGCAGAATGCCGAACCGCGCTGGCTGATCCCCGTTCTGTGCCGCTCGGGCAATATCACCAAGAACGATATTGGCGCGATCAAGATGCAGCAGGACGAGACCTTCGTCGAGATTGCCGCTGAAAGCATGGACAATTTCCTGCACAATATCGGTCCGAACAAGACGCTCGAACGCGGCATGCGGGTCAGCGTCCTCGAAGGCATGCCGGATATGAGCAAGCCGTCGCGCGCACCGAAGAAATTCGAGGGCGAACGCAAGCCCTTTGCGGACAAGAAGCCCTACGAAGACCGGAAGCCCGCATGGGACAAACCGGCAAGGGAAACAGCCGCACAGGAACGTCCGCCAGCACAAAACCGCTCCGCGCCCGCAAAACGCGCCGATCCGGTGGCCGAGGAATTCGGCGCCACCAACACCAAGAAGAAATTCGGCCGCAAGCCGGAGTTTGCCGGTACAGCCGACCGTGGCTTCTCCGACAAGCCCGGCAAGGACTGGGGCAAACCCGCAAAGCCAGGCTTTGACAAGCCGCGCGACGATCGCCCGAAAAAGAACAAACCGAAAAGCAACGCGCGGTAATACCAAATCTCGATGATGACGCCCTGTTGCGTGGGAACGACCGTCCGGGCAGGAGCACACCGGAGGGCGTAACCTTGGTTACGGTCGAGGATTGCGACGCATCCGGCGGCCGAATCCCGGCCCACCCGAAGGGCCGGGCGCTTTTGGCTTCCGGCCTTGTCGAAAATACTCGATGGAGGAGCAACACCATTTGCGGTTTTCTCCTCGCCGGAAAGCCAGGATCGCTCCGGCGCGATAGGTTGCCATCATCGAGATTTGGTATAAGACGACGCCGCGCGATCTGCCAATCTCATTCGAGGTGGGCTTCGCCTGCAATGCCGGCGATCTCAAGCACCAGTTTCCTCAAAAGGGCAGTTGAATAATCGGCGGGCTTTCGGGGTGCGATGACGAAAGCACCCGGGCCGCCGATGATGTTGTCCCTGAAGTAGCCCGGGAGATTGTCCGTCACTCCCGGCTCTCGCAGGGCGAGCACGATGCCGTTGATGATGTGCCCTCTGCCAAGTGCACGCAAGCGGCTCCCAGCGACGGGCATGCCATCATTGTTCGTTCCATTCGAGGAAATATCGATGACCTTCCGGCTTGCATGGGTCGGAAACTGTTCGAGCAGCAGGCTACTTGCGTCAATCGCATAGGACAGCGATGTACGACGGTCACTGCGGCGGCTGAAGCCATTGAATGCAATCCCATCGATCTGGTCTGCCGCCGTCATCGCCTGGCTACTGTCACAGATCAACGTCCAGGGAAGCACAGTTTGCAAGCTGCCGGAACTTGCCCATTCGACATAGGTGATGGCAATGCAGCCATGCGGCCCGCTCTTGATCGCATTGACCAATTGCCTGGAGCGCAGCGCGTCGACATGTCCCTGTTTCTGTCGCATCGCGTTTTCGCGATCGATGGATTGAGAAATATCGACGGCCAGGACGATGGCCGCATCGACATCTTTCATGGTGGCAGCCGCGCTGATGGATGTCAGCGCAAGCGATATGACTGAAAAGAATGCGACGGCCCGGAAGCGTGCGTAGCGTCGCTTTTGCTTATTGTTCACGTTGCCCCCCGCACTTCATCACGCCGCCCGCGAAGATAGTCCAGCAACAGACCAATATATAATCTTGGTAGCTAAATTATTTTTATCACCATGTTTTCAATAGGATGCGCCTCGGGCCGCGTTATGAATATTGAAAGAAATAGATTTTTTGATGACCTCGTATCATTCTATACTGTTCCACCGGTCAAATTTCGACAATGGAAATAACTGCGTAGATTGCGCCTTTTCGCGTCCAGGGTGGCGCAATGATAATTTATTCCACGTAAAATTGCAGGGGCATGCTCGAAGCCATCAACGTCCATGCGAATGGGACATTCATCATCGACTGGCTGGAGTGACGGACCTATGCCGCTCTCTTGATGGAAGAAGCGACCAGCTTCGGTCCTGTTGCCACCAGCACGCCGGCGGCACCTTCGAGCCAGCGGGCCCTGAGTTCGAGCGCCAGGAACCGTTCGCGCGTAAACGGCCCAGGCATCATGAGAGTCGCGGTTCTCTCGGCCGAGAAGCCGAAGCGCTCGTAATAGGGCGCATCGCCGACGAGCAGTATCGCACCGTGACCGCGCTTCCTGGCTTCGAGGATCGCCGCGCGCATCAGGGCCGCACCAATGCCCTTGCCCTCATAATCGGCATCGACCGCGAGCGGGCCAAGCAGAAGTGCCGGCACCGGATTGCCTTCCGGCGTGATGCCGGCATCGATATTCCACAGCCGCACTGTTGCGATCACATGACCGGCCGTATCGCGGGCGACGAGCGCCAGGCCTTCTGCCGGCACGCGGTTGCGGCGCAGTGCTTCGGAAGACTTCTTCTTGCGGTTCGGACCCATGGCGCGGTCGAGCAGGCGTTCGCGCGCGACCACGTCAGACGGGTTTTCCCGGTCGATCAGGAAAGCGGAATCATTTTTTTGCGCAAAGAGTGCGCGGACAGAATCAAGAACAGCGGCCATCTTGGCCTCCCGTACCCAATACCGTTACTAGCGGCGATGAATGACAATTGTGAATTTGCCGCCCCGGCTGGTTACGGGGCTGGCTGCAGAAGAATTAGATCACGTAGGCCTTGAGCGGCTCGAAGCCATTGAAGGCCACCGCCGAATAGGTCGTCGTGTAGGCGCCCGTGCCCTCGATCAGCACTTCGTCGCCGATCGTCAGCGTCAGCGGCAGCGGATACATGTTCTTCTCGTAAAGAACATCCGCCGAATCGCAGGTCGGGCCGGCCAGCACGCAGGGCTCCATCTCGTCGCCATCACGTTCGGTGCGGATCGGATAACGGATCGCTTCGTCCATGGTTTCCGCCAGGCCGCCGAACTTGCCGATGTCAAGGAACACCCAGCGATGGGTGTCGTTGTCCGACTTGCGCGAGATCAGCACGACTTCCGACTTGATCACGCCGGCATTGCCTACCATGCCGCGGCCCGGCTCGATGATGGTTTCCGGAATATGATTGCCGAAATGCTTCCTCAGCGATGCGAAGATCGCCCGGCCATAAGCCTCCGAGGTCGGGATGTCCTTGAGGTACTTGGTCGGAAAACCGCCGCCCATATTGACCATCTTCAGTTCGATGCCCTGCTTGGCAAGCGACACGAAGACCCGCTTGGCATCGGCGAGGGCCGAATCCCAGGCATCGACCTTGGTCATCTGCGAACCGACATGGAAGGACACGCCGTGGGAAATCAGGCCCAGCTGATGGGCATAGACCAGGACGTCTACGGCCATCTGCGGCACGCAGCCGAATTTGCGCGACAGCGGCCATTCCGCCCCTTCGCCGTCGGTCAGCACGCGGCAGAACACACGGGCGCCGGGGGCGGCACGGGCGACTTTTTCGACTTCCTCATGGCTGTCGACGGCAAACAGGTTGACGCCGAGCGCGTGCGCGCGGGCAACGTCGCGTTCCTTCTTGATGGTGTTGCCGAAAGAGATGCGCGATGCGGTCGCGCCGGCGTCGAGCGACATTTCGATTTCAGCCACCGAGGCGCAATCGAAGTTGGAACCGAGGCCTGCAAGCAGCTTCAGCACTTCCGGAGCCGGGTTCGCCTTGACGGCGTAATAGATCGAGCTATCCGGCAGGGCATGACGGAACGCCTTGAAATTGTCCTTGACGACATCGAGATCGACGATCAGGCATGGGCCTTCGGGGCGTCGGGTGGCGAGAAAATCGCGGATGCGCGCAGTTGTCATGACAGTCGTCCTTCCAAATCCAAAGTTAAAATCGCCCTTTGCGGAAACCGGACTCAACCGATTCGACCGCATGGACAGATGGCATTGCTCCGGCAACTCCGGAGGGACAAATCGAAAGACGGGTTTGCGATCAGGCGCCAGCCGATGGAGACCCCGGCGCCATTACGAAAAAACCGTCAAGCGGTTTTGAACAATCGCCGTTTCCAGCGTTTGTTCAGTTTGTCTGCCTTAGATTGGAGGGATGTCCCAACCGCACTTCCGGCAATGAAGGTGTGCCTCTTCAGTAACCCCGGCTGATGGAAAGCCGGCAGACACCAGAAAGGCCCGCACCGTCGTTGCTTCAGATGTCCTCGCATTATCCGGAAGGCCGGGTTTGCGACTGGAGCGGTTAGTTCCAGGTACCATACCGATTTCCTCACCACTTAGAGGACCGGCGGACACCCATGGGCACGTGCGACTTTGGGCTGATGCTGAAATAGGGATATTCGCCGTCACAATCAAGATTTTTTTTGCCCACTGTCGGATTTTTTTTTGCATGGTAAAACACTGGCACTTCGAAGTTTTTAATGAATTTGTGATTGGGGTTTCATGGACACGCTGACAAGGATGCGCGCCTTCATCGATGTTGTGGATGCGGAGGGTTATTCCGCAGCCGCGCGCAAGCTGGGCCGGTCCAAGGCGCTGCTGTCGAAATATGTCAAGGAACTCGAAGATGAGTTGGGCGCGTTGCTGCTCAACCGCACCACCCGCCAGTTCTCGCTGACCGAGGCCGGCCACACCTATTACCGCACCGCCTCCGAGATCCTCAAGGAGATCGACAACCTCGCCGACCAGGTGCGCGAGGGCGCCCAGGATCTCAAGGGCCGTATCAAGATCAGCGTCCCCCGTAGCTTCATCGATGCCGAGATCGGCCGCTCGATGATCGATTTCTCGGCCGAACATCCGGATATAACGCTGGAAATCATTGCCGAGGACCGTTTCGTCGACCTGATCGAGGAAGGTTTCGACGTGGCGATCCGCATCACCAGGCTCGAGGATTCCGGCATGATCGCGCGAAAACTATGCGATTTCGGCATGCATTGCTTCGTCTCGCCTGCACTCCTGGAAAAATACGGACCGATCAAGAGCCCGCAGGACCTGGCGCTGATCCCCTGCATTGTCGATACCAACAGCCGCTACTACAACAACTGGCGCTTCGAGGCGCCGGGCGGCGGTTACCAGAGTGTTTCGGTGTCCGGCCCGATCGAGGTCAATTCGCCTATCGCCTCGACCCGGGCAGCGATCGCCGGCCTCGGCGTGGCGATGATCCCGGATTTTGTTGCAAAGCCGAAAACCGAATTTGGCGAACTCGTCACCATTCTCGAAGAATTCATGCCCGACGGCGGCGGCATCTATGCCATCTATCCGCATCGCCGCTATTTACCGGCCAAAGTCCGCCGCTTCGTCGATTACCTGCATGGCTGGTTCAAGAAGAATGTTTGAAGCTGCTGCCAAAATGCCGCAGGAACTGCCGACAGCCGGAATTTCGACGCATTCTTCAGCATGTTTCCGCGATGGGTTTCAGGGATTTTATTCAGCATGAAGAAGACGCTGCTGCCATTCATGGCATTGATGACATTCGCGCCGGTGGCCGCCTACGCCCATCCGCATGTGTTTGCCGATGCGCGGCTGGAAATCGTTGCCAATGACGATGGCACGATCCAGGAACTGCACAATGTCTGGCGTTTCGACGAAGTGTTTTCCTCGAGCGTGCTGATGGATTTCGACAAGAACACCAATCTCCAGCTCGATCCGGACGAGCTTGCCGAGGTCGGCAAAACGGTTTTGGCCTCGCTCGAGGAATTCGACTATTACACCACGATCACCGACAACGGCAAACTGATCAAGGTCACCAAGCCTGATGTGATCAATGTCGATTACAAGGACGGCCAGTTGCTGATGTTCTTCGCCCTCAAGCCGGCAAAGCCCATGTCGCTCAAGGGCAAGCTTACCTTCGGGGTCTATGATCCGACACTCTATACGTCGATAGATTTCCCGACCGAGAAGGACGTCGTGCTGATGGGCAAATTCGATGGCTGCAAAGGCGCGATCGTCCGCCCCGATCCCGATGAAGTGATCGCCGAGAATAAATCGACCCTGACGGATGCCTTTTTCAACGACCCGACAGGAACGGACATGTCGAAACTATTTGCCACCCGCATGGAAGTTACGTGCAAATGAGGCAGGATACATTGATATTGCGAAAATTGCTGCTTTCGGCCGGCATCCTTCTCGCCACCGCTTCCCTCGCCCATGCCAACTCCTCCCTCGGCCTGGGCAATCCCGAACCCGGCGCCGGTCCACCCTCGGCCTTCGTCATGCACTACATGCCCTGGCTCGAACCGGTGATCTTTTTCATCAATGCCAAGCAACAGGAATTCTACCGGGCTTTGACGATGGCGCTCAAGGGCATGCGCACCGATAGCTGGCAGCTCTGGTGGCTGGTCGGCGTTTCCTTCGTCTATGGCGTCTTCCATGCCGCCGGCCCCGGCCATGGCAAGGCGGTAATCTCCTCCTACATGATCGCCAACGAGACCGAACTGAAGCGCGGCGTCGCCATCTCCTTCCTCTCGGCCTTAGTGCAGGGGCTGGTGGCAATCCTGGTCACGGCTGCCGGATTCCTGATCTTGCGCGGTTCGACCATCACCATGACCGACGCCTCCAGATGGCTGGAAGTGGCATCCTTCGCACTGATCGTGGTCTTTGGTCTTTATCTGCTGTTCCGCAAGCTCAAAAGCATGCTCTGGCGCCCGTCCATGAACTTTGCAACTGCGGGACCTGAATTGGCGGTCGCGGATGGCATCAGCTTTCGCGAAGGCCTCGATCACGGCCATCGCCATGGCGCGGGCCTTGTCCATACGCATGCCCATGCCGCTGGCGAAGTCTGCACGGTCTGCGGCCATGCGCACGTCCCCTCGCCCGCAATGGTGTCCGGCGACAGGTTCTCGCTGGCTGACGCCTGGACGGCGATCATGGCCGTAGGCCTCCGCCCCTGCTCCGGCGCGATCTTCGTGCTGACCTTCGCTTTCCTGAACGGGCTTTATATCGGCGGCGTGCTTTCGGTCATGGCCATGTCGATCGGCACCGCGATCACCGTTTCGATCCTCGCGACGATCGCCGTCACCGCCAAGGATGCGGCACTGAAATTCGCCGGCGAAGGCGCAAGCGCGCTCCGCATCGGCAACGCGATCGAAATCCTCGGCGCAGTCTTCATCACCTTGTTCGGACTGACATTCCTGATGGCTTCGCTTCAAGGCTGACAATTATTTTCGGCTGGCGCTGGTAAATCAGAGGGCGGCAGCGCACATAAGCGCTGCCTCTTTCCCTCTCATCCGGAAGACATAAAATGTCCGTTTCCCTTCACGCCGTAGCCACCATGTCGATCCTCCCGCGTTTTGCGGGTCTCAAGCTCGCGCTCGATCAGGCCGAGGCCTTTTGTGCAGAGCGCAAGATCGAACCATCGGTACTTCTTAATGCCCGGCTGACGCCCGACATGCGTAGCCTGACCAGCCAGGTCCAGCTTTCCTCCGACCATGCCAAGGGCGCGTTCTACCGCACCGCCGGCCTGCCTTCCCCATCCCTGGCAGATACCGAAACCACATTTGCCGAGCTGCATGCCCGTATCGACAAGACGCTCGAACTGATCAGCGATGTTTCCGCAGAACAGCTGGAAGGCCGCGAGAACGCCGACGTCCAGCTCAAATTCCCGCGCGGCGAGATGAATTTCACCGGCGAAGGCTACCTGATCGGCTTTGCCCTGCCGAATTTCTATTTCCACGTCACGACCGCCTACGCCATCCTGCGTCACAACGGCCTGCCGCTCGGCAAACCCATGTATATGGGCCGCAGCTGAAATTGAATTTGCACAGACGGGAGGCTCGGTGAAAACCGGGCCTTTTTTTCGTTCAATTTCTGATTTACGTACCTCAAAATCTGATGTAAGAGTGCCGCGAGGGGGAAATATGCGGCCAACAGTCCACGACATTGCTGAAGCAGCGGGCGTCAGCCTTGCGACCGTGGACCGGGTGCTGAACCGGCGACCGGGCGTGCGGGCGGAGACCCGCGCTCGTGTCGAGGATGCCATTGGCCGGATCGGCTTCGTGCGCGACATGGCTGCCGCAAACCTCGCAAAAAGCCGTATATACCCGCTGGTCTTCATCATTCCGAACGGCGACAATTCCTTCATGGCCGGTCTCAGGCAGGAAATCGAAGAGGCGATCCAGCGTTCGCCGCTCGAACGCACCGAGATACAACGCATCGACGTTCCGGCTTTCGATGCAAGGGCCCTCGCAGAAGCGCTTGACAGCCTCCTTGCCGATCCGCCGGTCGGCGTGGCAGTGGTGGCAGTGGACGCGCCGGAGGTGCATGCCGCGATCGGCAGGCTGCGCGAACAGGGCACTGTTGTCGTGACGCTCGTGTCGGATTTGCCGGGCTCGGCGCGGGACCATTTCGCCGGCGTCGACAATATCGCCGCCGGCCGCACTGCCGGCAGCCTGATGGGTCGTTTCCTCGGCGGCAGGACGGGCAGCGTTGCGGTCATTGCCGGCTCGATGCTGGTCGGCGACCATCGCGACCGCCTTACCGGCTTTTCCGAGCGGCTGAATGAGATCAATCCGACACTCGACATACTGCCGGTCCTGGAAAGCCAGGATGACCCCGATGCAGTCTATCGGCTGATCTCGAAGAGGCTTGCAGCAGACCCTGAAATAGCCGGCATCTACAATCTCGGCGCCGGCAATCGCGGCCTGATCAGGGCTCTGACGGGCTTAAGGGAGAGCCACGGTCGGCCTATGGTGATCGCCCATGAATTGACACAGCATACGAGGCATGCGCTGCTGGATGACTTGATCGACGCCATCCTCAACCAGGACCCAGGCCATGAGGTGCGAAGCGCCATCCGCGTGCTGAAGGCGAAAGCCGATGGCGTCCCCGTGATCGATGCGCAGGAGCGTATTCGTATCGACATATTCTTGAAAGACAATCTGTCCTGAACAGGCAGTAGGAAGGAAGTCCAATGTATCTCGGTCTGGATCTCGGCACGTCTGGCGTCAAAGCCATGCTGATGGATGACGATCAGAAGATCACCGGGTCGGCGCATGGCGCGCTCGATGTCTCGCGGCCGCATTCCGGCTGGTCGGAACAGGATCCCGCGCACTGGATCCGCGCCACCGAGGAAGCGGTTGCTGGCCTCAAGGCAGCCCATCCAAAGGAATTGGCGGCTGTCAAAGGTATCGGCCTTTCCGGCCAGATGCATGGTGCGACCCTGCTCGACAAGGACGATCATGTACTGCGCCCCTGCATCCTCTGGAACGACACGCGTTCCCACAAGGAAGCCGCCGAACTGGATGCCGATCCCCGCTTCCGCGCCATCACCGGCAATATCGTTTTCCCCGGCTTTACCGCGCCGAAGCTCGTATGGGTCAGGAACAACGAACGGGAGGTGTTTTCCAGGGTAAGGCATGTGCTGCTGCCCAAGGATTATCTCCGCCTCTGGCTTGCCGGCGAACATATTTCGGAAATGTCGGATTCGGCCGGCACCAGTTGGCTCGACACCGGCAAGCGCGCATGGTCGCCCGAGCTTCTTGCTGCCACCGATCTCGACGCGAGCCAGATGCCGAAACTGGTCGAAGGCACGGATGCCGCCGGTACCCTGCGCTCCGAACTCGCCGCCAAATGGGGCATGGGTGCCGGGGTGGTGATTGCCGGCGGCGCCGGCGATAATGCTGCCGCCGCTTGCGGCATGGGCACGGTCGGCGAAGGCCATGCTTTCGTTTCCCTCGGCACATCAGGCGTGTTGTTTGCCGCGAACTCCAGCTACCTGCCCAACCCCGCCAGCGCCGTCCATGCCTTCTGCCATGCGCTGCCCAACACCTGGCACCAGATGGGCGTGATCCTGTCAGCGACCGACGCGCTCAACTGGTACTGCGGTGTCACCGGTAGGGCCGCCGCCGATCTGACCAATGAACTCGGCGACGATCTCAATGTCCCCGGCCCCGTGACGTTCCTGCCCTATCTCTCCGGCGAACGCACGCCGCACAACGATGCGAAGATGCGCGGTGTGTTCACCGGCCTCGGCCATGAATCCGAACGCGTCGTGCTGACACAGGCCGTGCTCGAGGGCGTGTCCTTCGCCTTCCGTGACAGTCTCGAGGCATTGAAAAGCGCCGGCACGAAAATTTCCCGGGTCACAGCAATCGGCGGCGGCTCACGCTCGCGCTACTGGCTCAAATCGATTGCCACCGCACTCGGCGTCCCCGTCGATATCCCTGCGGACGGCGATTTCGGCGGCGCTTTCGGTGCGGCACGCCTCGGCCTGATTGCAGCCACCGGCGCCGATCCCGTCGCGGTCTGCACGCCGCCGGCGACCGAAGAAACCATCGACCCGGATAGCGCCCTGACTTCGGATTACGAGGCAGCCTATCAGCGGTACCGCGCGCTTTATCCCGCAATCGCAGCACTTTCGGCCTAACACGTTCAAACACAGTCTCAGGAAGGAAACACACATGGGAACCGGCTTTTTCGGCACGATCGAAAAGATCAAATTTGAAGGCCCCGCCAGCGCTAACCCGCTCGCCTACCGCCACTACAATCCCGACGAAGTGGTCATGGGCAAGCGCATGGAAGACCACCTGCGCTTCGCGGTGGCCTACTGGCACACCTTCGTCTGGCCGGGCACCGATCCGTTCGGCGGCAACACATTCGAACGTCCGTGGTTCGCCAACACGATGGAAGCAGCCAAGCTGAAGGCCGACGTCGCCTTCGAATTTTTCCAACTGCTCGGCACGCCCTATTATTGCTTCCACGATGCGGACGTTCGCCCGGAAGGCAACAACTTCGCCGAGAACACCAGGAACCTCAACGAGATCGTCGATTACTTCGCCGGAAAGCAGGCAGAGACCGGCGTCAAACTGCTCTGGGGCACGGCCAATCTCTTCTCGCATCGCCGCTACATGTCGGGTGCGGCGACCAATCCCGATCCGGATGTATTCGCCTTTGCCGCGGCAACCGTGAAGACCTGCCTCGACGCCACCATGAAGCTCGGCGGCGAGAACTACGTGCTCTGGGGCGGCCGCGAGGGCTATGAGACGCTGCTCAACACCAATCTCAAGCATGAGATGGACCAGGCCGGCCGCTTCCTCAATCTGGTGGTCGAGTACAAGCACAAGATCGGCTATAAGGGCGCGATCCTGATCGAGCCGAAGCCGCAGGAGCCCACCAAGCACCAGTATGACTACGACGTCGCGACCGTCTTTGCCTTCCTGCAGAAGTATGGCCTAGAAAAGGAAGTGAAGCTCAACATCGAGCAGGGTCACGCGATTCTCGCCGGCCATACGTTCGAGCATGAGCTGGCACTTGCCAATGCCTATGGCGTCTTCGGCTCGATCGACATGAACCGCAATGACTACCAGTCCGGCTGGGATACCGACCAGTTCCCCAACAATGTTCCGGAAATGGCGCTGGCCTATTACCAGGTCCTTGCAGGCGGCGGCTTTACCAGCGGTGGCACCAATTTCGACGCCAAGCTGCGCCGCCAGTCGATCGATCCGGAAGATCTGCTGATCGGCCATATCGGCGGCATGGATTGCTGCGCCCGTGGCCTGAAGGCTGCTGCCGGCATGCTCGAAGACAAGGCACTGTCCGGTCCGCTCGACGAGCGCTATGCCGGCTGGAAGCAGACCGAAGCGAGGAAAATGCTCGATGGCGGGTTCTCGCTGGAGGAAATCGAAGGCTGGGTTCTGAATTCCAACGTCAACCCGCTGCCGAAGTCGGGCAAGCAGGAAATGCTGGAAAACATCGTCAACCGTTACGTCTGATCCAACGCGCCGGCGGACCCCTGGTTCGCCGGCGTCTTCAGATCAGGTCAGCGCTTTGTCCATTCGCGCGACGGCGCTGATACCGAATTTCGGACGACGAGATCGGGCATCAGCAGGATTTCGGTTTCTGCCGGCTCACCGTCGGAGAGAAGATCCAACAACAGCGCCATGGCCTGCCTGCCGATCGCCGTTCGTGGCTGGCGGATCGTTGTCAGTGCGGGAGACATGAACCCCGCCTGCGGCACATCATCGAAACCGGTCACGGAAAAATCGCGTGGAATATCGTAGCCGCGCGCGGCGAGGCCGAGCATGACACCGATGGCGGTCTGGTCGTTGACGCACATGAAGGCTGTCGGCAGCGTATCGCGCACGAACAGCAGCTCGACGGCAAGCCGCCCGCTCTCGATCGTTCCATCGCCTTCGAGAACGATGCGCAGCTCAGCGGCAATACCGGCGGCATCAAGGCCCGCATCATAACCCATGCGCCGGCGGCTATAGGCGAGACGTGTCCGGGAATCGCCGACAAACGCGATCTTCCGATGACCTTCGGCCAGCAGCAGATCGACCGCCTTCCGGGCGCCAACTGTATCATCGACTCCGACATAAGGGATGCCGCCGTTGAAGACCGGCTCGAAGACGCCGACGCTCGGCGGCAGTCGGGCAGTCATGGTTTGATGGCCGAACGGCAAGATACCGGTAAACAGGATGAGCCCGGCCGCCTGGTTCGAATTGAGGAATTTCAGATATTCCAGACCGCGCTGCGCATCGTTCTGCGTGTGACCGATCAGGATGCCGTAACCGTGCGAACGCGCCTCGTTTTCCAGCCCGACGAGAATGTTGGAAAAGTTGGGGTCGCCGATATCAGGTGCAACCACGAGGATCATGTTGGATCGGCCGAGTCGCAGGCTGCGCGCCATCGCATTGGTGGTATATCCAGTGATTGCGATCGCCTGATTGACCTTGAGGCGCGTTGAATTCGCCACCTTTTCCGGATTGTGGATCGCCCGCGAAACTGTCGCGATCGAAACCTCGGCGATCCGAGCGACGTCTTCAATGGTTGCGGGAGCGGAATTCGACACTTGCGTTTTTTGCCCTGGGTCAGTCTTTGCCGCGACACTACACAGACTTCCCCCGAGGTCAAAGGTTGATCGCAAAAAATCCGCTGATTGGCCAGATGTAAACCTTTACACTCGCTATGTAAAGGTTTACATACCCGTCTTGGCGGATGGGAACCGCAGGGAGGATATGGATGAATTCGGGAGCCGCCGACGTGGGAGACGTCCTGTTGTCCGCGAGGCGAATCTGCAAGTCTTTCAATGGCGTGCAGGTTCTGTTCAGCGTCAATTTCGATCTCCGTGCCGGTGAAATCCATGCGCTCATGGGTGAAAACGGTGCAGGCAAGTCGACACTCGTCAAGATCATGTCCGGATTCGAGCAGCCAACCTCCGGCGAAATCGTGCTGGATGGCAAGACGGTGAAATTGCCCGCCAATGGCGCCGCTGAAGCGCTCGGAATTGTCATCATCCATCAGGAATTCAATCTTGCCGAGCATCTGACGGTGACCGAGAGCCTGTTTCTGGGGCGTGAGGTCACCCGGTTCGGCGTCCTCGACCGCAGGCTTATGCGGGCCGAAACCCGCAGGATACTCAATCTTCTCGGCTCCCATGTCGATGAGAACGCGCTGATCAGCACGCTTCCCGTCGCCGACAAGCAGATGGTGGAAATCGCCAAGGCCATCAGCCGCGACGCGCGCGTGGTGATCATGGACGAGCCGACCGCCGTCTTGTCGCGGGAGGAAACCAAGGTCCTGTTCCAGCAGGTGCGCAAGCTGCGCGACAAGGGCACCAGTTTTGTATTCGTTTCTCACAAGCTCGATGAAGTCATGGAACTGACCGACCGGGTCACGGTCCTGCGCGACGGCCAATGGGTCAAGACATCGCCGACCGCGATATTGGACGGCGAATCGATCGCACAGTTGATGGTTGGCCGGGAGCTTTCCAGTCTCTACCCCACCAAGAACGAACCCGATGTCGATGAAGAGGTCGTGTTGTCCGTCAAATCGGTCTCGACCGGCTATGTGCGGGAGGCGAGCTTCGAGGTGCGCAAGGGCGAGATCCTGGGCTTTTCCGGCCTGATGGGATCGGGTCGGACGGAACTGATGGAAGCCGTTGCCGGCCTGCGGCCGCGTACCTCGGGAGAAGTGAACATCAGGGGAGAACTGGTCGCTTCGGGGGACGCGCACGCGGCAAACCGCTGCGGGCTCGCCTATATGACCAAGGACCGCAAATCCAAGGGCCTGCTGCTCAACTCCGGCATGACCGCGAACCTCACCCTGCAATCACTGGGTCAACACAGCCGTTACGGCTATCTCGATCCGAAGAGCGAAGCAACGGCGATGACCCGGGCTCGCCGCCGCTTCGACATCAGGGTCCGCGACGGAAATGTCGTCGCAGGCCGGATGTCCGGCGGCAACCAGCAGAAACTGCTCCTGGCGAAAGTCATGGAGACCGAACCGCAGATCATCATCATCGATGAGCCGACACGCGGCATCGATGTCGGGACCAAACAGCAGATCTATCACTTCATCTCCGCCCTGGCCCGCGAGGGACGCTCAATCATCGTCGTGTCCTCGGAAATGCCCGAAGTCATCGGCCTTTGCACGAGAGTGGCGGTGATGCGCGAAGGCCGGATGGTCGGCGTGCTCGAAGGCGACGAGATATCCGAACAGGAAATCATGCGCTATGCCGCGGGGTTGAAGAAGAAAGCCGGTTAACCGAGGGCCGCCGGCACCGGCGATCCTTTTTCAGCGAATGCGCAGCAAGTCCCGGCGTAAAGAGGACCGGAGGTGGGATTTAATGAGTGTGAACGAGGAAAGCAGGGAATTCGGGTCCCGACGGACGTGGCGGGATATCGATCTTCGGGCTGTGGCACCGTTCGCGGCCCTGGCGCTGCTGCTGATTGTCGGAGCCATGGTCAATCCCAACTTCATCGGCATCAACAATCTCGCCAATGTCGCCACGCGAAGTGCGTTCATCGCCATTATCGCGGTCGGCGCCACCTTCGTCATTTCCTCGGGGGATCTCGATCTGTCCGTGGGATCGATGGTGGCTTTTGTCGCCAGCCTGATGATCCTGTTCATGAATTCCGGCGTCATCGCCGATCCTGGCCTGATGTTGACGGCGGCCGTCGCCTTCACGATCGCGGCAGGCGCCGCCTGCGGGCTCGCGAATGGACTGATCACCACGGTTGGACGGATCGAGCCTTTCATCGCCACGCTCGGCACGATGGGCATCTACCGGGGACTGACCACATGGCTGTCGCAGGGCGGCGCCATTACACTGCGCTCGCCGGAACTCCAGTCGCTTTACCGACCGGCCTATTTCGGGTCCATCCTCGGGATCCCCGTGCCGATCGTGGTGATCCTTGCGGTGACCGCGATTGCGGCCTTCATCCTCTATCGCACACGTTACGGGCGGCATGTCGTGGCCGTTGGCTCCAACAGCGACGTCGCCCGCTATTCGGGCATCGCGGTCAATCGCGTGCGCACGATCGCCTTCGTGATACAAGGCCTTTGCGTTGCCATCGCTGTGCTTCTTTATGTCCCAAGGCTCGGCTCGACCTCGGCCACGACGGGCATTCTCTGGGAACTGCAGGCGATCACCGCGGTGGTCGTCGGCGGCACGGCACTCAAGGGCGGCGCGGGCAGGGTCTGGGGAACGATCTGCGGTGCCTTCATTCTCGAGCTTGTCGGCAACATCATGCTGCTGTCGAATTTCATAAGCGAATATCTGATCGGTGCCATCCAGGGCTCGATCATCATTATTGCGATGCTCGTTCAGCGCTCGCTGATGCGGAAATCGTAACGAGGCCGGGCCTTTGGGTCGCCCGGTCCCGGACCGACGAGACCCTGCAATAACTTTGGGAGAGAAGAGACATGCGTAAAGGACTAATGGGCATTGCCGCCATCGGAATGATGGCGCTCGCAGGCGTGGCCCACGCCGAAGACAAGAAAGTGACGATCGGCGTTTCGATCCCGGCCGCCGACCATGGCTGGACCGCCGGCGTGGTGTTCCATGCCGAACGGGTTGCCAAACTGCTGATGGAACAGCATCCGGGCCTCAACATCATCGTCAAGACCTCGCCGGATCCGGCGACCCAGGCAAATGCCGTGCAGGACCTTGCGACGCAGGGCATCGATGCACTGGTGATCCTGCCGTCCGATCCGGATCCGCTGGTCAACGCCATCAAGGAAGTCAAGGACAAGGGCACGTTCGTGGCGATCGTCGACCGCGCACCGTCGGTCAATGACAGCACCGTTCGCGACCTCTACATCGCCGGCAACAATCCGGCGCTCGGCCAGACCGCCGGCGAATATATCAAGGCGACCACCCCTGACGCACAGGTCGTCGTGATCCGCGGCCTGCCGATCCCGATCGACCAGCAGCGCCAGGACGGCTTCGACAAGGGTATCGCAGGCTCCAACGTCAAGATTCTCGACCGCCAGTTCGGCAACTGGAACCGTGACGATGCCTTCAAGGTCATGCAGGATTACCTGACCAAGTTCCCGAAAATCGACGTGGTCTGGTGCCAGGACGACGACATGGCTGTCGGCGTACTGCAGGCCATAGATCAGGCCAAGCGCACCGATATCCAGTATGTCATCGCCGGTGCCGGCTCGAAGGACATGGTCAAGAAGGTCATGGACGGCGACAAGATGATCCCCGTCGACGTTCTCTATCCGCCGGCAATGGTGGGCACTGCGCTTGAAATGACGGTCGCCAATTTCTACGGTCAGGTTCCGGTTCGCGGCACCTATACGCTGGACGCGACGCTGATCACCAAGGACAATGCCAAGGACTTCTACTTCCCGGATTCACCGTTCTGATCCAGTCCAGGGACCGATAGTCAGGCTTTTAAAACTTTTTTGCCCGGTTCGCGCCGGGCAAAATTTTGCTCTGGCACCGGCAGGCGGTTGCCGGGTAAAAAGACGATGCTATAAACGTTCACGGTAACGATACAGGGATTCCAGGGAGAGATTCATGAAGACCATCAAGGGCCCGGCGCTTTTTCTCGGACAGTTTGCCGGCGATGCCGCGCCGTTCAATTCTTGGGACGCGATCACCAGATGGGCGGCAGACACCGGTTATATCGGCGTGCAGGTGCCGACATGGGCGAGCCAGCTGATCGACCTGAAAAAAGCGGCATCCTCAAAGGATTACTGCGACGAGTTCCTCGGCGTGGCCCGTGCCAACGGTGTCGAAGTTACCGAGCTGTCGACACATCTGCAAGGCCAGCTGGTGGCCGTCAACCCTGTCTATGACGAAGCCTTCGACGGCTTTGCAGCACCGGAAGTGCGTGGCAACCCGAAGGCGCGCCAGGCTTGGGCAGTCGAGCAGGTGAAGATGGCGCTGACTGCGTCCAAGCACATGGGTATCAAGGCGCACGCGACTTTCTCTGGCGCGCTGGCATGGCCGTTTATGTATCCCTGGCCGCAGCGGCCGGCTGGTCTGGTGGAAACCGCCTTCGACGAACTCGCGCGCCGCTGGACGCCGATCCTCGACCATGCCGACGCAAACGGCATCGATATCTGCTACGAGATCCATCCGGGTGAAGACCTGCATGACGGCGTCACCTTCGAGATGTTCCTGGAGCGGGTGAAAAACCATCCCCGCGCCAACATGCTCTACGATCCCTCGCATTACATTCTGCAGTGCCTGGATTATCTGGAGAACATCGATATCTACAAGGACCGCATCAAGATGTTCCACGTCAAGGATGCCGAGTTCAATCCCACCGGCCGGCAGGGCGTCTATGGTGGCTACCAGGGCTGGGTCAACCGGGCGGGACGTTTCCGCTCGCTCGGCGACGGGCAAGTGGATTTCGGCGCGGTGTTCTCCAAGATGACCGCCAATGATTTCGACGGCTGGGCCGTGGTCGAATGGGAATGCGCTCTGAAGCACCCGGAAGACGGCGCCCGCGAAGGCGCTGAATTCGTCAAGGCGCATATCATTCGCGTCACCGAAAAGGCGTTCGACGATTTCGCCGGCGCCGGCACCGACGACGCCGCCAACCGCCGCATGCTCGGTCTTTAAGGAGAGAACCATGGCCATCGAAGGAACGACGGAAAAGTTCGAGCCCCGCATCAAGCTCGGCATGGTGGGCGGCGGCTCAGGCGCGTTTATCGGCGCGGTACACCGGATCGCCTCGCGCATCGACGATCACTATGAATTCGTGGCCGGCGCACTGTCGTCGACGCCGGAAAAATCGCGCCAGTCGGGTGCCGAGCTCGGGCTGCATCCGTCGCGCATATACGATGATTTCAAGGCGATGGCGATCCGGGAGGCCAAACTCAAGGACGGCATCGAGGCGGTATCGATCGTCACGCCCAACCACATGCATTACCCTGCTGCCAAGGAATTCCTCCGCCGTGGCATCCATGTGATCTGTGACAAGCCGCTGACCTCCAATCTCGCGGATGCAAAGAAGCTCCTGAAGGTTGCCCAGGAATCCGACGCGCTGTTCATCCTGACGCATAATTACACCGGCTACCCGATGGTCCGGCAGGCGCGCGAAATGGTAAAGTCGGGCGAACTCGGCGAAATCCGTCTGGTGCAGATGGAGTATCCGCAGGATTGGCTTGCCGAGCCGATCGAGCAGACCGGCCAGAAGCAGGCCGCATGGCGCACAGATCCGAAACAATCCGGCGTCGGCGGTTCCACCGGTGATATCGGCACCCATGCCTATAATCTCGGCTGTTTCGTCTCCGGCCTCGAAGCCGATGAACTCGCCGCCGATGTCCATACGTTCGTGCCCGGCCGCCAGCTTGATGACAATGCCCATGTGATGATGCGCTTCAAAGGTGGCGCCAAGGGCATGCTCTGGTGCAGCCAGGTTGCCGCCGGCCACGAGAACGGCCTGATGGTGCGTGTCTATGGCACCAAGGGCGCCATCGAATGGGTCCAGAAGGACCCGAACTATCTCTGGTACACGCCGCTTGGCAAGCCGAGGCTGCTGATCACCCGCAACGGCGCCGGCGCCGGTCCTGCCGCCGCCCGCGTCAGCCGCGTGCCGTCAGGCCATCCGGAAGGCTATCTCGAAGGTTTTGCGACGATCTACTCCGAGGCCGCCAAGGCGATCATCGCCAAGCGCAACGGCAAGCCGGTCGATCCCGACGTGATCTATCCGACCATCGAGGACGGAGTGAAGGGCGTGGCCTTCGTCGAGGCCTGCGTCGCCTCGTCCAAGCGCAATGCCGCCTGGGTCAAGCTCTGAGAAAACCTGCTTGCGCTGGAGGAGCGGCGGGGATAGAAACCCTCGCCGCCTGTTTTCAATAGATTAAAAACTTTATGCGGCGTTAAGGAACTTAAAAAAGGCTTCATCATGGATCCGAAGATTCTCGCCGCCCGTTTCCCGGGTGATTTTGTGTTTGGCGTGGCAACCGCCGCCTTCCAGATTGAAGGTGCCACCAAGGCCGATGGCCGCAAGCCCTCCATCTGGGATGCCTTCTCCAACATGCCCGGCCGTGTCCACAATCGCGACAATGGCGATGTCGCCTGCGATCATTACAATCACCTTGATGAAGACCTCGACCTGATCAAGGAACTCGGCGTCGAAGCTTACCGCTTCTCCATCGCCTGGCCGCGTATCTATCCCGATGGCGTGGGACCGCTGAACGAGAGAGGCCTCGATTTCTACGATCGCCTCGTCGATGGCTGCAAGGCGCGCGGCATCAAGACCTTCGCGACGCTCTACCATTGGGACCTGCCGCTGGCGCTGATGGGCGATGGCGGGTGGACGGCGCGCTCGACCGCCTACGCCTTCCAGCGCTATGCGCAGATGGTGATCCGCCGGCTCGGCGATCGTCTCGACGCGGTCGCGACCTTCAACGAGCCCTGGTGTTCGGTGATCCTGTCGCATCTGCTCGGCATTCATGCGCCAGGCGAGCGAAACATGCAGGCAGCACTGCATGCGGCCCATTACACCAATCTTGCCCACGGCCTCGGCGTCGAGGCAATCCGCTCGGAAGCCCCGAAACTGCCGGTCGGTATCGTCTACAATGCCATGTCGGTGATCCCGGCCTCCGACAGCGAAGCGGACAAGGCTGCCGCAGCCCGGACAGACACCTTTCACAACGGCATATTCTTCGATCCGGTCTTCAAGGGGCAATACCCGCAGGCGCTGATCGACGCATACGAACCGATCATGCCCAGGATCGAGGACGGCGACCTCAAGATCATCTCGCAGAAAATCGACTGGTGGGGCTTGAACTATTACACGCCGGCCCGCGTCGCGGCCGATCCAAACCCCGATGCCGCCTATCCGGCCAGCGTGTCCGCGCCCTTCTTACACCCGGAGAAAACCGATATCGGCTGGGAAATCGACTCGTCGGGCCTCAGCCATGTGGTCAAGGATCTCTACGCGAAGTACGACCTGCCGGAATGCTACATCACCGAAAACGGAGCGGCCTACAATATGAGCCTCGGTGCGGACGGCACGGTCGATGACCAGCCGCGTCTCGATTACTACGCCGATCACCTTTCGGTCACCGCCGACCTGATCCGCGACGGATATCCCTTCCGCGGTTATTTCGCCTGGTCGTTGATGGACAATTTCGAATGGGCGGAAGGCTACCGCATGCGCTTCGGTCTCGTTCATGTCGATTACGAAACCCAGGTCCGCACGGTCAAGAACAGCGGCAAGTGGTATAGCGAACTGGCGCAGGAATTCCCGAAGGGCAATTTTCTCAAGACCAAAGCGGCCTGAAGCGGGTGATGCGGTTTCTGGCCATCTCAGGCAGTCTGCGCCGCGTATCCACGAACACGGCGCTACTGCGGGCGATGGCTTCAGCCGCACCGGACGGCATCGCCGTTGAATTCTATGACGGTCTGGGCGAACTGCCGATCTTCAATCCCGATCGCGAGGGTGAACTCACTCCCCAGCCGGTTCTGGATCTGGCCGCCAAAGTCCGTGCCGCCGACGGACTGATTATCTCCTGCCCGGAATATGCCCATGGCATTCCGGGCGGGTTGAAGAACCTGCTTGACTGGCTGGTGTCGCGCCAAGAGATTCCGCACAAACCGGTGATGTTGCTGCGCGCGTCCAGCCGCAACGACATTTCGCACGCGGCGCTCCAGGAAGTGTTGCGAACGATGTCGGTGGCGCTGATGCAGGAAACCGGCATTGCCGTTCATCTGCTCGGCAGGAAACCGGATGAAATCGAACGCATATTGATCGCGCCGGAGATGCGGTCGAGCCTCTCGACCGCACTGATCGCATTTGCCAATGGGATGGAAGAACCCGGTTAAAGCACCGCAACCACGGCCTTTGCCAGCTCTTCCAGCCGGTCTTCCTTGAGACCCGCGACGTTGAAGCGGCTGTCGCCCACCATGTAGATGCCGAATTCGTCGCGCAGCCGATTGACCTGTGCCTCCGTCAGGCCGAGCCGCGAGAACATGCCACGATGCTCGGCGATGAAGTCGAAACGCGCGGAGTTGGTCTGCTGGCGCAACGCATCGGCAAAGCCCTTGCGCAGGTTCAGCATTCTCAGCCGCATCTCTTCGAGTTCGGCCTTCCATTCCGCTTGGAGCGTATCGTCCTCGAGCACGATCCTGACGGCGGCGGCGGCATGGTCCGGCGGCATGGAATACAGCACGCGCGTGACGCTGAGTGCCTGCGCGCCGGCAATCTTGACGCTGTCGGCATCCTTGCCCATCAGGATCACCGCGCCGACGCGATCGCGATAGACCGAAAAATTCTTTGAGCAGGAGGTGGCGATCGCCATTTCCGGCACGCGCGATGCCAGGAGCCGGGTCGAGGCCGCGTCTTCCTCCAAGCCATCGCCAAAGCCCTGATAAGCCAGATCGACAAACGGAAACAGATCGCGCTCGACCAGCAGATCTGCCACCGGCCCCCATTGTTCCAGCGTCAGATTGGCACCGGTGGGATTGTGGCAGCAGCCATGCAGCAGCACGACATCGCCGGGCTTGGCGCTTCTCAGCCCTTCCAGCATAGCCTCGAATTTGACGAGACCGGTTGCCGCGTCGAAATAGGGATAGATCGCAGTCTTGAGACCGGCCGCCGTCAGGATCGGCTGATGATTGGCCCAGGTCGGATCGGAAAGCCAGACGGTGGCGTCCGGCCGCGCTCTCTTGAGCAGATCGGCAATCGTCCGGAGCGCGCCGGAACCGCCCGCCGTCTGGCAGGCAAACATCCGGCTGAGATCGGCACCTGCGCCGAACACCAGCTTCAGCATCGCGTTGTTGAAGCCCTCATCGCCACCCATGCCGACATAGGTCTTGGTCTTCTGGCTGTCATAGAGCCGCTTTTCGGCTTCGCGCACCGCCTTCATGATCAGCGTGTCGCCGGCCTTGTCCTTGTAGACGCCAACGCCGAGATCCATTTTCTCCGGCCGCGGATCGTTGCGATAGAGCACCGAGAGGCTCAGGATCTTGTCGGGTGGCGGCAGTACCAGTGTTTCGAACATGGATTTTCCTTCAACCAATTATGAACCCAGATGTTTCTGCCCGCGTTCTCTTGCGAGTCTCGCCTGCTTTTCGCGTTCACGGAAGCGCATGCGGTCGTCGTCGCTGCGAACCTCGTGGCATTGCGGACAGGAGACGCCGGCTTCATACAATGACGAAGCCAGATCGTCCGGTGTCAGTGGATGACGGCAGGCGCGGCAGAGCTTGTGGTCGCCCTGCTCCAGTCCCTGAACCACCGAGACGCGCTCGTCGAACACGAAGCAGGCCCCTTCCCAGAGGCTTTCCTCCGCCGGCACCTCTTCGAGGTATTTCAGGATGCCTCCCTTGAGGTGGTAGACCTCTTCGAAGCCCTGCTCCTTCATATAGGCTGTCGCTTTTTCGCAACGGATGCCGCCGGTGCAATACATGGCGATCTTCTTTTTGTTGTGCAGCCCCTCACTGGACTTCACCCAGTCGGGAAAATCGCGGAATGTCTTGATATCGGGATCGACCGCGCCCTGGAAAGTGCCCAGCGCGGTTTCATAGTCGTTGCGGGTGTCGATGACGATCATGTCCGGGTCGGTGATCAGCGCATTCCAGTCACGTGGGCTGACATAGGTGCCGACAACGCGCGTCGGATCGATATCCTCGACGCCCATGGTGACGATCTCTTTCTTGAGCTTCACCTTCATTCGCAGGAAGGGAGCCTTCGAAGCACGGCTTTCCTTGTGTCCGAGGCCGGAAAATTCCGGCAGGCCGCGCAGGAAACCGAGCACGGTCATCACGCCGGCATCCGGCCCGGCGATCGTGCCGTTGATGCCCTCATGCGCCAGCAGCAGCGTGCCGCGCACATCGTTTGCCTCGCACAGCGCCTGCAAGGGATCGCGGATATTGCGGAAACGCGGAAAGGAGACAAAATGATAGAGCGCGGCCACCAGATAGGGGCTCGTCGCAGTGTTGTCGGAAAGAGTGGTCTGTTCGTTCATGGGGCCGGGAAATAACGCTTTTGACTGCAAAGAGCAATCGTTTCGCCATGACAGTTCACCGCGCAAACTTGCATTCCGGATCGGGAATGCTAGTTTCCGGCGGCAATTTGAAGGGTCCCTCATGCTCATCCTATCCCTCACCTATATCGCCCCGCTTGAAAAGGCCGACGAACAGATGAACGCCCACATGGAATGGGTGAAGAAAGGCTATGATGACGGCCTGTTCATTGCCTCCGGCCGCAAGGTGCCGCGCACCGGCGGGCTGATCCTGGCCAGGGGCGAGCGGGCGGCGATGGACGCCTTCTGCGCCACCGATCCCTTCGTGGTCCACGGCATCGCCCAATACGACATTACCGAAGTCGCCTTCACGACCGTGGCACCGGGCGCCGAAATCCTCAAAGCCTGAGCGGGAGCATTCGCGATTGACCAGCGCGCCTGTCTATACGCCCTATGACGACACTACCAAGCCATTCTCCATCGGGCTCACGGCATTGGATCCCGACAAATGGATCGAGCCGGATGGTGACCTGAATGCATTCCTCGCTGAAAAGGATCGCCTCGCTAGCGATCATTTCAGTGAGATCTTCTATTCCGAGGACACATCCCATGCGGCACAGCAGGAATGTCTGGAGATCGTCGTCAACCATCTTCTCGACCGGCACGGCCATATCTATAAGCGCCACGGAGATACGGTGCAATTCGCCGGCCGGACCATCGACCTGGCCGACCCCGCGACACTGCCGCTGCTGAAAGCCGGATCGTTGGTGCAGGACGATCTGGTCATCCTCCAGAAGCGTGACACCGGCTGGCATCTCACCGCGGGCTACGTCGCCTTCCCGTCCGCCTGGTCGCTGCCGGAGAAAGCCGGACTGCCTATGGAAGGCGTTCATGCGCATGTTCCCGGGTTTGAAGGCGGCACCCGCAATGCCATGATGATCAACCGCATTTTCGACAATCTCCAGCCGGACCTGCCGGCGGTGCGGATGAACTGGTCGATCTATCCTTCAGGCGATCTGTTCTGGCCGCCGGAGCGTGGTGCGCGCATGGAAGGCCGGCCATTCACGCCCGCCAGCAATTTCATCCGGATCGAACGCCAGACGCTTCGACGCCTGCCGGAGACTGGCAATATCGTCTTCACCATCCGCATTTATTCGGATCCGATTGGCGTGTTGAAAGCTCTGCCGGGCGGTTCGCAAACCGCCAAAACCCTCGCCGCCCGGCTCGAAGGGCTGACGCCCGAGCAGCTCGCCTATAAGGGCATGGTCAGCAAGAAGAATGCGCTGCTCGCCTATCTGCGTGCAAACAAATAGCCTATCCCAAAGGTTTAGCTGTCACAAAACCGTCACATGGCGGGGTTGAATCCGCTTTATTGTGACAGGAAACTGTGGTTAGTGAAATTATCCAGATGTAAAATAGGAGTGCTTCCCTAAATGAATGAACAGAACTATCCGGTATATGGCGAAATCACTGGCCCGATCGTGATGATCGGCTTTGGCTCGATCGGACGTGGTACTTTACCCCTCATCGAGCGTCACTTTAAGTTCGACAAAAGCCGGATGGTGGTCATCGACCCGCGCGATGAAAATGCAAAGCTGCTCAAGAAGCATGGCATCAAGTTCATTCAGGCGCATGTCACCGAGGAGAACTACAAGACCCTCCTGAAGCCGCTTCTGACGGAAGGCGGCGGTCAGGGCTTCTGCGTCAATCTCTCTGTCGATACGTCCTCGCTCGACATCATGAAGCTGTGCCGCAAGGTCGATGCTCTCTATATCGACACCGTTGTCGAGCCATGGCTGGGTTTTTATTTCGACAAGGACAAGGACAACGCTTCCCGCACCAACTATGCGTTGCGCGAGACCGTCCGCGCCGAAAAAGCCAAGAATCCCGGCGGCGCGACCGCGGTATCCTGCTGCGGTGCAAATCCCGGCATGGTTTCGTGGTTTGTCAAGCAGGCGCTCGTCAATCTCGCCAATGAGATCGGCATGAAATTCGAGGAGCCGTCGCAGGACGATCGCGCAGGCTGGGCCAAGCTGATGAAGAAAGCCGGCGTCAAGGGCATCCACATCGCCGAGCGCGACACCCAGCGCAGCAAAAACCACAAGCCGCTGAACGTGTTTTGGAACACCTGGTCGGTCGAAGGCTTCATCTCCGAAGGCCTGCAGCCTGCCGAACTCGGCTGGGGCACTCACGAAAACTGGATGCCCAAGAACGCCAAGGAGTTCAAGAAGGGCCACAAGGGGGCGATTTATATCGAGCAACCCGGCGCCAATACCCGTGTCCGCACCTGGTGCCCGACGCCTGGCCCCCAGTACGGCTTCCTTGTCACGCACAATGAAGCGATCTCGATCGCCGATTATTTCACGGTCCGCGACAAGAGCGACGATGTGACGTATCGCCCTACCTGCCATTACGCCTACCATCCGTCCAATGACGCGGTGTTGTCGCTGCAGGAGATGTTCGGCAATGGCGGCAACGCCCAGCCGGTTCAGCATGTGCTCGACGAAAAAGAGCTGGTGGACGGCATCGACGAACTCGGCGTGCTGCTCTACGGCCATGAGAAGAATGCCTATTGGTATGGCTCGCGGCTGTCGCTGGAGGAAGCGCGCAAGCTGGCACCTTACCAGAACGCCACGGGCATGCAGGTCACATCGGCCGTTCTCGCAGGCATGGTCTGGGCGCTCGAAAACCCGGCCGCCGGCATCGTCGAGACCGACGAAATGGATTACAAGCGCTGCCTGGAGATCCAGAACCCCTATCTCGGCCCGGTCGAAGGCCATTATACCGACTGGACGCCGCTTGACGGGCGCCCGGGCCTGTTTTCCGAGGATCTGGATACATCCGATCCCTGGCAGTTCCGCAACACCCTGGTTCGCTAACCAGGCCGGCAATTCAACCTTACCGAACCCGCGCGTCCAGCCGCGCGGGTTTTCTGTTGCATTCATGTCTCTTACACCGAATGATGCGCGCCAATGCCTTGCTTTCACTTTGGAATGGCGTCAAAATAATATCGACGAAGACGCCGGCCGGGTTCAGCTTCTCGACGGCCTGATGGGAGATCGATATGAAGAAATTCGCCATTCCGGCTCTGATCGCTGCCGCAGCTCTTGCCTCCTGCACGACGGAACGCGACCGTCCGTTGCCTGATGCGCCGGCGACTCCCGTTTCCATAGATGGCAACTGGAGCGACCCGAATGGCCTGGTTTCCACCTTCCAGGCGGGCAATTTCAATACCCGCACCACCGACACCAACCAGCTTTTGGCATCGGGCACCTATGTCAAGTTGCCCGGCAACAATCTTTATGAAATCAGCATGGTCTCGCATGTTCAGAACAAGCAGTCCAAGGTCAATTGCGCCATGATTTCGCCCGCGCAGCTCAATTGCACCGCCGATTCCGGCGCGCAGTTCTCGCTGGCCCGCAAGTCCAACCTGGTTGCGACGCAATAATCCAAAGGCGCGTCACGCGTCACTTTCGATCTCGATTCCGACACGTCGAAGCCCACCGGCGTGATATGGCTTTAACAGGCGCCTGTCACAGTGCCGGGTAAACCGGCATGCAATGACTATTGGATTAGGAAGGAGAACATCATGACCCGTTTTTTCAATATCGCACTGATGAGCGTTTCGGCACTTGCGGTTTCGGCCGGTGCGGCACTTGCCGATTATGAACTGACAATTCTGCACATCAACGATTTCCACTCGCGCATTGAATCGATCAACAAATTCGACTCGACCTGCTCGGCCGAGGAAGAAGGCAAGAACGAATGCTTCGGTGGCGCTGCCCGCCTGAAGGCCGCCATCGACCAGACCCGGGGCGCGCTTGCCGGCAAGAATACCCTGCTGCTGAATGCCGGCGACAATTTCCAGGGATCGCTGTTCTACACCACCTATAAGGGTGCGGTGGAAGCCGAAATGCTCAACGCCATGAAATTCGACGCCATGACCGTCGGCAATCATGAATTCGACGACGGCGAGGATGGGCTGAAGGTCTTTCTCGACAAGGTGCAGTTCCCGGTCGTTACCGCCAACGTACTGGCGAGCTTCAAATCCAAGGTCAAAGACAAGATCGTCCCCTCACTGGTCCTGACGGTCGGCGGCCAGAAGATCGGTATCGTCGGCGCGGTCGCCAACGATACCGAAGAGCTTGCGACCCCCGGTCCGGAAATCATGATCGGCATCGACGACAAGGCGATTTCGGACGAAGTCCAGAAGCTCAAAGCGCAGGGCGTCAACAAGATCATCGCGCTCACCCATGTCGGCTATCCCCGCGATCTCGCGGTGATTGCCAAGATTCCGGACGTCGATGTCGTGGTCGGCGGCCATTCACACACCCTGCTGTCCAACACCGACAAGAGCGCTGCCGGTCCCTATCCGACGATGGTCGACAATCCCGGCGGATATAAAGTGCCGGTCGTGCAGGCGGCATCCTACAGCAAATATCTTGGCGACATCGACATCGTCTTCGATGACAATGGCGTTGTGAAATCCGCCAAGGGCGACCCGATCCTGATTGATTCCTCCTTCAAGCCGGATCCTGTGCTGGCCGCACGCATCAAGGAACTCGGTGGCCCGATCGAAGCCCTGAAGCAGAAGGTCATCGGGTCATCTGCCGGCCCGATCGACGGTTCACGCGAAACCTGCCGTGCCAAGGAATGCGAAATGGGCAACCTGGTGGCCGATGCCATGCTCGACCACGTCAAGGATCAGGGCATCCAGATCGCCTTTGCCAATGGCGGCGGCCTGCGCGCTTCGATCGACGGCGGTGACGTGTCGATGGGCGAAGTGCTGACGGTGCTTCCGTTCCAAAACAGTCTCGCCACATTCCAGCTCAAGGGCTCGGACGTCGTGGCCGCGCTGGAAAGCGGCCTGAGCCAGATCGAGGAAGGCGCGGGCCGCTTCCCGCAGGTCGCCGGTATCAAGTACACATTCGATCCCAAGAAGCCGGCGGGTAGCCGCGTCGTCTCGGTCGAGGTCAATGACGGCGGCAAGTTTGTGGCGCTCGACCCGAACAAGACCTATGGCGTGGTTGCCAACAACTACACCCGCCAGGGCGGCGATGGTTACGTCGTGTTCCGCGACAAGGCTATCAACGCCTACGACTACGGCCCGAGCCTGGAAGATACGCTTGCGGCCTATATCGGCAAGCACTCGCCCTACAAGCCCTATCTCGATGGCCGCATTACGGTCGCCAGCGCCGACATGGCAAAAACGGCGGATGCTGAAACGAAAACATCCTCGGATACGGCCGACAGCGCCAACGATGCATCGGCCAAGCCGGTGACGACACCCGATCTTCCGGCTGGCTCGCAGGAGCTTGCCAAGGAAGCCCCCAAGGTGACCGACACCAAGAATGCGCCTGCCAATTCCGGCGATGCGGAGCAGTCGGCAAAGACCGACGATAGCGCTGCCAAGCCGACCATCTCGGGTGATGAGCAGTCCGCCATCAAGGAGGCCAAGCATGTGATTGCCAAGGGCGACACCTATTGGGATCTCGCCAAGCAGTTCTATGGCAGCGGCGCCGAGTGGAAGACGCTGGCCGATGCCAACAAGGATATGCGCCCTCGCGCGCTGCATATCGGTGCGGAACTGGTCGTTCCCGCCAAGTAAGCTATTGCGTCGATTGATCCCAGCGGCCCGGCCTTGCCGGGCCGTTGTTTATTTCTATATGCGGAGATCACTTCATCCGTCTCGACGCCGGACGCGTAGAAGAACGAAAACAAAGGACCGATCATGACAGCTCCAGCGACGCCTTTTCCCGCCAAGCATCCTCCGGTGAAATCGGGCAAGGTGGGCGTTCTGCTGGTCAATCTCGGCACGCCCGACGGCACCGACTACGCATCCATGCGGCGCTATCTCAAGGAATTCCTGATGGACCGCCGGGTGATCGAATGGTCGCGGTGGAAATGGTATCCGATCCTGTTCGGCATCGTGCTCAACCGGCGTCCGCAAAAGATCGGCAAGGCCTATGAGCTGATCTGGAACAAGGAACGCGACGAGAGCTATCTGCGCACCTATACCCGTTCGCAGGCCGAGAAAATGGCCGAGCGCCTGAAGGACTTTCCGGATGTCATCGTCGATTGGGGCATGCGCTACGGCCAGCCGTCGATCGCCGAGAAACTCGATGTCCTCAAGGCGCGGGGCTGCGACCGCATCCTGCTGTTTCCGCTCTATCCACAATATGCCGCCGCGACCACGGCGACGGTCAACGACAAGGCTTTCGATGCGCTGAAGGCGATGCGCTGGCAGCCGGCATTGCGAACCGTACCGCCCTATCACGATCATCCCGCCTATATCGAGGCGCTCGCGAATTCGATCACAACCCATCTGTCGACGCTCGACTGGCAGCCGGACGTGGTGATCGCCTCCTTCCACGGCATTCCGCAATCGTATTTCGACAAGGGCGACCCCTATTACTGTCACTGCCAGAAGACCGCCCGACTGCTGCGCGAACGACTGGGCTGGGATGCCAGGAAACTGATGATTACCTTCCAGTCGCGCTTCGGGCCGGAAGAATGGCTGCAGCCCTATACCGACAAGACGGTGGAACACCTCGCCAGGGACGGCGTCAAGCGCATCGCTGTGCTCAACCCCGGCTTCGTCTCGGACTGTCTGGAGACGCTGGAGGAAATCGACGAGCAGGCCAGGGAATCCTTCCTGCACAATGGCGGCGAGAAATTCGCCCACATCCCCTGCCTCAACGACAGCGACGACGGCATGAACGTGCTGGAAGCGCAGGTTCGCCGCGAATTGATGGGCTGGGTGTAAAAGCGGGATAGAAGCCTTCCTGTTGCAAATAATCCGGCTTGCTCCAACGTTCTATGCTAGGAATATGCACGAATTTCGCAAAGAGGGAGCGCGAAAAATGGAATCTCTGTCCGGCATGGATTATGCCGTCATTGCCGTCGTCGTTTTTGTCATTCTAACGATTTTCGCCGGCATCAAAACGGTGCCGCAGGGTTATAACTACACGGTCGAACGCTTCAAGAGATATACCCGCACGCTGCACCCCGGCCTCAACCTGATTATCCCGTTCATCGACACGGTCGGCGCCAAGCTCAACGTCATGGAACAGGTGCTGGATGTGCCGACGCAGGAAGTCATCACCAGGGACAATGCCAGCGTCAAGGCCGATGCCGTCGCCTTCTATCAGATTCTCAATGCCGCGCAGGCCGCCTACCAGATCTCCAATCTCAACCAGGCGCTGCTCAACCTGACCATGACCAATATTCGTTCGGTCATGGGTTCGATGGACCTTGACGAACTGTTGTCCAACCGCGACACGATCAACGAAAAACTGCTGAAGACCGTCGATGAAGCCGCCAATCCCTGGGGCATCAAGATCACCCGCGTCGAGATCAAGGATATCACCCCGCCGCAGAACCTTCTGGATTCCATGGCCCGGCAGATGAAGGCTGAACGCGAAAAGCGCGCGCAGATATTGGAGGCCGAGGGTCTTCGCAACTCGCAGATCCTCAAGGCCGAAGGCGCCAAGCAGGCTGCCATTCTCAAGGCCGAAGGCGATCGGGAAGCGTCGTTCCGCGAGGCAGAGGGCCGTGAGCGACTGGCCGAGGCCGAAGCCAAGGCGACCACGATGGTTTCGCAGGCCATCGCCGCCGGCAGCGTGCAGGCAATCAACTACTTCGTCGCACAGAAATATACCGAAGCACTGATTTCGATCGGATCGGCCAACAATTCGAAGATCGTGCTGATGCCGATGGAAGCCGCTTCGCTGATCGGCTCGCTCGGCGGTATCGGCGCCATCGCCAAGGAAGTGTTCGGCGACAATGGCGGCACGACACCAACGCCGACACGCAGCGCCCGCTCTACCCCCATCGTTACCAATGCCAATCCGAACCCCTTCGCCTCGGCAACCACATTCCGGAGCGACGAGACATGATCGTCAACATGATCCGGGAATTCGGCGCCTGGAGCTGGCTGATTTTCGGCATGGTGCTGCTTGGCGCCGAAATCATCGTGCCGGGCAATGTCCTGATCTGGGTCGGTCTTGCCGGCGTCGCCACCGGCGCCGTCTCCCTGCTTCTCTGGGAGACGACTTGGTGGATCTGGGAACTGCAATGGCTGCTGTTTGCCGTGCTTTCGGTGATCAGCGTTTTTGTCGGCCGCCGCTGGCTGATCCGCTCGAATGCGACCTCGGAAGAGCCATTGCTCAACCAGCGAGGCGCCAGCCTGATCGGCCGCACGGCTGACCTTATGGATCCGATCATCAACGGTCATGGCCGCGTGCGGATCGGCGATACGGTCTGGATCGTCAATGGGCCAGACCTGCCAGCCGGCGCCAAGGTCAAGGTCGTCGGCAGCCAGGGCAGCGATCTCAAGGTCGAAGCGCTCTAAAACTTATAGATCCAGGAGCAGATCATGTTTGCAATCAGGACGCTTGCCTTAGCGGCAGCGATGTTCTCCGCTTGCGCTGCGAGTGCCTTGGCAGGTTCGGTCAGTGGTCAGGTCACGGATCGGAATGGCGCGCCGCTGGCCGATGTGCATGTCGAGGTCGTCTACCAGACGTATACTGCCGACCAGCTGAACAACAGCGGCGAGAGCATCAAGAGCGAAGCGGTGACGGATGCGGACGGCCGATACATGATCTCGACGGACGGCATGCCGCCGGGCGAATATTCCGCCAACGCCTATCAGCTGGTCACCAATGCCGGCCAGCAGGTCAATATCGATCTGACGGCTGATGACACCGCCACCTTCGCCGGCAATGCCGACACGGTCCGGAATTTCACCGCTGGCGTGGTCGAAAGCTCCGGTGACCAGCCCTATGGCAATGCCGGCATCTTCGTCGTCAGCAATGCCATCATGGATTACACCGATCTGAGCGGCGCCAAGGTCACGCTGGTGAACACCGAAACCGGCGAGACATTCGTGAAGACGGTGCGCTCATCCGGCGAGGGTCTTGTCGTCACCGGCATCCCCTTCGCCACCTACCGCGCTTCGATCAGCCTCAATGGCCAGCCGATGCGGATCGCCCTCCGGGGACCGGGGCAGTCCGACGCTTTCTCATCGGAAATCGTCCACGATTTCAGCATGGGTTATCTGAAAAACCAGATCCAGGTTCAGGTGAAACCATAGAGCGGGCAGCGGCTACGCCACGCCGATCCGCAGCAGGTCGTGGAAATGCACGATGCCGGTCGGCCGGTTTTCGTCGTCTGTGACGAGCAGCGCCGAGATATTGTAGAGGTTCAGAAGTCCCATCGCACTTGTTGCCAGTGTGTTTTCGCGCACGGTCTTGGGGTTTTTCGTCATGATCTCCTCGACAGTCATCTCGACGAGGTTCCTGCCAAGGCGGCGGGCGATATCGCCATCTGTGACGATGCCGGCGAGCACGCCGCTTTCGTCGACCACACCAACGCAACCGAACCGCTTCTGCGACAACGTCATGACAGCATCCGGCACTTTCGTTCCGAGCCGCACCACAGGCACGCTTTCGCCGCCATGCATGACGTCGCCGACATGGGCAAGCGTTGCCCCGAGTTTGCCGCCGGGGTGGAAAGTCTTGAAATCGACAGCCGTGAAGCCCCGCGCTTCGAGCAGGGCGACGGCCAGCGCATCACCCATGGCAAGCGTCATGAGCGCCGATGTCGTGGGCGCCAGCCCATGCGGACAGGCTTCCTGCGATTTCGGCAGGCAAAGGACGATGTCTGCTTCGCGCGCCAGCGTCGAATTCTCGCCGGAGGTAATTGCAATCAGCGGAATGGAAAAACGCCTTGAATAGGCGACGATGCCCTGCAATTCGGTGGTCTCGCCGCTCCAGGAGAGCGCGATGATCGCATCCCGTGGCGTCACCATGCCGAGATCGCCGTGATTGGCCTCGACCGGATGCACGAAGAAGGCCGGCGTACCGGTCGATGCCAAAGTGGCGGCAATCTTGGTGCCGACATGGCCGCTCTTGCCGATGCCGGTGACCACGACCCGGCCCGCCAGCGTCACGATCCGCTGCACCGCCTCTTCGAACGGCTTTGAAAGTCCGTTGCCGAGCGCCCGTTCCAGATCCGCAAGACCGGACTTTTCAGCCTTGATGGTGCGGATGGCCGAACGGGCCGCATCGCTATCGGGCAGTTTGTAAACATTTTCCGTCATCCGGTCGATTTACTCCTTCTTTTTGCCTTGTCCAGAGAGGAAAATCCCTCAATCGTTTGAATTCCGATGTCTAAAGCGCATTTCGCCAGCGGATTTCGGTTAACAGCCCCATCGACGTGACCGAAGGGACCGGCGACACTTTCATCCCGGCCGATGCCAGCAATCCGCCAAGCCAGACATTGCAGGTGCGGATGACACTATAGTGGCCGGCGGCGCGGTAGAACAGGCTCGGTCCATACAGACCCTTGCCGAGTTCCATCGGTTGCGCATAGGGGTCGGCCGCGAACGTCCCGGAAATCCCCTTGATCAGCTTCCGGAACCCCTCCTTCGAGAGGCGGATGACCTGCACGTCCGAATGCTTGAACGTCGCCTTTGCATCCTGGTCGAGACCCACGACATGCAGCACCGACTTGCCGTTCCATCCCGAAAGCGCGTTAAACGCCATTCCGACCGACACGTCGGAAAGCGCTGGCGCAAAACGGTAGAACTGCTCGTCGCCCCAGCCGATTTCCAGGAAACGATAGGCGGCAAAGCGCGTATGCAGCGCGATGAGCACGGGATCCTTGAGCTCAAGCGACATACGGTCGAGATCGTCCATGCCGATGATCAGTCCCGCATGCACGCCGTGATCGGCAAGCGCGACCTCTACCGTCGCCGTGCCGGCGACGGGCGGATAAAGCGCCGCATCGCCCCAGCCGATCGTCGCAAGCCAAAGCGTTGAAACGAACACGACGACGACACAGACGCCGTAGACAACCCCTCTGAAGAACCGGCGCATCCCCATCCGCTTCATTTCCCCGACAATGTCTGCTTTCGCCAGAAGAATTTGCCGGATTTATGACCACCCGACATCGGCGGAAACGATTGATTAACCTTGCTCCTTTACCAATAGGTAATGATTTGAAAACGTCAATGTCCGGTCGGCGCACGCATGAAACCCCGTTACTCCACTGCAAATCTTGCCCTGAGATGCCTGCCGGCGGCCCTGCTGGCGGTTCATCTTTCGGCGGGCACCGCATGGGCGCAGTCGGCACTTTCACCACCCGATGATGCCGACAGCCGGTTGCGCCTGGACCTTCCTTCCAGCACCAGCGACCGGAATTCCGGCAACAGGAATTCGACCGACAGCAACGACACGACCGAGCAGGACCAGGTGTCGGATCCGGACACCGCGACGACGGCCGACCCTGATGCCAATCCCGACGAGGACAAGAACGCCGCGCTCGATACCGCGACCCTGAAGGAGCTGCGGCGTCAGAATCCGCGCGAGGAAGCAATCGACAGCCTCGATCCGAAGAAAGTGGAGGACGACGAACTGACGCCGGGCGTCGCCGTTGGTTCATTCACGCTCCGGCCCTCTATTTCGGAAACGGTAGGCATCGAACGGACTCGCACCGGTGACGATGTGACGACCCGCAGCTACCTGCAGACCGGCTTCAAGGGTTCGCTGGTTTCGGACTGGTCGCTGCACCAGTTGAAGGTCGACACGGAAGGTACCTGGCAGAAGACGCTGAGCGGCATTCCCGAGGACGAACCCGAAGGCAAGATCGAGGCTGCGCTCAGGCTCGACATTACCGAGGCCACCAAGGCCAATCTGAAAGCCGGCTATTCGCTGCAGCGCGAGGATATCAGCGCCGCCAACGCCATTGCGAATGCCACCAATCAGGCGCAGGTCTCCACTTATACCGCAAGCGCCGAACTGACCCACGATCTCGGCCTGATCCGCGGCACCGCCGGCATCGATTTCAGTCGTGAAACCTATGGCGACGCTCAGCTCGACACCGGCAAGTTCGTCTCGCAGAAAGATCGCAACGAAAATACCGCGATCCTGCGTGGCCGCCTTGGGTATGAACTGTCGCCGGCCCTGATCCCCTTCCTCGAAGGATCCTACGGCCGGACGATCTATGATCAGCACAAGGATACGCTCGGATACATCCGGGATGCGCAGCTCTACGCGCTCAAGACCGGCCTCGAGGGCGATTTCGGCGAGAAGCTGCGCGGCGAGATTTCGACCGGCTATGCGCTTGCCGAATTCGACGATTCGCGCCTGAAGGCCATTTCCGCCATCACGTTCGACGGCAATGCCACCTGGTCACCGCAGCGCGGAACCGATGTCGAACTCGGCCTGAAAACCGAGATAGAGCCTTCGACGACAGCCGGTGCCAGCGGCGACGTGGCCTATACCGCCAATGCCGCCCTGACGCAGGCGATCATCGATACGCTGAAGGGGCGGCTGACGGCCTCGACCACGTGGCGGGATTACTCCTTGTCGACGCAACCCAACCAGAAAGTGTACGATCTCGGAGCCGGCGTCACCTGGGGCATTTCGCGATCGATCGATTTCAATGCCGATATTGCCTGGGAGAAAACCACCCAGCCCGGCACGGCACAGTCCGACGTCTTCACCGCCGGCATCGGCCTGTCGCTGAAGCGCTGACCGACAGACCAAGCGGCATAGTCAGGACTTATAGCGGGCGTACATTATCCCGGCGAGCACAATCGCGCCCCCAATCGCCTGCTGAATGCCGATCGCTTCACCCAGCACCGCAAGACCGAGAATTGCGGCCACGACCGGCTGGAGGAGCAAAGTCAGCGACGAAAATGCCGGCGGCAGATAGGCAAGCGCATAGGTGATCGCAGCCTGCCCGCCGACATGGCTGACAAGCGCAAGACCGATAACCATGGCCCAGCCGAACAGCGTTTGGGGCAGCAGGGACTCCTGCATGTAAAACACCGCCGGCAGGATGAGGATCGCCGCCGACGCGGTGCTCCAGAGCATCACCCGCAACGTGTCGAAACGGCCACGCAGCCGGCCGACCGTGAGAATATATCCGGCATAAAACAGAGCGGCTGTCACTGCCAGGGCATCGCCGAGCACATCCCCATTCAGGAGATTGCCCACTCCGCCCTTGAGGATGACGATGCCCGCAATGGCAATGGCGAGGCCGATGGCAAAGGCCCGTGTGATCGCCGCATGTAGGAAGAGCCAACCGATCAAGGCAACGAAAACCGGAGCAAGATTGGCCAGCAGCGTCGCATTGGCAACCGTTGTCACATGGATGGAGAGATGCCAGGCAGCAAGGTCTGCCGCCAGGAAGAAGCCTGGAAGCATGAGCTGGGCGTAATCAGAGATTCCGTGAGGCGGACGCGGATCATCTGTTTTTCTGACTGCCGAAAACAGCAGCAACGGTATCATGGCAAGTGCCAGCCGCCAGAATCCGGTCGCCATCGGCCCGATCTCCGAAAGGCGGACGAAGATCGGCGAACCGCCAATGGCAATCCCCCCGACGATCAGGGCCACAAGCGCAAGGCGATTGTGGGAGGGCGATGCTTCGAGAGACGATGTTCGGGAGGGGGATGCTTGGGGCGACGACACGGAATGGAACCAATCTGAATGCGGATTGCGCCGCATGACCGGACGCTTCGGACGAAGCGATTAAGCCTCCGCCGACAAAACGTCAAACCATGATCGCGACGACCGAGACGCAATCGCCCGCTTTGACCAGGCCCGGAAAATGCCGGGCACAAAGATGCCATCCATTCTGGCGCAGACATCACGGTGATCGGGATCATCACCGAACGAACCCCAGGCGCTTTCCGCGAAAACAGAATTCTGCCGCGCGGCGAGCGCCGCGCTGTCATCGCCAACTGCTGGTCGGTATCGCTGGCCCGACGCTGCCAGGCATGGACCCAGACAAAAAACGAATATCAGCGGACGTTTGCAGATCGGAATGAACGCTATATTGAATGGCTGTTCAATCAATATGCGATCGGGGACTTGCATGGAACGGGCGTTTTGAGCAGAATGACGGATAGACCGTCGAACTCCGTCGGTTCCTGCAATGGATATGCGGAAGAGAGTGCATGACCGAACACCCGATGGTGAGCATAGACGGCGTCCGCAAGCTCTATGGAATCTATACCGCGCTCAATGACGTCTCCCTCGATATCCTGCCCGGCGAATTCTTTTCGCTGCTCGGACCATCCGGATGCGGCAAGACGACATTGCTCCGCGCGATCGCTGGGTTCGAGACGCCGAGCGCCGGCGATATCCGCATCGACGGGCGCTCGGTCATCAGCGAACCGCCGAACCGGCGACCGACCAACATGGTTTTCCAGAACTATGCGATCTTCCCTCACCTGAATGTCGAGCAGAACGTCGCCTATGGCCTGCGCCGGCTGAAACTTGGCAATGCCGAGGAAAATCGTCGCGTTCACCTGGCTCTCGAACAGGTCCGGCTCGGGCATATGGGCAAGAGACGGGCCCATGAACTGTCCGGCGGCCAGCGGCAACGTGTCGCCCTGGCGCGTGCGCTGGTGCTGAAACCGAAGGTGCTGCTGCTGGACGAGCCGCTTTCCGCCCTCGACAAGAACCTGCGCGAGGAAATGCAGGTCGAACTGCGCTCGCTGCAGAAGGAGGTCGGCATCACCTTCGTGCTCGTGACCCATGACCAGTATGAGGCAATGGCGCTATCTGACCGTATTGCCGTGATGTTCGAGGGCCAGGTGGCGCAAGTGGCAGCCGCGAAGGACATCTACCAGCGGCCGCGAACCCGGATGGTGGCGCATTTTCTCGGCGGCATGAATTTCCTCAACGGCAGGATCACGGGCCGGACATTCGATCGTATCTCCGTCGATGTCGAACGATTGGGCATGCTGACGTTGCGACATCCAGAGGAACATGCGAGCAGCGGCAGCACCGTCACCGTCGGCATCCGGCCGGAGAAGCTGCAGGTATTGTCGGATCGTCAGAATGCCGATTTCGAGATCACCGGCCACCTGCTCGGCCGCACCTATTTCGGCCAGTCGACGCAGATGTCTGTCGGCGTGGACGGCCTGCAACAGCCGCTTTCGGTCCTGTCGAGCAAGAGCGATATCAACGAGTTTCCCATCGGCTCCACTATCCGCCTTGGCTACGATCCGGAGGATATGGCTGTTCTTATCGATGACCGCCGATCGACACGGCAATGATCAACTCAGCTTTCCTTCGGCCAAAAGCCATGCCTTGAACTGTTGTGCGGGCACGCTGAGTGGCCGTTCCGATGGGGTGATCAGGTAGAAGACACCTGAGGTTTTCAGCTGGGTTTCGAATGGGCGCACCAGTTCGCCGCTCTGCAACAGTTTTCCGACCAGAGATTGGTGACCCAGCGCGACGCCGGCGCCCTTTGTCGCCATCGATAGTGCGATGCCCGACGTATCCGTCTGGATTTCCCTGCTGCCATTCATGCTGGGCAGGCCGGCGGCGCGGAACCATTCGTTCCATCCCCGGCGATTGCCGATGACATGGATCAGATATTCACCAGGCAGATCGCTGGTGGATTTCAGGCGCTCGCCGATCTCGGGACAGCAGACCGGAAACAGCGAATCTTCAAACAGCAGCGTCGCATCCAGTCCTGTCGAATGGTCCGGATCGTAGCGGATTTCCATGTCGACGCCCTCCCAGACCATGTCGGAACCGTGCACCGATGCCAGCACGCGGACGATGATATCGCCATGCGCGGCCTGGAATGAGGACAGGCGCGGCGCGAGCCAGTGATTGGCGAAGGCAATGTTCGCACGCACGGTGACGAGCTTCTGGTTGAGCCGCTTGGAGAACATATCGGTGGTGCCGTCGCGAAGCCGGTCAAGGCTTTCGCTCACGACATGCAGATAGGCTTCGCCGGCATCCGTGAGCCTGACACCGCGCGGCAAGCGATGGAACAGCGACTCGCCGAGATTCTTTTCCAGCAGCCGGATATGCTGGCTGACGCCGACCTGCGTCATGCCCAGTTCCTGGCCTGCCTCGGTGAAATTCTGCAGCCGTGCCGCAGCCTCGAAACTTCGGATCCAGTTGAGATTCAGACCAGGACGCATGCACTCTCGAACTCGTTCGCTGCCAAGGTCGATGAATAGCCTGGAAAATCAGCCATTGTCGATAGTTCGGTCACTCCGAGCGGAAGCGCCGCGCCACTTCCGAGGCGGAAATCATCACGAAAGAAACCAGCAGCACCAGCGAGCCGAGCGCCAGCACCACCGGCAGCTTCGCCGGAAACCGCAACTGGCTCCAGAGGTAGACCGGCAACGTGGTTTCCGTGCCGGCCAGGAAGAACGATACGACGAACTCGTCGAACGAGATCGTGAACGTCAGCAGCAGGCTCGAAACGATGCCGGGTGCCGCCATTGGCAGGATAATTCGCCAAAATGTGGTGAAGGCGTTCTCGCCGAGATCGCGCGAAGCTTCCTCCAGGCTCCGATCGAAGCTTTCAAGCCGCGACAGCAACACCGAGATGGAGAACGGCAGGCAGACGACGAGATGGCCCAGGCCGATGGTGAACACCGAGAGCGGGATCTTCAGCGCCATCACCAGCATGAACAGCGATACCGCCAGCACCAGCCCGGGCAGAACCAGCGGCAACATCATGATGCCGACCGCCGCCCTGGTTCCGGGCGGGCGGTAGCGAACCACCGCCCAGGTGCAGAGCAACCCAAGCAGGGTGGTAACCGGCGCGACGATCACCGCGATCAGCAGGCTGTTCTTCAGCGCCGCGATCAGCCCCGGCGAATCGGCAAGCTGGCGGTACCATTGCGTCGTGAATCCGTGCAGCGGAAAAGCCACGATGGTGGAATCGTTGAACGAGAACACCGGCAGCAACAAAACAGGTGCGTAGAGGAACACCCCCCACAGCAAGGCATAAAGGAGCAGCAGGCTCGGTGGCCGCTTCATCGCGCAATCCTGCCGATCCGGAAGATGGCGAAATGCAACAGCAATGCCGCCAGCCCGACGGCGACCATGGTGATCACCGATATCGCGGAACCCAGCGGCCAGTTGTTGGCCGGGCCGAATTGCGCGGCAATGATGGTGCCGATCATCGTGCCCTTGGGACCGCCGACCATCATCGGCGTCACATAGTCGCCGACCGTCGGGATGAACACCAGCAGCGCTCCCGATGCCACGCCCGGCAGCGCCAGGGGCAAGGTGACCCTGAGGAACCGCCGCATCGGACCATCGCCGAGATCGGTCGCGGCTTCCAGCAGTTCGGGCGGGATCTTCATCAGGCTGACATAGATCGGCAGCACCACGAAGGGCATCCACGCATGGGTCAGCGTCAGCACCACCGCGAAGGGATTATAGAGCAGGATATCGAGCGGCTGGGATATGAGACCGGCGGCCATCAGGCTCGAATTGACCACGCCATTGAAGCCGAGGATGACCTTCCACGCGAAGATCCGCAGCAGATAGCTGGTCCAGAACGGCAGCGAAATGATGACGATCCAGGTCATCCGCCACCGGCCGCCATGCATGGCGATCAAATAGGCGATCGGGAAGGACAACACGACGATCGCGAGGGTGACGACGAGGCTCATGACGATGCTGCGAATGAGCAATTGGAGATAGAACGGATTGGAGAAGAACCGGACATAATGCGCCAGCGTCATATGACCGGGCTCGAGCGGCGTGCCGTTCATCCAGAAACTGGAAAAGGCGAGCAGGAGGCAAGGGCCGAGAACGCCGATGCAAAGCAGGATCATCGCCGGCGCCATCAGTCCGTATCCAGAAAGCCATCCCGCCAGCGGCTCTCGGGCGAGCCTGGATTTCAACCCGCGCGATCGGGCGGCATTGGAAAGTTCGACAGCCGCCATCGCTACTCTCTCCGCTCGCCGCCAGCCGGCAGGGTCTCACGATTGGCCCCTGACTTGATCCGCCGGATCATGCCCCGAACATTGCTGAAAAGATACCTCCGGCCGAAGCGCGAAGCCGAGAACAATCGCAACCCTTTATAATCCGGCACGGGTTGGCCGCCGAGCCACAACCCCAGCAACCGCGCCACCAGCACGCTCTTGCGATGCTTGTGATGCGGCTGCATGCGTTCGAACCGCGAAAGTTCCAGCGGCTGCATTTCCAACTCCGCGCGTGTTTGCATCGATTTCAAGATAGCAAGACCACGCTCCGTTCGCGCCAGAATGGCGCCGCGTCCTTCTTTTTCGCCATGCGCATAACCATCGTCATTGTCCCAGGCATCGGCGCAAACGATATCGGCCTGCTCACCTGTGCTGTCGGGGCAGATCTTGCAACGGAACTGGATCGCCTGATTCAACGCATGCGACCATGTGTCGTCATAGGTCTGCTCGAAGGCGCGGCCGTCATGCGTCTCGATGCGAGTCATGCCCGGGCAGCCATGGCCCCGGAAGCGGAACAGACTGACATCTTTCTCCTCGACACCATGGCCGGCGATGATATTGCGGGCCACGCCGAAGCTTGAGAGTCCGGCGCAAAGAAACGAGATCGTACAGACCACCAGCCGATCGACGCGCGGATCGATGCGGGCCAGGTTGCGGACGCCGGCGATGTCGCAGGGCTTGCCGATGACGACGAATGGTTTCCCTTTGTCGAGCAATTCATGCATGCGGCGGAGCGGAGCGGCCGGCCCATACCACGAGCCCGCGCCTTCGATCAGCTCACTGCGATTTTTTGCAACCCGGGTCACGGCATGCAAAGGCGCGGCAGAATCGGCGGACACTTCCAGCACCGCAGACGCCATGCCCGAATTCAGCATATGCGCCGCAACCGCTGTTGCCACCCCGCCTGACGATCCCTTGAAACGGATTTCCTCGTCGCGGGAATAGCCGGCGAACAATCCCTTCAACGGCCCCCATATAACGTCCACCGGACTATCGGTGCCTTCTACGCGCTGGACGTTGCCGGGACAGACGGCGAGCACCTTGCGTTCGGTCTCGGCATCCAGTGGCATGAGCTGTTTCGGCCGCAGAAAACCTTCTGCATTCAGTCCAAGCTTGAGCTTGTCGGCACCCGCCAGGCTCTCGCACAGGCCGCAGCCGACGCAGAGGCCGCGCGTGACGATGTCGTCGATGGATGCTGCGCGTGTCATGCAGCACGCTGCCGCGGGATTTCCCGGCCACGGCCATAGGCCCCGCTCACCCAGCCGCGATCCCAGATTTTTTCGCCGCGCGACAGCGTGACGACTGGCCATGCGGAGACAGCGAGCCCCTCATAGGGCGTGTAGTCGCAGGCGTCGTGCAGCATCGCATGGCGAATCGTCGTCGGACAATCCGGATCCCACAGCACGATATCGGCATCCGCGCCCGGCATCAAACTGCCCTTGCGTGGGTAGAGGCCATAGATTTTCGCGGGTTCGGTCGCCGTCAGCGCGACGAACTGGTTGAGGCTGATCCGTCCGGACTTGACGCCATGCTCGAAGATCAGTGGCAGCCGCGTTTCCAGACCGGGCACGCCCGGCGGCACCTGCTGGAAATGCGGCTCGGAGGCGAAGGCCCGTTTGCCGTCCTCGCCCTCGAAACGATAGGGGCAGTGGTCGGACGACAGGATATCGAACGCGCCATCGGCAACGCCCTTCCAGAGCGCTTCGGCATTGTCGCCACCGCGCGGCGGCGGAGAGCACAGATATTTCGCCGCCCCCCATTCGTCGCTCGAAAGCCGGTCGCCTTGATCGACCAGATATTGCGGGCAGGTCTCGGCCAGCACGGGCAAGCCGCGCGCCCTCGCCCATTGGATCTGCTCCAGCGCGTCCCGGCTGGAGACATGCACGATCATGATCCTGGCGTCCGCGATCTCCGCGAGCGCGATCGCCCGGTGCACCGCCTCGCGCTCCACCACCTGTGGAGCGGATGCGCGGAAATTGCTCAAGCCCGTCTTGCCCTTGTAGACCAGCCGGCTGCCGAGCCAGTGGATGCACCGGCCATTCTCCGCATGCACCAGCACGATGCCGCCGGCTGCGCCAACCCGTGACATGACTTCGAGGATCTGCCCATCCTCCATCTGGTAGCCGTCATAGGTCATGAACAGCTTGAAGGATGTCAGACCCTTGGCCAGAAGAGCATCGATATCGGCCTTCAGAACTTCGGTCTCGTCGGCCTTGAGGATGACATGGAAGGCAAAATCGATCAGCGAACCCGCCGCCTTCGCCCGGTAATCTCCAAGCGACTGCGACAGCGTCAATCCTTCGACCTGATTGACGAACGGCATGAATGTCGTCGTGCCGCCGCAGGCTGCCGACAGGCTGGCCGAGCGGAAGTCGTCAGCGAGCCGGGCGTTGAGAAAGGGCGGCTCATCGATATGACAGTGGGCATCGACCCCGCCGGGCAGGACCAGCAGGCCCTTCGCGTCGATCTCGTCATCTCCCCTTGGCAGGCTATCGCCGAGCGCCGAAATTTGTCCGTCGCGCATACCGATGTCGCCGATGAAAGCTTCGGACGCCGTGACGATCCGGCCGCCGCGAATGACGAGATCGAAGCGCATCAGAGCACCTCCTTGAACAGCAAGTCTTCCAAACTGTCGCGGCCGCGCAAGGTGCGATAATTGCCTTCAAGATCGATCAACCCGCATTCCGGCCGCTGCCGGCTGTTGTTCGGCGTCATCTGGTCGAGCACATAGGCGCCGCAATCGAGGAAGGCGATGCAATCGCCCGGCCCGGTCGAGGCGGCAAGGCTGCGGGTCGGCGGCATGCGGATCAGCGTCGATTCGAGAAGCGCCCGATTCGCTTCGAGCGTCGGCTCGGCCTCGATCAGCTTGCGGACCGTGGTCTCGCCCTCGACGTCGAAAAAGGCATCGCCATTGTCGCAAAGCGGCCCGGCCACCCGGAACGGCTTTTCGTCTTCATTCAGCTTCGTGGCGCTGAGTGCGTGATAATACCATTTATAGGTATAGGACTCGACCAGCACATTGTAGCCGGCGTCGAGCACCAGCCACGGCTCACTGAGCCGCTCCTTGATATTCTCGACCGTGGACAGCAGGATGCCGGCGTCGCCCACCAGGCTGCGGCCCGGCTCGACGATAATCTCGGTTTTGCCCGGCAGTGCTTTGGCGAGACTGGCGACGACATCCTGGACCACGCCGTCCATGTCGATCGCCGGAGCGAAGATGTCATCCTGTGGTGTCTCGTTGGCACCGCGCATATAGGGAATCGGAAAGCCGCCGCCGATATTGAGATGTTCGAGCTCCACTCCGAACGCCGCTTCGACTTCCGCCTTCACCGACACCAGCATTTGTGCGGCCTTCTGATAGGGCGCGACCGAACCGATCTGCGAACCTACATGCGCGTGGATACCCACCAGCACCAGGCAATCGGCGCTGTCGCGCAGGAGCGTCATCGCCTCCGGCAGTTCGCGCAGCAGAATGCCGAACTTGGTAGATTCCGCGCCGGTCTGATTGCCGGCGGAGGTCGAGGACTGCACATTGGGTACGATCCGCAAGGAAATCCGGGCGACCTTGCCGACCCCTCGTGCAATCGATACCAGCCGCTTCAACTCGAAAATGCTGTCGATATTGATCGCCTTGATTGGCGGATCGAGCGCCGACAGCAATTCTTCCGCGCTCTTGGCAACGCCGTTGAAGATGATCCTGTCGGGCGGGAAGCCGGCAGTCTTCGCCCGGAACAACTCGCCGGCGGAATTGACCTCGATACTGATCGCCTCGTCGTTCAGAAGCTTCAGCACCGCGATGGCCGAACAGGCTTTGCTGGCATAACAGATCGTCACCGGCAACGGCGCCGCCGCCGCAGTCGCCTTGAAACGTTGAACCGTGTCGATGATCCGCTTCGCCGACAGAAGATAAAGCGGCGAACCATGCGCGGCCAGAAGTGCTGCCGCGTCATGTCCGGCAAACAACAGCCGGCCGTCGCGGGCCTCGACATGGCCGGGAATGACCCAATGGGCGTTTTTGCTCATCGTCATTCCGGCGGCAGGATGGCGCCCTTGCGCTCGGTGATCAGGCCGTAATGTTCGGGCCTGCGATGCGCGGCGAAATTGAAGATATCCCGCCGGTAGGGCAGGCCGAGATCGAGGTCGCACTTGCGCACGACAAGCTCGTCGCCAAGCGTCGCGCATTGGGCGACAATCTCGCCGGAGGGCGCGATGATCGCCGTCTGGCCGATCATGTTGAAACCCTCTTCCATGCCGGCCTTGGCGACGCCCACCACCCAGGTGGCGTTCTGATAGGCGCCCGCCTGCATGACAAGGTGGTTGTGGAACGGCTCCAGCGCATCGAGTTCATAGGGGTCGCCAAGACCCACCGGGGAATTATACCCGAGCAGGATCATATCGACGCCCTGCAGACCCATGACGCGATAGGTCTCGGGCCAGCGCCGGTCATTGCAGATGCACATGCCGAAAATGCCGTTGAACGCCCGCCACACCGGAAAGCCGAAATTGCCGACCTCGAAGAAGCGCTTTTCCAGATGCTGGCCGGCGCGGTCCATAACATCGGCATGGCCGGGCAGATGCACCTTCCGGTACTTGCCGATGATCGCGCCCGACTTGTCCACCAGGATCGAGGTGTTGAAGCGCCGCTTGCGACCTTCCTCGAAGGCAAGTTCGGCATAGCCCAACGAGAAGCCGATTCCAAGTTTTGCGGCCTCCTCGAACAGAATTCGCGTTTCCGGCCCTGGCATTTCACGTTCGTAGAAGGCGTCAATCTCGTCCTCGTCCTGCAGGTCCCAGCGGGGAAAGAAGGTCGTCAACGCCATTTCTGGAAAGGCGACGAGATCGCAGCGGAAGGAATGCGCCTCGCGCATCAGTTCCAGAAGGCGTGCAACCACTGTGGCACGGCTGTCCGAACGCGCGATCGGGCCGAGTTGCGCGGCCCCCACGATAATGAATCTGGGCATGATAATCCTGTCTGGGTAATGAACGGTGAGGCATCGCGTCTGTCGCGATGCCTGTCGATTGGGGCTGGCTCAGCCACCGGCCTTGATCAGCGACCACATCTCGACCAGCCGCTGGCGCTGCGCGTCGGGCATCGGGCCCAGCAGATTGCCGCCCTTGATCATTGCATCGGCATCGCCGTCGAGACCGAGTTCGGCGAGAAGCTTGGGATCGACCGATGCCAGCGCCTTGGCGTTGGAATGGCCATAGGCGAACTTTTCGACCAGTGCCTTGCCGGATTCCGGCGCTGTCAGCGCGTTGATGAAATCATAGATCTCGGCTTCCGGCGCCTTGGCGGTCGCAAGAATACCGATGCCGCATTCCCAGGTGACCAGTTTTTCCTTGGGCTTCAGCATGAAATCGACGGGAATGCTCTGGCGCTTCAGGCTTGCGAGGCTGCTCGGCCATCCCCAGGCGACATCGACCTCGCCACTGGCGATTGCCTGTTCAAGCTGGCCCGGATCGGTCCAGATGAACCGGGCATTATCGCGCAGCGCCCGCATCTTTTCCTCGACCTTGGCATAGTCACCTTCATCGAGCGCCAGCGGCTTCTTGATACCGGCCAGCACTGCAGAAAGCTGGTAGATTTCGTCGAACGCATCCGGCAGCGCCGTCCGCTGCTTGTAGGCCGGATCCGTCAGGATCGCATAGGTCTCCCCGGCGGGCTTGACCTTGTCGGTGCGGTAGATCACCGAGGATGCACCCCATTCCCACGGCACCATCCAGTGCTTGCCGTCGATGACGACCGAGGACGCATCGCGCAACGCCGGCAGAATGTCGTTCCAGGCGGCCACCTTGCTCGGATCGATCGGTTTCAACAGACCGGCAGCCTGCCATTTCTTGATGTCGTGGATGCAGGGGTGGGCGACATCGGCCGTGTAGCCGCCGCTCAGCTTGGTATAGGCTTCGTCCGTGCCGCTATAGAAGGAATAGACGACGCCGCTCGCGCCATATTTGTCCGTGAACGGCTTGCGGAAAGCCGGATCGTCATAGCCGGCCCAGGTGAAATAGCTGAGTGGTTCGGCGGCCGATGCCGCGCCCACTGCGGCAAATGGCAATATCACGGCGACAGTCCGCAGACAGGCGGACAGTCGACTTTGCATGTTCTTATTGGCAGTCATTTCGCTAGAACCTCGCCTCTCACTGGTTTCAAAATATGAACTCCAATGATGTTTCCCCATTTATTTTTCGGGCATCGTAGGAAAAGCATGACCAAGCACAAATGATGGATTTTCGCCCTATGGCCAGATTTTTATTATGGCTCGTGATTCCCTTGTTGCCGATACGGAACAAACGGAAAGCCTCTCCGTTGAACTGAAGCGTCATCCGACGCCGGAGGAACAGACGATGGGTATTGAACAGGCACCGACGGAAAAAGGCCGGGAGGCCGCGCGCGGATTGAGGAAGAGTGCGGCGAAGGACGAAAAGAAGACCGAAGCCAACAAAGGCTCCGATCTCGCCAAGGGCGCCGACCGCTTCGAGGAACGGTCGAAAAGTTCCGATGGCAAAAGCGCCGGAACCAAACAACGCGGCTGATGCTGCAAGCTTTTACGGCTAGCTGAAGGCCTCGATCGCCGATTTCCCGAAGATCTGGTCAAGTTCTGTTTGACTGATCTTTCAGGCATTCCTGCATGGCGTCCAGGACCTGAATATAGCTCGCTGCGACAAGGCGGGCCTGGCGGCGGCGATCGCACACGCCCTGAAGCCGAAATCGCCGGCCAAGCGGTCTCTCACGCATTCTGCATCTCCCTGGATTTTTCTGCCCGCCAACTTGTCGGACAACCATGCAACATCGTCTTGACAAGCCATGAAGATCGTATTATCAGAAAACATGGTTGTCCGACAACCATGCAAGAATGCAAAACTTGATCTGGAGAATCAATCGCAAGATCTCGGCACCAAGCGTCGCGATCGCGGTGGATCGCTCAGCGCTGGCCAGCAGAAGACGCTGGCGGTCGCACGCGGCCTGTTGGCGAGGCCACGGGTATTGCCGCTGGACGAGTTCTCGCTCGGCCTCTCGCGACTGATGGTCAAGGAAATCCAGGGCATCATTCTCGATGTCGGCCAGTGCGCCGGCGCCTCGGTCCTCATCGTGGAACAGAATGCAGGCCTTGCGCTTTCCGTTGCCACTCGCGGCTACCTTATGCAAAATGGCAGAATCGCGATTTCAGGCCCGATCTCCGAACTGCGGGATATGTCCCTGATGCGCGAACTTTACCTCGGCGGGACAGCGGGACAAGCATCATGAGCACGGAAACAATCCACATTTCCTACGGTCGCGGCCACCTGCCGCTGGAACTTCCCGGCGAGGCAAGGCCGACGCTGATCCGCAAGCAGCAATTGCCGAAGATCGCCGATCCGCGCGCGGCAATATCTCATGTGCTCGCCAAGCCGATCAACGCGGCTCCGCTCTCCGAACTCGCCAAAGGCCGCAACAGCGCCTGCATTCTGATCTGCGACATCACCCGGCCGGTGCCGAACCGGCTGTTTCTGCGGCCGATGATCGAGATCATGGCCACTGCCGGCATTCCGCTCGCCAATATCTCCGTGCTGGTGGCGACCGGCCTGCATCGTCCCAATCTCGGCGACGAACTGGCCGAACTGGTCGGCGATCCCTGGGTACTCGAACATGTCCGGGTCGAAAACCACTATGCCCGCGACGAGGCGGCGCATGTGGATTTCGGTTTCACCCCCACGAGGAAAACCCCGGTCAAGCTCGACCGCCTGTTCGTAGAGGCCGATCTGCGCATCGCAACCGGTCTGGTCGAGCCGCATTTCATGGCTGGCTGGTCGGGCGGACGCAAGGTCATCGCGCCGGGCGTTGCCCATCACGAAACCATCCGCACCTTCCACTCGGCCCGCTTCATGGAAGATCCCCTTGCCGTCCAGTGCAACCTGATCGGCAATCCCCTGCATGAGGAACAGCTTGAAATCGTCAAGATGCTGGGCGAGGTCTATGGCCTCAACACCGTGCTGGACGAGGATCGCGACCTCGTCTGCGTGACGTTTGGCGAGATCATCGCCAGCCATCAGGCGGCAGTGGATTTCGTCAGCACATCGACCATGATCGAAATGCCGCGCAAGTTCTCGACGGTCGTCACCTCGTCGGCCGGCTATCCGCTCGACAAGACCTATTACCAGACGATCAAGGGCATGGTGACGCCACTGGATATCCTCGAGCCGGGCGGCACGTTGATCATTGCCTCCGAATGTTCGGAAGGGTTTGGCTCGGCGGAATTCCGCGAGGCGCAGGCCAAGCTGGTGGAACTCGGGCCGGAACGCTTTCTCGCCACCCTCACCGCCAAGAACCTTGCGGAGATCGATGAATGGCAGACGGAAATGCAGCTGAAGCCGATGCGGGTGGGCCGCGTTGAACTCTACACGACCGGCCTCTCACCGGCCGATCGTGACCTGACGGCGGTCTCCGTCATCGATGATATCCGTAGCGCTATCGAACGAAGCATAGCCCGCAGCGGCGATCCCGCCGTCGCCGTCATTCCGGAGGGACCCTATGTCGTTCCCCGCTATGTGGCCTGAAGTGTCAACCCGAACGATTGGCCCGGTCACGCAGATCCTCGAACCGCGCCGCACTCTTGGTCAGATGGCTGCGCAGGTTGCGGCGTGCCGCAGCTTCGTCGCCATCGCGGATCGCCGAGAAAATCGCCTGATGCTCGCGACGCATGCGCGCCGCATGCCGCAGGCGTTCAGTGGATGTCATTATGTCGAGGCGCGCCCATTGGCGCGGCACCATGGCGCTGCCGAACGTATCGAACAGCCGCCCATAATAGGAGTTCTGGGTTGCGACCAGGATCGAGCGGTGGAAGGCGAAATCCTCTTCCGAGCCGTAGCCGCCGGCTTCGACCGCCGCATCCAGCGCATCGAGCCGCTCCCGCATGCGGGCGATATCCTCGTCCGTGCGGCGCAGCGAAGCAAGCCCGGCCGCCTCGACCTCGATGCCGAGCCGCAATTCCAGCACGCTCAGCACTTCATCGATCGATTCGAGATCATTGGGGACGATGGAAAAGAAGCGCGGATTGGGGTCGTTGGCGACGAAGGCCCCGAGCCCCTGCCGCGTGGTAATCAGGCCCTTGGCCCGCAATGTCGCCAACGCCTCGCGCACCACCGTGCGGCTGACGCCGGTCGCCGTCATGATCGCCTGTTCGGTCGGCAAGCGCTGGCCGGGCTTCAGATCGCCGGATTCGATCTGGGCAATCAATGTATCGGCAAGGCCGCTGCGCAGGTTCGGCATCTGCTGGATGGTATTGAACAGCGTCGCGTCCTTTTCCGTCATCTTGTCCAAAAATCCTGCGTGCTGTGGCGGCGATCCGGTTTGCAATCTCAATTAGCTAACGCAATGCAACAAGAAAAGCAAAACTGACGCCAGATGGCGCAACGGGAGGATGGAATGAAAGAACGGATCGGCTTTATCGGCGTCGGTGCCATGGGCTCGGGAATGGCCGGCAATCTTCTCGCCAAGGGCTGGCCGCTGACGGTGCTTGCCCACAGGAAGCGGGATGAGATAGACGCACTCCTTGCCAAGGGAGCGCGTGAAGCGGCGACACCAAGGGAGCTGGCGTTGGAAAGCGATGTCGTCGTGCTCTGCGTCACCGGTTCGCCGCAGGTCGATCAGGTGGTGAACGGCAGGGACGGACTGACCTCGGCGGGCAAGCCGCTGATGATCGTGGATTGCTCGACATCCAATCCCTCCGTCACCACGCAGCTCGCGGCCGATCTCGCATCGCAGGGCATCACCCTCGTCGACGCGCCGCTGGCCCGCACGCCGAAAGAAGCGGCTGAGGGAAAGCTCGACGTCATGGTCGGCGGCGCCCCCGACGTGGTGGCTCGCGCCCTGCCGATCCTCGAGGCCTTCGCGGCACGGGTCATCCCCACCGGACCGGTCGGCACCGGCCACACGATGAAACTTCTTAACAACTTCATTTCGATGGGCTATTCGGCGATCTATTCCGAAGCATTGATGCTCGGCGCCAAGGCCGGCTTGACACCGCAAGTGTTCGACAGCGTGCTGCGCGGCAGCCGCATGGATTGCTCCTTCTACCAGGCGTTTTTCGATTTCGTGCTCAATCGCAACGAGAATGCCCAGCGCTTCGCCATGGCCAATGCCCTCAAGGACATGTCCTATCTCGCGTCCTTCGCCCAGGCATCCGGGGCCGTCAACCCGATGGGGGCAGCGGTCCGCAACAGTTTCGCGACCGCGGTTGCCGCCGGTCACGGCGAGGCATTCGTGCCGGCTCTGTCGGATGTGATCGCTGCCGCCAATGGCGTTTCGCTCGTGGATATGCCAAAAGCAGCCGAGTGAATGCGAGGCTAAGCCATGTTGGAACTGCATCTCGATCCGGTGGGCGGCATTGCCGGCGACATGTTCGCCGCCGCCATCCTCGACCTGCGCCCTGACCTCGAAACCGGGCTCAGGGCGGCACTGGCGCTCTGCCCGCTGATCGAGGATGTCGAGTTCGAGCGTCTGGCCCACAATGATGGTGTGCTCACCGGCCAGAGGTTCCTGGTGCGCAAGCACGGTGCCGACAGGCAACATCCGCATGCGCATCACCACCACCATGACCACCACGGTCATGATCATGGGCACGATGAAGATGACGGGCACGACCATGGGCATTCGCATGATCACACCGACTGGCGGCTGATTCACGAGGCGCTGGTGACCTCAGGGCTCGATCGCGAAACGGTGCGGCATGCGGTCGGCATCTTCTCGCTGCTGGCGGAAGCCGAGGCACATGTGCATGGCATGCCGGTGGACGATGTGCGATTCCACGAGGTCGGCGCCTGGGATTCGATCGCCGATATTATTGCCGCGTCGTGGCTGATCAAGGAATTGGCTACAAACAGGTGGACAGTCGGACCTGTCCCGCTCGGCAGCGGCCGGGTGAAGACCGCCCATGGCTTGCTGGCTGTTCCTGCTCCGGCGACCGTGCTGATGCTGGAAGGCTTCGAGACGATCGATGACGGGATTGCCGGCGAGCGCGTCACCCCGACCGGCGCGGCGATCCTGCGCTATCTCTGTGAGCGGACCCGAAGCCAGCCCGTTCCCCGCAAGCTCATGGGTTCGTCGCATGGCTTCGGCACCAGGCGCATGCCGGGAATCAGCAATTGCCTGCGCGTGCTGGCCTTCGAAACCGCTGAACCGGCTTTTGCCGAGCGGGAACAGGTCGCCGTGCTCGAATGCGAGATCGACGACCAGACCGGCGAGGATCTCGCCCATGCCGTGGATCAACTCCGCGCCCATCCTGCCGTGCTCGATGTCATTCAGGCGTCGGTTTTCGGCAAGAAGGGCCGGATGATGACGCATCTGAGGATCCTCGCGAAGCCGGATGCCCTGGAGCACGTCCTGAGATTGGCATTCGATGAGACGACGACCATCGGCATCCGCCATTCCATCGTCGCGCGCAGCAAGCTCACGCGCTCGCTTGCCACAGTCGAGGACGACGGTCATGTTTTGAACCTGAAACGCGTCAAGCGTCCTTCCGGACCAACCGTCAAACTGGAAGCCGACGATGTCGCCGGTATCAAGGGCAATGCCGAGCGGATGAAGATCCGCCATCTGGCCGATACGGTGCTGCTGACAGACGAGGAGGAGTGATGCGCAACGCCCTAGAAACCGTTCTCTCCTCGATCGGCCCCTCGACCATCGCCGTCAGCGGTGGCGTCGATTCCATGACGCTGGCCGTGCTCGCCCACCGGCTGCTCGGCCCATCGACCATATCGGTGATGCATGCCGTCTCGCCCGCCGTGCCGACCGAAGCAACCACGCGCGTGCAGGAATGGGCGACGCGCGAAGGCTGGGCTCTCAGACTGATCGATGCCAACGAATTGGCCGACGAGAATTACCGCAGCAATCCCGTCAACCGCTGCTTCTTCTGCAAGACCAACCTCTACGGCACGATCGCCCGCTTCACCGACCGCCAGATCCTCTCCGGCGCAAATACCGATGATCTCGGCGAATACCGGCCGGGGCTCGATGCCGCCCGCGATCACCACGTCCGCCATCCCTATCTCGAAGCGCGAGTGAACAAGGCGTCAGTGCGGGCGCTGGCCCGCGATCTTGGCCTGGGCGATCTTGCCGAACTGCCGGCTTCGCCCTGTCTTTCGAGCCGCATCGAGACGACCATCGCCATCGATCCCGAGGTGCTGAAGTCCATTCACGCCGTCGAGAATTTTCTCACTCAGGAGCTCCGGCCGAAGACCGTGCGCTGCCGGGTGCGCCGTGATGGCGTGGTGATCGAACTCGATCGTGCGAGTTACTCGAATTTGTACGATCATAGCTTACTATCTAAATTCATAGCCGGCTTACTACCGTCACATCTTGCGGCCCGGCCGGTCCGCTTTGAGCTCTACCGCAATGGCAGCGCCTTCGTAGGCCCGAAATCATGAGCGGGTCGGATGTGGTGTTCGACTTCGCGCGTGCCGAGCGGATTGGCCTGGATGAAGCGGTGTTCTGCGCCGGAAAGTCGGTTGCGCAGATCGTCACCATTCTCGAACAGGCGCGTGCACGCGGAGCGGGGCTGCTGCTGACGCGGCTTTCGGCTGAAAAGCTGGCTGCGTTGCCCGCGCTGCTGGGCGGAGATATCGACTATTGCGATCTCTCGCTCACCGGCTTTTTCGGGCCGCTCCGGCCCGTGACCTCGACCGGCCAGGTGGTCATCGTCGCCGCCGGCACGTCCGATGCTCCGGTGGCGCGTGAAGCGGCTCGCGCGCTCAGGCATGCCGGCGTTGAGGCGACACTGATCACCGATGTCGGCGTCGCCGGCCTTTGGCGGCTGATGGACCGGATCGAGGAAATTCGGCGGCATCCGATCGTCATTGCGGTGGCGGGAATGGATGCGGCGCTCGCCAGCGTCCTCGGCGGCCTTGTACCCGGCGTGCTGATCGGCGTCCCCACATCGGTGGGCTATGGGGCGACCGAAGGCGGCCGCACGGCGCTGAACGCTATGCTGACGAGCTGCGCGCAGGGCATGACGGTCTGCAATATCGACAACGGTTTTGGTGCAGCGAATGCCGCGCTGCGCATCCTCCACACCATGTCGGCATTGAAAATCAATCCGGCTTGATATCCGGCAGCCCGACACGATGTGCGGCGCCGGCGAGATGATCCTGCATGGCGGCTTGCGCCTCTTCCGGATTGCCGGCCTCGATCGCCTCGAGAATACGGCGGTGCTCGCCGAGCGTGATGCTGGCCATATCGTCGGAACGCTGCTGGTTGCCGGCGGCGAGAATGCTGTCGCGCACCCGTTCGGAGACGAAAGTCAGGAACTGCACCATATAGGGATTGCCCGTGGCAGCGGCGACGGTGCGGTGGAATTCGAGATCGGTCTTCAGCCACATGACGCTGCCATAGGGCGCGCCGGTCATGATATCCAGCGCCTCATGCATGGCGGCAATATCGCTCTCTGTCCGACGTTTCGCCGCCAGGGATGCGGCTTCCACCTCCAGAATACCGCGCAGCTCGAACAGGCTGCGGAAGGCATTGGCCTGCTGCAGGGCGTCGTAATCGATCGTCAGCACAGTGGTATTGGTGGCGTCCGTCACGAAGGCACCGCGCCCCTGCTGCGACCAGATGCGGCCCTCCGATCTCAGCCGCGCGATTGCCTCGCGCACCACGTTGCGGCTGACGCCGAAGGTCTGCGCCAGCGCCTGTTCGGTCGGCAACTGATCGCCCGGCTTCAGCCGTCCTTCCGCGATTTCACGCGAAATGGAACTCGCAACCAGTGTCGAGAGATGTGGTCCGCGATTGACCTTGTCGAGTTTCAACACCATCGATTACCCATTCCCACTGATACTCCTGGCAGCAAGGATCCGGCCCGCGCTCAAGATATTCGAGGGGTCTAGCGCATCCTTGATCCGCCCGGCAAGGTCGAGCGCCACCGGATCGGCGCGTTCTAGGAATGCCTGTTGCTTGACTTTGCCGATGCCATGCTCGGCGCTGATCGAGCCACCATGCCGGTCGATGACGTCGAAGATGATTTTTTCGGTCGCATGGAACAGCGTCTCCACCGCATCCGGCCCCATATGTTCGGGCGGCACGACGTTGAGGTGGATATTGCCGTCGCCGACATGGCCGTAGGTTACCGGCAGGGCTTCGGGATGGCTCTCGCCCAATGCCTCGATCGCTTCGGACACGAAGGAAGCAAGGCTGGAAATCGGCACCGAGACATCGGTGCGCAGATAACGGCCGCCGCGACCCTGCCATTCCACCATCATTTCGCGCAGCAGCCAGAGTTTTTCGCCTTGCGCCCGGCTTGCGGCGACAACGCCATCGAGCACGATATCACCTGCATCCGTGAGGAAGCCTTCGAGCAGGGACCGCAGATCGACTCTCCCGCCGGCAGACGCTTCTATCAGCACATAGACGGGATAGGGCTGCGACAGGGGATCGGCGAGCTTGCCGGGGGAGTTGATGGCGATCTCGATGCCGCCGCGCAGGATCAGCTCGAATGCGGTCAGAAGATCGCTGCACTCGCGCCGCGCGCGGGCATAAAGCTCCATCGCCTTTTCGACGGATTCGACGCCGACCAGCGCTGTTTCCACCTGCGTTGGCTTAGGAAAGACCTTCAGCGCCGCAGCCGTAATGATGCCGAGGGTTCCCTCGCTGCCGATGAAAATCTGCTTGAGGTCATAGCCGCTGTTGTCCTTGCGCAGTGTCTTCAGGCCGTTCCAGACGCGCCCATCGGCTAGCACGACTTCCAACCCCAGCACCAGGTCGCGGGTCATGCCATAGCGCAGCACATTGAACCCGCCGGCATTGGTGGCGACATTGCCGCCAATCCGACAACTGCCCTGCGCGCCGAAGGTGATCGGCAGGATGCAATCGGCAGCCTCCGCCTGCTTCTTCGCGTCTTCGAGAATGCAGCCGGCTTCGACGACCATGGCAAAATCGATCGAATTGACCGAGCGCACCCTGTTCATCCGTTCCAGCGAGACCACCACTTCTCCCGCCGGATGGCTGGCAACGGCCGCTCCCACCAGCCCCGTCAATCCGCCCTGGGGAACGACTTGAATGCCGCCGGCGCTGCAATGGCGCATCAGCAGACTCACGTCCTCCACCGTTCGCGGCCGGGCGACGGCGAGCGGCCGACCGTAATGATCGCCAGTCCAATCGCGACTGTAGCGCTCGACGTCTCCATCGGCGGTCAGAAGCGTGCCCTCCGGCATTGCCGCTGCGAGTGCGGCAAGAGCTTTGGCCTGAGCGGTTGGCGGCGCATTCATCAAACTTGCTCCATTCGCATCAAATACCGGCTGGACAATTGGGCCTGTTGCATGGTTATCATACAACTCTGGCTTCGAACATCAAGCGACTGGCCACTTTCCCGGCTTCTCTGTTTACGAATCCCAGTGTAAAAACGATCTCTTGCAGGAGGAAAGCAAAATGGGCGAACAATTTCGCATGATGCACACAATGATCCGGGTCATGGACCTGGACAAGTCGATCAAATTCTACACCGAATTGCTCGGCATGAAGCTGCTGCGCCGGGACGATTATCCGGGCGGCAAATTCACCAACGCTTTCGTCGGCTACGGTCCTGAGGAAACCGATTGTGTCGTCGAACTGACCTATAACTGGGGACGGGAAGAGCCCTATGATCTCGGCACTGCCTTCGGGCACCTGGCGCTTGGCGTGAACGATATCTACGCCGTCTGCGCCGCGCTGGAAAAGCAGGGCGCCAAAATCCCCCGCCCGCCGGGTCCGATGCTGCACGGCACCACCCATATCGCCTTCATCGAGGATCCCGACGGCTACAAGATCGAGTTGATCGGCCTCGACACGATGTGAGCTATTGCTTCCGGTGCCGCGCCATCCAGCGCGGCTCCGACCCATGCGGTTCGTCTTCCGATGCGGCGCGCTCATTTGATGATCGCAATCTTGCTGCGGTCGATGGTGATCGCCACCGCGAGAATCAGCACCGCGCCGAAAATCACATTCTCGAAGAAGATGTTAACGCCGACAAAGGTCATGCCGATCCGCACGATCGAGATGATCAGCGCGCCGACCGCCGTCCGCGCCACGCCACCGAGACCGCCGGTGATCGCCGTGCCGCCGACGATCACAGCTGCGATAGCCGGCAGCAGCAGCTGATTGGCGAGGCTCGGCGAACCGCTCGACAGCCGGGCGGCGAGGATCACGCCGGCAATGGCCGCGAGCGTTCCGGAGACTGCGAAAGCGATAATCTTGGTGCGATCGACATTGATGCCGGCCGCAATCGCCGCCGGTTCACCCGCGCCAACGGCAAGGCTATGCCGTCCAAACCGGGTATAACGCAGCGCCAGGAAGGCGACGATCCCGACAATGACGGCGATGATGGCCACCACCGGCATGCCGGCGACGTTTTCATTGATCCAGGATGTATTGGCGCGTCCCGCTTCCTCGATTGTGATCGCCCGCCCCTCGGCGCTCCAGAGCGCGATGCCAGCGACCACGCCGCCGGTCGCAAGCGTTGCGACGAAGGACGGTACTTTCAGCCGCACATGCACGACGCCGCTCAGGATGCCGAAGGCAAGACCAGCCAGGATCGCTATCGGAAATGCCAGCATCCCCAGTGACGGCAGAAGCTGCGCCAGAATGACGCTGGCAAGCGAAGCCACCGACTGGATCGACAGGTCGATGCCGCCGATCAGGATCACGAAGGTGACGCCGCAGGCAAGGATGAACAGCACGGCCGTGTTGGAAAGCAGCAGCGATAGCGTTTCTCCGGTCAGGAAGCCCGGCGAGCCGATTTCGACGATCAGGATCAGCAGCACCAGCAATGCCGGCGGAATGGCGCCCTGTACCCATCCGGCGGCGAGCATCGATTTCAGATCCGAAAGGCTTTTCATCGCTCGCTCCTCACACCATGGCTTTCAGGAGTTCGACCTGATCGGGCTTGTTGCCGGGACTGGCGTCGAAACGGGCGGTCACCGCACCGTCGCGCATTACCAGAACCTGATGCGACAGCCCGATCGTTTCCTCCAGCGTGTCGGAGATCAGCAGGATCGCCACGCCCTGTTCGGAGAGATCGCGCACGAGGTCGTAGACCTCCTCCTTGGCGCCGACATCGAGCCCGCGTGTCGGATGATCGAGGATCAGGATACGCGAACCTGCCGTCATCCAGCGCGCCAGCACCACTTTCTGCTGGTTGCCGCCGGAGAGATTGCGGCAGGCAGCATCCGGGCCGGGCGCCTTGATCCGCAACCGTTTGATCCAGTCGCTGGCCAGCCGGCGTTCCTTGCCATAATCAATGCGGCCGTTTTTCATGACGGCCGAGAGATCGGCGAGCGAGATGTTCTCCGCCACCGACAGGAACATCACCAGGCCTTCGACCCGACGCTCGCGCGGAACATAGCCGATGCTCTTGCGCACCGCCTGCTCCGGTGACGAGAAGTTAACAGCCTCGCCCTTGACCTTCAGCGTGCCCGCCGTGTGTGGCAGGAAACCGCCGATCGCCCGCGTCACCTCTTCGCGGCCAGAACCGACAACGCCGGCAATGCCGACGATTTCACCGGCGCGAATCGTGAAGTCGACATCGGAGAACGCGCCCGCGAGACCCAGCCTGGCCGCATCCAGCATGATTTCGCCCTGCGGCGCAAGCTGGCGACCTTCCTTGTAATATTCGGTCTGCACGCCACGCCCGACCATGATCTGATGCAACTGCGGCGCGGTCACCTCGCTGGCCTGATGCTGGGCGACCACCTGTCCGTCCTTCATCGTGTAGACGCGATCGGAAATCCGCAGCACCTCGTCCAGCCGGTGCGAGACGAACACGAAGCTGGCGCGCGTCTTCAACGAGCGCACGCGATTGAACAGGATATCGATGTCCGAGCCGGAAAGAACCGAGGTCGGCTCGTCAAGCAGGATCACCAGTGGCCTTGCCACGGTTTCCTCAAGCGTCAGAGCCTTGGCGAGCTCGACCATCTGCCGCGCGGCGAATGTCAGCTCCGAGGTCCGCGCCGCGACATCGATATCGACACCGATCTTGGCCAGTTGACGACGCGCCGCCGCGTGCATCGCCTTCCAGTTGACGATACCCAGGCGGACGAACTGGCCTTCCTGGCCCAGATAAATGTTTTCCGCGACCGACATGTTGAGCAGCAGCGACTGTTCCTGAAACACCATGCCGATGCCATGCATGGCCGCGTCACGCGCGCCCTTGAGCCTCACCTGCTCGCCGTCGAGCGTTAAAGTGCCTGAATCCGGCCGGTGCGTACCGGCGAGCACGCGCATCAGCGTCGATTTACCGGCACCGTTCTCGCCGATCAGGCCCACCACTTCATTCGGGCGGATTTCGATACTGACATCCTTGAGCGCCTGGACGCCGGTGAAATATTTGCTGATGCCGTTTGCTGCAAGCATGGATCACTTCACGATCTTGAGGCGGAGGCGATCAAGCGACAGCGCCACGGCGGCGATGATCATCAGGCCCTGCACGGTCTGCTGGATATAGGGTGAGATACCAAGCAGGATCATGCCGTTGGCCAGCACGGTAACGATCAGCACGCCGACCAGCGTATTGAACACCCCGCCTTCGCCGCCAGTCAGCGCGGTTCCACCCACCACGACGGCGGTCACGGCGGCGAACAGCCGACCGTCGGCGATCACCGCGTTGGATTGACCGAGCTGGGCTGCGGCCAGCACGCCGGCGATGCCGAAGAAGAAGCCTGCAAGGCCGAAGGCCAGGATGCGGACCTTGCGAAGATTGATGCCCGAGAGTTCGGCGACATCCTCGCCGCCGCCGACCGCCATGATATGGCGGCCGAAACGGGTATGATACTGGATCACCGCCGCCAGCAGGAAGGCTGCGAGCGCCACCCAGACGGCGAGCGGCAGGCCGAGGAAACGCGACAGGGCCAGCGCGCGGATCGAGGGATCCATCAGCCGGATTGCAGAACCACCCAGCATATAGACCGAGAAGCCGAGCCCGATGAACCACATGCCGAGCGTTGCCATGAACGACGGAATGCGCAGATATGTCTGCACCACGCCGTTCAGCAGGCCGACAAGCGTACTGGCGACGATGGCTGCCAGTACCGCGAGCCAGCCATAGTGATTGGCATTGGCATCGTTGGTGGCGAGCAGCACCAGCACCATGGCCGCGACCGACAACGCGCCCTCGACCGAAAGATCGATGCTGCCGAGCAGGATGATGAAGGTCATGCCCATGGCCAGCGTCAGCGGCACCGAGGCGGAATTGGCGACGCGCACGAGATTGCGCAGTTCGATGAAATTGGGGTTGGCAATGGCGATCAGGATGCAGAGGCCGATCAACACGGCGAGAGGGGCATAGGAACGCCAGTGGCGCGCACCGTTGCCCTTGATGAGGCGGCCAAGAAGCGTATCCATCGTGCTGCGCTCCAGATTGGCGGCAGCATTCATCTGTTCGGCATGGATGGTCAAGACGATTTATCCCGCACTGTGCTTCGAAATGCCGGCGACAGGCGTGCTGCCGCCGGCGAGGAGCAGGCGCGGCGGACCGCGCACTGTGGGAGAGTTCGGGCTATACCCGTATCGGTCCTACGACCCGGCCCCAGAGATCGTTCCAGTCCATGGTCGGCTTGGAGTCGATATTGTTCTTGTAATAGTCCTCGACATTGGCCTTTTCGATCAGCACGACCTTGCCGTAGAACTCGCGGTGTTCCGGCGGCTCGGTGGTCGGATCGAACTTCTTCATCAGCGCATTGTAGCCGATGGAAAGGCCCATGCCGCCCTGCCAGAACGGATCGGAAGTGATCGTGCAGGCGAACTCGCCGCTGCGGACAGCATCGACCGCGGTCTTGATGCCGTCGATGCCGACCACCGGCACCTTGCCCGCCAGACCCTCGGCACGCAGTGCTTCGAGCGCGCCTGTGCCCATGTCGTCATTGGCGGCCCAGATGCCCTTGATCTCGTCCCCGAAGCGGGTCAGCAGGTTGCTGGTCAGGTCGAAGGCCTCGGTGGATTTCCAGTTGGCGACCTGGAAGTCGAGCAGCTTGATATCGGGGTTGGCGGCGAGCGCCTGGTCGAGACCCTTCTTGCGCTCGATCGCCGCCGTCGTCGAGATCATGCCGCCGAGCGCGATGATGCCGCCGGAGCCGCCGATCGACTTGAAGAGGATTTCGGCAATCTGCTTGCCGCTGGCAATGCCGTCGAATTCGATATGCGAGACATAATTGGGGTTGAAATCCTTGGGGTGCAGGTCGGCCGGCTTGTTCCACTGGGTCAGCACAAAGGCACCGGCCTTGGCGCAGGCTTCGACGATCGGCCGCGCATCCGGCGTGTCGTTCGGGTCGGAATTCAACACCATGTTGCCGCCGGTCTTGGCCAGCATCGCCTTGATATCGGCTATGCCCTTTTCGCTATTGCCTTCGGAAACCAGCGTCACATGCTCCAGGCCCATGGAGGCCGCATAGGCCTCGGCACCCTGCTTCCACACCGCATGGTATGGATTGGAGAGCGAGCGGATCGACGTCACCAGAGTGGGCTTATCGGCGGCAAAAAGCTTCCCGGGCAAAGTGGCGGCGGCAAGACCCGCAGCCGTGCCCATCATCAGCGTCCGGCGATTGATTTCACCAGAGCGCAGAAATTCATTTCTTTCCTTCATCACGAATCCTCCCGTTGAGACGTTGCGAGGTTCCGGCCTCCTCCAGACCGATGCCGAACCCTGCAAAAAGATTTAACACAGGATTATTTGTACGACAACCCTTCAAGACGATAACCTTACCCTTTCTCTTGACGATGCGTCCGGGACTTGAGAATGTGGCCCAAATCACGTGATGCGCGGAGCGAGCGCGCATTCCGAATGGCAGGCTGGGAGGCATTATGACCGATTACATCATCGTTGGCGGCGGGTCCGCCGGCTGCGTTCTGGCGGCGCGATTGAGCGAGGACCCGGACGTTTCCGTCATCCTGCTCGAGGCCGGACCACGCGACACCAATATGTATATCCATCTGCCGGTGGGCTTCTTCAAGATGACGGCCGGGCCGCTGATCTGGGGTTATGAGACCGCCCCCGGCCGTGAGATCGATGGCCGCAAGATGGTTTATCCGCAGGCACGCGTGCTCGGCGGCGGCAGTTCGATCAATGCGCAGGTTTTCACGCGCGGCTGCCCGGAAGACTATGACGGCTGGGCCAATGATGAAGGCTGCACCGGCTGGGCGTACGGGGACGTGCTGCCCTATTTCCGCAAGTCCGAAGGCAACGACACGTTCGGCGGCACCCATCACGGCACGGAAGGGCCGCTCGGCGTCAGTTCGCAGACGCCGCATACGCTGACCCGCGTGTTCGTGCGCGCCGCGCAGGAAGCCGGCCTTCCTTTCAACGCCGATTTCAACAATGGCCATCAGGCCGGCACGGGGTTCTACCAGACGACCACCAAGGGTGGAAAACGCGCAAGCACTGCGGTCGGTTATCTCCGGCCGGCGCTGAACCGTGCCAATCTGCAGGTCCGCACCGGTGTCACGGTCAGCCGGATTGCCATCGAGAATGGCTGCGCCGTCGGTGTCGAGATCATCGAGAACGGCCGACCGATCGTGTTGCGCGCCGACCGGGAGGTGATCGTCACCTCCGGCGCCATCGGTTCGCCGAAGCTGTTGATGCTGTCTGGGCTCGGCCCGGCCGATCATCTGCGTGAGAGAGGCGTCGACATCGTCCGCGACCTGCCCGGCGTCGGCCAGAACCTGCAGGATCACATGGATGTCGACGTGCTGGCCGAACTATCAGGCTCCTACGGCATCGACCGATACAAGAAGCGTCGCTGGCAGGCGATGGCGGCACTGGAATATGCGCTGTTCGGCAAAGGGCCGGTCGCCTCCAACATCGTCGAGGGCGGCGCCTTCTGGTGGGGCGACAAAAGTGACAAGACGCCCGATATCCAGTTCCATTTCCTGCCGGGTGCCGGCGTCGAGGAGGGCATCGGCTCGGTGCCAGGCGGCAATGGCTGTACGCTGAACTCCTATCCGCTGCGCCCGAGATCACGCGGCAGCGTCACTCTGAGATCCGCCGATCTGCGCGATGCGCCGATCATCGACCCCAATCCCTATGCCGATCCCTACGATCTCGACCGTGCCGTCGATGGCATCAAGATCAGCCAGGAAATCCTCTCGCAGCCGGCCTTCCGGCCATTCGTCAACCGCCTGCACGTGCCCGGCGATGAAATAAGGACCAAAGCCGATTACGAACAGTTCGCGCGAACCTATGGACGCTCGGCCTATCATCCGGTCGGCACATGCCGCATGGGCAGCGGCGAGAATGCCGTGGTCGATCCGCAATTGCGGGTTCGTGGTATCGACCGGTTGAGGGTCTGCGACAGTTCCATAATGCCGCGGCTGATCTCGTCCAACACCAATGCCGCAACGGTGATGATCGCCGAAAAAGCAGCCGACATGATCAGGTCGGCTCCGGTTCGCTCTACCGCCTGATCAGGCTGAAGGTGAAATGACTGCCGCGATGATAGTCGATCGCATAGATGACCGGCAGCCCGAAAGCATTGTAACAGGTCTCCGATATCAGCAGCGCCGGTCCAAAATCCTGCAACTGGTGCCGCTCGATGATCTCCGGCGGTAACGTCACGGCGGAAACCGAGGCGGCGGACATGCGCGGGCGCTGCTTCCCGCTTTCCAACAGGTCGAGCAGCGAACCGCTCCAGTCGATCCCGCTGATCTCATCCTGGAACAGGCTTCGCGGGACGAAGTCGACGCAATACATAATCGGCTCCTTGCCATGCAGCCTGAGCCGTTCGATACGGATGACCTTGTCATCCGGCCCGAGTCGCAGTTTTTCTGCCGTTACGGCATCGGCCGCCTCTTCCCGGATCGCCAGAACCCTGTTGACCGGCTTGTAACCATAATGCCCGGCCATATCGGTGACGCTTTCGAACACCGTGATCGGACGATCGACCTGCACCGCCGACATTGCCGATATGAAGCGGCCACGGCCATGCTCGACCGTGATCGTCCCATCCTGTTCGAGCAGTTTGAGCGCCTCACGCAGTGCCGGGCGGGAAATCTTGAACCGCGCCGTGAGCTGCGCTTCCGTGGGCAGCTTGCTTCCAGGCGGCAGCGCCTGGTCGCGGATCAGCGTCGCAATACGGTCTCGCAACTGGATCACCAGAGTACGCGTATCGCGAAGAGGCTCTTCCAGACTGTCCATCATTGCTATCCGTTCTATCGTTCTGTCTTGTCTGACAAATCCCCAACCGTCAAGGCGTTGGGTTTCTAGTGCATGTCGGCGTAAACGCAGCCCGGCGTCAGCTTGACACTTTTTGCCAAAGATGTCAGTTGTCTTACAACATTTCTCCCAGTTGAACGACGAATATCGTTCCCTCGTTTCGAAGGTCCGGGCATGCTGAATTTTGACGAACAACGCTTTCGGCGCATTCAATCGGGTGCGGCAGCCTTGGCTTCCGGTCTGGACGAGGCGATCGGCGCCAGCCTGAATGCCGGTGCGGACAATCTGTTTTTTCTCGGCACCGGCGGCGCGGCGATCCTCATGCAGCCTGCGGCCCAATTGCTGCAGCGGAAATCCCGCTTTCCAGTCTTCATCGACTGGCCGGCGGAACTGGTGCTCACCGGCTCGGCGCATCTCACTGAGAAATCGATCGTGGTCATGCCGTCACTTTCCGGCACCACCAAGGAGAGCGTGGCGCTGCTCGCAAAACTCAAGGAAATCGGCGCAACGGTCGTGACACTGGTCGGCCATCGGGAAACACCGCTTGGCGAGGGCGGCGATCATGTCTTCGTCAATTTCGCCGAAGACGACACGTCCTGCGAATCCTTCTATATGCAATCGCTGTTCATCGCGCTGTCGATCATGAAACATCGTGGCGAAATCGCCAATTACGACGCGCTGATCGCCGCATTCCAGACGCTGCCTGACGTGCTGCTGGAAACCAAACGCGCCTATGAGCCGAAGGCTGAGGATTTTGCCAGGCGCATCGCCAGTTCCGACTATCATATCATCACCGGTGCGGGCAGCGTCTGGCCGCAGGCCTTCTATTACGGCATGTGCATTCTCGAGGAGATGCAGTGGATCCGCACGCGGCCGGTGCATGCCTCGGATTTCTTCCACGGCACGCTGGAACTGGTGGAAAAGGACGTCAGCGTCATCCTCTTCAAGGGCGAGGACGAACTGCGGCCGCTGTCCGAAAGGGTGGAGAATTTCGTTCCGAACTACACGAGCAAACTCACAATCCTCGATACCGCCGACATGGAGCTTTCCGGGCTCTCGGCTGAAATGCGAGCGCTGATATCGCCGATCGTGCTGGCCACCGTGCTGGAGCGGATCAGCGCCCACCTCGAAGTCATGCGCGATCATCCGCTGACCACGCGCCGCTATTACAAGCGCGTCGCCTACTGACGGATCTGCATCGGCTGTTCCATCAGCGCTTGTCCGAGCGGCCGAAGCGCTCCTCGATGCGCGATTGGGCATATTCCAGCGCTATCGACATCAGCCAGTAGATCATCGACGCCGTGATCAGCATTTCGATGTGGCGGAACTCGGTCTGCCCCTGGGTGCGGGCGAGATACATGATCTCCCAGACGCCAACCACCGATACCAGCGACGAATCCTTGAGCATGGCGATGAACTGGTTGCCTGTCGGCGGAATGATCACGCGCATGGCTTGCGGCAGGACCACGAGGAACATGGTCTGGTTGGGGCTGAGGCCGAGTGCGGTTGCGCCTTCGGACTGGCCGCGATGGATGCTCTGGATGCCCGCCCTGAAAATCTCGGTCATGTAGGCGCCGTAGCAGAGCGACAGCGCCATGATGCCGGCCGGCACCGCGCTGATCACATAGCCGACCTGAGGCAGACCAAGATAGATGATGTAGATCTGCATCAGCAACGGCAGGCCGCGGAACAGCGATGTGTAGAATGTCGCAAGGCCATAGATCACGCCGTTTTTCGACAGCTTGGCGATGGCGCCGGCAAGTGCGATCGCGGTCGCCAGTACGATGGAGATCGCCGAAATGTAAAGCGTCGTCGTGACGCCCTTGGTGATCAGGAAGCCGATTTTCTTGGCGATGAATGCGAACGACAGGTCGAACGAATAGAAAAACGTCATCAGCAGGACGAAGAGCTCGATCCAGACTCCGGCGACCTGCTGGCGGCGCGGCAACTGGCGGAGCGCGACCCAGTTCAGCGCCAGGATCAACGTGACGACAACGGCGGAAATCAGCCGCCCGATGGAGTCATTTCCCTTCAACCACTCTGCCGAACCCGGGATGATACTGCCGAGCCAGGACGAGCTGATATTCAGCGTGAAAAGAGCCGTCGCGACCAGGACCATGATCAGCGTGATCCCCAGGCGTCTCGCCGCATCGGGATGGTTCAGTATCAGCCTGCCGATCATGATGCGTCCCCCAACGCGGGCTCAGGCGGCGCGTTCGCGCCACCAATCCTGTGCCTGTAATTTCCAGTAAGTGAGCTGCGCTGCGGCAAGGCCAAACGGCCCCCCGGCCCATGCAAGGCCGAATGGCCTGAACAGCTTGTAGCGTTCGGACTCTCCGAGAATGCCTTCGGCAATGACCTTGCCGCCGATCGCCGTAGTGTTCAGCCCATGGCCGCCAAAGGCGGTGCAGTACCAGACATCGGGCCGCAACTGGCCGATCTGTGGCATCAGGTGGCGCGCATAGGACATCAGGCCGGACCAGGCAAGCTCGGTCTTCAGACCGGCAAGCTGCGGATAGGTGGTGGTCATTTCGCGCCGCAGTTCTTCGACGACACCCTGGGTGGATGCCGCCCGCGTCGTGATCCTTCCGCCCCAGAGAATGCGCTTTCCGCCTTCGACCAGCCGGTAATAATCACCGGCGCGGCGGTTGTCGCCAATCGCATCCGTTGTCGCAATCGCCGTGCGGATCAGTTCCGGCGCTTCTTCCGTCAGCATCACATAGGTCGCGATCGGCAGGAAAGCACGCTTGAGGCGGCCGACCAACGGGCCGGTATAGCCGCCGGTCGTCACCACGATCCGGCGCGCCCGCACCTCGCCGGATGGCGTGCGGACAATTTTTTCCAGGCTGGAGAAATCGCATCCGGTCGCCCTGGAATTTTCGAAAATCCTGCCGCCGAGCCGCTCGATCTCGGCGCCGACAGCCCTGAGATAATTGAGCGGGTGCATGTGGAACGCGCGGCTGTCGCGAAGCCCGTGGAAATAGCGCTGCGATTTCAGGACCGCGCGGATCTCGTCGCGCCCGAGATATTGCAGCGAGTAGCCATATTTCGCTTCGAGCGTCTCGGCATAGGCCTTGAGTTCCGCACCGCTATCGTGGCGCATGACGCTGGTGATGCCGGGGCAAACGGCCGCATCGGCGATATCGAGGTGGCGGATCGTATCCCGCACGAAATCGACACCCTCAATTGAGAGCAAATGCAATTGCCGTGCGGCGGCTTCGCCGGCCGTCCGCGCGATCTGATCGCCTCCAGTCGCAAAGCCGGGGCTGACGAACCCGCCATTGCGGCCTGATGCGCCGAAGCCGATAGTCTCGGCATCGAGCACGATCACTGACGATCCCGCACGTGCGAGTTGCAGCGCCGTGGTCAGTCCGGCAAGTCCGCCGCCGATGATGACGGTGTCGCAGTCCTGCCGGCCCGACAGCGCTTTGCTCTGGCGCTCTCCGGTCATCGTGCGTCTGTAATAGGTCTCGGGATAGGGCATGCTCTGCTCATGAAGAGGAAACACAAAGGCAAAGGCGGCCCGAGGGCCGCCTGTCGTCAAGCCTTCCGGCAATCAATCGGTGCTATAGTCCTTGCCATACCACTTGGTGGTCAGCGTTCCGAGTGTGCCGTCCTTCTTCATATCGGCGATCAGACCGCCGATCTTCTTGGTCCATTCCGGATCGGTCTTTTCAGCGATTACCACCAGCGGTTCGCGGAAGGCATATTCGCCCTCGATGATCCGTAGCGGATAGCCGTTCTTGATGGCGTTCTTGGCCGTCTGCTCCGGCGCGATCACTGCGTCGAGACGCACGCCGGCGCCGAGGCGAAGATCGTCGAACGGCAGCATGGAATCGGCGAACGTTCGGACCTCGCCCGGCTCGACCTTATATTCGATCGGCGGAATTCCCGGCGCGTCGATCTCCAGCTTGCGATTGATGAAATCTTCTGACGTGGTCGCGGTTTCGACGCCGATCACCTTGCCATTCAGATCGGCAACCCCCTTCATGTCGCTATCCTTGTGCACAACATAGACATAGGGGCTGTAGTAATAGACACCGGCAAAGTCGATGACATTGGCGCGCGCCTTGGTGGGCGTGACGGAACCGACGCCGACGTCATAGCGGCCCGACCAGCGGCCGCCGGTCAGCGTCGCCCAATCCGGCGTCTCGAAGCTCACCGTGACGCCGAGGCGCTTGGCAAGTTCGCGCGATACATCGATATCGAAACCGACCATCTCATTGCTGTCATCGAGATAGCTCTGCGGCGGCCAGCCACTATTGGTCGCGACCACCATGGCCTTTTTGCCCATTACCCGGTCGAGCGTCTCACCTGCGTGCGCCGCGGAAGCGAGCGCCAGCACGGCAGCGCTGATCGCAATTCTCCTGAGAATAGTCTTCACGTGTTCCTCCTCCATGTCAGCGTCTGATCTTTATATGTAAGATGTCTGACAACTAAAGAGTAGAATCAAAAATGGAACCCGTGTCAAGAGCAATGCCCGGCTTACCGATAGGCGCGGTTGTGCCAGTTCTGCAAAACACCTGCATGGCCCGGGTTGATGTCCGGGCCATGGAACTTCGACACAGCGCGATTGCGCGGCTTCTGTTATTCCTGCCGGATCGACGCCGCGATGACGCAAAGCAGTTCGAACATCATCGTCGCTCCGGCGATCGCGGTCATGCTCGCAACGTCGAAGGGCGGAGACACTTCGACCACATCCGCGCCGACGATATCGATGCCCTCGAGCAGGCGCACCATTTCCTGCGCCTCACGCGTCGTGAAACCGCCAAGCTCGGGCGTGCCGGTGCCCGGCGCCATGGATGGATCGATACTGTCGATATCGAACGTCACATAGGTCGCGCCGTCGCCGACGATGGATCTGGCCTCGGCCATGACATCGGCGGCACCGCGCCGGACGAATTCCTCCATATAGATGATGCGGACGCCTTGCCCGACGGCCCAGTCATGCTCGCCGGGATCGTACATCGAGCCGCGAATGCCGATCTGGACTAAGCGCTTCGGGTCCAGCAGCCCCTCTTCGATGGCGCGGCGAAACGGCGTGCCATGGGTATAGGCATTGCCGCCGAAATAGGTGTCGTTGGTGTCGGAATGCGCATCGAAATGGATCATGCCGACCGGTCGATGTCTGGCCACCGCACGCAGCACCGGCAGCGTCGTCAGATGGTCGCCCCCGGCCGCAAGCGGGATCGCGCCAGTTGCGACGATCGCGGCCATACCAGCCTCGATCCGCTTCAGCGCATCGCCGAGATCGATCGGGTTGACCGAGAGATCGCCGACATCGGCGATATTGGCGAGGCTGAACGGCGCGGTCTTGGAGACGTGGTGCACCTTGCGCATCAGGCTCGACTGGCTGCGGATCTCGCGCGGTCCATGGCGGGCGCCGGGACGGTTGGTCGTGCCTCCGTCCCACGGAATGCCGACGAGAGCGATATCCAGCCCCTCCGCGGATGTAACCGCCGGAAGCCGCATGAATGTTGCGTGGCCGGCAAAGCGCGGAACTTCCGCCGCGTCGATCGGCTGATAATTATCGGTTCCCATCGCTGGCTCCCATGCTGAATTCCTGTCTTACAATTGCAATCATCTTCGTCACGCTGTCAGACAGCAGCCATTCACCCTTCTCACCGGTGGACCCCTCGGTCATGGAAAGCACGCCGGATGGCGGAACGTCGGACGACGGAACGGGATACCGGTCGAAGGGCTGGAATTTCGCCGGGCCATCATGAAGCGACCGATCCAGGTCCACGAGGTCCGGCCGCAGGGCGAGCATCATCGAGGTTTCGATTACGCTTGCATGTTCAAGCTCGATGCCGGGATAACCATCGGGGAAAATGCGGTCGATCGTCTCTGGCCTGACGAGATCCCAGTGATCCATGCGCAGGATGACCAGGCCATCGGCATTCTCCCGTCCGATCGCGTCGAGCGCCAGTTCGATGCCCTCGATCGATGGCCCGATATTCTCGTAATGGCCGTTGACGACCACAATGCGCCGGACCTTCTGGCGAAAGAGGTCGCAGATGACGTCTTTCACCACCAGCGAGAAAGTATGTGCCGTCAGGTTCAGCGTGCCCGAAAAAGCCGGGCCGCCGCCGGTGCGCGGCTGCGAGCGGTTGCCATAGGCAAGTGTCGGCACGACAAGTCCGCCGACGGTTTCAGCGACACGTTCGCAGATTGCCGTCGGCAGGACGACATCGACATTCAGCGCCATGTGATGGCCATGTTGTTCGGTGGCGCCCAGAGGCAGGAAAACCGGCGCACCGCCGGCAATTTTCCCATGCACATCCGGCCAGGTCTGTTCCGCCCAAAATACCGTCTCTTTCATTGTCTGCTCCTCATGGCATTGCTGCGCCGCCATTGGCGCCAAGACATTGCCCGGTAAAAAACGTTGCGCCTGGACCGGCAAGAAACACCACGGCGGCGGCAACCTCTGCCGGTTTGCCTATGCGCCCGAGTGGATTGGCAACCTCGGCGGTCTTCTGCGCCTCGGTCAGGGTCTCGAAAGCCAGCAGCGGCGTGTCGGTCGGCCCCGGTGCCACGGCATTGACAAGGATGCGCGGCGCCAGTTCCCGCGCCCAGGATCGCGTCAGCCCGAGTAGGGCCGCCTTGGTGGCGCAGTAGATGGACGCTTCAGCGCGGCCAAGATAGGCGAGTTCCGAAGCAATATTGATGATGCGGCCGCCATGCCCCAGATGCGGCAGCGCCTCGCGCGTCACAAGCACCGCGCCACGCACGTTGACGGCAAACATCCGGTCGATATGTGACGCATCTATATCGCCAAGCCGTCGCTCCTCCAGAATGCCGGCATTGTTGACAAGGATATCGACCCCTCCGAGCCGGGCGATCGCCGCCGCCACGCCTTTGACGATCTGCCTTTCATCGGCGAGGTCGCAGGCGATGATCGGAAAATCACCGTCAGACGCCTGCAGATCCAGGCCCGCCACCACGGCGCCTTCCGCTATCAGGGCCAGCGCGCTCGCCCTGCCGATGCCGCTTGCCGCGCCTGTGACAATCGCCTTCCTGCCGGCGAGCGCCTTCACCATGGAACTTCCCCCCGATCGACGCCGAGCGATTGCCCGGTAATGTTGGACGCCCTGTCGGACGCCAGGAACAGATAGGTCTCGCCCATATCCTCGGGCACCATCAGGCCGGACAATGCCTGACCATCGATGATCTGCTGCAGCAGATCATCCTCCGGGACATCCTTCGATATCGCCATCTTGCCAAGCGAGCGCATCGAGGCCTCCGTCCGCACCCAGCCGGGGCAGACGGCATTAACGCGGATGCCGCGCGGCCCGAGCTCTTTCGCCCAGGTCTTGGTGAGGCCGATGATCGCGTGCTTGGAGGCGACATAGGCATCGAACTGCGCCTCGGCCACCCGGCCCCAGATCGAGGCCGTGTTGACGATCGAAGCGCCGCTCTGCATGCGGCCGATCACCTTCCGCGTTACCAGCGCCGTGCCGGCAATATTGATATCGACGATACGCTTGAACGTCTCCCAGGCTTCGCTGCCGGCATCGGTCACCGGCGTCATCCGCTCAAGTCCGGCATTGTTGATCAGCACGTCGATCCGTCCCAGATCCGCAAGCGCGCGTTCGACCGCATCCGCATCGGAAATATCGGCTTGAGCAGAAGACGCCCGCAGTTCCCGTGCCCGCTCGTGGATGGCGTCGTCATCAGCAATCAGGTGCAGCTCGGCACCTGCGTTTGAAAAGCGCTTGGCGATGCCGAGGCCGATGCCACGGCTGGAACCGGTTATCACGACGGTTTTTCCAGACAACTCCCCGGTCACAGCGGATCTCCCGTCTCGTTGCGGATGAGGTGAAGCACCTGGTTGCGCAAATCGAAAAACTTCGGGGTCTCGCGGATTTCCAGTGGCCGCTGTTTACCCAGCACCGCATTGACGTCGATGTCCGCGATCACCGAGGCCGGCCGCCGCGAGAACATCACGATGCGATCGGCGAGAAACACCGCCTCCTCGACGTCGTGGGTGACGAAGATCACCGTCTTGCCCTCACGGATCTGGATTTCCCGAAGTTGCACCTGCAGCCGCTCCCGCGTCAGCGCATCAAGCGCTCCGAAGGGCTCGTCCATCAGCAATACGTCTGAGCCTGCCGCCAGCGTGCGGGCAATCGCCACCCGCTGGCGCATGCCGCCGGAGACCCGCGATGGATAGGCGGTGGCAAAATCCTCCAGCCCGACAAGCTTGAGATAATGCCGGCAGCGTTCGGTTTTCTCGGCACCGGTCATGTCGGACCGGTAGCGCATGCCAAACGCGATGTTCTCTTCGACCGTCAGCCAAGGAAACGAGGAATAGGACTGGAACACCATGCCACGCCGACGGTCCGGCGTCCTGACCACCTGCCCTTCGAGCCGGATGGCGCCTTTCGTGGGATGATCGAGCCCGCCGACCATGCGCATCAGCGTGGTCTTGCCGCAGCCCGACGGCCCGAGAAAGATCACCAGCGATCCCTGCTCGATCGAAAGATCGGTGTTCGCCACGACATCAATGGGGCCGAATTGCTTGGTGATTCCGTCGAAAGCCAGATAATGCGCGTTCATGGCCCCTCACAAATACCGGAACAGGCGGCGGTGGACGTAGCGGAGGATCTGGTCGGTCAGCAGGCCGATCAGGCCGATGACGACGACGCCTGCCATCACTTCGGGCGTCTTGACGAAGCGTCGCGCCGACCAGATGACGTATCCAATGCCGGAGTCGGCCGCGACGATTTCGGCGATGATCAGGTAGGTCCAGCACCAGCCGAGCGTAATGCGGAGATTATCGACAAGCGACGGCGCCATGGCCCTCAGCGCCACATCAACCATCACCTGCCGGGAATTGGCGCCGACCGTGCGTGCTGCCTCGACATATTCATTCGGCACCCGGCGCATATCGTCAGCCACGAACAGCACGAGCTGGAAAAACGTGCCCAGCCAGAGCAGGAAGATCTTCGTCGTCTCGCCGACCCCGAACCAGATGATCGACAGCGGCACCAGCGCAGGTACGGGCAGGTAGCGGATGAAATCGACGATCGGCTCGAGCGCCGCCCCGACCACCCGGTAACTGCTCATCAGGATGCCGATCGGCACCGCCATGATCGCTGCGATCAGGAAGGCGCTCCAGACGCGTCCGGCCGACACCGCCGTGTGCCACAACAGGCTCTGCGTCGTGAGCATTCTCCAGAGTGCAGCGACCACCGCCGTCGGCGATGGCAGGAATTGCGGCTTGATCACGCCGAGCCGCGCCGCAAGCTCCCAGACGACGAGCAGGACCGCCGCGGCCAGTACCCCGACAATGAATTCCGCGACCGGCGAGCCGCGGCCGCGAAAAGTGAACATGTTGGAGAACATCCCGCCTCCTGAGCGTGACGAAGTCGAGCTTCTTGGGAAGACGGTCAGTTGCCGAGCGTTGCGATCACCGAGCTGTCGATCTGTTCGGCTGCTTCAAGCCTGGTGTCCGCCGCGCCGTTTTCGAGGTTCAGCGCCATCAGCGTGCCGAAGATCTCGTTCAGCTTGCCTGGTTTTCCAGGCGCACCCATGTAGTCTTTGGCTTCGGTGAGCGAAGTATAGGACAGGCTGCCCTTGACGATGTCGAGCACTTCAGCCGCGGTCAGGCCGAAATGCGGCGCCGCCATTTCGGCGAATTTGTCCGGCTCGGCCTTGATGAAATCCACTGCCTGGTAAATGCATTTCAGGAAGCGGCCATACTTTTCGGGCGATGCCTTGAAATCTTCGTTCCTGGCAATAATCGCATCGATGATCAGGCCGCGATGATCCTTGGACGAGATCATCACCTTGGCGCCCTCGCGCGAAGAGGCCTTGATCGCCTGCGACATGAACGGTTCATATGTAGCGATCGCCGCGATCGACTCGTCCGCGAACACCGCGCCGGTATCCGCCGTGGCGATCTCCTTGATGTTCAGATCCTTGAGCGTCAGGCCGGCCTTCTTCAACTCCATCTGCAGCAGCAGGCGCGACGGGATATTGGGTTCGGCGGCAACCGTCTTGCCCTTGAGGTCGGCAATGCTGGCGATCTTTCCGTCTGCGATCACACCATCGCCGCCGACCGATTCGTCGATCGTTCCGATGATGATGCCCGGCGTGGTCTTGTCGCGCGGGCGGCCCTGGTATTCGCCGACCGAACGCATCTGTACTTCGATATCGCCGCGCGCCATCGCCGCCATGACATTGGTCAGATCATCCTCGAAGCGGATGCTGACGTCCAGATTTTCCTTGGTGAAACAGCCAAGGTCCTGCGCGATATGCACCGGCGCAAAGCCAAGCCATGTCGGCGCGAGGATGCGGATTTCGTCCGCCGCCTGCGCTGAGGATGCCGCGACTACCAACGCAATCGCTGAAGTCATACCGAGTATTTTTTTCATGACGTTCCCCTTTTTTGTTTGAAGAACGTTCGTGTTTTTTTACATTCAAGTATATCACATTATTTGGGACTTTACATCGAAGAACGTCAATGTCAGGACCGGCGATCCATGCGCAGACTGGACAATATCGATATCAGGTTACTGCGCGTCTTCGTGGCGCTGGCGGACGCCAACGGGTTTGCGGATGCGCAACTGGCTCTCAATCTCTCACAATCGACATTGAGCACGCATCTTGCCGAGCTTGAAAAGCGCATCGGCGGCCAGCTCTGCCAGCGCGGCAAGCAGCAGTTCCGCCTGACCGAACTGGGCCAGGCCACCTACGACGCGTCCATGAAGCTGTTCCGTGATATGGATGACTTCACCCAGCGGGTGGGTTCGGCAACCGGCAGCCTTTCCGGCCGCCTGCGCCTGGGCACGTCGGATGGCGTGTTCACCAGTGAGTTTCTGGGCATCCAGCGGGCAATATCCGCTTTCATGCAGCCGGATGCCGATGTATTCATCGACCTCATCCTTGGAACGCCTTCGGATCTCGAGCAGAAGGTGGCCGACGGTGAACGCGATATTGCCATCGGCCCGTTTTCCCAGAAGGCGCATGGCGTCATCTATCGCGACTTCGCGGCCGAACCCCACAATCTCTATTGCGGGAGCACGCATGATCTCTTCAGCCGGCCGGATCGCGATATCGAGCAACGGGACATCGAAGCGGCCCGGTTTTCAGTGCGGCGCTACCGTCATTTCGATGATCTCTATCTTGTCGGCCATCCACGCGCGAGCGCCTCGGTGGCGGTGATGGAAGCGCAGCTTATGCTGATCCTCTCGGGCCAGTTCATCGGGTTTCTGCCCTGCCATTTCGCCGAACCCTGGGTTTTGAAGAACGATCTTCGGGCCATACGTCCCAAGAGTTATGGCTTCACTTCGATGCACAAGATTGCCTTCCGTCGTGGCGAGGGCACGGCTCCGCTCGTCAGCGCTTTCCTTGATGTCCTGAAGAAGGTCGCTCCCCGGGCCACGCCGCCGGTTGCGCCTGGCCATTCTCAATGATTGCCATAAACCAGTTCGAGTTCGACATAGACATGCTCGTTGCCGGCAATCTGCCGGTTGCCCTTCCGCAGACCGTCATCGGCAAGAAAATCGCTGGTCTGCAATCCGGCCGGCCGGATGACGGCGATGGCACCGAGGCAATCCCAGGAATTGATATGCTGCTCGATGTAGCCGAGCAGCCGGCCCGCAGCGACATAGCTGAGCGCCAGCGCACCGGTGCTCAGCTCATCCAGTTGCCGCCGTCGCAATTGTAAGTCTGGGCCAGAATATAGTCGCTGTCGGACGATGCGAGGAAAACCGCCAACCCCTTGATGTCGTCAGGCGTCGCAAAGCGACCAATCGGCACGGATCTGGCAACAGCCGCCTTCTTTTCTCCGGGTTTCAGGCCTTCCGCCTCGGCAAAGCGCGCATCGACATAATCCCAGTGCTCGCCGTCGACGACGCCTGGCGCAATGGCATTGACGTTGATCCCGTGCTTGACCAACGCCAGCGCCGCCGACTGGGTGGCGGAGATGATTGCCGCCTTGGAGGCGCAATAGAGCGTCACGAGGGCTTCGCCGCGGCGCCCGGCCTGGCTGGCCATATTGATGATTTTTCCGCCACGGCCGCGCTTGATCATCACGCGCGACACTTCCCGCATCACAAACAAGGGACCCTTGAGGTTGACGTTCATCACCTTCTCATAGCTTTCCTCGGTGATGTCCTCGATCGCATCGAGATCGAAGATCGCGGCATTGTTGACCAGGATATCGATGCCACCAAACTCCGCATCGACCTCGGCAACGACTTTCACGATGTCGTCGACCCGCGTGACGTCGAGTTTCTTTGCGCTGGCGCTCGGACCGATGGATGAGGCTGCGGCGCGCGCAGCCTCGATATTGATGTCGGCGATCACCACCTTGGCGCCCTGCCTGACGAACTCCTCGGCAAAGCCAAACCCAATACCCCTGGCGCCGCCGGTGATCAGCGCAATCTTGTCTTTCAGCCTCATCAAATCCTCCTCCAGAAAACCTTCAATGATATTCTTCAAAGCACGTCAGCACACTCAAACTTCAGCGCTGCAGGCAAAATGATAGTCGTCGAGGACGCGCTGGATCGAGGCGACCAGCAGGGCAGCCGGATCGAGCGGCTTGCCGGCGAGAGCTCCGAAAGCCGGCAGATACTGACGAAGAAGCGTTACCGGCAGCGTCTTGCCATTCAGCGCGGCGATCAGATGGCTGACGGCGGCATCAGCCTCGGGCTGGTTCCAGTAGTAGCGAATACGGTCGGAGTAGGAATAATGCCTCTGGATGTGCTGTTCCTGCTCGGAGCCGTGATAATGGCCGTTCCAATGCGCGGGCTTGTCCATCATAAGGTTCTCCATCGTCGCAAACAGCTGGCGGGCCGGATAGTCCGGCAAATAGTCGCTCGCCAGCAGATCCAGCCCGTAGAGCGCCTCACGCAGCACGAAGGTCAGTTCCGGCCCGACCTTGAGGATGGCAAATCCATCCTCCACGAGCCGCCGCAAGGCCACCCGCCCCTGATAATCGGTCGAGTGCGCCTCGTAGACCAGCATGCGCTCCTGTTCGAGAAGCTGCGTCAATCCGCGCGCCCTGGCCGGATCGTAGACAACCACGTTCTCATTGCCGAACTCCACACCGGGTTGGACGACGAGGGCAATTACCCGCGCAAATGCCGCCTCCATGTCCGCCTTCATGAAAAGCGCACGGTGAATAACGATCGTCTTTTGCGCGGCGGCCACGCTGGTCGGCTCGAGCTCGGCGATCACATGGTGCGCACCGCCGGGCGGCGGCACTTCGGTGCCGATAATGTAGACCGGCGCCTCGCCGCCGGCGTCACGCGCCGCCCGTTCCGCTGCCTTGGCCAGCCTCAATGCACGTTCGGCAGTCGTCGCATCGCCCAATGCCGCCGGTTCACCCGCACAGCCCATCGATGCATCGAGGTGGATTTTCCGGAAACCCGCCTCGACATAGGCCGCCACCATGTCCTCGGCCTTTGCCATCGCCGATTCTGCGGGTTCCGACCGCCAGGGGTTCGGGCCAAGATGATCGCCGCCAAGAATGATCCTCTCGGCCGCAAGGCCTTCCTCCACCGCGATCCTGTGGACCAGCCGCACGAAATCGGCGGGGCGCATGCCGGTATAACCGCCGAACTGGTTGACCTGATTGCAGGTCGCCTCGATCAGCAAAGGCTCGGAATACCGGGCGGCATTGCGCGCTGCGGCGCGGATCACCAAAGGATGGGCCGAGCAGACGGAGGTGATTCCGATTGGCGCACCCTCACGGCGGGACAAGGCGAGATGCCTGAGGAAATCGATCATGGGATTGCCCTCGCTGTCGTGGCGATAAAGGTGTCCAGCTGCGCGCGTGAGCCGGCCCCCTCCATCGGTCCCATGACCGTGACATTCCGGGCACCGGCCGCATTGCCATAGTCCAGAGCCAGGTTTGCCGGCATTCCCAGCCGCCGGCAGGCCACGTAGGCGCCGCCGAAACAGTCGCCAGCGCCCGTTGGATCGACTTCCACCACTTTAAATGCAGGACAATCGATGCGGGAACCATCGGCTGCGAAAAAGCTCGATCCCCGTTCGCCCCTCTTCAGCGCGATTTCCGTTGCATTGCGCGCGAAAAGAGCCTGGATCGCGGCCGCCTCGCCGTCCACTCCTGCGGCCACGAACAGTTCTTCGCCGGACGGCAGGATGAGATCGGCAATTTCGACGAGCCGCGCGAAACGTTCCCGTGTCTGGGGTTGCCCAAGCAGTTCCTTGCGCAGGTTGGGGTCGAAGGAGATGCTGCCGCCACGCTCCTTGATGACGCCGATGGCGTGATCGATGATCTCCCATGCGCCCGGGATGGCAAAGGCCGTGCCCATGACATGCAGATGGCCGGATCTCGCGATCAGTGCTTTCGCCTCGCTGGTCAGGCTGACCTGCGCTGCAGCAGATTTGGCGATGTTGAAAACAAAATCACGGGAGCCGTCCTCCCGGTAGCGAACGAAGGCGCTGCCGGTCGGGTAATCCTCGCTCTCGGAAATGGCCGAGACATCGGCACCATCAGCGCGAAGCCGCCCGACGTTGATGCGTCCGAAATCATCGTTGCCGACCGAGGCGATGATCCCGGCAGCCCCGCCGATCCTGGCGCATTGATCGATGAAGATTGCCGGCGCGCCGCTCGGATAGGGGCCCATGAGTTCGATCGGCTCCAGGAAGCCGTTCCCCCGGCTGTTCGCCATGATTTCCACCAGAATTTCACCGATGGTGATGGTGGGACCAAGCGCGTCCGGCGCGAGCCTCGTCTGGGTCTGGATATCATTTGAAGGCATGGCGGACACTCTGTTATGGGCGCATTCAAACCTCGGCAGTCACCGCCTGCAACTGTTTCACAACCGGTCGATCCGATGGAACCGGCGGAAATGAAAATACAGCCGTCAACGATGATCTCCCTCCGCATGCACTGATAATATCGTTTGTATTCTTTCACAACATATTATCCGGGCATATTTTCGTGCAACGGTTCGACATATTGCAGGAATGCTTGGCGCAAAAACGTGTGGCGGCTCAGCCGCTTTCCTCGGCAAATCGCTGGCTTTCCAACGACAGGTAACGCCGGTGCAGGATGCAAGCCGCACCGAAAGCGGGACCGACCGTATCTTCATTGTTCATGACGATGAACGGCAGAGGGAAGCTCGCCTCCTGGGTCGAGTGTATGTGACGGGCGACGCGCGCGGCCATCAACGGGTAAAGCGCCGAGACAGATCCCCCGAGCACGATCCGATCGGCGTCGATGACGCGACAGGCCTGAATGAGACCGAAGGCCAATGCCTTGGCCCACTCTTCGGCAATCGACACGGCGCCGGGCACGCGATCACGCACGTCGGCGAGGAAGTGCTGGAATGTCGGCTCGATGAGACCGGGGATCTCGCGATACTCGGTCATGATGTGTTCGAGGCCGATCACCTGTTCCAGACTTCGATCCGGATCCGATACGCCACCCACGCGGAGATGTCCGATCTCGCCCGCCAGGCCGTTCGCACCGCGAAACAGACTGCCGTTGACGATGATGCCGCCACCAATGCCACTTTCCATGACCAGAAACAGGGTCACGCCGGAATGCTGTTCATTTCGGCCATATGTGGCGCCGATCGCAAAGGCATTCGCGTCATTCTCCGCCAGGACGGGAGCGGAAAAAGGCAATGCGTCTCTCACCAGTTCCGCAAGCTGGACATTCTCCCAGCCAAGCAACGGCGCCAGCCGTACGAAGCCGTGTTTGTCCATCTGCGCAGGCGCCGCGATCCCGATGCCTTCGCAGCGGTCGAGCCTGGACGACGGAATGGAGCCGATGGCCAGTTCCACCGCGCGAACGACGGCAGCTTCCACACCGGCAGACGCCCCGTCGAACGGCTCGACATTGGTGGAGATGATATTGGTCCCGAGATCGATCTCGACCGTGCTGATATGCTCGACACCGATCTCGACGCCCAGAAAAAACACGGCCCCGGGGACAAGTTCCAGCATGATGCCGGGACGCCCGGCATGGGCGGGAGTTGCCCGGACATTCTGACTTTCATTAACCTCGCGAACCAGGCCATCCATGGACAGTCCGGCAATGATATGCCCGGAAGAGGAACGATTGAGCCCAAGCCGGCGTGCAAGCTCGGCCCGGCTGAGCGGTCCGAACCGATGCAGCGCATTCAAAGCGGCTACTTCGTTGCGCTGGCGAATTCTCCGTGGCGAACTGGTGGTGAGCGCCGTCTCATTCACGCGAGAATCTCCCGATTTCCATGGTCGCACAGGGTCGTTTGGCATAAGGCCGTCATCCCGCAAAATCCATATCCCATAATGCCGATTTCCCCCAACGTCCCTTCCTGCAGCCGGGTTATGACCCGGCGTTGGTCGCCCGGCGGCGAACCGCCTCTTCCATCTTCAGGTCAATGAAAGCCTTGGCATGCCTTGCGACCGGCATATTGTCCGTCCATGTATCGCGCCAGATGGCGCAAGCCAGCGACAGGCTTTGATCGACCACGGCATTGGAGAAGGATTCGAAGGTGATGTCGCGTGAATAAGCGATGTCGAGAAGCGCATCGAAAACAAGGTTGAAGTCGATCACGCCATCGCCGAGGAAACCGCGATTGCTTTCACCGATGTGAAAGTAGCCGATCTTGTCGCCCGCCAGGCGAATGGCCGCCGCGGGATTGGCTTCCTCGATGTTCATATGGAACGTGTCGAGATGCAGCAAGACATGATCGGAGCCGGTCGCCTCGATGAACTGGAGGCCTTGCGCCGTGGTGTTCAGAAGATTGGTCTCAAAGCGGTTGACGATCTCCAGAACCAGATCGATGCCTGCCGCCTTGGCGATATCGGCTGTCCTGGCGATCGCCTCGATACTGTTCCTGCGACCCTGATCACTCGGCATTCTGGTGTATTTCGTATGCGCGGAATAGAGAATGCCACCAAGCTTGGTACCGCCGATGTCGCGAACCGCCTTCACCGCGTCGGCGAGCAATCGCTCGCCGGCCTTGACTGTGCCGGCGTCTTCGCTCGACACGTCGGCGTTCAGTGGCAGGCCCATCGTCACGGCGATCTCGAGATCCAGCGATGCTGCCATTTTCGCGAGACGATCGAGGTCGAACTTTTCCGATTGCAAATATGCGAACTCGATCAGCCGATATCCGCAGGCTGCTGATTTTTCCATCGCGTCCTCGAGCATGGCCTGCGTGGCACCGCCGGTCCAGACGAATGAATGGATTCCCAGTCTTCCCATAAGCGTGTCCTCCCAAGACAAACATGCCCTATGTTGCAAATGGCAACAAAATATCCGATCGGCATATCTGTCAAGCACATTTGGAGTGGCTGGCGACTGCTGCCAAATGCTGCGACTGCTAACAACATCTCAAGAATACACAAATCGTGGCGATTGCCATCGACAAACTACACCGCTTATCTCATTGGAGGCCAATTCACTTTTATATTGACACTATTGGGAAAACCTCTAATTTGTCTATTTAAGCAACATATAAATCTGGAAGTCGCCAGATACGGGAGGTGCATGACTTAGGTAGTGCTGGCGCCGTTCGCGTTGCGCAACCTTCTCCCGACATCGGTCCAGATACCAAATCGATCCTCTGCTGGAGGACGGCTTTCGCAGGCGAGACGGAAAATCTGCGAAAGCGACAAGCTGGAAAGCTTCTGCAACGCCAGGCAGGAATTGCATTTGAAGTGCCGCGTAATCTATGCCGTCCGGGGGAGGAGCCCTTGTCGGCATAGCCAAGATGAAACGTTCGCTGCGTTACCTGGGAGGAGTCATTCCATGAAGGCGGATTTAAGGATCGTTCCGGACTTCGAAATGATCATATGTCCGCCTGCGGAATCCTTCCGCTGGAACATGCATGACTATCCGTTCTTCGGAGCAAAGTGGCATTATCACCCGGAATATGAGCTGCACCTGACGCGAACGACCTCCGGCGTGATGATGGTGGGGGACCATATCGGCGAATTCGAACCGGGGTGCCTGGTTCTGACCGGTCCGAACGTTCCGCACAACTGGGTCAGCGATATCGAGCCCGGCAAAACTGTCCGCAATCGCGACATGCTTATCCAGTTCAGCCCCGAATGGGCAGATCGGGTGACCTCTTTCTGCCCCGAACTGGGGACCATACGGCCGCTCTACGATGACGCGGTCTACGGTGTGAAGTTTCTCGGCGCAACGGCCATGGCAGGGCAGCGGCTGCTCGCCCAGATCGGTTCCGCCCATGGTGCCGAGCGCGTGGCGCTGTTTTTGCAATTGATGATCACTCTGGCGCGAGATCCCGCCGATCGCCGCAAGCTTTCACGGCTGGCGCCGACTTCCGCGCAGGTAGAACTGCCGCCGGAACTCGATGTCGCCATGCGTTATGTGCTGGAACATTACAACGACGATATCGACCTGCCCTCCGTCGCAAGGCTCTGCGGCCTGGAACCACAGGCATTTTCCCGCTTCTTCAAGCGGCATACCGGCCACACCTTCGCAAGGTACGTCATCCTGGCGCGCGTCTATGCGGCCTGCTCGCTGCTGACGCAGACCTATCGGCCGATCACCGACATCTGCTTCGAGGTCGGGTTCAACAACATCGCCAATTTCAACAGGCAGTTCTTCAAGATCTGCGCACGGACGCCATCGGATTACCGGCGCAACGCTCACAAGATCGGAACGGAGGCGCGAGCCGATCCTTTCAGGGAAATCCGCGCCTATTCCGCAGGCACAGGAGTATTCGGCGAAAAAGTATAGATCGACTGCAAATCACGCGTGGCAGAGGGTAATCCCCCACACTAAGCTCATGGGACGCTCATGGGAACGAGGCCGCAGATCGTCTGAGGCAGTCACTCCATGAACGCGAGACGAATACTCGATCGCCGGGAGGAGCCGGGTGTCGAGTTTTCCGAGGCGCCGACGACAGTCGGGCGAGGAGGCGGCTTGCCGGCAGCCGGCCGCAAGCGCTTTAAACATTCAAGGAGGAGTGTATGTTCAGGAAAAGTGGAATGGGCCTCGCCGCACTGGCGTTCGGCTTTCTGGCAACCGTTGCGCCCGCACAAGCCGACTTCTGGTCGGATGCCGGCGCCAAATACAAGGGCGTCGTGCTGCATGGCGTGACCGAGAGCACGCCTCCCTCGAACTACATCAAGGACGTCCTGGCCCCGGAATTCGAGAAGAAGACCGGCATAAAGGTGGAGATCGAGACCACGTCCTGGGATCAGATGTATGACAAGGCCATCAAGGACATGGAAGCCAAGACCGGCATCTATGACATGATCTATATCGAGCAGGACATCATCTACGCCTATCTGTCCAGAAACTTCCTGGTCGATATCACCAAATCCCTCAAGGATGATCCGTCCCTGAAAGCGCCGGAATTCGATGAAACTCATTTCACGACTTTCGCCAATTATTTCAAGAACGCCGATGGCGACATTTTCGGCATTCCGATGGAAGCCTTCATCAAGGTCTATCTCTACCGGACCGATCTTTTCAACGACCCCAAGATCCAGGAAGCGTTCAAGAAGGAAACCGGCAAGGACCTGGCGCCAGCCAAGACCCATGAGGAATATACGCAGATCGCGGAATTCTTCACCAAGTGGGGCAAGGACAACAACATGGAGCTGTGGGGCACGACTTCGCAGGCCCATACCGGCCATCCCGCTTCCTGGTACGAATTCTTCGAATCGATTGCGCCGACCTTCGGGGTCTTCAACTGGGGTATCGACGCGTCGAAAAACTATGCCGCATCGGTCGAAAACGGCGGCACTATGAACAGCCCCGAGGCAAAGAAGGCTCTGAAATACTGGCTGCACCTGCGGGATATCGCTCCGCCGGAATCGGCGGCCAGCACCTGGACCGAAGTGGGCACGACGTTTGCGGCCGGACGTGTGGCTCAGGGTCTGGTCTACGGCGAAAACGCCGCCTGGATCGCGTCGGATGCCGAGAAGTCGAAAGTCGTCGGAAATGTCGGCGTGGCACTGCCTCCGTCTGAAACGGCCGTTCTCGACGAGGTCAAGGCCGGCAAGGGCTATATCGGCTATTATGACGGCGGCGCCTTCGGCCTGCCTGTCACCTCCAAGAACAAGGAAGCGGCGCTGCTGTTCATGCAGTTCATCGGCCAGGACTCGGTCCAGGGCGATTGGGCGGTTGCCGCACCGCGCATCACCAACACCGCCACGTATGACGATCCCAAAGTCATCGAGATGGATAAGAAGCTGAACGGCTACTACACGATGCTGAAGGAGGAAGGAAAGCTGTTTGCCGGGGCGCCGCCCTACCCGTTCCACGCCCAGGTGCGGGAAGCGACCTCACCGATTTTCTTCAGGATCCTGCTGGGTGAAGTGTCGCCGGATGACGGTCTCGACCAGATGGCCGCTGCCGCAGAGGCCGAGTTGAAGAACCTCGGCTATCGCAAGTAAGCGAAGAACGTCTGCTTCGGGTGGCCGTTCGCTGGCCACCCGGATGCACCTTTGTGCAGTCCGCCGGTGATCTCAACGCGCGGACAACGGTTTCCGGGAGAACGGATTCATGCGTTCAAACACAGTGGGCTGGCTGCTGCTCGCCCCGACGATTGCGATACTCGGCATCTTCGGCATCCTGCCCTTCATCTACGTGCTATATGTCGCGTTTCACCAGTGGAACCCATTCGGCGCCAATCCATCGATGATCTACAACGGCGCCGACAATTTCCGCCGTCTGGTGTTCGATGCCGAATTTCTGACATCGCTGGCCTACACGATGAAATTCGCCTTCTTCGCGGTCGTCAGCGAAATCGCGCTCGGTTATCTCCTTGCCCAGTTGTTCATGCGGGAGTTTCCCGGACGCGGCTTCTTCCGCACCATCCATACGCTGCCGCTGATCGTCGCGCCTATTGTCGTCGGATCGGTGTGGCGACTGATGACCACGCCCAGCATCGGCATTCTTCCCTACCTGCTGAAGCACTGGGTCGGCTATGACATGAACATCGGCCGCGACGCCACGACCGCCTTCGTGCTGACCGTGATCATGGACATCTGGCACTGGACGCCGCTGGTGACGCTGACGCTGCTCGCAGCGCTCCTGGCGCTGCCCAAGGAACCATTCGAACAGGCCCAGATCGATGGCGCCAACCGGCGGCAGATCTTCTGGCACATCACCCTGCCGATGATCCGGCCGGCGATCCTGGCGACCGTCTTCATTCGCCTGATGGATGCGCTGCGCACCGTCGACGAGGTCTGGATGCTGACCAGCGGCGGACCCGGCGCGGCAACCCGCTATATCGGCCTGCATATCTGGAAGACCGTGTTTCCCAAGACCGACTACGGCTACGGCGCCGCAATTTCAATCATCGTTCTCTATCTGACGCTGGTGATGTGCTGGCTGCTCTATGTGGCCCTCGTCGCGCGCCGTGAACGCAGGAGGACCGCCTGATGCACCGCCAACGTCCCGTTCTATACCTCCTGCTCTGGCTGTTCCTCAGCCTGCTCACGCTGTTTCCGATCTACTGGCTGTTTGTGATTTCGGTGAAGCCGGCGGTCGACCTGTTCACCACGCCGAGCCTGTTTCTCGATGCGATCTACTGGAAAAACTATGTCAAGGTGATCGGCGACCCGACCCTGCGCGGCTACATGATCAACTCCATGATCATTTCAACCAGCAATGCGCTTCTGGTGACCGTGCTGGCTTTCATGGCCTGCTACGCGCTCTCGCGTTTCGACCTTGCCGGCAAGGAGAACATTTTCTTCTGGACGATCACCAACCGCATGGCACCGGCAGCGGTGTTCCTGCTGCCGTTCTTCCTGCTGTTCACGCAGGTCTTCACATTTGGCGACTGGAAGCTCTACGACACCAAGATCGGCATGATCCTGCTCTATTGCACCTTCAATCTGCCTTTCGCGATCTGGACGCTCCGGCCGACGATCGACGGCATCCCCAAGGAACTGGACGAAGCGGCGACAGTCGACGGTGCCTCGACCTGGCAGGTCATTCACGAAGTCGTCTTCCCGTTGGCTCGGCCCGGGCTTGCCGTGACATTCATCCTGACATGGGTGTTTGCCTGGAACGAGTTCCTGCTGGCGGCAACGCTGACCAGCTTCAATGCGCGCACGATCACCACCGGCCTCTCGGAATATGTGACGACGACGGGAACCGAATGGGGCACGATGGCGGCGATCGCGGTCATCACGCTGATCCCTGCCCTGATCATTTTCTCGATGGTCCAGCGCCATATCGTGGCGGGCCTGACCTTCGGCGCGGTCAAGGAGTAGCCCGATGCAGCAGCAATCCGACATCGAAGACATCGACGACATCGACAACCAACAGGCCGCGGCACCAGCGGCACAGGAGCGCATCGGCTTCCTGCCCATCACCACCAACTGGTTCGACCGGGTGTTCGTCGGCATCTACCTGTTCGTCGCACTGGAACTGTTCTGGATGCGCTTTCTCGAACAATCGATCCCGCTGATGGTCTGCCACCTGCTGGCCATCGCGCTGGGTGTGCTGATCGTCTGGCGCGGCTGAACCTCAAATCTCGAAATGGAACAAGGCCATGAAATCCCTGGTACTCGAAGAAAAGATGAAGCTGTCGCTCCGGGACTTCCCCATCGAGCGCGACGAGGCGCTTGGACAGCGCGATGTGCGGATCAAGCTGCACACGGTCGGCATCTGCGGCTCCGACGTCCATTATTACACCCATGGCGGCGCGGGCGTCTTCCAGGTGAAAGCGCCGATGATCCTCGGGCACGAGGCTTCGGGAATAGTCATCGAGGCAGGCTCGGATGTCACGACGCTCAAGGTCGGCGATCGCGTCTGCATGGAGCCCGGCATTCCCGATCCCAACAGCCGCGCCACCCGCATGGGGATGTACAATGTTGATCCGGCGGTGCGCTTCTGGGCGACCCCGCCCATTCATGGCATCCTGCGGCCGACCGTCGTTCATCCCGCCGATTTCACCTTCAAGCTGCCCGACAATGTTTCCTTCGCCGAGGCTGCCATGGTCGAGCCATTGGCGGTCGGTGTCCATGCCGCAACCAAGGCCCAGGTCAAGCCCGGCGATATCGCGCTGGTGATCGGCGCCGGCCCGATCGGACTGGTGACCGCACTCTCCGCGCTGGCGGCGGGCTGTGCCCGGGTGTTCGTCAGCGACATTGATGATGCCAAGCTGGAACTGGCAGCGAAACTCGGCGCGATCATTCCGGTCAATGTCGCGCGCCAGGATCTGGCCAACGAAATACTGGCGGCAACCGACGGCTGGGGCGTGGAGATCGTTTTCGAATGTTCGGGCAGCGCGCGGGCGGCAGAAAACATCTTCGATGTGCTGTCGCCCGCCGGCAGGGTGGTCTTCATCGGCTCGCAAATGCACGACATCAAATACAATGTCGGCAAGGCCATGGTGCGGGAAGCGCGCGTCGAGCACGTCTTCCGTTATGCACATGTGTTCCCGCGCTGCGTGGCCATGCTGTCCTCCGGCGCCATCGACGTGAAGCCGCTGATCACCCGCACGTTCGAATTCGACGACAGCGTTCACGCATTCGAGACTGCTGCATCCGCCCCGAAGGGCGAGGTGAAGATGCAGATCCTGTTGCCGCAATAAAGGAATCGAAATGGCCCAGGTCGCCGTCAAGCAAATCGTCAAGAAATACGGACATCTTCAGGTCATCCATGGCGTCGATATCGACATAGCCGATGGCGAATTCGTGGTTCTTGTCGGCCCATCCGGATGTGGCAAATCGACATTGCTGCGGATGATCGCCGGCCTTGAGACAATCTCCGGCGGCGAGGTGTCGATCGGTGGCAGGGTGGTCAACGACGTTCTCCCGAAGGACCGCGATATCGCCATGGTGTTCCAGAATTATGCGCTCTATCCACACAAGAACGTCGCCGACAATATGGGCTTTCCACTCAAGCTCAAGGGCCGGCCGAAAAGCGAAATCGAGGAAAAAGTCAGGAAAGCCGCAGACATTCTCGATCTCGGCAAGCTGCTGGACCGCTATCCGAAACAGCTTTCGGGGGGACAACGCCAGCGCGTGGCCATGGGGCGCGCCATCGTCCGCGATCCGCAGGTCTTCCTGTTCGACGAGCCGCTTTCCAATCTCGATGCCAAACTGCGGGTCACCATGCGCGTCGAGATCAAGGAACTGCACCAGCGGTTGAAAACGACGATCATCTACGTGACCCACGACCAGATCGAAGCCATGACCATGGCCGACAAGATCGTCGTCATGCGCGACGGCCGGGTGGAACAGATCGGTGCGCCGCTCGATCTCTATGATCGTCCTTCCAACATTTTCGTTGCTGGCTTCATCGGATCTCCGTCGATGAATTTCATGCGCGGCAAGCTCGCGACCCAGAATGGCCAGATCGCCTTCGTCAGCGACAAGGGTACGGTCCTGCCCGTCCCCGCCGGCACGGCCGCACATGCAGATCCGGTGATCTATGGCATTCGCCCCGAACATATCGACTACAGGAGCGACGGACAGGCGGCGACGATCTCCGTACTCGAACCCACGGGCTCGGAGACGCAGATTTTCGCGCATATGGGCGGCGACCCGATCAATGCCGTGGTCAGGGACAGGATCTCGCTGCGGCCCGGCGAGGCCATCCCCCTGCAGATCGATCCTCAACGTGTGCATCTCTTCGACAGGAAGAGCGGCCAGCGGCTTTAAGAAATCCCGCATAGCATAATGGAGTTTATCAATGTTCTTCGAGAAATTCAGAATGGATGGACAGGTGGCCGTGGTCACCGGTGGCGGGCGGGGCATCGGCCTTTCCTGCGCCGAGGCTCTGGCCGAGGCAGGCGCCCGCATCGTCATCATCGACAGGGATGACGAGATCGCCCAGTCCGGCAGGCAGGCACTGGCAGCCAGGGGCGTCGAGGCGGATGCACTTGTGCTCGACGTGACGGATTCAGCGGCGGTCGACAAAGCCGCCGAGGAGGTGTTCGGCCGATACGGCCGGGTTGATGCTCTCGTTGCCAATGCCGGCATTGCCCGGAGCGGCACCGCGGCCGAAGACACGCCCGACGAGCTCTGGCTGAACGTCAATGATGTCAATTACAACGGCGTCTTCTGGTGCAACCGCGCCTTCGGTCGCCCGATGCTCAAGGCCGGGCGGGGCGCGATCGTCAATATCGGCTCGATGTCCGGCTATATCGTCAACCGGCCGCAGAACCAGACCTATTATAATGCGTCCAAGGCCGCAGTCCACCACCTGACCGCGTCGCTGGCTGCCGAATGGGCAAGTCGCGGCGTCCGCGTCAATGCCGTCGCACCGACCTATATCGAGTCGGAAATGACCAAAGCCGCCAATATCGACCCGTCGGTGATGGATGCCTGGCTCCGCGATACGCCGATGGGCCGCATGGGCCAGCCGCACGAAATCGCCTCCGTGGTGCATTTCCTTGCCTGCGACGCATCAAGCCTGATCACCGGCGCGACCGTGAAGGCAGATGCCGGCTTCACGTGCTGGTAAGGGAGAATTGACGATGGATTTCACAGGCAAGCATGTGATTCTCACCGGCGCGGGCAAGGGAATAGGACGGGCGACCGCCCTGATGCTGGCGAAGCGTGGCGCGAAGGTGACGGCGCTGTCGCGCTCGTCCACCGATCTCGCCGAACTTGAAAAGGAAACCGGCTGCACCTCCATCGTGGTCGATCTCGCTGATCCCGATGCCACGCGGCAGGCAGCGCTCATGGCACTGCCGGCCGACTACCTGATCAACTGTGCCGGCACGACCGAACTCGAATCGTTCCTCGACGTGCAGGTCAAGAATTTCGACCTCCTCTACGCCGTCAACACGCGGGCGCCGATGATCGTCGCGCAGGAATATGCCCGCGACATGATCACACGGAAACAGCCGGGCGCGATCGTCAACGTGTCGAGTGTCGCATCATTCCTGGGCATTCCCGATCACACCGCCTATTGCGCTTCGAAGGGTGGGCTGGATGCCATGACACGCGTGATGGCCAACGAACTCGGAAGGCACGGGATCCGCGTCAATTCCGTCAACCCGATCGTAACCAACACACCCATGGCGGTGAAAGCCTGGAGTGATCCGGCAAAATCGGGGCCTATGCTGGCGCGCATCCCCCTCGGGCGGTTCGCCGATCCCGACGACATGGCCGAAGTCATCCTGTTTCTGCTTTCGGACGAGGCGCGGATGGTCAACGGCCTGTCCATGCCGGTCGATGGCGGATTCATGATCAACTGAAATCAGACAGGTGAAATCACAAAACCAACTCCCAGGACGACCGTTTCAGCGCCGCATGCGGATGCGAGAGGATATACCGATGACTCGTTTCGCCGAAAAAATCGCCCGGATCAGGGCTGGCAACTACAAACCTCGCGATTTCATCATCGCCGACGCCAAGGATGGCGACATGGGACCGAGCATTCCGTCCTGCGGCCCGAAGCTCGACAAGGAATGCTCGTTTTCACGCTATCGCACGCGGCCGGAATTTCTCGACAATATCAGGGCAGTGATCCAGCAGGATATCATCGACATCATGCTGGTTTCCGCCTCGAACCTGGAATGCCTGACGGAAACCGGAGCCTTTGCCGGCAGCAGCGTCAAGCCCGCCATCCGCGCCAATGATGCGACCGACATCTGGGTCGGGCGTGGCGCAACCTACAGCAAGAAGCCGTCGCGGCCGTATCGCACCGCCTCGCTGTCGGTCAAACGCCGCCATACCGATCTCGGCCTCTATTCCATCACCTTCAACAACGATCTCGACGCCGACTACAACTCGTTGCTGGCTTTGCTGGATTTTATCCGGGACGCGGACGACAACGGCTTCAACTACTTCCTCGAAGTCTTCAACCCCAATGTCGACACCGGCATAGCCGCCGATCTACAGCCGCATTATGTCAACGATTGCATCATCCGGGCGCTTGCCGGCTTGACACGCGCCCAGCGGCCGCAATTCCTGAAAATCCCGTTCAACGGACCGAAGGCACTCGAAGAGCTTGCGTCCTACGACCCAAGCCTGATTGTCGGCGTGCTCGGCGGCGGCGCGGGTACGGCGCGCGACACATTCGAACTGATCCATCAGGCGGAAAAATATGGCGCACGCGTCGCCCTGTTCGGCCGCAAGATCAATCTCGCGGAAGATCCGCTCGCCATGATCCAATTCATGCGCGCGGTAGCGGATGGCGATCTCGCGCCAGAGGAAGCCTGCAAGGCCTATCACGGGGCGCTGCAATCGGCAGGGCAGAAGCCGCTGCGCCCGCTGGATACCGACATCATCATTACCGAGAAAGTGCTGATGGGCGCCTGAACACTCCGGTCAAGCCGAGGAGAGAGCAACATGCCGGGGGAACGAAGGCACGGTTTTGTCACGGGTGGCACCTGGTGCCTGGACCGCAACCGGAAGATCGACATCTGGCCGAAGGAAGACAGCGTGGCTATCGCCTCTGGTCTGGAGGAGCGTGGCGGCGGCTCGGCATGCAATCTGGCGATCGACATCCGGCGGCTCGACCCCGCTATTCCGGTCGAGACCATCGGTCTCGTGGGCAATGACGACGCTGGAAGAAAGCTGCTGGCCGAGGCCGAGGCCGCGCGGATCGATCGTCGGCAGATGCACGTCTGCGATGACGCGCCGACCCATGCCACCGAAGCATTCGTCTCGTCGGCTAGCGGCCTGCGCACCCACATATCCGAGCTGGGCGTGGCCACGCTTCTGTCTCCCGACCATTTCGATTTCTTGACAACCAGTGGCCGCATCATGCATCTCGGCCTTCCAGGTGTTCACCCGATCATGGATAATCGCTGGCGTGACGATGCCAATGGCTGGGTCACGGTTCTGAAATCCGCACGAAAAGCCGGCCTCGAGACAAATCTCGAACTCTGCACCGTTCCACCCCAGCGATTGCGCGCCTTGATCCATCCCTGCCTGCCCCATCTCGACACGCTGATCGTCAACGACAGCGAAATCGGCGCGCTTGCGGAAATCGAAACGGTGACGGCGGGAGAAACCGACGTCGATGCCTGCAGGCTGGCAGCCCGAACCATTCTGATGGGTGGCGCCATGCGGCTGGTCGCGGTGCACTTCCCGCAGGGTGCGATCGCGGTTACGCGAACGGGGCCAGCCGCTTTCGTGCCGTCGGTCTCGGTTCCCGCCGATGCCGTGTTCGGCCCGAACGGCGCAGGTGACGCATTCGCCGCCGGCTTCCTCTACGGCCTGCACCAGGATTGGCCGCTCGAAGACAGCCTTTGGCTCGGACATGCGGCCGCCGCCTGCTCGCTGCGATCGGTGGGCACGACGGATGGCGTCGAAGACTGGCGGACATGCCTTTCCATCGCGGAAACCTGGGGCAGGCGGTGACCTGCCCTGCCTCAGCGCCGCACAAGATCGGCAAAGTCCTGCCAGTCCGCGCGCCTGCGGGAAAGCGAGACCAGATTCCAGCGATACCTTTCGCCGTTGACGCCCGACCCATCTCATGAACCATAGGCAGGCAACCCTCAAGGGACACCATTCATGGACAACAGCGCGCTCAAGATCGGCTGCCAGACATTCACCTGGGAAATGCTCGGCCCATCCTGGAAGGGCAGCCCTGATGATCTGGTACGCGCGATTTCGGAAGGTGGCTATGCCGGCATCGAGATCACCGACACGATGATCGGTCACTATGCGGACAGGCCGGAAGAATTCGGCAAGGCCCTGGATCGGCATGGCCTCACGCTCGTCGCACTTGCAATCGCCTCCAAAAGCGGCTTCACGGTTGAAGAGCGGATCGAAGCCGATCTTGTCGATGCGCAACGCTGGATCGATTTCGCCGCGCATTTTCCCGGCGCGCTGGTGTCGATGGGTTCGGCGACGGTGGTGTCGGAGGGGTCGCGGGACGACAAGTTCGGCATCGCCGCCGCATTCTACACGCGCGCCGGAGAACTGGGGCGGGCATCCGGAGTCGAGATGGCGATCCATCCCAGCTCGCATCACGACACCTTGCTGTACAGCCGCAGCGACTATGACCGCATCTTCTCACTCCTCGACAATGCCCTGGTCGGCTGGGTGCCCGATACCGGCCATATCCTGCGCGGTCACGACGACATGCTCGATACCTTGCGTACCTACAGCGACCGTATTCGCTATATCCATCTCAAGGACGTGGGCCCGGATGGCAAGTGGGCGATGCTGGGCAGGGGAACCTGCGATACGCGGGCGGTGATCGACATCGCCGTCACTGCGCCGCGCTTCAACGGCTGGCTGGTGCTGGAGGAGGAATCCGGGATTGCCGCCGCCGATCCGGCAGCCGCCGTCAAGGCAAATCGCCAGATGGCGCGTCGATATACATGATGCACCTCGATCGGCTTACGCGGCACAGCCAGCAACGTCGCTATGACGGACGCCCTGAACAGCAGCGACATTGGCAAATCAGCCGCCCCATATGCCGCGGCAGCGGCTTGGTTCAATCCTGAATGTCGATCTGTCCTGGTCCGCCGTTGATCCCGTGACGGGTTCCCGTTGAAGGCGGTTCTTGACAGGTCCGGCCGGTGTCGGCAATTTTGATCGCTGTTGTGGCTGCTGCCTACAGACGCAGATTGCGTTGCCTGGCAACCTGAAATGTGACTGACATAGTACCGCCGCTGTGACGGCGCCGCCAATTCGCCTATTTGCAAGTCGTTGATTTTTTGAACACCTACCCCAGATGGGGCTGCCGCCAGCCGTGCCATCCTTTATGAAATCGCCGGTTTGTCTTCAAATGAATGGCATGGCGGTTGACGTGGGCATTTTATCGGTTTGGGCAGAAATCGAGCAAGGGAGGATCGCATGTATATCATTGAGGGTGCGGAGACGCAGGTAAACACCTATGTCGATGGCAACCAGTATTTACCGCAGATCACAGCGCTGTCGGGCGGCGGATGGGTGGTCAACTGGCAGTCCATTTCTCAGGATGGCGACGGCTGGGGCGTCTACCAGCAGGCCTATGCCGCCGACGGCAACCCTGTCGGCACCGAGACGCGGGTGAACACCTATGTCACGGGCGAACAGCGCTCGCCGCAGATTACGGCGCTGTCGGGTGGCGGATGGGTGGTCAGCTGGACGTCTCTTGGTCAGGACGGCAGCAGCTACGGCGTCTACCAGCAGGCCTATGCCGCCGATGGCGATCCGGTTGGCGCCGAGACGCGGGTCAACACATATGTCACGAACGAACAGTTCACGCCGCAGATCACGGCGCTGCCGAATGGTGGATGGGTCGTCGCCTGGGAGTCCGTGGGTCAGGACAGCTTCGGCTTGGGCGTCTACCAACAGGCCTATGCAGCCAACGGCGCCCCCGTCGGCATCGAGACACGGGTGAACACCTATGTCACGAGCGAGCAATTCGCGCCGCAGATCACGGCGCTATCGAATGGTGGATGGGTCGTCGCCTGGCAGTCTTATCAGGATGGCGACGGCACAGGCGTCTACCAGCAGGCTTTTGCCGCCGACGGCGACCCTGTCGGCACCGAGACGCGGGTCAACACCTATGTCACGGACGCGCAATACGCGCCGAAAATCGCGGCGCTGTCGGGCGGTGGATGGGTGGTCACCTGGTGGTCTTCAGGTCAGGACGGTGGCGGCTTGGGCGTCTACCAGCGGGCCTATGCAGCCAACGGCACTCCTGTCGGAACCGAGACGCGGGTCAACACCTATCTTGCAAACGACCAGTCGTATCCTGATATCACGGCGCTGTCGGGCGGCGGATGGGTGGTCACCTGGATGTCTTTCGATCAGGACGGCGACGACTCGGGTGTCTACCAGCAGGTCTATGCCGCCAACGGCGCCCCTGTCGGCACCGAGACGCGGGTCAACACCTATCTCGCGAACAACCAGTCGTTTCCGGAGATCACGGCGCTGTCAGGCGGCGGATGGGTGGTGACCTGGTGGTCTACCGATCAGGACGGTGACGGCTTGGGCGTCTACCAGCAGGCCTTTGCCGCCAATGGCGACCCTGCCGGGTCCGAGACGCGGGTGAACACCCACATTACCGGCCATCAGTCCTCTCCGCAGATCACGGCGCTGTCGGACGGTGGGTGGGTGATCACCTGGGCGTCTTCCGACCAGGACGGCAGCATTGCAGGCGTCTACCAGAAAGCGTTTCACATCAACAATGATCCGACGGGAGCGGCATCGGCAATTCTGGCGCACGGCGCCGAAGACCAGGTCTATACAGTGAAACTGGCTGAACTGCTCGCCGGATTCGCCGACGCCGATGCGGGCGACACCCTGTCGATCAGCGGGCTCGCAGCCTCGAACGGCGCAATGGTCACCGATCTCGGCAACGGCAGTTATGAGATTGCCCCAGTCGCCAACTCCAACGGCGTCGTGACGCTGAGCTATACCGTCACCGACGGCAAGGGCGGCATCGCCGCAACACAGTCCGTGACCTTCGATGCGGTCAACGACGCGCCGACTGGAGCGGCGAAGACGGTTGCGATTCTCGAAGACACGTCCTATAGCTTCGCGCCAGCCGACTTCGGCTTTGCCGACCTCGAAAACGGTTTCGCCGGCGTCACGATTGCCGAACTGCAAGGCAACGGAGGATGCACCCTGAACGGCATCAAGGTCGCTGCCGGGCAGTTCATTGCCGCCACCGACCTCAGCCATCTTGTGTGGAAGCCGACGAAAAACTCCAGCGGTGATGATCTGGGTGGCTTTCTGTTCTCGGTCAAGGACAATGGCGGCACTGCTCATGGCGGAGTCGATACCAGCGCTGCAACCTATAGGATGAGTTTCGACGTCGTCGAGGCCGTCGACCGGATAGTTGGCACCCGGAAGGCGGACCGGCTGAGCGGCACCCAAGGCGGCGATATCCTCGACGGGAAGGCGGGCAATGATCGCCTCACCGGCAAGCAGGGCGACGATCGCCTGACAGGTGGAACCGGCGTCGATACAGTCGCCTTCCGAACCGGGGATGGCCGCGACATGATCATGGATTTCGCCGCGAAGGGACGGCAGCACGACGTGCTCGATCTGTCCGATCTCGCCTCCGTCACAGGTTTCAAGGATCTGATGCAAAACCATGTCGGGCAACAAGGCGGTCATGTGCTGATCGACGGCCTGGACGGTGACGAAATCCTGCTGAAGAACGTCAAGATCGCCAATCTGGACGCCGGGGATTTCCTGTTCTGATCAGAAAGTGGGCGGGCCGCTTACGACGTCCCGTCCCTCGGTCCCTTCGGATCGTTAACATCAGTGCCGTCGAAATCGGCTCGTACAAAACAGAAAAGCCGCCCAAGGGCGGCTTAATCTGTTGTAATCGTTCGTTAATTTTGGTTGCGGGGGCAGGATTTGAACCTGCGGCCTTCAGGTTATGAGCCTGACGAGCTACCGGGCTGCTCCACCCCGCGTTATCCGATCGACGCCTTCGTCGTATCGTCCGATTTTTGGCGTCAGCCAA
>JAQGJP010000033.1 GCA_028290545.1 Rhizobium sp. | reverse complement strand
GCAAGGTGGTCGCACCCGACCTCTACATCGCCTGCGGTATTTCGGGTGCCATCCAGCATCTGGCCGGCATGAAGGACAGCAAGATCATCGTCGCCATCAACAAGGACGAGGAGGCGCCGATCTTCCAAGTCGCCGACTACGGCCTCGTCGCCGACCTGTTCGAAGCATTGCCCGAACTCGAAAAAGCGCTGTAATTCGGCAAATAGGGAGGAGGAAACATGTCAGAACTGCCAACAACAGCCCGCGTGGTGATCATCGGCGGCGGCGCGGTCGGCGCGTCCGCGCTCTACCATCTGGCCAAGGCCGGCTGGACCGATTGCCTGCTGCTCGAAAAGAACGAATTGACCGCCGGCTCGACCTGGCACGCCGCCGGCAACGTGCCGACATTCTCATCGTCCTGGTCGCTGATGAACATGCAGCGCTATTCGGCCGAGCTTTATCGCAGTCTTGGCGAAGCGGTCGATTACCCGATGAACTATCATGTCACCGGTTCGATCCGGCTTGGCCATTCAAAGGAACGGCTGCAGGAGTTCAAGCGGGTGGTCGGCATGGGGCGCTATCAGGGCATGGAACTCGATATCCTGTCGCCCGACGAGATCAGGAGCCGCTATCCTTTCGCGGAGACCCACGACCTGACCGGGGCGCTTTACGATCCGAACGACGGCGATATTGATCCGGCGCAGCTGACGCAGGCGCTCGCCAAGGGTGCGCGCGATCTCGGCGCCAAGATTGTCCGCTTCTGCCCGGTCACCGGTGCTCGCCGAGAGAACGACGAATGGGTGATCGAGACGCCGAAGGGCGAGGTGCGCTGCCAGTATGTCGTCAACGCCGCCGGCTACTATGCCCGCGAAGTCGGAAAGCTGTTCGGCCGCGACGTGCCGATGATGGTGATGAGCCATCAATATATGCTGTTCGACACCATTCCCGAGCTCGAAGCATGGTCGAAGGAAGCCGGCCACAAACTGCCGCTGATGCGCGACGTCGATAGCTCGTACTATCTCCGCCAGGAGAAATACGGCATGAATCTCGGCCCCTACGAGAAGAACTGCAAAGCGCATTGGATCACCAAGGACGACCCGATGCCGGAGGATTTCTCCTTCCAGCTGTTCCCGGACGATCTTGAACGGCTCGAATGGTATCTCAATGACGCGATCGAGCGCGTGCCGATCCTCGGCACCGCCGGCCTGTCGAAGATGATCAACGGGCCGATCCCTTACGCGCCGGATGGCAATCCGCTGCTCGGACCGATGCCCGGCGTGCCGAACGCCTTCGAGGCCTGCGTCTTCACTTTCGGCATCTGCCAAGCCGGCGGCGCCGGCAAGGTGCTGGCGGAATGGGTGATGCATGGCGAGACCGAATGGGACATGTGGTCCTGCGATCCGCGCCGCTATACCAGTTTTACCGATCAGGATTACTGCATCGCCAAGGGCATGGAAGTCTATGGCCATGAATATGCCATGCATTTCCCGAAACACGCCTGGCCGGCTGGCCGCAACAAGAAGCTCTCGGCGATCCATGACAGGATCGAGGCGCTTGGGGCGCAGTTCAAGCCATACAATGGCTGGGAACGCGCCATGTGGTATGCCAAGCCGGGCGACGACACGTCGGAAGCCGCAACCCAGACCTGGAACCGGGCGGGACCGTGGGCGCCGCGCATCGAGGAAGAATGCCTCGCCGTCCGCGATGCCGCAGGGATTCTCGATCTTCCGGGCTTTTCGCGCTTCCGCGTCAAGGGGTCGGGCGCGACCGAATGGTTGAAAGGGCTGATCACCGGCCGTGTGCCGAAGCCGGGCCGCATCGGCCTTGCCTATTTCGCCGATGACAAGGGCCGGATCGTCACTGAGAATTCGGTGATGATGCTGGATGAGGATTTCTTCTTCCTGATCACGGCGGCGACCGCGCAGCTTCACGATCTCGAATGGCTGAGGAAACATCAGCCGAAGGATGCCGCCTTCACTATCGACGACGTCACCGACAATTTCAGCTGCCAGATCCTGACGGGTCCAAATTCACGCGCCATTTTGGCCGAAGTTTCCGACGCCGATCTCGCCAAGGGCTGGCTGACACATCAGTCCTGCCAGATCGCCGGCAAATGGCTGCAGCTTGTCCGTGTGTCTTTCGCCGGCGAACTCGGCTGGGAACTGCACACCAAGGTCGAGGACACCGCTGAGGTGTTCGACGCCGTATGGGCTGCCGGCCAGAATCATGGCCTCAAGCCGTTCGGCATGGAAGCGCTCGACTCGCTTCGCATCGAAAAGGGCTATCGCGCCTGGAAGGGCGATCTTTCCACTGATTACACCATCCTGCAGGGCGGCATGGAGCGTTTCATTGATTGGGCCAAGCCGGATTTCAAGGGCAAGGCAGCGATGGAACGCGAGAAGCAGCAGGGCGTCACCAAGCGTTTCGTGACGCTGGTGGTGGACGCCGCCGAGTGCGATGCGCCCTACATGTCCACCCTCTGGCACGAGGGCAAGGTGGTAGGCGAAACCACATCGGGCAACTGGGGATACCGGATCGGCAAGTCCGTGGCGCTCGGCATGCTGCGCGCCGACCTTGCGGAACCCGGAACGGAAATCGAGGTCGAGATCTTTGGCGACCGGCGCAAGGCGGTGGTGCAGGAAGACAGGCCGCTGTTCGACCCGATGAATGAAAGGCTGCGCGCATGACCAAGACCATTCCTTCGAAAGCACGCGTGGTGATCATCGGCGGCGGCGTGTCGGGCTGCTCCGTGGCTTATCATCTGGCCAAGCTTGGCTGGACCGATGTCGTGCTGCTCGAACGCAAGCAGTTGACATCGGGCACCACATGGCATGCGGCCGGCCTGATCGGCCAGCTCCGCGCCTCCCAGAACATGACGCGGCTCGCCAAATATTCGGCCGACCTCTATGTCAAGCTCGAAGCCGAAACCGGCATCGGCACTGGCATGAAGCAGAATGGCTCCATGACCATGGCGCTGACCGAGGAGCGCAAGCAGGAAATCTACCGTCAGGCCTCGCTGGCCCGCGCCTTCAATATCGACGTGCGCGAAATCAGCCCTGAAGAAGCCAAGGCGATGTATCCGCATCTCAACATCGGCGACGTCAAGGCGGCCGTGCATCTGCCGCTCGACGGCCAGTGCGACCCGGCCAATATCGCCATGGCGCTCGCCAAGGGCGCGCGGCAGAACGGCGCCCAGATCATCGAGGGCGTCAAGGTCACGGCGGTCAACCAGAAGGACGGCCGCGTCACCGGCGTCACCTGCGAGCAGAATGGCGAGACGTTCACCATCGAGACAGAGAATGTCGTCAACGCCGCCGGCATGTGGGGGCGCACGCTTGCCAATATGTCCGGCGTCACCCTGCCGCTGCATGCCTGCGAGCATTTCTATATCGTCACCGAGCCGATCCCCGGTCTCAAGCAGCTCCCCGTGCTGCGCGTGCCGGACGAGTGCACATATTACAAGGAAGATGCCGGCAAGATGCTGGTCGGCGCCTTCGAACTGAAGGCAAAGCCCTGGGGCATGGACGGCATCAGCGAGGATTTCTGCTTCGACCAGTTGCCGGAGGATTTCGATCACTTCCAGCCGATCCTCGAAATGGCCGTCAACCGCATGCCGATGCTGGAAACGGCCGGCATCCACACCTTCTTCAATGGGCCGGAAAGCTTTACCCCGGATGATCGCTACTATCTCGGCGAAGCGCCCGAGCTTAAGGGCTATTGGGTCGCGGCTGGCTACAACTCGATCGGCATCGTCTCCTCCGGCGGCGCCGGCATGGCGCTGGCGCAATGGATGAACGACGGCGAGCCGCCTTTCGATCTCTGGGAGGTCGATATCCGCCGGGCCCAGCCGTTCCAGAAAAACCGGCGCTACCTCAAGGAGCGCGTCACCGAGACGCTCGGCCTGCTCTATGCCGACCATTTTCCCTACCGGCAGATGGCCACCGCCCGTGGTATCAGGCGTTCGCCGCTGCACGAGCACCTCAAGGCCCGTGGCGCGGTGTTCGGCGAAGTGGCCGGCAACGAGCGCGCCAACTGGTTTGCGAGACCGGGGCAGCAGCGCGAATACAGATACAGCTGGAACCGGCAGAACTGGTTCGACAACCAGCGCGACGAGCATATGGCGGTGCGTACCGGCGCCGGCTTCTTCGACATGTCGTCCTTCGGCAAGATCCGGGTCGAGGGCCGCGATGCGCTCTCTTTCCTGCAGCGGCTCTGCGCCAACAATATGGATGTCGCGCCGGGAAGGATTGTCTACACCCAGATGCTCAACCATCGCGGCGGCATCGAGAGCGACCTGACCGTGACCCGGCTTTCCGAGACCGCGTTCTTCCTGGTGGTGCCGGGGGCGACGCTGCAGCGCGACCTTGCCTGGCTGAGGAAGAACCTGGCAAGCGAGGAATTCGTCGTCATTACCGATGTGACGGCGGCGGAAGCGGTGCTTTGCGTCATGGGTCCAAAAGCCCGCGACCTGATGAACAAGGTCAGCCCCAACGACTTCTCCAATGAACATCATCCGTTCGGTACGGCGCGCGAAATCGAGATCGGCATGGGGCTGGCGCGCGCCCATCGCGTCACCTATGTCGGCGAACTCGGCTGGGAGCTTTATGTCTCGTCAGATCAGGCGGCGCATGTATTCGAAGCCCTGGAAGAGGCAGGCGCGGATGTTGACCTCAAGCTATGCGGGCTGCACACGCTGGATTCCTGCCGCATCGAGAAGGGTTTCCGGCATTTCGGCCATGACATCACCGACGAGGACCATGTGCTGGAAGCTGGGCTCGGCTTTGCGGTTCGGACCAGCAAGGGGGATTTCATCGGCCGCGATGCGGTTTTGCAAAAGCAGGAGACGGGTCTCAAGCGGCGTATGTTGCAATTCCTGCTCGATGAGAAAGAGCCGCTGCTTTTCCACAATGAAGCGATCGTCCGCGACGGCAGCATCGTGTCGATTGTCACATCCGGCAATTACGGGCATTATCTCGGCGGCGCAGTCGGTCTCGGCTATGTGCCGTGCGAGGGCGAGAGCGAAGCCGACGTGCTCGGCTCGAAGTATGAGATCGAGATCGCCGGGACCCGCGTGTCCGCACGCGCCACGCTCGCGCCGTTCTACGATCCGAAGTCCACGAGGGTGCGTGCATGACCACACTTGCCGAACGCCATCAGAAGTTCCACGACCTGCATCAGCAGGGTTGTTTCGTGATCCCAAATCCATGGGACATGGGCTCGGCGCGGATGATGGCGGCGGCGGGCGCGGTGGCGCTGGCGACAACGTCCGCCGGCTTCGCCTTCACGCTTGGCCGGCCCGACATGGGCCGGGTCAGCCGGGACGAAGCGCTCAGGCACGCGGAAGACATCGTCAAGGCGACGTCCCTGCCGGTCTCGGGCGATTTCGAGAACGGCTTTGCCGACGCGCCCGACGGGGTCGCCGAAACCATCCGGCTGGCAGCCGAGATCGGCCTTTCCGGTTGCTCGATCGAGGACACGCGGATGATCGACGGCAATCCCGCCTATGATTTTGAACTTGCCGTGGATCGTATCCGGGCCGCAGTCGATGCATCCCGCTCGATCGGCCGTCCATTCATCCTTTGCGCGCGTGCCGATGGCGTGATGAACGGTGTCTACGATCTCGCTGAGGCCATCCGGCGCATCCGGGCCTATGAGGAGGCCGGTGCGGATCTGCTTTACGTACCTGTGCCGCCGGGTGCCGAAGAACTGCGCCGCGTCGTGCAATCTGTGCGGAAACCAGTCAATGGGCTGGCGGCCGGGCCGCTGATCGAGCTTTCGATGCCGGAGTTCGCGGCGCTTGGCGTAAGACGGGTTTCGCTCGGCTCGATGATCGCCCGCGTCACGCATGCGGCGATTGCCGAACAAATGGAGTCAATCATTGGCGAGGGCAGTTTCAAGAAGCTGTCGGTCGCGGCTTCGGGTAGCCAAATCAATTCGATGCTGATTGCCGGATCCGGTGAAGGCACCTGAGACCTGCTGGTTTCCAGCCTATATTTGCGATGGCAGCGACATGGATCGGACGAAACTTTCTTTTGTCAAATCCGCGAAAATTTGATGTAACGCAAAGACGATCCCCCCGTTTCGAACCATAAGTTGCGCAAGCAAGCGGAATATTGTGTTTGCATTATATTGGCGGGGATTGGCATGCTCGAATTTTCAGAGAGAAATAATTTGCAGGTGAGTGCCGAACGGGACCGTCTGGCTGAGCTCAAGGACTACGCGATTGCAGGTACCGAACCGGAGTTGCGGTTTGACGCGATTGCACGTACGGCGGCATCGCTGCTGAAGGTACCCATGGCTTTCCTGACATTGATCGAGGAAGATCGCCAATGGTTCAAGTCTGCGATCGGCTGCGACATCGCGGAAACGCCGCGATCGGTATCCTTCTGTACCCACACGATCATGAGCAACGAGGTCATGGTCGTTTCCGATGCCGCGGTCGATCCGCGCTTTGCCAATAATCCCATGGTCGTCGGTGGGCCGAACGCTCGATTCTATGCCGGTGCACCACTGATTACCGAGAATGGATTCCGTCTCGGGGCTCTGTGCGTGGTCGATACGGTTGCGAGGGAGTTCACCTCCGAACAGCGCGGTGCGCTCAAGGACCTGGCTGCGCTGGCGATGAGCCAGATTGCCGCTCGCCGCAGCGAATTCTCCACGGTGGCGCTCGCAGGTCTCGCGCAATCGCTCGGCCAGCCGCTGATCGCGGTGGGCCAGAACGGCTTGATCGAGTTCGTCAATCGCCCCGCCTCGGAGTTCTTCGGCCACACGCTCGCGGAGCTCAAGGGAATGCGGATGGATGAGCTGATCTCCGCCGGTCGCCTGGGCATGGACTCGGAAGCCCTTATCGCAATTTTCGAAAATGCGCAGACCGGCACGGTCAGTCGGCCGTTCCAGCGCATAGCGTGCAAGAGTGATGGTGCCGAAATCCCGGTCGAAATCTCGGTCTCACGTTGGGATGCCGCCTCGGGCAGGGGGATAGCAGTGGTGCTGCGCGACGTGGCAGCGATGGCCGCCAGCGAGCTTAGCAACTTGAGGAGTGTCAGCGCCGGCGAGGAAAAGGACGTCGTGCTGACCACTGTCCTCGACAAACTGGTCGCCAGCAGCAAGATGCCGGTTCTGTACCTGGTGGCGCTCGATGGCTTGGAGGAGCTTTGCGAGAATTTCGGCAAGCATATAGGACATATGGTACTGCAATCGGTTGCAGTTCGCCTGCGGCGGTCGTTTCCAACCGCCTCGATTATCGCGCGCGCCAAAAGCGACGATTTCGCAGTTGTTTTTTCCGATGTCGACGGTGCGGACAGCGGTCATCTGATCGCTGAACAGCTTTCCAGAAGCTTCGAGGAGGAATTCGATCTCGGTGTAAGGGTGCTGCAGGCAACGGCGAGCATAGGCTTCGCGATCGGGTCGCTGCATGGCGAAAGCGCGCCCGACCTTATCGCCAATGCTGCTTTCGCGTTGCAGGCGGTCCGTCGGGCTGGGGGGCATGGCATTCTTGTCTATGACGAAATGTTGAGACGGCGTTCGATCGAACGGCATCAGGTGCAGCTTGAGCTGACACGGGCGCTGAAGAATGATGAGTTCCGCCTCTTCTACCAGCCGCAGGTGTCGTTGAACGATGGCCGCATCCACGGTGTGGAGGCACTCATCCGCTGGCAACATCCGACACGCGGATTGCTGCAGCCGCAGGATTTCCTGCTCGATGTGGAAGATGGCAGGATGTCGCTGCCAATCGGCTGGTGGACTCTGGAAGCAGCCTGCGCGCAACTCGCCGCATGGCGAGCCGAAGACATGCCGGAGATCCGGGTGGGCGTGAACCTGTTTGCGGCGCAGTTCCGCTCCGATCGACTGGTGCCTTTCATCGTCGATTTGCTCGCTCGTTACGATCTCGAACCCCATCTGCTGGAACTCGAAGTCACGGAAACGATTGCGCTCCTCAATGATCAGCAGGGGCTGAAATCCCTGACCATGCTGAGGGACATGGGCGTGCTGATCGCCTTCGACGACTTCGGCACCGGCTATGCTTCGTTGAGTTCGCTGCAGCAGTTCCCGCTGACGACGCTGAAGCTGGACCGCGGATTTATCCGCAATATCCTGACGAACCCTAATGATGCGGTGATCACGCGTGCGATGATCGCCATGTCCAATGACCTGCATCTGTCGACGGTTGCGGAGGGCATCGAAACACCGGAACAGGAAGCTTTCCTCCGTGTGCTCGGCTGCAAGTCCGGCCAGGGTTATCTCTACAGCAGGCCAATCTCGGGTGGTGAAATGAGTGACTTACTCGCACGCGAAGCCACCGAATTGCATTCACGAAATACACGCGTGTATGTTGCGGTGACCTGATAATCGCATTTATTGATCCTGATCAATGCGTTATAGAACACTGTAGCTTATATTCGCATCATCGACATGATGTCGTCGAAATCGTAGCGTGACAGTCCCACCTGAATATCCGGTCATGGCTGGATGCTGTTCTGTGTGTCGGAGTTCTGGAGACAGCGAAATGTCGTATGCCTATTCGACCCGACTGCTGACGGAGGATCAGATCGATCTGGCCTATCTGCTCGTCGAAGCCGCCGGGTGCGACGTCTCGCGAGCCGACTGGACGGGGTTCTGCAACCGCGTCATCGAATGGCGCGGTGCGACGGGCCTCCATGACGACGTCGTGGTCGCCACCGACGCGCAGGGGCATATCAAGGGATTGTTCGTGACCGAGATGATCCAGAGCCTGCTGTTCGGCCGTGTTCTTGGAGTTCCGGTGTTCATCACCGCGAGCGCCGCTGACGAGGAGGGCATCATTCTCGATCTCCTGGAGGCGGCAAAAGCCAAGGCACGCGAGGTCAATTGCAGCGATATCCGGATATGGACCCAAGGCGGCCAAAGCTGGGTTCGGGTCACCGGAGAATCGCCGATTACGTCACAGTACCTGGGATTGAAGCTCAAGGTGGCGTAGGGCGACACGTCATCGGTCTATCTTGCCGGTGAACACATAGCCGATACCGCGCACCGACTTGATCAATTGGGGATTGGTGACATCCACTTCGATCTTCTTTCGCAGCCGGGCGATCTGCGCGTCGATCGTGCGGTCGAACGCCTCCAGATTGCGCCCGCGGGTCTGGTCCATCAGCGTGTCGCGGCTGAGCACGCGACCCGGATGGCGCACGAACACGGACAGCATGTCGAATTCGCCGGTGGTCAGCTCCATTCTGGAATTATCCGGAGCGGTGAGTTCCCTGCGTCCAAGATCGAGAATCCAGCCTTCGAAACGCACCAGATCCTCTACCTGCACAGACAGGGACGAGGCAGCCGCCTGGTTGCGCCGCCGCATGATCGTCCTGACGCGCGCCAGCACTTCGCGCAGATGGAAGGGCTTGGCCATATAGTCATCCGCGCCCAGTTCCAGGCCGACGATACGGTCGAGCACGTCGTCCTTGCCGGTCAGCATCATGATCGCCACGTCCGACCTGGTGCGTATTTCGCGCGCCAGTTCGAGCCCACTCTCCCCGGGCAATACGAGGTCCAGCAGGATTATGTTGAATTTGGTAACATGTATCTGTGCACGCATGGCTGCGCCATCGGCAACCGCCGTTACGCGATAACCTTCGTCCTCGAAGTACCGGGTGAGCATTTGTCTGATGCGTGCGTCATCATCGACGACCAGGATGTGCTCGACGTTGATTTGGGCAGTCATTTTCGATCTTCCCACGATCTTTATGCAAAAAAGGCTTGTTACAGTCCGTTACACGATTCCACATTCCATAACAGACATATCATTCCGTTGTAACGCAGGTGGCGTCAACTGCCAGTATCAAAACTGGAGCGAATTCGATGCATTCTGCCAGCAGCCTCCCACGCCAGACCATGTCCACTTCGCAAACAGCGGCTTCGCAGCCGGCGCTCGGCCTGGCCTCAGTGTTCAGTGACAAACCGATCGAGCAGTTCGCTGCCGGCAGTCCGCTGTTCTGGGAAGGCGACCAGGCCAAGCATGTCTTCGAGGTCGTTGAAGGCGTCCTGCGCATCTTCAAAATTCTTGGCGACGGCCGCCGGGCGATTACCGGGTTTCTTTATCCCGGCGATCTGGTCGGCGTTTCGATGCGCGCCGCCTATCTCTACAACGCCGAGGCTGTGACGCCGGTCAAGGTTCGCCGTTTCTCCAGCGTGTCATTCCAGGAAGCCATCAATCTGTCGCCCGAACTTCGACCGCAACTTTTCGCTAAACTCTGTGACGAGATGGCCAGCGCCCAGGATCAGATGGTGCTGCTTTCACGCAAAAATGCAGAAGAACGCATTTGTTCGTTCCTTCTTCTGTTGGCAAAGCGGGTGTCGCGCGACAATAATCTGTCGACGGAGGTCGAAATACCGATGACACGGCTTGATATGGCCGATTATCTTGGTCTAACCATTGAAACCGTATCGAGAACGATTACAAGCTTGATCGGGCGCGGAATCATCACTCAGGCCGGTCGTCACGACATCAGTATCAAGAAGCTCGACACGATGTTGCGGCTGGCAGGCAATGGCGAAGTCGATGAACCAAGAGCCTCGTCTCGTGAATATAGCAGACAGGCCGTGTGGCCTAGCTGAGGAAATGTAGAAGGGTACGCATGAACCTGGGATGGACGCCGCCGATAACGTCCGATCATGGCCTCGACGAGGTCGTGCGTATTCTCGACCAGACCAATATCATTGTTCACGATTTCAACGGCATCATCAATCGCTGGTCCACGGGAGCGTCGATCCTCTACGGATGGAGCCGCGATGAAGCGATCGGCAAGGTTGTTTTCGAACTCCTGGCAACGCGCTACGACCAGCCCGCCAATGAAATCCGCGCCCAGTTGCAGACTTCCGGCTCCTGGAAAGGCGAGCTGTCCCATCGCCACAAGAACGGCTATTACATCCCGATTTCAAGCCAGATGTCATGCATGGTGATCGGCGAGCCGGAAAATCCCTTGATCCTTCAATTCAATACTGAAATCAGTCAGATCAAGGACATGCAGGTCGATCTTGCGTCACGCGAGGCGCATCTGCGCTCTATCCTCGAGACCGTGCCGGAATCGATGATTGTCATCGATGAGGCTGGTTTGATCACATCCTTCAGCGCCGCTTCGGAAACCCTGTTCGGTTATACAGCAGCCGAAGTGCGCGGCCGCAATGTGCGCATGTTGATGCCGTCGCCCAATCGTGAAGCCCATGACAGCTACATCAGCAATTATCTCCAGACAGGCGTGCGGCGCATCATCGGCTATGGCCGGGTAGTGAATGGCCTGCGCAAGGATGGCACGACATTTCCCATGGAGCTTGCGATCGGCGAGGCAATAGCCGAGGGGAGGCGCATTTTCACCGGCTTCATCCGCGACCTGACAAGCCGCCAGAAAATCGAGGAAGAGCTGCGTCAGGCGCAGAAGATGGAGGCGGTCGGCCAGCTTACCGGTGGCGTCGCCCATGATTTCAACAATCTGCTGACCGTTATCAGCGGCAATCTTGAAATGCTGGAAGCGAGAATCGTCGATCCCAAGTTGCTCGAACTGTTACGGGAAGCACAGGATGCGACCGACGATGGCGCGAAGCTGACAGGACAGTTGCTCGCCTTTGGCCGCCGGCAGCCGCTCAATCCGAAATTGACGGATGTAGGCCTGCTGGTCAGAGGTTTCTTCGATCTCGTGCGCCGATCGATCGGCGAGTCGGTCGAATTGAGGATCATCGTCAACGCCGGCGAGAACCAGGCGCTCGTCGATGGTTCGCAATTGCAGAACGCGCTTCTCAATCTGGCATTGAACGCGCGCGATGCTATGCCGCGCGGGGGGCTGCTGACGATCGAGGTTTCGAAGGTCTATCTCGATATCGACTATGCGCAAATGTATCCGGAAGTCCGTACTGGCGATTATATCGTCATCGCGGTGACCGATACCGGTGTTGGCATGACCGAGGAGGTCAAGCTGCATGCGTTCGAGCCGTTTTTCACCACGAAGGAAGTGGGATCCGGTTCCGGCCTCGGCCTCAGCATGGTCTATGGCTTCGTCAAGCAGACGGGCGGGCATGTGCAGATCTACAGCGAACCAGAGCATGGCACGAGCGTGCGCATCTTTCTGCCGGTGTTGCAGGAAGTGGCGAACGACAATGACGGCGCAGGCAATTCCCCGGCGCGGGCGGCCGCCGTGCTGCGCGGGCATGAGAAGATACTGGTGGTCGAGGACGATGCGAGGGTCCGTCGCGTGACCGTCGCCCGGCTTCATGATGCCGGCTATGAAGTGATAGAGGCATCCAACGGCCCCCAGGCTCTGGAACTGCTCGACGTGCATACGGAAATTAGCCTGCTGTTCACCGATATCGTCATGCCCGGAGGCATGCACGGCAACGAGCTTGCCGACCTTGCGCGGACCATCAAGCCGCAGATCAAGGTGCTGTTCACCTCGGGATACGCCGAGCCGAGCGTTGCGGGCAAGGAATTCGCCGAGACGGAAAACTGGCTGAAAAAGCCCTATACCGCGGCCGAGCTTGCCGCCCGGCTGCGGAAGTTGCTGGACTGAGCGGACAGCCGCTAAAATGTGCCGGGATAGGTGCCTCCGTCCAGCAATAGGTTCTGCCGGGTGATGTAGCCGGCATTGGCGCCGCACAGGAAAGCGCAGACCATGCCGAATTCCTGCGGATTGCCGAAGCGTCCCGACGTTTCCTCGGCGCGCCGCTCTTCCATGATATCGTCGATGGTCTTGCCGTCCGGCATAATTCTGTTCACGTTGCCGCGCAGCCGGTCGGTGTCGAAAGAGCCCGGAAGGATGTTGTTGATCGTCACATTGTATTGCGACACTTCGCGTGCCACGCCGGCGACGAATCCCGTGAGGCCGCTGCGGGCGCCGTTCGACATGCCGAGCGTGCCGATCGGTGCCTTGACGGAGCCGGACGTGATGTTGACGATGCGGCCGAAGCGGCGTTCGATCATGCCGTCAATCGTTGCCTTGATCAGCTCGATCGGTGCCAGCATGTTGGTTTCCAGTGCGGCAAGCCATTGATCGTGGGTGAAATCCCTGAAATTGCCAGCAGGCGGGCCGCCGGCATTGTTGACGAGGATATCGGGCTGAGGGCAGGCGGCGAGAAGCTTCTGGCGTCCCTCGACGGTCGCGACATCGGCGACAACGGCAATAACCGTCGCGGCTGTTGCGGTCCGGATCTCGTCAGCGGTCTTTTCCAGCGTCTCGGCTCTCGTGCCGTTGATGACGAGGTTCACGCCCTCTTCGGCAAGCGCGAGCGCGCATCCCTTGCCCAGACCGCGGCTTGATGCACAGACGATGGCCCAGCGGCCTTCGATACCCAGTTTCATGTTCCGATCTCCATTGCTGCCTGTGTCGCATATCACCCGACGACCGCTCTGGCAGCAACAGATTTTGGAAAGAACGTTCAAACAAGGGGATAGCAGTGCCGACGGCAGGTCATTGCGCCGATATGGTAAATTTGGCTTAAGCCGTCACTGACACAAGTGTGGGGACCTCGCGCGATGGCTGGGGTCGGCCATAGGCTCTGAGGAATGTGCGGACGGCGTTGCGCGCCGCGCTTTCGATCTGCTCGTCCGTCGGTGTTTCGCCGAACAGCATCAGCATTTGCAGGTCGGCATTGCCGAGCGCCATGAACTGGCGGGCCGCGACATCGAAATCCTCGATCTGCAATGCGCCACCGATGCTCAGACGCGCAAACAGCGCGGCCAGTGCATTGGTGATCTTCAGCGGTCCCTGTTGCCGCCAGGATTCGAACAGATGCGGATGGCGCTCGCCCTCGGTCTGCACGAGTTTGCGCAGGAACCGGCCGTCGTGATTGCAGACACAATTCTTGTTGAGCCGAAAAATGAAGCCGGTCAGATCGTCTTCGAGATTGTCCGTCCTGTCCGGAAATGTCGACAGGATCGAGAACATCATGCCGTTGGCGCGGGTCATGACATCATCGACCACAGCCATGAAAAGGGTTTCCTTTTCGCGGTAGTGGTTATATATCGTCTGCCGCGAGACGCAGGCTTCTGCGGCAATCTCATCGATACTCGCGCCGGAAAATCCTTCCCGGCAAAATACCTCGCCGGCAGCTTCCAAAATCGACATGCGCTTGGCACACTGGCCGCGATTGGCGCTTTCGGTAACTTTCTTCGCTGTTGCAGCATTTTGTTTCATAACAGTAAGATAATGCGTCTTGACGATTTAGACAATGGTGTCTAGTTTTACACCTGTGTCCAAATTAATGGACACTTACTTTAAGCTTGAAACGGCGTCCTCCCAAGCGCCGCTTTATCAGTTTGCATCCACGCTTTGAAGAACCCAGCGACCGGGAGCAATCCGGCTCCCGCGCCGCAGTTTCATGAAAGATCCCCGCCATGAAGTCCTCCTTTTTCCGCATCGCGCTCGTTCTTGGCCTCCTTTCGGCCATCGGCCCGTTTGCCATCGACATGTATCTGCCGGCCCTGCCGACGATCGGCAAGGATCTGGGCGCCGATAGCGGCGTCACCCAGTTGAGCCTGCTTGCCTTTTTCATTTCCTTCGCGTTGGCCCAGCTTGTCTATGGACCGCTCTCCGATATGTGGGGTCGCAAGCTGCCGCTCTATATCGGTATCACGATCTTTGCGCTGGCCAGCATCGGCTGTGCGCTTGCGCCTGATATCGAAACGCTGATCGCCTTTCGCTTCCTGCAGGGCATTGGCGGCGCCGCCGGCATGGTTATTCCCCGTGCCGTCGTCCGCGACATGCATACCGGCGTCCAGGCGGCCCGTCTGATGTCGCTGCTGATGCTGGTTTTCTCGATCTCGCCGATTCTCGCACCGCTGACCGGCAGTGCCGTGATCGCGTTCTACGGCTGGCGCGGCGTATTCTGGGCCGTGATGATTGCCGCTTTCATCGGCCTCGTACTGCTCGCGACCCAGCTTGAGGAAACCCGCGCCGAGGAACAGCGGGCGGAAAGCGGGCTGGGTTCAGCGCTGGCAGCCTATGGCCGTCTGCTCAGAGACCGCAATTTCCTGACGCTGACTTTCATCGGCGGCCTGGGGATTTCGAGCTTCCTCGTCTATCTCGCCAATTCGCCCTTCGTGCTGATCGAGCACTACGGGCTGACGCCGACGCAATACAGCATCGCCTTCTCGATCAACGCCGTGTCGTTCTTCACTGTGTCGCAGTTCACCGGCTGGCTGGGCGAACGCTTTGGCCTGGTCAGGGTCATGCGCGTGGCCGTCACCGTGTTCGCCTTCACCCTGGTGACGATGGCGGTGGTCATGGCTGCCGGCCTCGACCAGTTGCCGGTGCTCGCGACCTTCCTGTTCATCGGCTATGGTGCGCTGGGCCTGGTCATCCCGACCAGCGCCGTGCTTGCGCTCGAAGAACATGGCGAAATCGCCGGCACGGCATCCTCACTGATGGGCACGCTGCATTTCGTCACCGCTGCCGTCGCGATGGTGATTACCAGTCTGTTTGTGGATGGTACGGCGTTGCCGATGGCTGGCGGCATTGCGTTCGCTGCCGCTCTGGCGTTCATACTGACGCAGGCAACGATCGGACGGCGTCGGGCCGTTGAAGCGCCCGCTGAATAACAGGCGCCCAAAAGTTGAATTGAAAAAGGCCGCCTGTCATGACGGGCGGCCTTTTCATTTGCCTAAAGATCAGTCCTTTCTGGCGGGCGCATTCATCGCCCAGTTGACCCCGAACGGATCGCGGAGCTGGCCGTAGCGGTCGCCCCAGAACATCAGCTGCAGCGGCAGGGTGATTTCGGCGCCGGCTTTCACGGCGCGCTCCCACCAGAAATCGATATCGTCGACGATGAGCTGCATCGTATAGCCCTGCGGCTTTTCGGCCGGATGGCCATGTTCCGGATAGCCGTCGCACAGCATAAGCGAGCTGCCGTTGATATAGAGATGCAGATGCATCGTCCGGCCGTTCTCGTCCGGCGGAACCATGAACACCTGCTCGGCGCCGAAGGCGGTCTTGTAGAATTCCGCCGCCTTCTGCACGCCATCCAGCGTGAGATAGGCAACCAGCCCGCCCAGGGTTTTCGGCATCGGTGGTGCTTCGGTCTGCATTGCTGTATCGGTCATGTCGAAATCTCCTCATCTTTTCTCGGTGCCCTGTCGGTCGGGCTTTCCCGAGGACGCGACGCGGACACAATACCCGACAACTGCGGAAAAAATATTTCAGGAAACACCGGTGCGGTCTTTGCGGACGCGTTTCGACGCTCACGTCAGATAACGCCGCAGCACATTATGGGTCACGGCCTCGACGCCCGCGTCGCGGCGGATCAGGCCGGCGACCCATTCGGCGCTGCCGGCGTGAAAGACTTCGCCTTTGCCCTTCTCGAAATTGACGATCATGCCACTACCGCGTTTGGTCCTTTCGACCGCCTCGGCACCGGTGGTGCCGTAGAGCACCTCGGCGGCAAACACCGCATCATCGTCGGCGAGAAAGCCGTCACCGACACGATAGGCCTCGCCTTCCTCGACATTGCTGGCCATGCCGAGCGCGAGGATTGAAAGTCCATCCGGAATCCGGTCCTCGCCGGAAGGGTAGGGCAAGCCGCCCCTGATGACATAGTCGAGGCCATCGACCTCGTAGCCGAACACGTGTGCGCTCGCGCCGAGGATATCGCCGTAGCCGAGCCCGGTGCCAGCGAAGCACCAGTGCTCGGGACGATAGATCGGGAAACCCCGCGCGCCACGGGCGACACAGCCGCCCCAGCCGGTATAGACGCCGCGCGTCGCGTTCAGTCCGAAAGACAGCGCCCCGGGCCTGCCGACATCGGCATGCTCCCAGCTTGTGGTCAGCAAGTGTTGACGGTCGGTGCCCGCGACCGGGTCTTCCTTTGTGGCGCGATATTTGTAGCAGACCTGCTTCCGCCCCTCGTCCTCGAGGCGGATCTGCCACATGAAATTGCCGGCGAAGCGCGCCACATGGCCGCCGTTCTCGACATAGGCGTCGATAGCATCGCGCATTTCCCAGCTCCAGTATTCGTCATGGCCTGCAAAGACCACCACCGGATAGGAATCGACGATATCGGGGCGATAATGCAGGTCGGTCTGGGTGATGAGATCGACGGCATAGCCCTGCCGCTCCAGCCAATGCACAACGTGCCGGTCATAGCTCGCCCAGCCGGACGAGGCATATTTCTTGCTGTGGCCGGTCCGCCAGGCCCATTCCATGTGCGGATAGCGCGGCGGCGCCATCAACTCGGGCACATAGTCGAGCGCGACGCGCGGTGCATCCGGCGGCAGGCTGACAAAGCCCTTGGCGAATGGTCGGTTGGCGGAGACGATCGGCGAATACTGGTCGCGATTGGGGCCGGTGATGCCCTCATAATGGTTGGAGCCGCCCCAGTCGTTATAGGCCGACCATGTTGCGGTCGGCGGCACGAACAGGATACGCGCCTTGCCTTTCCCGCCCGCCGGCCTGACGATGAAGATCGTCTCCGCCGTCAGTCGGGAATTCTCCTCCGACCACAGCGAAAGCTTGTAGCCGCCCGAAATCCAGGCCGGATCGATCCTGAACGAAAAGCTCACGGGCCAGCCGCAGCCCTCCACCGACACCTGATCCCGCGCGTCATGCGCCGAACCCACGATATTGGTGCGTGTCAGGACGGTGGCCGGGATGGCCCCATCCCGGGTCAGGGTGGCGCGCAGCCGGCCGGCTGAAGTGCTCACATGCACCAGAACCTCGTCTCCGGCAGCATATGTGTGGCTAGCGACATAGGCCCAGAGGAAAGGTGCACCCGGCGCAAGATTGACCGGCGATTCGAAATAGCGCCCGAACACCGCTTGGTGATGGGCGTTGGCCGTGTTGCCGCTCATGCTGCCGCCGCCAGCTTTTTCATCGCGAAGATCGAGTCCTTGATCGCCTTGGTGAGCATCGTCAGGATCTCGCCGAGCGTCTCCTCGGTCGCGTTGTAGGGCGGGGCAAGGATGATAGTATCGCCGGCGATGCCGCCGACATTGCCGGCACAGGGGTAGCAGATCAGCCCAGCTTCCAGGGCGCGCTGGCCGATGTCTGCATGCACCATCAGGCCGGCATCGAAAGGTTTCCTGGTTTTTGCATCGGCGACGATTTCGAGCCCGATGAAATAGCCGCGGCCGCGGATATCGCCGACTTCCGGCACGTCGGAGAGAGCCGACCTCAAGTCCCGCTGCAGGCGCGCGCCGCGCGCCAGGACATGATCGAGCAATCTGTCGCGGGTGATGATGGTCTGCACCGCGACACCGGCGGCGCAGGCGGTGGTATGGCCGGTGAAGGTATGGCCGGTCTGGACGCCGCCATGGGCGGCCACCATCGCCTCGTGGATTTCATCGGAATAGAGCGCCGCACCAAGCGGCACATAACCACCGGCCAGCCCCTTGGCGATGCTCATGATATCGGGCACGATGCTGTCCTGTTCCAGCGCCCGCCATGTGCCGGTGCGTCCGGAGCCGCACATCACCTCGTCGCCGATCATTAGAACGCCATACCGCTTGCAGACCGCCTGTACCGCCTTCGCATAGCCTTCCGGCGCCGGCACCACGCCGCCGGCCGCGCCGACCACGGGTTCGAAAATGAAGGCTGCGACGTTTTCGGGGCCGACGCGCAGGATCTCGTCCTCCAGCTCCTGCGCCAGATAGGGTATCAGCTGATCGGCGGAAACGCCTGCCGGCGGACGATAGGCATTGGCGGCGGAGACGAAGGACACGTCGAGCAGGCTGCCTTCATAGGCCTCGCGGCGTGATTTGAAGTCCGAGACCGACAGCGCGCCGAGCGTATTGCCATGCCAGGAGCGGCGGCGGGAGATGAATCGGCGGCGGCTCATCTGCCCGCATGCCGCATGATATTGCAGCGCGATCTTCATGCAGGATTCGACAGCTTCGGAACCGGACGTCACGAATACCATGTGACGGAAGTGCCCGCCGGTTCGGTCGGTGATGATCGCCTGAAGTTCGTCGCTGGCATCGCTGGTGAAATGATAGCGATAGGCATGCGCCACCTTCTCGTTCTGGATCCGCAGCGCCTCGTTGACCTCGAAATGGGCGTGCCCAAGACAATAGACGGCCGGGCCGCCGGAACCGTCGAGATAGCGTTTGCCATCGACGTCGAAAAGATAGCTGCCGCGGGCATAGGCGACGCGGGGAAGGCCATCGGTCACGGGATTGGCGGCCGCATTGGCGAGGGGGGACTGGGTCATGGAATGCCTGTAAATCGAAGAGTTGGCAGTCCGGGCAGGTCCGGACCGCAGGTTCATGTCGGGAGCACCGGTTACTTGCGTGGCAGGCCGTAGATATCGAAGGCGAAATAGGGCTTGGCGACCTTGTCATATTCACCGTTTTTCAGGACCGTCGCGATTGCCGTATTGAGCTGCGCCAGCAGTTCCTCGTTGTCCTTGTTGACACCAGCGCCGACCAGAGCCGGGCCGCCATCCGTGACATCGGCGAGCATGCCGAGATCCTTGGCGGCGTCACTCTTGAGGAACTCATTGAGAGCCACCTTGTCGGCAACGACGAGATCGACGCGACCAGCCACCAGATCGGCGTTGGCCTCGTCCTGGGTGGTATAGGTACGAACTTCGGCGACGTCACCAAAAGCCTTGTCGACGTAGGCGGCATGGGTGGTGGCCACCTGGACGCCGATCGACTTGCCGTTCATCCCCTCCTTGGTCAACTCGACCTTGGTCCCCTTGGCGCCGATAAAGGCCGGTACTGTCGAATAATAAGGATCGCTGAAATTGATCGTTTTTTTGCGCTCGTCGGTGATGGTCATCGAATCGAAGATCATATCGATCTTCTTGGTCTGCAGCGCCGGGATGAGGCCGTCCCAGGCGATTTCGACAAGCACGCAATCGCGCTTGAGTTCAGCGCAGATCGCCTTGCCGAGGTCGATCTCGAAGCCTTTCCACGTACCGTCGGCTTCCTTCCATTCGAAGGGTGGATAAGGCTCCGGCGCCAGGCCGATCTTGAGCGGTTCGGCATTTGCGACCGTGAAGGCGGCGAGGGACATGCAGGCACTGAAGGCTAGGGTCAACAGGCGGTTCATAGGCATACTCCATCTGGCTGGTTGATATTGCAAAGGCGCTGCTGTCACCAACAGTACATAATCCAATAGTGCAGACAACTGAAATTTAACGACTGTTCAGTTGAGATCATTATTGACGAGAAGCCGTGGCATCAGCCCGGCAAACAGCGCGTCTATCCAGTTCTCGCAGAGTCCGATCGCATCATCGGGCGAGAAGGTGGTCGGGTTGATGCACCATTCCAGCCATAGGCCGTCCAGCATCGCCGTCAGTCCGATCGCCGCAAGGTGCGTATTGACGGCTGGCGCGGAAATGCTCTCGCCCGCATCCGCCAGCAACTCTCCCAGCAACGACCGGTATTCGGCGTAGGTTCGATCATGGACATCCATCATCGGGGCTGAATTCTCGATGATGCTCCAGAACACCACCCAGACGCGCAATGTTCCCTGCTCCAGCATGGGCGCGGACAGCAGGCCCCTGACATAGGCGTTCAGCTTGGCACGCGAATTTCCGCCGGCCTGCGCGATCCTGGCCCGTGTTGCATCCAGGTGACCAAGCGAGAATGCCTCATAGGCGGCGCCGACCAGTTCGTCCTTGCCCGCATAGTGGTGGTTGATGAGGCCGATCGAGATGCCTGCCTCCTTGCTGATTTTGCGGATCGACAGGCCGGCTGTTCCATCGCGCGCCAGGCAGGCAAGGGTTGCGTCGATCAACGTCTTACGCCGATCTTCCGGGAGCTTGCGTTCGAATTTGCCGAGTTCGCCCATATATGTATTCAGCCTTGCGCATGTATTCGACCGTCATAGCGCCAGCCTCGTGTCAGTGACAGGGCCAATCCGCCAAATAATTTCCAGGAAGACACGCTGGACGCCACCGATGCCATTGGCACCGTTGCGATTACAATGTGCTGACCGGCAAGGGTAAAAGCGCGAGGAAAAACTCAGCTGGAAAATGGTGGAGATACCGGTTGCTGTGAAGGGCGCGATCTTGTTCAAGGATTGGCAACTTTCCACCGGTGTGAACGCGTGCGGCAATATGGAATAAACCAATGCTGTTTGATTAATAGGGTCATCTCGAGCTAAAATCGATTCCAAGCGCTGCCAGCGCCGGGTTGGTCGGCATTGGCAGGCCGGACGTGGTCGAAGCCCAGGCGCTGCCGGATGCATGTGGCTGCATGACGACCGCCATGGGCAAAGCCGCGGCACCCAGCGCCGGCAGTTCGGAGGCGTGTTCGGCCGGCATCAGCCGCGGCAGGGGGCTGGCGCGCCGATGCACCATGTTCGGCAGCAGCGGAGATGCGGCGGCAATCAGCCCTTCCAGCAGTTCGGCCGGCAGCCCGCCGCCGATCACCACGGTATCGGGGTCGAACAGCGCCTCGATATTGCGGATGGCGATGCGCAGATATTGCCCAGCCTCGTTCATCCAGGCCACCAGTCGCGGATCGCCTTGACGGCAATAGGCAGCAAGTTCCTCCCCCGGCACTTCATCCGGCGTGCGGCTCGGGCCGCAGACGGTTTCCGCCGCCGAGTAGAACGAAAGATATTGCTCCAGGCAGCCGCGGCTGCCGCAGGCGCACAGCCGACCGCCGGGCTTGACGATCATATGGCCGATTTCGCCGGCGCCGCCGAAAGTGCCGCGATAATGATGGCCGTCCAGCACCAGGCCGCCTCCGACTCCCAGATTGAAATGCAGGTAAAAGAAGCTCCGGGCGACGCGGCCGATGCCATAAAGCCGTTCGCCAATCGCCGCCACCGTCGCGTCATTTTCGACGAAGGTGCGCAAGCCAGTGAGTTCCTCGAGCTTTGCCGCGAGTGGAAACGTCTCCCACTCTTCACCCTCCTGCACCTTGTCGTACCAGAAGGCGCCGTTTTCGACAGTGCCGGGCACGGAGCAGCCGATGCCCCAGATATTCTCACGCCGCAATTTCGATTTCTCGAGAAGGTGGCTGACCAACCGGCCCAGGACATTGGCGGTGACGTCGGGCTCGCGCTCCACCAGTTCCCGTGCCTCGCTCGCCACGACTTCGCCGGTCAGGTCGACCAGCACGCCGATGACGCGGCGATAGGCGAGGCTGAGGCCGATCGAATAGCCGCCGGTCGGATCGAGTGAAAGTTCGACAGCTGGCTGGCCGCGCTGCCCGGCCCGTTTGCCCTGCTGGCGGATGAGGCCCGCGCTTTCAAGTTCGAAGGCGATATTGGAAATGGCCTGAACGGTCAGGCCGATCGCCTGCGCCAGTTCGGCGCGGGTGACCGGTCCGCTGCGGCGTACGGCGTCAAACACGGCGCGGCGGTTGAGCGCCCGGGTCTGCAGCAGATTGGTGCCGGACAGGGTGCGATCGCCCTCGACGCGGAGATTCATGGATAATCCTCTCGATGAATTATTTATTGCAGGATAATCAAAAAACGATTAAATAAAAAGTGTTGTGTTATTCCAAAATGCCTGACTGGGAGGCGATCTGCGAGTTCACACGCGAATTCATGCAGCACTGGCAAAAGGATATTCGGGTAGCGACGATTTTCGAACTATAAGTAACTAAAAAGTTATAACAGATTAAAGCGACGACTGGATGGTCGGCGGACGGTATGCATTGCCTCCGTGTCGTTATGCACGCATATCGACGGAAAAGATGATTCACGAAATTTAATAGCGCATAAATTTCAGATATTTAATGTTCTACAGCTTGCTCTCTTGACCGGTTTTGTCGTTCGCGACTGTTGCAGCAACTTGACAAGCCAAATTCTCCGCTGTTAGCTATTCACCAAATAGTTATTTATAATAACATAGGGTGAGCATCGTGCAGTTCATGATCGACATAGAGGGGGTCTCTAAGTCGTTTGCGACGAAGGCTGGCGGCCTCGTCACGGCGCTCGATGCCGTCAGCCTGCGCATCCTTGACAAAGAGTTTTTCACATTGCTCGGTCCGTCCGGCTGCGGGAAGACGACACTGCTGCGGTTGATCGCCGGTTTCGAGGCTCCGACCTCCGGTGCGATCAGGATCGGCGATCTCGACGCGGCCGCACTTCCGCCGCAGGGCCGGCCGGTGAATACTGTATTCCAGAACTATGCGCTCTTCCCGCACATGACCGTGGCTGAGAATGTCGCCTTCGGCCTGGAAATGCTGAAAGTGCCGCGTCCGGAGATCGATAGCCGCGTCCGCGAGGCATTGGCTCTTGTTAAGCTTGAGAGCTTTGCCTTGCGCAGTCCGCGCCAGCTTTCCGGCGGCCAGCAGCAACGTGTCGCACTCGCCCGGGCGCTCGCGCCTCGGCCGAAAGTCCTGTTGCTCGACGAGCCGCTGTCGGCGCTCGACCTCAAGCTCCGCAAGGAAATGCAGAGCGAGTTGAAGCGCCTGCAGCGGGAAACCGGCATCACCTTCGTGCTCGTCACCCATGACCAGGAAGAGGCGCTGGCGATGTCCGACCGGATCGCGGTGATGTCCGCCGGCCACGTCCTCCAGGTGGGCGAGCCGCGTGAGATCTATGACAATCCGGCCAATCGTTTTGTCGCCGATTTCATCGGCGAATCCAATCTCCTGCCCGGCGCGCTGCTCGGCCGTAGCCCGGAGATGATGATCTCGGTCCGGCCCGAGCGCATTTCGATCGTGCCGGCTGCGAACGACAATCGCGGTCGCGCGCGCGGCAGGATCGAATCCGTTACCTTTCTCGGTCTGGACACGCTGTACGAGGTGGAGCTCGTCGGCAATGTGCGGCTCCGCAGCCGCCAGCGCGAGACACTGCCGGCGCTGGCCGCCGGCGAAATGGTTGTCGTCGACTGGCCCGACGATGTCGAACGCCATTTTGCAACGTGAGGAGGGAGGGCAGATGACTGCAAACCGCACGCTCGCCCTCATCGCTCCGGCCTTTCTGGTCATCGGCATTTTTATGGTGCTGCCCCTCTTCATCGCGGTCGCCTACTCGTTCATGACTGCCAATCCCTATGGCGGCGTCAGCATGCCGCTGACATTCGACGCCTATATCCAGTTCTTTTACCAGCGGGATTTCGACGACAGCCTGTTCTTCACCTGGAGCTATGTCATCATCATCGCCCGCTCGGTTTATCTGGCGGCTGCGACGACCTTCCTCTGTCTCATCCTCGGCCTTCCCGTCGCCTGGTATATCGTCTGCCAGTCGGCGGAGCGGCGTCGCATGCTGTTGTTCCTGATCACGCTGCCATTCTGGATCAACACGCTGATCCGCACCTATTGCTGGGTACTGATCCTGCGCGACGAAGGCCTGCTGAACGGGGCGCTCAAGGCCGCCGGCGTCATCGCCTCACCGCTGCCGCTGCTTTATAATGACGGCTCGATCCTGCTCGGCCTTGTCTATACCTTCCTGCCGTTCATGGTGCTGCCGATCTACTCGACACTGGAGCGGATCGACCCACGCTATATCGAGGCGGCGCACGATCTCTATGCCGGCCGGCTTGCGGTCTACCGCCGCATTATCTGGCCGCTCGCCAAGCCCGGCGTGCTGGTCGGCGCCAGCCTGGTGTTCGCGCCGGCGCTCGGCTCCTTCCTGGCACCCGATCTGCTGGGCGGCGGCAAGAAGCTGTTGATCGGCAGCCTCGTGCAGATGCAGTTCACCACATCGCGCAACTGGCCGTTCGGTGCCGCGCTGTCGATCGTGGTGACCGTCGTCGTGCTGGCGATCTTCCTCGCCCGTTCGCGCAAAGCCGGGGAGGCGCGGGAATGAAACTGGCAATGCCCTTTACGTGGCGACATACGCCCGGCCTCTCGGCCTTCACGACGCTGATCCTGCTGTTTCTCTATGCGCCGCTGGTGATCCTCGTCATCTATTCCTTCAATGCCAACCGGCTGGTGACGGTGTGGACGACCTTCAGCTTCGACTGGTTCGCGCAAGTCGCCCAGAACGAGGATATCCGCCGCGCCGCCTGGAACAGCATCGTCATCGCCATAGTCGCCACCATCGCATCGACTGTGATTGCGACGGCGGGCGCTCTGGCGCTGGAACGCGGCACTTTGCGGTTCGGCCGCAGCACTGTTTCGGCGATGATTGCGCTGCCGCTGATCGTGCCGGAAATCATCGTGGCGATCACCACGCTGATCTTCTTCTCCTCGATCGGCATGCATAACGGCCTGATCAACCTGATGATCGCCCACACGGTGTTCTGCATCCCCTTCGCGCTGCTGCCGATCCAGGCGCGGCTGCGCGACATGGGCGGCGTGCTCGAAGAGGCGGGGCGAGATCTCTATGCCAGCGAATGGCAGCTTTTCCGGCGCATCACCCTGCCGCTGCTGGCGCCCGCCATCGCCGCTGGAGGACTGATGGCCTTCGTGGTGTCGCTCGATGACTTTCTGATCAGCCTGATGGTCTCGGGCGCCGGCTCCACGACGCTGCCGGTCTATGTCTACGGCATGATGCGGCTCGGCGTGACGCCGGAGGTCAACGCGATCTCGACCATCCTGCTTGCCGTTTCTCTGGTCTTCGTCACCGCAGCCCTGCTGCTGGGACGTCGCGACAACAAGGAATAACCTGCTCAAAGCATAAGAGGGAAGAACATGAAAAATATGAGGAAATATCTGACTGCCAGTCTGTTCGGCCTCGCGATGGGCCTGCCGGCCTTCGCACATGCCGATGGCGGCGAACTGCATCTCTACAACTGGACGGACTACACGTCCGACGAAATGATCAAGAAATTCGAGAAGGAAACCGGGATCAAGGTGACGATCGACACCTATGATTCCAACGAGACGGCGCTCGCCAAGATCAGCTCGGGTGCCGCCGGCTATGACGCGATGATCGTCAGCAACGACTTCGTGCCGATCTTCATCAAGCAGGGCCTGTTCGAGGAAGTCGATGTCGCATCGATGCCGAACTTCAAGAATCTCGACCCGAAATGGCAGAAGCGGTCCTGGGATCCGGATTCGAAATATACGGTTCCCTGGGTCTGGGGCTCGACCTCCTATTCGGTCGATACCGCCGTCTACAAGGGCCCGGCCGACAGCCTGAAGGCATTGTTCGAGCCATCCGAAGACATGAAGGGAAAGATCGGCATGTTCGGTTCGCCCTCCGAAGTCATGTCGCTGGCGCTGCTCTATCTCGGCAAGGACCAGTGCAACAGCAATCCCGCCGACCTGAAGGCGTTGAATGCGCTCCTGCAGGCGCAAAAACCATTCGTGAAGCTCTATAATTCCGACGGTACGACTGAGCGGCAGGTTTCCGGTGAAACCGTGATGCATGAGCAGTGGTCGGGAAAGGCGCTGGCCTCCCGCCTGCAGAAGTCCACCATTAAATATGTCTACCCCAAGGAAGGCGTGATCGGCTGGATGGATAATGTCGCTGTGCCCAAGGGTGCGCCCAATCGGGAAAACGCCAAGAAATTCCTCAACTTCCTGATGGACCCGGAAAATATCGCCCTGCAGCAGAAATCCACCGGCTACCAGAGCGCTGTCACCGGTTCCGATACATTCCTGCCGAAGGAGACCGGCGAGTCGCCGGAATTCAATCCTCCCAAGGATCTGAAGATCGTCTTCGCGCCGTCCTGCGAGGAGAAGGCGACCCGTGCCTATGACCGAATCTGGACAGAACTGCGTCAGTAATGCTTCCGAAAGGCTTGCCGCTTCCGGGCGGCATGCCGACCCGACAATATGCCCGACCATGGCCGCTTCGGCGGCTGAAGGCGGCATAAGCTCAAGGACAAGATCATGAACGAAGCCGTCAATCCCTCCATGCTCAAGGGCGTCGCCGCCCCGCCGCCGCCGGCCCATCTCGGCGCGCTGGCGCCGCTGACGCCGGCGGAAATCGAGACCGTTGTCGCAACCGTCAGGGCCGACCCGGAACTCGGGCCCGGCGTGCTGTTCGAGAATATCGAAATCCGCGAACCGACGCCGGATGCCTATCGCGCCCATCTCGCCGGCATGACGCTGCCGCGCGAGGCCCGCGTCAATGTCAATCACATCGACAGGCCGGGCGTCTGGCAGCTGATCGTTTCCGTGCCGGCCAAGAAGGTGGTGTCGCGCAAGCATTTCCCGACCGCGCGCGCCGGCTTCCAGGTCGAGCAGATGATGAGCGTCGAGGTCAACGTCAAGAACGATCCTCGCTTCATCGAGGCCTGCCGCAGGCGCGGCATCACCGACATGACCGGCGTGATCGTCGATTCCTGGTCCGGCGGCAATTTCGGCCATCAGGAAGAGGAAGGAAGGCTGATCTCGCATACCTTCTCCTGGCTGCGCGTCCATGAATTCGGAAATTACTATGCCCATCCGATCGAAGGGCTGAACGCGGTCATCGACGTCAAGACCGGCGAAGTGCTGCGCGTCGATGAGCATCCGGATTGCCCGCCGATCCCGATGATACGCCATGACTACGATCCGGAATTCCTCCCCGCTCCGGATGCGCCGCTCAAGCCGCTCGACATCGTGCAGCCGGAAGGCGTCAGCTTCACCATCAGGGATCACGCGATTTCCTGGGACAAGTGGACGCTGGCGATCGGCTTCACGCCGCGCGATGGCATCATCCTGCATGATATCCGCTATGACGGTCGCTCGATCGTCCGCCGCGCGGCGATTGCCGAACTCGTCGTGCCCTATGGTTCGCCGCTCTATGGCCATGCGCGCCAGAACATCTTCGACGTCGGTGAATATGGCTTCGGCAAACTCACCAACTCGCTGACGCTCGGCTGCGATTGCCTGGGCCAGATCCAATATCTCGACGCCCATGTGAACGGCCTGCAGGGTGAGGTCGTGACCATCGAGAAGGCGATCTGCATCCACGAGGAAGATGCGGGCGTGCTCTGGAAGCACTGGGATTTCCGCACCGGCCGCACGGTTCTGCATCGCGGCCGCAAGCTGGTGATCTCGTCGATCTGCACCGTCGGCAATTATGAATATGCGCAATACTGGTATCTCGATCAGGCCGGCGAAATCAAATTCGAAATGAAGGCGACCGGCATCGTCAACACCAATGCCTGCCATCCGGGCGAGCCCGACAAATATTCGACCGAGATCCAGCCCGGCCTTGGTGCACCGATCCACCAGCACATTTTCTGCGCCCGCCTCGACATGGCCGTCGACGGCGGCGGCAACAGCGTCGTCGAGACCAACAGCTACATGGAGCCGACCAGCGCCACCAACCCGCATGGCAATGCCTTCTATGCCAGGGAAACGGTGTTGGCGACCGAGCTTTCGGCCGCCCGCCGCGCCGATACTTCGACGCATCGAAGCTGGAAGGTGATCAACCCCAACAAGCTTAACCATGTCGGCAAGCCGGTGGGTTACAAGCTGCACACCCCCAATTGCGTGACGCCGATGATCCAGGAAGACGGTCCATCCGGGCAGCGTTCCAACTTCATCCGCAACCATATCTGGGTAACACCCTTCAATGAGAGCGAACGCTACCCGGCCGGCGAATTCGTCTCTAATTCCGATGGCAGCGATGGCCTTGCGGAGATCGTCAAGCAGGATCGTTCGGTGGAAAATACCGATATCGTGCTCTGGCATACGTTTGGCCTTCATCACGTTGTCCGACCTGAGGACTTCCCGGTGCAACCGTGCATTTCCTGTGGCTTTTCGCTGGCGCCGGTCGGCTTCTTCCCCGTGAACCCGTCCAACAACCTGCCGCCGAGCATGAACAAGGCGAGCGTGCTTGCGGGCGAACAGAAGGGGCATTGCTGCTCGTGACCCAGGCTTTGCGCGACATGCATGTCTGGATGGTGTTGCTGACGGTTCTGGCCGTCAGCGGCATTGCCTGGTCTCTGTTGCTTGCCGCACCGCCGATGGCGCAGACATTCGTCTGCGGTGTTGACGGGGTCGGGCCGGTCACGGGCGCGTGGAGCGTGGATCGGCTGGTGGCGCTTGGTGGCATGTGGCTGGCGATGAACTTTGCCATGATGCTGCCGGCGGCGGCCGTGGCGATGATGCGGCGCGAAGGTATATCGGCGTTGTCCTTTGCGTCGGGTTATCTGGGTGTTGCCGGCGCGATCAGTGTAGCTGCAGCCTTTGGACAGTGGACGCTGGAATCTCTCGGCGTGCTCGGCGAGGGATCGCGCATAAGCGACGCATTGCTTGCTGGCACACTGCTTGCCGGCATCGGTACTTATCACGTCTTGCAGTTGCTGCGCAGCGATCGGACGCCCTGTGGCGGTCCGGGGCGACAGAGCAGAGCAGGTCCTTCGCAGGGATGGCGGCATGGCTGTTCCTCGATTGGCTGCTGCGTGACGATGGTGGGTCTGCAGTTCGTCGGTGGCGCGATGAATGCCAGCCTGATGATCGCGCTGACCCTCTGGATGCTGATCGAGACCGCCCTGCCGTGGAAGCGGCATTTCGCGGCCTCGACCGGGATTGCTCTTCTGACATCCGGTGGCCTGACGATCGCCAGTGCGGTGACCTGAAGGCACATTCGAGCGAGAGAGTCTCGCACATGATCCGCCTGTTTTGCTTCGCCGTTGACGATGGCGAAGTCATGGTCTTTTATAACTATATGGTTACTTATGACGACAAAACCGAAGGGGCTGTCAACTACAGTCCTGATCGGGTAGTTGTCGGGTGGGAAGAGGCCAAGCCGGTCTTTCGAGATGCAGCCGAGGGCTAGAATGATCGACGTAAAGACCGCCAAAGGGCGCCGGAAAAGCGATGACGCCGAAGCGCCGAAGATCAGGCAGCGCGATCCCGAGCGCACCAGCCAGGCGATCCTCGCGGCGGCCACCAGGGAATTTGCCGAGCGGGGCTATGGCGGGGCGCGGATCGATGCGATCGCCGAGCGCGCCAATATCAACAAGCGCATGCTCTACCACTATTTCGGCGGCAAGGATGCGCTCTATATCGCCGTGCTCGAAGGCAGCTATGTGGCGATCCGCTCGGCCGAGACGCGGCTGGATCTCTCGCATCGCGATCCCAAGGACGGAATGAAAGAACTAATTGTTTTTACATGGCAATATTTTCTCGATCATCCGGAGTTCCTGGGCATTCTCGGTACTGAAAACCTCAACAAGGCAAAGTTTCTCAAGCGCTCCGCACGTATTTTCGAATTGAACTCACCGCTGATCGCCGAGATCTCCGGCCTGCTCGATCGCGGCGCGGCCGCGGGTGATTTTCGCCAGGGCCTGGACCCGGTGAAGATCTATATGAGCATTGCGGCACTCGGTTCCTTCTTCCTGAACAATCGCTGGACGCTATCGACGATCTTCCGTCGAAATCTCTCCGACAAGGCGGAAATCGATGCCTGGGGCGAGCATATCGTCGAGGTCGTCTTTGCCTATCTCCGCCCCTGAGCGGCGTCGCCCCCATGAATCCGATTTAACACCATCGCTGTTGCGCATCGCCGACGATGCGGGGTTGACAGTGCGCATTTCCGGTGCCAATCTTGTAACCATATAGTTATTTGTGGGAGGCATTCATGGCGACGAAATCGCTTGGCATCATCATGCACGGCATTACCGGCCGCATGGGTTACAATCAGCATCTGGTGCGTTCGATCCTGGCGATCCGCGATCAGGGCGGCGTGCCGCTTGCCAATGGCGACCGGCTGATGCCCGATCCGATCCTGGTCGGCCGAAATGCCGACAAGATCGGCGAGATTGCCAGAAAGCATGGCGTTTCCCGCGTGACCACCGATCTCGATGCAACGCTTGCCGACCCGTACAATGAAATTTTCTTCGATGCCGGCTCGACGCAGATGCGCGTCGACCTGCTGAAAAAGGCCATCGCCGCCGGCAAGCATGTCTATTGCGAAAAGCCGATTTCCGAAACTTTGAGCGAGGCGCTGTCGGTGGCTGATCTTGCCGAGAAGCGCGGCGTCAAGAATGGCGTGGTTCAGGACAAGCTCTATCTGCCCGGCCTGCGCAAGATCGCGCTTTTGCGCGACAGCGGCTTCTTCGGCAAGATCCTCTCGGTGCGCGGCGAGTTCGGCTATTGGGTTTTCGAGGGCGATTGGGGCGTCAAGGCGCAGCGGCCGTCGTGGAACTACCGCAAGGCCGACGGCGGCGGCATGATCCTCGATATGCTGCCGCATTGGCGCTATGTGCTCGACAACCTGTTCGGCGAGGTCAAGGCCGTCAGTTGCTATGGCGCAACCCATATTCCCAGCCGCGTCGACGAGAACGGCAACGCCTACAAGGCCGACACCGACGATGCCGCTTACGCGACCTTCGAGCTCGAAGGCGGCGTGGTGGCGCAGATCAATTCGTCCTGGGCGGTGCGCGTCCGCCGCGATGACCTCGTCACCTTCCAGATCGACGGCACGCATGGTTCGGCGGTCTGCGGGCTGATGAAATGCTGGACGCAGCATCGCGTCAACACGCCGAAGCCGGTGTGGAACCCCGACCAGCCGCAGGCGATCAAATTTCTCGACACCTGGGACGAAGTGCCGGAAACCCAGGTGTTCGACAATGGCTTCAAGGCGCAGTGGGAAGATTACCTGCGCTATGTGGTCGAGGATGCGCCGTGGAAATTCACGTTGCGCGAAGGCGCCAAGGGCGTGCAACTGGCCGAACTGGCGCAGAAGAGCTGGGCGGAGCGTCGCTGGATCGACGTGCCAAGTCTTGCCGATCAACAAGCGCTGAAGGTGGCGTAAGTTATGGCTAACACGCTTGCTCTGCCCTTGTCCGGCGGCTCGTTGTCGGACTATACGGTTGCCAACACGCCGATCGCGGCGCCGGAGAAGCCGGCTGGCGGTCATGCCTTCAACCGTGTGGCCTATGCCGCCGCGCATATCGTCGTCGATCCTCTGGCCGACAACGATCCCTGGCTCGATCGCAACATCGACTGGGACAGGACCGTCGCCTTCCGCGAATATCTCTGGGATCTGGGCCTCGGTGTTGCCGACGCCATGGATACCGCGCAACGCGGCATGGGGCTCGACTGGCCCGGCGCCCAGGAACTGATCCGGCATATGCAGTCGGCGGCCCGCAATCGCAAGGATGCGCTGATCGCCTATGGTGCCGGTACCGATCATCTCGCGCCCGGCCCGAATGTGACGATCGACGACGTGATCCGCGCCTATGAGGAACAGGTGGCCTATGTCGAAGGCGAGGGCGGCCGCATCATCCTGATGGCGAGCCGGGCGCTGGCCGCTGCCGCGAAAGGCCCGGACGACTATATCCGCGTCTACAATCGCATTCTCGGACAGGTGAAGGAGCCGGTGATCATCCACTGGCTCGGCGATATGTTCGATCCGGCGCTGAAGGGTTATTGGGGTTCGGTCGACGACATGGCTGCGATGACGACGGCGACGGCGATCATCAACGACAACGCCGCCAAGGTCGATGGCGTCAAGATCTCGCTGCTGTCGGCGGAAAAAGAGATCGTCATGCGGCGCAAGCTCGATCCGAGCGTCAAGATGTATACCGGCGACGACTTCAATTACGCCGAACTGATCGCCGGCGACGAGCAGGGCTATTCGCATGCGCTGCTCGGCATTTTCGATGCGATCGCGCCGGCCGCCAGCGCCGGCCTCGATAGGCTCGCCGCCGATGATCTCGACGGGTTCCATGCGATCCTTGCGCCGACCGTGCCGTTGTCGCGGCACATCTTCAAGGCACCGACGCGCTTCTACAAGACCGGCGTCGTCTTTCTCGCCTATCTCAACGGGCTTCAGGATCATTTCCAGATGCTCGGCGGCCAGCAGAGCGCGCGCTCCATCGTGCATCTGGCGGAGTTGTTCCGGCTTGCGGATGAGGCGCGGGTGCTGCGCGATCCTGATCTGGCGACGGCGCGGATGAGGACGATCCTCGCCACCGTCGGCGTCGCGTAAGGAAGGTCCAGATGGCAATCGAAGGCCTCTCCATCAATCTCGCCACCACGCGCGGGCAATATGATTTCCGCGAGGCGGTCGAGGCCTGCCTGAAGCAGGACATCACCGCGATCTCGCCCTGGCGCGACCAGGTCCACAAGATCGGCCTGAAGGAAGCGGCGCGGATCGTTGCCGACAACAAGCTTCGCGTCACCGGCCATTGCCGGGGCGGGATGTTTCCCGCCGCCGACAAGGAAAAGCGCGCGGTGCAGATCGACGACAACCTGCGCGCCATCGACGAAGCCGCAGCCCTCGGCGCCGATTGCCTCGTGCTCGTGGTCGGCGGGTTGCCCGAGGGTTCGAAAGACATCGGCGCGGCCCGCGACATGGTGGCGGACGGCATTGCCGCCATCCTGCCGGCGGCGAAGGCGGCCGGCGTGCCGCTGGCAATCGAACCGTTGCACCCGATGTATGCCGCCGACCGCGCCTGCGTCAACACGCTCGAACAGGCGCTCGACATCTGCGACCTGCTGGGCGACGGCATCGGCGTGGCGATCGATGTCTACCATGTCTGGTGGGACCCGAAGCTTGATAGCCAGATTGCCCGCGCCGGCGCCGCCGGCCGAATACTCGCCCATCACATCTGCGACTGGCTGGTGCCGACCACCGACCTGCTGCTCGATCGCGGCATGATGGGTGACGGCGTCATCGACCTGAAGCGCATTCGCGGTGTTATCGAGAAGGCAGGCTTTGACGGTCCGCAGGAGGTTGAGATCTTTTCCACCGACAATTGGTGGAAGCGGCCGGGCGAGGAGGTGCTTGCCACCTGCGTCGAACGCTTCCGCACCGTCTGCTGACCGCAATCACTTGAGAACCTGGAGGAAATGCACATGAGCTTTCAATCCTATAATCCGACGACCGGCGCGCTGATCGGCACCTATGAGGAGCAGAGCGACGCCGAGGTCGAGCGTATTATCCAGCAGTCGCACGACACGTGGAAATCATGGTCTGCCAAGCCGATGTCGGAACGCACCGATTTCCTCGTCCGGCTCGCCGATCTGCTCGAACAGCGCGCCGACGAATACGCTGCACTGATCGTCTCGGAAATGGGCAAGCCGTTCGGCGAGGCCAAGGGCGAGGTCAACAAATCGGCCTTCGGCGCCCGGCATTTCGCCAGCGATGGCCCGGCCTATATCGCCGATGAGGCGATCCCCGGCACGCCCGGCAGGATCGTCTATCAGTCGATCGGCCCGATCTTCGGCGTCATGCCGTGGAACCTGCCGTTCTGGCAGGTGCTGCGTTTCTTCATTCCGGCGGCGCTGGTGGGTAACACCGTGATCGTCAAGCATGCCGAGAGCGTGCAGGGCTGTGCGGCGGCAATCGAAAAGCTGGTGCTCGATGCCGGCGGGCCGGTGGGGCTTTACTCGAACCTTGTCATCGACCGCAGCCGCGCGCCGAAAGTGATCGCCGATCCGCGCATCGCCGCCGTTACCGTCACCGGCAGCACGGCTGCTGGCCAGACGGTTGCGCAGCAGGCCGGTTCGCTCGGCAAGAAAGTCGTGTTGGAGCTCGGCGGCTCCGACCCGTTCATCGTGTTTGCCGATGCCGATTTCGACAAGGCCGTGCAGATGGCGGTGGTGTCACGCTATTCCAACAACGCCCAGAGCTGCATTGCCGCCAAGCGCCTGTTCGTAGAGGAATCGATCGCCGATCGCTTCACGAAAGCCTTTGTCGAGGCAGTCAGCAAGATCCCGGTCGGCGATCCCATGGATGCCGCCACCAAGCTCGGTCCGCTCGCCCGCAGCGACATTCGCGACAATGTCCAGCGGCAGGTGGACGATGCGGTCAAGGCCGGTGCCAAAGTGCTGGTCGGCGGCAAGAAGATGGAGGGCCCCGGCAATTTCTACGAGGCGACGGTGATCAGCGGTCTGCCGCATGCTGCGCCGATCGCGCGCGAGGAATTCTTCGGGCCGGTGGCGATGCTGTTCACCTTCAAGGACGAGGCTGAAGCGATCGCTCTCGCCAACGACACCGATTACGGTCTTGGCGCAACGGTCTGGAGCGGCAATGCGGAGAAAGCGGACCGTGTGGCGGCCAAACTTGAGGCGGGCGCTGTGTTCATCAACGACTTCGTGCGGTCGGATCCGCGCGCGCCGTTCGGCGGCGTCAAGGGCTCGGGCTTCGGCCGGGAACTGGGCGGGCTTGGTGCGCGGGAGCTTACCAATGCCAAGCTGGTGTGGCGGGGGGCTTAAGCGCCCCAGCCCTGCTGCTGGACCAGGAATGTGAAAGAGCGTTCACGCGGCGCGTTTTTGCGCCCGTGGCATACGATATTTCCATGTGATCTCATGTGAGATCGGCCGGGGCGCCTTGGGCGTCTCGTAAAAGTATAAAAATATATGGCGCACAAAGCGCCCCGCTTCAGTGGTTTTTCCTTGGCAACTCCGGTTCCTCTGCTTCCCGGGCAAGTTCGAACCTTCGGAATAACCATCCGGTTCAGGCGCCTCGCTTACGGATCACTCCGCAGCGTCGATGCAACCATGCACCGAATATGCCCGGTTCTCCTATGCGTCACGCGCACGCCCGGCCCTTTTTCAGACTGGAGGGGAACCATTTTCTGCCAAAGCCCCGGCCGGAGACTATGCGTCGTCCTCTCCGATCGGGCACCGGCCCCGCCTCGCCGCAACGCCTTGCGGTGTATCCGTGACGGGACGAGGAAGATTGTTGCACGGGTTCTGGGGGCGGGGAGAAAAATGTTTTCGGGATCTCCGATTTAGCCTCGGTTTGGGCTCGATCCTTCCACTCGCGGAGAGAGGTGTTGCCCCGGAGACGAAAACCATCCGCGCCGATGGTGTAACGAAGACGGAAACGAAGTGCTGGAAATTGCCAGCACTGCTGTCATCAGGCATATCATGCGAGCTGATGCTGTGTGGGAGGACCAACGAATGCTGAAGACCTATAGCGGCAGCTGTCATTGCGGTGCGGTGCGCTTCGAGGTCGATCTCGACATCAGTGCCGGCACCGGCAAGTGCAATTGCGCCTTCTGCACCAAGGCGCGGCTGTGGACCGCCAAGGCAGCACCTGAGAACCTGCGGCTGCTTTGCGAAGAGACGGAGCTGATCGACTACCGGGGCAATAACCCGGTGGCCCATCACCTGTTCTGTCGGCATTGCGGAATTCGCCCGTTTGAATGGGTGGACGTTCCCAACATGTCCGGCGCCAGATACTACAATATCAATATCGCCTGCCTCGACAGCGTCGATGTGGACGAACTGATGTCGGCGCCGGTCACCTATTTTGATGGTCTCAACGACAATTGGGGATCGACGCCGGCGGACGTTCGACATTTATAAGCCGACGAATATAATCCCCGCGCGGGATTTCTACCGCCGGAAGCCAAACCAGCGAATGGCAATCGCAATCGCGATGCCGAGCAGCGGCCATTGCGCCCAGAAGGTTCCGCTCCATGAGAGGAAATTGATCGCGACGACGCCAAGGCCCATCACGATCAGGGCGGTGGTGCGTCGATCGAAGCGGTGCTGGGTGCGCGCCCATTGCAGCGCCGCGATGAAGGCAAAGACCGTGATCGGCCATTTCGCCCAGAACGAGTCCCTCGAGGTCAGGAGATTGATCACAGCCAGCACGATCGCGGCCACGCCCAGCGCCCCGTACATTCTCGTGCTGCCGGGGGGAAAGAACAGCTCCTCCTTTGAAGGAGCCGGTGTTTGACTCTCCGGCTGCGACCGGTAGGTGTCACGCGGCCTTTCCTTGGGAATTTTCTCGATGGCTTCGCCGATCAGTACCGCGTAGCTCGGCACGCCCTCGCTGACATTCTTGACGGCCAGGTCGCCAAGGAAATCGAAACCGACCGCCACCTTGTTGCGAACCTGATCGTAGACCGTGCTGGAAATCACGATGCCGCCGGCCGGCGCCGAAGCCTGCAGCCGGGCGGCGATGTTGACGCCGTCGCCGTAGATATCGTCGCCATCGACCATGACGTCACCGAGATTGATGCCGATGCGGAACAGCATCCGGCCATCCGTCGGGCGGGTGGCATTTTGGCCGGCGAGTTCATTCTGCACATCGACGGCGGTGCGCACGGCCTCGACAACGCTCGGGAATTCCGCGATCAGTCCGTCGCCCCAAGTGTTGATGACCCGGCCGCCATGTGCGACGATCAGACCGCCCATCAGGTCCCGATAGCGCTTGAGGGTGGCAAGCGTTCCTTCCTCGTCGGCGCCCATCAGGCGCGTGTAGTCCTGCACGTCGGCGGAGAAGATCGTCGTCAGCTTGCGACGCGTTTCGGTCATCATGTCTTGCCCCTGCTTCGTTGCATATGAATATGCGATATCGAGGCAAGAATTTAAAGAACCGCTTCAGCAAGTGTTTTGCGCGCCAGGAACACCGCACCCTCGACCGGGCCGACAGTGAGCTTGTGGATTTTCAACTTCGGGTGAGCGTGACGCACCGCACGTTCGAAAGCATCGTACAGCCTGACCTGGTTGACGATGACACTGCCGGCGACCACGACATCGGTACCCACCGCGCCGCGAGCGAGAAGCTGGCCGACCAGTGCTGCGAGATGTTCGGCACCTTCCAGAATGACCTTGTCGGCCAGCGATGAGCCGGCTTCCGCGGCGGCGAAGATGGCCGGGCAATGCGGCGCCCAGTTCTCGGCGGTTGCGTCATCATTGACACGGCGGGTGAGCCGCTCGGCGTCGGCAACGCCGAAATCGGCGATCAGCGCCGAGAGCAGGCCGTCATCGGCCTTGCCTTCGTCGAGCGCCCGGAGGGCGGCGCGGGTTGCCTCGCGCACCAGTGCGGCGGCTCCGCCTTCATCGCCGATCACCGAACCCCAACCGCCGGCCGCCATATGCATGCCCGCCGCATCCTTGCCGACGCCGATCGCGCCGGTGCCGGCAATAATGCCGATGCCGGTGTCGAAGCCCGCCGCCGCGACGATCAGCGCTGCGTCATTGACGACCGTCGCCTGATAGCCGAGCTTTGCCAGTTCCGCCGTCAGGCCGCGGGCGATCTCGGCGTTGTTGATCCCCTGGGCACCGAACGCCAATGCGGTGATCGTCACATCCTGGGGAATATTTGCCTTCAGCTTGCCGGCGAGCCATGCGGCACCCTGGTCAACCGGTTCGGCATCCCAATCCTGGCTCGGGATCTGCGTGTCAATGAGCCGTTTGCCATCGAGCGTCTCGGCCACGAGATGGGCCTTGGTGCCGCCGATATCGAGCGCGATGATGCAATCCGTCATCTCAGGCAACTTTCGTATCGTTGTGCTCGAAGACGAAGGCATCCGGATCGAGCCCCCGCGCCATAGCAGTTTCGACGGCGAGCGTCTGCATCACGATCGCCTCCAGGATCGGCCGCTGGGCGGCGGAAAGCTCCGGCAACGGAATATGGCTGAGATGCTTTTCCCCGGTGATTGCCAGCGGGCTGACGAGGATGGTTTCATGGCCGGCGCGTGCCAGCGTCCGGGCAAGATCCGCCTCGCGCGCGTCGCCGAACAGGATATGCGCGCCGCCGCCCGCCGACTCCATCGCCCCGTGCAGATATTGCCGGGTCGACATGCCGGTCGAGGGCAGGCGGGCGATTTCGCGCAGCAACAGCGAGCCGACTTCGGCCGAGCCGATGGAGGGCGCGACAGCGGCGCAATCGACATAGGCGGCGTCACGCAACTGGCCGACGAGCGCGCCGATCCGCTCTGCCAGCGTTTCTTCCAGCGTGCGCACGGCGGTCGCCATGGCCGACCAGGACGGGTCAATCACGCCGCCATCCCAGGCCTCGGCGATCATCCCGAGTGCCATGATCGTGGCGGTATAGCCGATGGTCGAGGCGTAGCTGTCGGGAAGGGCGCCAAGCGAGATGTTGACCGCCGAGATGGCGGCGATCGGAGATTCACTGGCATTGACGACCGAAATCCGAAGCGAGCGGTCGATGGAATTGAAAACGGCCAGCGTCTCAGAACTCTTGCCGCTCTGGGAGACGCCGATCAGCGGATGGCTGGTGGCGGGGAAGGGGAGGGGATATTCTCCGGCGTTGAGACGGAAGGAATTGATGCCGCGCGACCGCAAGGTCCAGACGGCGGCCGCACTTGCCGCGAAACTCGCGCCGATGCCGAGGAAAATCGGCCCCGGCCCGGAAAGCGCACCGGTTTTCTGCGCATTGGCAACCTCGCCGCCGATCGCATCGAAGGCGGCCGCCAGCCGGTCGGCCTGGGCGGCGCGCGCCTCGGCGAGAGAAATATAACCCTTGACCACGTTGTGTCTCCTTAATTCCAAAATTCGGCCGCGCGCGTCATGCGCCCGCAAGGTGATCTCGCGGGCCGGCAATCGTCACGGAAATTTCAAGTGCTGTTCGGCTGCCTACCCCTGCGCGGTGTTTTTCCCGATCCGGGAAAAGGATGTCCGCAACCGATAGCGGTCGCCGGCATAGGTGATGGTCGACGAACAGACCGGACGGCCATTGCCGTCCTCGATCAATTGCCACATGGCGAGTACCGGCATGCCGACCTCGATGCCGAGATGGCGGGCCAGCGTGAAATCGGCGGCGCGCGCCTCGATGGTCGAATCGGCGCGGGCAAGATCGAAGCCGGCGTCGATCAGCAGGCGGAACAGCGAGGCGGTCTTGAAATCGATCGCAGACACATCCAGCCCGCGAATGGCGGAGAAATAGGAGATATCGACTGCCACCGGCACGCCGTCGAGCCGCCTGATCCTCTCGAGATGGAAGACCGGCGAACCCGGCGCGACGGACAGTTCCTCGGCCTCGTCGAGGGTCGCAGGCGCCTCCTGGGCGCGCAGCACGTCCGATGACGGCACGAGCCCGAGCCGGGCTGCGGTTTCGCTGAAGGATTCCAGCGTCTGCGGAAATTCCTGATGCGCCTCGGTGGCGACATACCAGCCGCGGCCATGCGACGACACCAGAACGCCCGAATTGACCAGACTGTGCAGCGCCTTGCGCAGCGTCACCCGGCTGATCGACAGACGCGTCAGCAGGTCGCGCTCCGGCGGCAGGCGGCTGCCGGAGGAGAGCTTCGCCGCCGCGATCTCGCGCGTGATCGCCCGGGCAGCCTGCTGCCAAAGCGGTTCGGGCGAGTCCGACTGGAGTGGGGCGACCGCGCCGTCCTTCATGACCATCAGTTTGCCGCCACCTGTTCCCATTGCTTCGTCTTCATCGAGCGATAGCAAGCGTCTATGATGCGGTTGACGATAACCCCATCCTCATAGGTTTCCAGTGGCGCAGTCTTCTGGACGAAGCAATCCACAAAATGGCGCATCTGCTGCGAGAAGCCGTATGCGCGCGTTTCTTCCGGCACCGGATAGACCCAACCGGTCTCGCTGTCGGCCTTTTCCACGGTATAGCCGACCGGCTTGCCGACGAAACCCCAGACCGGGCCGACGGAACTGTCGGTGACGATGCGGCCTTCCGAACCGACGAGCTCATGGCGAAGCTGCATGCCGCCCTTCTCGATCCACGAGGATTCCAGTGTCGCCAGTTCGCCGCCGGCAAATTTCAGCAGCACGATGCAGGCGTCCTCGCCGGTGGTCTTGTCGGTGTGAACCATCGTGGCGCCCCAGCCCAGAACCTCGACGACCGGATTGTCCTTGCCGAAGAAGTGGCGGGCGGATTCGACCGTGTGGCAGCCCATGTCGAGCAGCGCGCCGCCTCCGGCCGTCTCGGCATTCCAGAAATGCGGCGCATGCGGGCCGGAATGGCCTTCCCGGGCGCGCATGGTCAGGAGCTTGCCGATGCCGCCGGCTTTGAGCATGTCATAGGCCTTGGCGATCTTGGGGGAGAAGACGGCGCTTTCCGCGTAGCCGTGCCAGATGCCGGCATCGAGCACGATCTTCAGCATCTCGGCGGCTTCCTTTTCAGTCCGCGCCAGCGGCTTGGTGCAGATCACCGCCTTGCCATGCTTGGCGGCAATGCGGGTGGCTTCGAGATGGACCTCGTTCGGCAGGGCGATGACGACGATATCGACCGCCGGATCGGCGCAGAGCGCGTCCATGTCGGGATGGGCTGTCACATCCGGACCCCATTTCCTTGCGAATTCCGCCGACCGCTCGCTGCTGCGCGAGTAACAGGCGACCAGCCGCGCATTGCGGACGTCGAGAAGCGAATCCGCATAGCATTCGCCGATGAATCCCGAACCGAGAAGCCCCACTCCAACCATATTTCCCTCCTGAACGTTTATTCCCGCAGTGCATACCACATAAGACAAAAATGGGAAAGATAAAATATATCTTGTCATAACTGGTATTGAGAGGTATCGTCAATCGGTAGGCTTTGGGGTCGGGAGAGCCCGGAGCGGGAGAAATTGAAGCCTTTAAAAAGGGGAGAATACAAATGCGTTCAAAGCATGGTTTGATTGGGTGCGTCCTTGCGGTCGCGACGCTGGCGTCCAGCGCCGCGATGGCCGAACAGGTCACCCTGAAGCTGGGAAGCTGGCGGACCGAGGACCTCGCCGTCTGGCAGGACAAGATCCTGCCCGCATTCGAGGCGAAGAATCCGGATATCAAGGTCGAGTTCGCCCCGATCAATACCAATGAATACAATGCCGCCATCCAGTCGCAGATGGAAGCCGGCGCCGGTCCCGACCTGATCACCTGCCGCCCGTTCGACGTCAATCGCGAATGGATCAAGCGCGGCTATTACGCATCCCTCGATGGTCTCGAAGGCCTGAAGAATTTCGACGAGACGTCGCGTGCCGCCTGGACCGACGAAAAAGGCTCATCCTTCTGCCTGCCGGTCGCGGCCGTGCTGGCCGGCTTTTTCTACAATGTCGATATCTTCAAGGAACTCGGCATCGAGCCGCCGAAGACGCAGGCCGAATTCATCGCCGTGCTGCAGAAGATCAAGGACAGCGGTAAATACGAGCCGCTCGCCTATGGCGCCGCCGATTCCTGGCAGCTCGCCTATAACGGTCTCTACAGCGTCGGCCCGACCTACTGGAAGGGCGAGGAAGGCCGCCTTGGCCTGATCGACGGCAAGCAGAAGCTGACCGACGCGGGTTTCGTCGATGCTTTCAAGGCATTCGCTGCCTGGAAGCCGTTCCTGCCGGCCGGCTATCAGAGCCTGAACTATTCCGACATGACGCAACTGTTCACCATCGGCAAGGCCGCGATCCTGCCGGACGGTTCGTGGGATATCAACCAGGTGACCTCGACAGGCCTGAATGTCGGCGTCTTCGGTCCGCCGGCGGCAACCGATGGCGGCGACCGCTATCTGCAGGAAATGCCCGACATGGCAATCGGCATCAACTCCAAGAGCGCGCATATGGATGCTGCCAAGACCTTCGTCAACTGGCTTGCCGGCCCTGAATTCCAGGAGCTCTATGTCAATGAAGCGCCTGGCTTTTTCGCCATGAGCGACCAGAAGGTCACTTACAAGAACGCGCTGGCGCAGAAATGGGCCGACCTCAAGACCGGGGCCAAGCTGACGCCGCGCCTGGCGCTGGATCGCCTCAGTTCAGGCAATCCGCCGCTCGACGACGAGACCTGGCGGGTGCTGCAGACGATGATGAACGGCGATGACGTCACCCCGGAGAAGGCCACTGCCGAACTGCAGAAGGGTCTTGAATCCTGGTATGGTCCGCAGAAGAAGTAAGTCGTAAGTCAGGGCCTTGTGTGCCGCCCACAAAGCGGCGCATGAGGCCCTTTTCTATTGTCGAGACCTTTGCACTTCCGGAGATCGCGCGTGACACGACCTCAAACCGCACGCTGGAGCCTGATCCTGTTCGTCCTGCCGGCGCTGGCGATCTACCTGGCTTTTGCCGTACTGCCGCTGTTGGCATCGATCGTGATGAGCTTCTTCGATACCGATGGTCCGGGCCGCGTGTTCGTCGGGTTCGCCAACTATATTTATCTGTTCACCCATCCGGTCACCAGTGCCCGCTTCTGGAACGCGCTGGTCAATAATTTCGAATATTTCGCCATCCATCTGATCGTCGAGGTGCCTGTCGGACTGCTGATGGCGGCACTGCTGACATCAGGCCTGCTCAGGCGTTCGGAAGGCATCTATCGCACGCTGCTGTTCATTCCGGCGACGCTGTCGGTGGTGATCGTCGGGTTCATCTGGCGGCTGATCATCAATCCGCTCTGGGGCATGGTGAGTTTTCCGCTGCTCGGCAACGAGCTGACGGCGCTGCCGACCATCTCGCTGATGTCGGTGTGGCAATATGTCGGCATTCCGATGATCTTTCTCTACAGTGCGCTGATTGCCGTGCCTGAGGACATCGTCGAGGCCGCACGGCTCGACGGCGCCGGCAACTGGCGGATCTTCTGGGGCATCAAGTTTCCGATGATCGCGCCGCAATTCGGCCTGATCGTCATCCTCACCTATATCTGGACCTTCAACGGTTTCGACCTGATCTTCGCATTGAACGGCTCCGCGCCCGGCCCGAACTACAGCACCGATATCCTCGGCACCTTCTTCTATCGCACCTTCTTCGGGTCGAGCGGTCAGGTGGCCGACCTCGATCTCGGCGCGACGGTGGCGACGGTGATTTTCCTGCTCATCCTGGTGGTGACGGCAGTGTATTTCTGGCTGGTCATCCGCCGCCTCAAGCAGGTGGAGCTCTGATCATGGCCCAGACCCAAACCATGCCTCAGACCCGTAAACGCAAATCCAGCTGGTCCGCCGAGCATGTCGTCGTCCATGCGCTGCTGATCTTCTTCGTATTGCTCGCGCTCGGCCCGATTTTCGTCGTCATCCTCAACTCGTTCAAGACGACGCCCGGCATCTTCCTCGGGCCGTTCGACCTGCCGAATACCAAGACCTTCAGCATCGACGGCTATTTCCGGGTCTTCACGCGCGGCAACATCGTCGGCAATTATGTCAACAGCCTGATCGTGACGGTGACCACGATCGTGCTGACGGTCGTCACCGCTGCGCTCGCGGCGTTTGCACTGGTGGAATACAAGGTGCGGTTGGCGCCGATCCTGGCCGGTCTGTTCATCGTCGGCATCATGCTGCCCATCCGGCTGGGCACGGTTCCAATTCTTGAGATCATGATCGCCTGGAATCTGGTCGATACGCTGACGTCGCTGATCCTCGTCTATACGGCGATGAGCATCCCAATCGCGGTGACGCTGATGGTCGCCTATTTCCGCACCGTGCCGACAGAACTCAAGGAAGCAGCGCGGATCGATGGCGCGGGCGAGTTCCGGACTTTCCTGATCGCATTGCCGATCGTCAAGCCGGGGTTGGCGGCGGTGGCGACGCTGACCATGCTGCCGGTCTGGAACGATCTCTGGTTTCCGCTGATCCTCGCGCCCAGCCGGCAGAACCAGACCGTCACGCTCGGCGTGCAGCAGTTCGTCGGCCAGTTCATGAACGACTATCCGGCGCTGCTGGCGGCGCTCACTCTCGGGATCGTGCCGCTGATCGTGCTCTACGTGATCTTTTCACGGCAGTTCATCCGCGGTCTCAGCCAGGGCGTCGGCAAGTGAGCCCGTCCCTTTCTATCAGATGGAGTTTCCCATGGCCGATGTGAAAATCACCAATCTCTTCAAGCGCTATGGCGCGGTCGAGGTGCTGAAGAACATCAATCTCGAAGTCAGGTCGGGCGAATTCGTCGCTTTCGTCGGCCCGTCCGGTTGCGGCAAGTCGACGCTGCTGCGCTGCATTTCGGGCCTCGAGGAGATTACCGACGGTACGCTGGAAATCGGCGGCGTCGATGTCACCGATGTCGGCCCGTCCAAACGCGGCATCGCCATGGTGTTCCAGTCCTACGCGCTTTATCCGCATATGACCGTCTATGACAACATGGCCTATTCGCTGAAACTGCAGAAGCTGCCGAAGGAACAGATCGCCGCGATGGTCCATGCCGCCGCCGAAAAGCTGCAACTGACGCCTTATTTGAAGCGCCATCCGCGCGCACTTTCAGGCGGCCAGCGGCAGCGGGTGGCAATCGGCCGGGCGATCGTGCGCAACCCCAAGGTATTCCTGTTCGACGAGCCGCTTTCCAATCTCGATGCCGCGCTGCGCGTGCAGATGCGCATGGAGATCGCCCAGCTCAACCGCAACCTCACCGATACGGCGATGATCTATGTCACCCATGACCAGGTCGAAGCGATGACCATGGCCGACCGGATCGTGGTGCTGCGCGATGGCGTCGTCCAGCAGATCGGCACGCCGATGGAGCTCTACGAGAATCCGCAGACGCTGTTCGTCGCCCAGTTCATCGGTTCGCCGGAAATGAACTTCATGACCGGTAAAAATACCGGCAGCTTCAAGGCGACGACAGTCGGTGTCAGGCCCGAGCACCTTTCGGTCGAGTCGTCGGGTGGCGTCTGGTCCGGCACTGTCGTGCATTCGGAAAACCTCGGCCCGGATTCTTACGTTTATGTCGATATGGGTGCGGCCAAGCCGATCATCATCCGCCAAAGCGGCAAGTCGGACGTCCGGGCCGGTCAGTCGTTGAGCTTCTCGCCCAAGGGCAACAACTATCATCTGTTTGATGCCAACGGCCTGCCAGTGGCGCTGTGACCCACTCGACGTTCACGCTCGCATATGTTTTTTACTCCAGACCAGAATCGGAGGACGCATGATGTCGAGGATCGTTCTAACTGCCATGGCGCTGACGCTGCTGAGTGTCGGGCCAGCCGCCGCCAAGGGCATGACACCGCCGGGAAAATGGCTGACGGTGATCAAGGATGCGATCCGGGCCGAACTGAAGGATCCCGAAATCGCCACCTTCAACCGTATCTTTTTCGCCAGCGGAAAAGTGGACGGCGGCGGCTTTCCGGTTTGCGGCTTCGTCGGGTTCAAGCAGAAAACGGACAAGCATCCTACCAAGCAACCGTTCTTCGGGCTGATCACCCCGCCGGATACCGGCATTGCCGGCAAATTCGAATCGATCCGGCTGGGCACGACCGCCAAGCAGGCGGATGAGATCGCTCAAACCTGCAAGCAGCATGGAATCTATTGAGGCGGAATGGAAAGCCTAATTGCAAGCGCCGTAGACGTCCTTCTGGAAGATATCGCCGAGTTCGACAGTCAACTGACGTCTGGCACGGCTGACCCGGCTCTTGATCGTGCCGACTTCGCAACCGCATGAACTGGCAGCGTCTTCATAGGATACGCCGGCGCTGATCTGGATAAGCGCCGCGCGCTGTCCGGCAGGCATGCGCTTGATCGCCTGCGCCACTTCCTTCTGATAGAGGCACCACTCCTGGTTCGGGAAGCTGGCGGGCAGGAGTTCCATATGGTCGAAGGCTGTCACCGGTTCACGATTGCGCATCTTGATCTCGGTGCAGAAATGATTGCGCATGATGGTGAACAGCCACGACTTCAACGCCGATCCCGGCTGGAATTTATCGCTGTTGCGCAAGGCTTTGAGGAGCGTCTCCTGGACAAGATCCTCGATATCGTCGGCAGAGCGGTAAAACCGGTGAGCAAATGCTGTCAATACCGGACGCAGCGCCAGCACGTCCTGCTCGAATTGTGTCTGCTGGTGCGGTGCGTCGACAGGCGCGACACTGGAATGATTCATCATGGCAAGCTCCCTGGGTCTGCAGGGGTAATGGCCGAGTAGCGGAATCGTTCTTGTACGCAACCGCACAGACGGCGGCGGGCACCCCGCAGGAACCATCGCCGACGGCCGGACGACGGTTCCATGCAGGCCTCAGTGCCATATGCGGGCATGCGATGGGCAATGACGGGTTACAATATGAAGTCAGACCCGTTGAGCTTGGCGAGATCGGCAATCTCCACGGCAAAATCAGCCGTGCCGTCCCCATCCATGTCGCCCGAAACGATGCCGTTCCTGAAATGAAGCTCACCTGCCTTCGAGGAAAACGCCTCGGAGCCGATATAGTCAAAATCCTGATCGCCCGCACGGTTCGAATTGGCATCGATCGCCGAGAGGTCGATGGAGTCGGTTCCGATCGTGAAATCCTTGATGACGTCGTGATCCATTCCAATGGGGGCCTCGACGGCAGCGCGAAAAACGAAAACATCGGCGCCGCGGCCGCCTCTCATGAGATCAGCGCCTAGGCCGCCGAAAATCTGATCGTTGCCGCCACCGCCGAATACATCGTCACGGCCTCCGCCGCTTTTCAGCAGGTCATTTCCCCCGCTGCCCCGGAGCACGTCAGAGCCGTCTCCGGTGACAACAGCGTCATCGCCGCTGCCCGTGGTGATGTCAAAGCGCTCGCTGCGCTGGAAATCGATCGAACTGACAAGCACATCCGCAATGTGGCCGACATAGCCGGTCGAGTGGTTGCCGCCGGTAATGCCACCGGATACGTTTGTCGTCATCGCCGAATAGTCGATTATCAGCCGGTCGTTTCCCGCGCCTGCATTGACGGTGTCGGCACCACCGCGCAACGTGACCCTGTCCTCGCCGCCTGCCGAGACGATGGTGTCCGCGTCAATGCCCGACAGAATGATGTCATCGCCGCCGCCAGAGGTGATACTATTGGCACCATTCCCCGCGTGAATGACATTCCCCCCGTCGAGCGCGGTGATCGTGTCGCTGTTGCGCCCGCCGATGATGATATTCACACCCTGTCCCGCAGAAACAGTCGAGGCACCGTTGCCGGTCTTGATGATGTCATTGCCGTCACCGGTGGTGATCGTATCGGCGCCGGACCCCGTCAGGATGGTGAAGTGTTCAATAGTGCCGTCGGTCATCGTCACCGTCCGTCCGCCGCCTCCGGCTTCGGAAAAATTGGAGGTCGAGTCCCCGGTGATTGCGCCGATGGCCAATCGATAATCCACGACGAGCCGGTCAACACCAAGCCCGCCATCCACCGCATCGACGCCGCCCGAGACTGTGATGCGGTTCCTGCCAGCGTTGCCGACGATGCCGTTACCATCGGACGCGTCAACGATATTTATCGGAGCATGGCCAGTGAGCGTCACCGTCGCGATACCTTGCGCCAGTTGCAGCTCGATGCCGTGCGAGCTGGCTTCGCCGAAGATGGTGGCGTTGTTGCGGGTAACAGTCGCGGCCTCGTTGCTGTAGCCGGACTCCAGGTTGAAGGTGTCACCTGGCCCGGCCTGCGCCATCGCCTCGTCAATGCTTGAATAGGTCGAATTCGGCCCAATGGTTCGAATAGTCATATGAGTCTCCCGGAGCGGAGACGGTGAAGGAAATCATCATCCCGAACCGTGTGCGCATTGATAAGTGTTTGCCGGGGCAGTTGCCGCGGTCTGGCGAAGGCTAACGATGCGAAGAGGAGGATGCATCATGATCCGGCATGCAATCTGAGCTGCGCCGAAATAGATTTCATATTAGCAAGTAATAACATATTCTTAGCACGGTTGTTCCAGCGGCACAACCTGAAAGTGCGGCTGTTCCATGACTGGGCGTTTGTCTGGCAATTCGTCGGTCCCAGCTCCGAACGGGTCATTGCCGCAGTTGTGTCAGCTTCGAACTCAGACTATTACGAATTGCCGTTGCGGCAACGCCCGCCTGACCCATCGCATTGCTGATCTGGTCCAGTCCGCGCACGACGTCTCCTCCCGCATAAACGCCCTCGACGCTTGTTTGCTGGTGCACGTCGACAATGATGCAACCATCATCGCTTACTTTGGTTCCGAGCATTGACCCTAATTCTGAACGGATATCGCAGCCCAGTGCGGGATATACGGTGTCGAAAGTGAAGCGTCCCATTTCGAGCGTCAATTCTACCTCGGCATCCGCGAGCCTGAAGTCCAGACAAGGACCATCCAGAATCTGCAGTGAAAGCCGGTCTGCGGCGAGCCTCTGCAAGCGGGTGAGCGCGTGGCGACCATCTGGCGCTACCAATGCGACGTCTTTGGAATAGATCCGAAGAAACTCTGCTTCCGCCATGCCATGTTCACCGGTTCCGAGCACTGCGATCCGCCGATCCGTAACCTCAAAGCCGTCACAAATCGGACAGTAGCGGATCAGCCCCCGGCGCAATCCGTCAGTATGGATTTCCTCTGAAATGGCTGGGGATCGGTTCTTCACGCCGGTAGCTATCAATACCGACCGCCCCCGGATCGCACCTCCTGTGGCCAGTCCTGCAGAAAACAGCTCATTCTCACGGCTTAGAGATTGGACATTGCCACGGATGAACTGTGTTCCGAACCGTTGAGCCTGGACCCGCATTCGGTCGAGCAGGTCAGGACCGGAAACGCCGTCTGGATGGCCGGCATGGTTGCGCGTCATGGGAATCAACGCCGCCCGGCTGCAGCCGTCATCGATGACCAGGCATCGCAGATGGAACCGGCTCAAATAAATGGCGGCTGTCAGTCCGGCAGGTCCCCCACCAATGACAATGCAATCGTACAAGCGCTGACCCCATGGTTGAGACTTATAACTTCAAAACAGCGCAAACGTTCCCATTGCCTGCATTGGCACCAGTGCTTATTGCCTCCTCGCGGATTCATTTGCCGGAAGGAATTTTCGTCTGGATCAAGATTTTTGCTGATATCGCCGTCCGTCTAGTGATGGATGAGGCCACCGAGAGTACGGGCGAGATGCTCGTACGCGAATGGCTTGCGAAGAAGCGGTCGGTCCCGAAACCCGTCTTCGATCTCGGCGACGCTGCTACCGGTTGCATAGACGAAGGGTATGCCGGATGCGGCCAGTGCTTGCGCCACCGGATGACTGCTCGTGCCGTCGAGGTTCATGTCCAGCATAACCGCATCGAACGTCTGCTCCGCCAGCAGAGCCAGAGCGGTTTCATTGGTCGCGGCAGCCAGTACGGAGGTACATCCGAGTTCTTCGAGCATGTCCTCGACCATCAGTAAAATCAGCATTTCATCCTCAACGACAAGGATGCGGCGCCCGGTTAACAACTTAGCCATAGCGGCTATCTTCCGGTGCGGGAACGTCGATCATGCAGACGAGACCTTCTACCCTGTAGTCCATCTTAACCGAACCGTTGAGCTCGTAAGCGAGACCGCGTTCGATCACGTTAGAACCGAACCCCTTTCGGGTCGGATATCTGACGGCAGGTCCCCCTGTCTCCCGCCAGTTCAGTATCAGCCTATCGGCTGCATCGTGCACTCCAACGATCTCCCAATCGATCGCGATCGACCCGGTTGCATTTGAAAGTGCGCCGTATTTTACGGCATTGGTGGCAAGTTCATTGAAGGCGATGCCCAGCGCGAGCGCAGATTTCGGGGGAAAGCGAATATTCTGTCCCGTGATGATCAAGCGCCGGGCCGCGTCCTTTTCAGCCTCAAATGGCTCCAGGGCATCGCTGATCAGATCGCGCAATCCTGCACTTTTCCAGTTTTCCCGCGTCAGCAAGTCGTGCGAGCGGGAAAGAGCATAAAGACGAGACTGGATAGCCTCCGCGACGAGCCTGGGCTCAACAGCGCTGCGCAGTCCCTGCACAACAATGGCTTGGACAGTGGCGAGCGTGTTTTTCACGCGGTGATTAAGCTCTTCGACGAGCATTCTCAACTGTGATTGCTCGTCGAGATGTTTGGTGAGATCGACGAATGACGCAAAATGCTGAATGATTTCACCATTCTCGTCGCGCACTGGGCTGACGATCACCGCGGCCCAAAAACTACTGCCATTCTTGCGGCGGTAACAGACCTCGGTTCCCCCGGTGCTGCCGGTAAATTCGTCTCTGATTTTGGAGCGTGCCACGTCGTCGGCACCGTCGACCATGAGAAAATTGAAATCCTGGCCGAGAACTTCTTCACGGTCATATCCGGTCAGGGCAACAAATGCGTCATTGGCGAATATGATCGGATTACCGGGCACGGTCGCATCCGTAAAGACCATGGCCATGCGCGTGACCTCCGCCGCGACGACGAAAGGGCCAAGCCCTTCCTTAACGGCCTTGACGTCAGCTTCCGCCTCCTTTTGTCTATCCGACTTTTCTACTATACTCGTCATAAATTGCGCGCTCCCTGTCGTTGCCCGTCGTTTCACGTCAGCGAACATATGTCTGCGCAAGGCGGCGACGCTGCAGACGACAATCTGTTTTCACGGCGCAGCACGAAAGTCCGCAGGGACATGGTTGCCAATGGAAATAGAAAGTGTATGCCCTGCTGCCTGGCTGAGAACGGAAGAATTTTCGCTCTCTATCAGCACCGCCTAATTGTCGTGGTGCTGATTAAGAATCTCTACTCTCATAAAGGGTGTCGGTCAACGCAAGCGTACGCTACCGTACCAATTTCCTTATTTTTTTTAAGGTCTCCATCGGTAAAAATTTAGAAAAAAGCATCAAGGATTTGGTTCACCGAGCGCGAATATGGATATGTCCGGAATACGACCGCAGGTATTATCGAATATCGCCAACAAACGGCGAACGAGCATACGATTGGAGCAAGGCGATCAACTGAAAAAGCAATAGCCATGGCTGCGTGCAGTATTTAGAGCTTTTCATCATTGTTTAAGCGTTGGAACTGAAAATCGGGCCGACGTCGATTTCAGCTTTCCGATACAATCAGAATAAAAAGTCCTCGGCCGTGATGTCGCGCGAGGCGATTCCGCTCAAGGTCGCCGTGTCAGTATCGGAGAGAGTGATGGTGACTTTGTGCCGATTGCCGGTGATGTCGGCAATGTCTTCAAGACTGTCGATACCTGCATAGTTCCGTAGATCAATGATATCCTTGCCGTCATCGAAATCCGTTATCGTGTCGTGGCCGAACAGGGTTGCGAAAACGAAACGGTCGGCACCGGCTCCACCCGTGAGAATGTCGTCGCCACCCATGCCGGCCAGCACGTTGTTTTTGTCGTTGCCGATGATCGTGTCAACGTCGTCGCTGCCCGTGCCGCCTATCGCACGATGGCCGGTCAGCACCAGTCTTTCGAAATTGTCGCCGAGCGTCCAGTTGACCGATGATTTCACCGTATCGATGTCGGAAAAGTCGTCTTCACGCAGTGACAGTGCCAGGCTGTCGACGCTATAGGTGTCGGCGCCGACGCCTGCATTGATGACGCCGGTTACCCTGCCGCCCCTGTTAACGAAAGTGTCATTGCCGTTGTTGAGCGTGACATCACCATCGATATTCCCGAAGTTGACGAGCCGGTCGGTGCCGGAGTTGAGCAGTATCGCGCCCTGGGCTCCGCCTCTGATTGTGCCATGATTGATGACAGTCACATCGTTGTCGACGGATCCGATGCCATATTGTCCGCCTTGGATGAAGCCGCCTCGCTTGTTGACCACCGTCAGATCGTCAGATCGGCTGTCTATGCCGTAGGAGCCGCCGGTGATCCTGCCAAAATTGATGACTTCCGCTCGGTTTTGATGGCCTTGTTGCGGTGAACTGCCGGTCATGCTTATGCCGCCGAGATCGCTGGCGATCCTGCCGTGATTTTCGACGTCTCCGCCATAAGCGGAGCCCTCGAAGGCAATGCCGTAGCCATGAGCGGTCTGGATGACGCCTGAAGAGCTCACATATACGCTACCGTTTCGGCCGTAGAGGTCGAGGCCTTCTCCGTCCAGTGCGGTGATATGGCCGGCGATCTCGAAACGGCTGTTATACTGCGCGGACGTGTCGGAGATTCCATCACCATTGTAGATGTCAAAGTCCAGGCCTTTGCTGACCGTCCACGTATCGCCGCTCGAATAAACGTACCAGGTCGTATGGCTGCCCGGTTTCAGGACGTGTTTTGCCATCAGAAGTCCCTCTATCGACATTCAATCAGCGGATATGGTTCCAGGGCCAAGCAATCGGCTCTTGCCTTGGCCGATCTCATCCCGCGTCAGAACAAAAATGCATCTGAAACCTGCGCCTGCATTTCTGTGCCGTGGCCGCGCGCTGTGGCAAAGGTGTGATCGATGTCGTGGATCGTCATGCTCCCCTTGCCGCCGGTGAGTTCAGCCCCGAATTCGTACCCGTTGAAAAAGTCCGACGATTTGACAAGCTTTCGGTCGACGAGGTTATCGAGGATGTCGGCTATATCGATCGTGTCGTGGCGGATCTCGTCGTCAGAAACGATGGTGATATATTTCCATGACGAGGTGTTGCCTTCGTGCCTGAAATTGTTGGCAACCCAGATTTCACCGTCGAAGTCGCTGTTGTGATAGTGTCCGACCTTCCTGCCCTCCGGATCGATGTCGCCGACATGGGTCCAGATCATGACTTCAGTCGTAATGCTGTCGGATGAGGCGCCTGGCTTCTTGGTCAGCCAGATATCGAAGGCGGCATTGAACATATCGGTGTCACCGGTGATATCGTAGTCGATATCGACTTTCATCCGGTCCAGATCGGAAATCCGCGTGGTCAGGTTGTCGGTGCCGGATTGCGACCACGGCTTATAGCCAGCGACGATTTCGGGATAGGCCCGGATGTCGTCCGATTGCGGCCAGTTCCATGAAAACTTGAGCTCGGTCGTCATATGTTTCGTGTCGAGCGAAATCGACTGGGTGTAATCCTTGCCATTGACAAGGTCGCCCTTGTTCCAGACGTTGTTTTCGACCTTGAAATCACCGTCGGTGAAAACGGCCCAGTCCTGCTTGAGTGTCTTGCGCGCCATAACTCATACGCCTCGTGATCGTTGTTACTACAGTGCTCGCGGACCAGCCGCCGGCATCTCCCGGCGGCAATGGCCTCGGGATCCGGATCAGGTGGCGGACCTGGACTGGGAGCGCTTTTTCTTGCCCTCGATGTTTCTCATCACATTGTTTCTTTTCTTGAATTTCTTCCATTTGTAGGTCTTCGAGGAACTGTAGATCCTGAAGTCGTCCAGAGACGCGTATGTCTTGAGGTATTTGGTTTTCAATGCTGACAGCGTCACATAGTTCTTGGAGCGGGAAGCCAGCACCGCGAGGCCAACCACGCCGCCTTCGGTTGGTTTCCACTTCACCGAGTCCGTGAACCAATCCTGTGCCTTGGACTTGTCGCCGCTGGCGAGATATTTCCAGCCGAGAGCCTGAGCGCCGAGCGGGGACTTTTGATCGGCCACGACCTTCTCGAAATCTGCGACTTCCTTGTCCTTCAGCGTGACTTCAGGCGTTTCCGCCGTCAGCGAGCTCGCAATGATCTCGACATACTGCCTGGCGATTTCCGGTGACGCCTTCATGTACCGCCGCGCAACCCTGAGCGCGTCTTCCGGCTTTTCCATATTTCGAAGTGTCATGATGACGCCCTCGATGTTCTTGGGCGAGCGCTCGTACTGCGACGCCTCGATGAACCATGAATTGGCGATCTTCCATTCTTCCTGCGAGTAGAAATACCAGCCGATCAGCCCCGCGTCGGAGGCCGACCCTGTGCGCTGCACGAAATCGACAAAGCGCTTGAGATCATCGTCGGAAGGTGCTGCGGCGAAATCCCCATGCTGGATGAACTCACCGATCTGGCGGCGCACGCCGTCAAAGCCGATATTCTCGAACTCGGACGTCCCGTCCGGCATCAAGCGGCCGAAGGAAATCAGCGACGTGATGCCTTGCGACGGCAAGAGCAACGAGGCTTTCTGGATTGTCGAAAGGCGAAGCTCGGGATCGCTGCAGCTTGAGAGGATATATTTATAGACTTCGAAAGACTGCGCAAAGTCTCTGGCGCGGGCAAACGACTCGCCGACATTCCACAAGACCTGCATCTCGTCGCAGACCAGCATGGAAGGACTTGCCTGAGCGGTGGCGATCACCTGCTGCCAGCGTCTCTGGGCAAATGCGCGGTTGATCATCATGCGCGATTCACCCATTTGCAGCTTCAATGTCAGATCATCGGATGGCTGCCATTTCGGGTTCGCACTCTGCATCAGCGCGATCCGGGCGCGAACCGCGGCGTAATCGCCGATCTTGTAGAGATCCCAAAGCGGCTGCTCGCTGACCTGGGCCGCCGGCGAGAACAGATCCTTGGGCGGTTGCCAATCGGGATAGAGCATCTTCAAACGGCGCATTTCCGCACCCAGCCGCTGCAGGTCCTTGCTCGCGGCGTAGTAGCGCAAGGCACCGTCATCGACCGCGACTTTCCTGACTGCCGCATCCTTGAGCTTGATGCCGAGATCGGTCTTCTTCGGCACCGCGTTGGGGTCGACGAATGGATTGAGGTTCGCGATGACCCGGGCCTGAACAGCAACCGGCATCGGCTTGTCGATCTTGAAAGCCGCAGGATTGGCAACCATGGTGTCGATCTGCGGCTGCAGGACCACCGGCTTCTGCACGGTGACTGCAAAAGGCGTCTCGCCAGCCACGAAATTTTCTTTGCTGGCAGCCTCTTTCAAGGGCGCCAAGAAATCCGTATTCTTGGGTCGCGGAGCAAAGTCTTCGTTCGCGCTGTTGAGCGAGCCGCTGATGTCGTTGGATGAATCGGTAAGTGAATTCAGACCAAGTTCGGAATTCTGGTCCAGGGTTATCTCTTCTGCCGAGAGCTTCTCGTCAGCATGGATTATGCTCGAGATCACGCTGGGATTGAAGGTGAAGAAGGCGGTGGCGCCGAGAAGCGCGAGCGTTAGTTTAGACTTTCCAGACATTGAGGATACCTCTCTGAGATTGCGACGATGCTGATGAGATGAAGGGTGGATGGATAGTATTCGGTCGGTTCGAATGCACCGATCACGTGACTGCCGCGATCCTTGCCAAGGCTGCAGGACAGAAGTTCACTCACTGCCTGGTAGCCGGGGTCCGGCATTGCAACCAGCGGCGATGCGGTGGCGAGTTCGATCACCTGGACCGTGTTTTTGCCATTCTTGTTCCATTGGTCGTATACTTTGGCGAGAAGCGCGGGCTGCTGATGTCCGTACCAGGCGGCGTAAAGCGGGATACGCACCGCGTCGTAGCCGAAATTCGGCGCGAACTTCTGCGCGGGGCGGGGATAGGCGCCCTTCAGGGATATCCAGTCCGCCGGCATCTGGCTGGTGCCGAAGCGGGCTGTTCCGAGCAACCGGGTTCCGGATGCAATCAGCGCCTTGGCCGGGAATTCAGGGCTGATCGTTCCCAGTTCTTCGATCGCCGGAAAAATCCAGTAGGAAAGGTTGACGACAGGACCGTCCGCCTGCTCTGAATTCGAAAAGCCTTTCGCAGCCGGCAGGAGCAGCACGCCATGGACCGGATCCGTGACGATTGCTTGCCTGGCAAGCGTGTCGGCGATGTTGACGGCGCGGTCGGTATAGCCCTTTTCACCCCATCTGTTGCCTGCACGCAGGAGCGCCCATGCAATCAGCAGATCGCCGTCGGATGCGTTGTTGGTATCGCTGACATGCGGCGCGCCGTTCGGATCCCATTTCCACGCGGCAAGGTCATCGCCGCGCACATAGAGTTCGCTCCTGGTCCATTCCCAGATGGCTTCGAAACCATCGCGGTCGTTGGCCGCCACGGCGAGCAGCATGCCATAGCCTTGTCCTTCGCTATGCGAGATGTTGCCGTTCGAACGGTCGATCACCCTGCCGTTGTCGACGAAGGCGGATTTGTAAAGCCACCACGCACCGACAAGGTAGTCTTCCCGGACAATATTCGCCTGGTCCTTCTGGGCTGCCGCCGCGGGTGTTAGACCCGCGAACAGCATTGCCAGGACAGCAAGGCGCTTGACGACCTTATCCATTGGTGCGGCGCCCCGTAACCAGAACCAGGAAGGTGCCGATGCCGAGCAGGATGGCTGCGCCCAGCAAAGCGCTGACGTAGATTTCGGCGTTGTTGGCGAGCCAACCCGCAGCGACGAGCCGGCTGTTGGAAATGGTCATGGGCTGGGTCTGGAAAAGATATTCCCGGGCGCTGACCTTCTGATCGAGGATCTCGCCGGTGTCGGAAAGGCTCTGAACAGCACCTCCCAGCTTGTTCCAGACATTATAATCCGTCAGGATGTCAGTCTGCGTTTCGATGGTTTCTGCCTTGCGCGAGGCGATCACAGTCCAGACACCACCGGTATCCGAACTTTCCTGTGCCACCACGAGCGTTGCATCGGCAGATGGCGAGAACGTTTCCTCACGCCGCTCGTCGAGCAGCGACGGCAGATATTTCAGGTTCAACTTCTGCATTTCCGCGGCCGCCATATGCTTGACGGCGTTCAGCGCAGCGGTGGATTGGGCGACTGGAGCCTGCATAAAGGCATTGGCATAGTCTGAAACGTTTGCCGTCCTTGACCACAGCGAAGCGAGATCGGGAGCATCGCTGGTGGTTTGTGTTGTCAGCGTCGGTAAAGCACGATTGTCCAGGCTGGCGACTTCGAGAGGCGACGCCTTGACGGAAGCGCTCCTGATGTTGATGAAGTCGAGCTTCATCCTCGTCATCAGTTCAGACGGCAGGGTGTCGAAACTGCCGAAAGCGATGAGATTGGTTGTGTCGAGCTCCGGCAGCATCGAGGTGAATTCCACCCTTTTGATCCTGCCTGAGGAATAAGCCATCTTGGCAATGAAGGTCGCGGCCGCATTCATGCCCTGCTTTTCATAGCTCGGCACGAACAGATAAGTCAGTGGATCTGCTTCGCCTTCGCGTTTCGGCGTCAGGCCGGATGTCAGCACAGCGATGTCTGGATAACGACCGATCCGGGCGTAATCCGGGATCTCAAGATAGGAATTGTCGCTGATCGACAGTCTGACTGCCGCAGATGCCTTGTCCACCGAGTCGCAGGCATTGTCGAGATGCGACGGCAGTCGTGCTTCGATCTGAAGCGTGTTCTGGCCCGGCCTGAGAACGCTGAACGGAATCGGCAGACGCTGGTCCTTGATCTCGCCTTCACGCGTCGAGCTCAGCGGGATATTGGCGACGACCTTGCTGTTGGCCTTGATGGACAACACCGCCTCCGGTGCAAGACCGCCGACATAGAGCGCGTTCAGGTGAAGGTTCATGCTCGAATAGTCGCCGGGATAGAAGTCCGACGGCATGGTGAAATTGAGTTGCGAGACGGAATATCGTCCGGCAAAGCGCTTCGCGGTATAGCCCAGCTCCGACAGCGACACTTTCTGTCCCGGTGTCAGCGTCCTTCCCTTCAGATTGACAAGGGCATTCAGGCCTTGTGCTGTTCCGACAGGATGGTCTGCCGCAGCGAGGGAAGCGAGTTCCAGGGCGCGAGTATCGAGATCGCTCTTATCTGTGCCGCTGATAACCAGGCGCTTGCGGTCGTCCTTGTCCGCGGCTTCCACGACAATAGGGTCATCCGAGGTGACGGACCTGTGCCCGCTTCCGAGCATGGACGCCAGCTCGGCCTTGGTGCCGAGGTAAACATCAATGCCGGCGCCCGTGCCGGGGGTCGAGGCGAATTCGACCGCCGGATGATTGAAATTGCCAAGGATCGTCAGAGCCTGGACAACATTCAATGCCCGGTCGAATTCTCCCATCTGCGCTTCCGGGGGCAGAATGATGCGGATGGCGGTGCGGCCATTCGTGGTTCCCGAGAGCGGCAGCAGATCGACCAACGATAGATTTGACTTGGCGCTGTTTGCGTAGAGAAAGCCGCTCTGTTCCGGGTCGATCTTGGTCCACAGTTCGTAGGTCGCGTTGATGCTGCAATCGACGCGATGCCGCTGATCGGCTTCGATCGTCACAGCGTTATATCCCGGATGGATAACGCCCGCCGGTACATTGAACTCGATACGGCGCGGGCTGCCGGCGATGAGACCGGTCGAACCGACATCGGCACCATTGACCTTGACGACCATCCTGGACTGTTCAGGCGCCACCGAAATGGCCGTTTGAAGGGTCAGGACGAGCGTCGAGGATGTCGCCGCCTCGTCGGGCAATGCGAAGAACGACAGCGTGCGGCTGGCATATTCTCCACCAAAGAACAGTTCGAACTGATTTGCGGCCATCTTGCGCAAATTGCCGCCGAGAGTGTTCTGCTGGATGACCGGAGCAACGGTTGTCTGATTGAGCTGGAACGGCGCAGGCTCAGCCGCCTTGGCAGACGACAACGTTGTCGTTGCAGCAAGGGAGGAGAGCAGGAGCATGGCGAAAGGCTGATGAAGAGACATGACTACATTCCTCGTTTACGAACTCAGATGGCTTTGGCGGCGGCCTTGGCTTTGTCAGCAAGCTCGCGACGTCTGCGCGTGACACGTTCTGCGTCCGGTTTGGATGACAGGGCGGCGGCGGTGGCCAGGAACGGGCAGACAATCGCCCATTTCAGCAATTGCAGCAGGGCCGGCAGATACATCCGTCCACGCTGACGTTTCTGGCGCAACTGCCGCGGCAGATCGAGATCGTTCAGCATCAGGTTTGCGATTGCCGCGAAATGCTGGGTATCGGCGTCGAAATCGACCGAAAAGCTCCGATGATCCATGCTGATCGGTTTGCCGACGAACAGCGGAATGGAGGTAATGACCATTCCTTCGGGCGGGTTGACGAGTGCCAGCCGCGCATAGTCGCCCTTGCGGAGATTGGCGGCCACGCCCCGGCGGATCTCGATCTCGGCCTTCTGGGCGGAGATTCGACGCACCGTGACCGGAATGCTGCGATCACCGATCTGGATCTCCGCCTGTCTGGCAGACGGAAGGCTGATGCCTTCATTATCGGTGGGTTGTTCGGTGACGATACCCAGGGCCGCCCCGGCAATGATCAGGTTAAGCAGGTTCCAAGCGCCGGTGATGATGATCAGGTCGCCAAGTGCCGGTTCGGTCTGGTACCGGTGGATCGCCATGTAGAGCACGAATGCCAGGCCGACGAAGATCGCGAAGAACGGCCAGGCGAGTTCCGAGAGCTGCCTCTGCGTCAACGATACGCCCTTGTCCGTTACATTGAAGGTCGGCTTGCGGGGGTTGAGCAGAACGCTGATGATGGCACGGACCAGAAATACCGACTGCACATATTCGTAGAGTTCGGAAATCCAGGGCCAGCGAACATTGCCGAACAGATAGTTCCGGAGGATCTCCGAAGCGACCAGATATGTGACGGTGTAGGAAACGAATTCCGCAGCCGACGCATTGAAGATCTTCAGGTTGAAGAGGATGAAAAGCACCGGCGCCAACAGGAAGGTCGCCCTGACGAAGGGAAACATCCAGAAGAAGCAGCTGGACATATAGCTGATGCGCTGTGCGAAGGTCAGACCCTGCTTGAACAGCGGGTTCTTGAGCAGAAGGATCTGCACCATGCCGCGGCACCAGCGGGAACGCTGGCCGATGAAGCTCGCGAAAGTCTCCGGTTGAAGGCCCGTAATCAGGGGCTTGTCGACATAGACACTGTTCCAGCCTCGGGAATGAAGTTCGAGCGCCGTCTCGCAGTCCTCGGTAATGGTGATGCCCGAGAAGCCTCCGACTTCCTCGAGTGCTTCCCGGCGCAGCAGGGCTGCGGAGCCGCAGAAGAACGAGGCGTTCCAGCGGTCGAGGCCCTTCTGGATGGTCGAATAGAACATTTCGTTCTCCGCCGGCATGTTCTTGTAGGTTCCAAGATTGCGTTCGACCGGATCGGGATTGGCGAAGAAATGTGGTGTCTGGACAAGGAAAAGGTCCGGATCTTCCGCAAAATAACCGATGGTTTCGCGGAGGAAGTTGCGTTCCGGCGCATGGTCGGCGTCGAATACTGCAATCACTTCGCCGGATGTCCGTTCAAGACCTGAATTGAGGTTGCCCGCCTTTGCGTGAACGTTTTCCGGGCGGGTCAGATAGAGCGCGCCGAGTTCTGCGCAGAGCTGCCTGAGTTCATTGCCGCGCTGCGTGGCGGCTTCGGCGATATCGGCATCGGCGTTGTTGCGCTTTTGGTCGGTGCCGCCATCGTCAAGCAAGTAAACATTGAACTTGTCGCGGGGATAATCCATGGCGACGGCGGCGCCGAGCGTTAGCGAGAGTATTTCCTTGCTCTCGTTGTAGGAGGGCACAAAGACATCGACCGTGGGCAGATCCTGATCTTCCTGCTTCCTGGCGGGCTTGCGCGTTATCGGGTCGGAAACCACGAACACACTGATCAGGAACATGAAAATGCAGAACATTTCTGCGATGTAGAGCACGATTCCGGGGATAAAGGAGACCAGATCATCGATCGGCGGCAATGTGCTCGTTGTACGCCAATAAGCATAGCGAAGCACAATGATGCTGGCTGTTGCCAGAGCGATATATCTCCAAGGCCCTTTTGCTTTGAAGCGGGTAATAACAAAAAGGAAGACGATTGTTATTACAGAGACAAGAAGTTGAATATCTGCACCTACTGGCTGAAAGACGAGAGAAAAGATGGCCAGCGCAGATATCATCCATATAGACAGAGAAACTGTACGCAACATGGCGTAAACTCCATATCGATTTACCTTTCCTTAATAATTAGCATAATGTAAATTTAGTCAACTACCATAAAGCGACGAATCGGAAGCCGGGTATACGGCTCGGCTCCAGGGATAATCGTTTTGAAACACCTGTTTCTCGGATTATTACGAGAGGCAGCTCCTGGTCTGCCTAAAATTATTCTACTTGCAATTATTTTGTGCACTGAAAAATTAAGCTGTCTCGAACTGATACAAGCAAATGTACAAAAAGAACTCCATTTATCCGGCGGCAAGGTTAATATCGAGGTCCTACAGTAATACCAAAAAAGGACTGCCGCATGCTTCTCGCACGCGGCTCGATCAGAGGATCGCGCGGTGCAGCGATCCGGAAGCCCAAGCCGGCATCGGCCGGTATCTGACCTTCAACAACACCTGACGCCCGCATTCGTCGATTGACCGGCAAACACCGGACCAGGCTTACCGAACGCGCTGATGCCGGTCCGCAAACAGCATAATCGAGGCCGGAATCCACTTGGCCAAATGCCCGGATCTGTTCAAGCACCCCGAGCCAGCTCTCACTGCCCGACAGAACGCCGGTCGCATAAGCTTATGCGCATAAAGCATCGCCGGTGCCGCCTTTCGTGCATTTGTCACAGATCTGTAATGTTCGAAACCTAGTGAGCGCGGCATCACGAACCACTAGGAAAGACCATGCGGATTTCAAAACTACTCCATCTCCCGACCATCGCGTCGCTGATCATGATCGCCGTCGCCTCGCTGGCCCTGCCGGCAGCCGCTGCCGATACAAGGCCCAATCTGGTGATCGCCGTAGCCGACCATCCGGCCACGCTCGAGCCGGCCAAGGAACTGTCCAACGTCGGAACGCGGATCAATTACAATATCTTCGATACGCTGATCCGCCGCGATTTCCTTTCACAGGCAGATGGCAGCGGTTCCAAGCTGGTCCCGGGCCTCGCTGAAAGCTGGAAGCATATCGACGACCGTACGCTCGAACTGAAGCTGCGCGCCGGCGTGAAATTCCACAACGGCGCTCCGCTTACAGCCGACGACGTGGTCTTCACCTTCTCGCCGGAACGCATGACCGGCGCCGATTCCAAGCTCCCCGAGGGCAAGGGGTATTTCGTGGTGCTCGACCACATCGAGGCGGTTGATCCGCTGACCGTGCGCTTCGTCACCAAGAAGCCCGATCCGTTGATCGAACAGCGGTTGTCCTCATGGGCCTCCTGGATCGTCAACAAGCAGGATTGGCTGGAAAAGGCCAAGACCGATGGCGGCATCCCACACTTCCCGGTTGGTACCGGTCCCTTCAAGCTCGCCGAATACAAGACCGACCAGTACATTCGACTGCTTGCCAACGACGACTATTTCGGCGGCAAGCCGACTGCCGCATCGGTCACCTTCCGCAAGGTGCCGGAGCCGGCAGTGCGCGTCGCGGGCCTGATCAGCGGCGAATTCGACATGATCACCAACGTTGCCCCGGACCAGATCGAGCAGATCAACGGCTATCCGGAAATCGAGACCCGCAGCGTCGTGCTGGCGAACTCGCACGTGCTTGCCTATAACACCCACAATCCGGTTCTCGCCGACAAGCGGGTCCGTCAGGCACTGGGCCTGGCCATCGACCGCAAGCTGCTCGTCGATGCGCTCTGGAACGGCAAGGCGATCGTGCCGAAGAGCCACCAGTATCCCGAGTATGGCGACATGTACGACGCCTCGCGTCCGGGCTTCGAGTACAACCCCGAGAAGGCCAAGGCACTGTTGGCAGCCGCCGGCTACAAGGGTGAGGAAATCACCTACAGCACCCAGGGCAACTACTCCCTGAACTCGGTGCCGGCCGCGCAGGCCATCATCGAGATGTGGAAGGCTGTCGGCGTCAACGCCACGCTCAACGTCACCGAAACTCTCGACTCGATGCCGCTGGACCAGCTGATGATCCGCACCTGGTCGAACTCGACCCGTTATCCCGATCCGCTCGGCGGCGTCTGGGCCTCGTGGGGTCCCTATGGTGCGGACCAGAAGACCTGGAAGATGTGGAGCTCGGACAAGTTCAACGCGATCGGCACCCAGCTCTCGACCGAGGTCGACCTGCCCAAGCGCCAGGCCCTGGCCAAGCAACTGCTCGACACCTGGGAAGACGAAGCGCCGGGCACCATCCTCTACCAGCCGCTCGAGACCTATGGCATCCGCAAGTCGCTCAAGTGGCAGCCATACACCTTCTACTACATGGACCTGCGTCCCTATAATCTAACTGACACGAAGGCAGCGAAGTGACATCCGTCTACAATCCCGGGGGAAGCATTGCTTCCCCCGCTCCCACGCCGCTGGCTGCCGCAGTGCCGGCCGCCATGGAGATCCGTGACCTCACGGTCGGAACCGGCAACTATTCCCTCGTCCAGTCGCTGTCGCTCAGCGTCGCGCCGGGCGAAACGCTGTGCCTCGTCGGCGAGAGCGGCTGTGGCAAGAGCCTGACCTGCATGTCGGCGCTGATGCTGCTGACCGCGCCGCTGTCGATCAAATCCGGGTCGATCAAGCTTTTCGGCGAGGAACTCGTCGGGCGCCCGGAGTACGAACTCAACGCCATGCGCGGCCGCGACGCCGCGATGATCTTCCAGAACCCGATGGCTTCGCTCAATCCCGTGCAGCGGGTGGGCCGGCAGATCGCGGAATCCATTCTCATCCATTCCGGCAAGAGCGCGCAGGAAGCCGAGGCGGAAACGCTCGCCCTGCTGGAGCACGTCGGCATCCCGGATCCCGCGCGCAACGCCCAAGCCTATCCGCACCAGCTTTCCGGCGGCATGTGCCAGCGCGTGATGATCGCGATGGCGCTGGCCTGCCATCCAAGACTGCTGATCGCCGACGAGCCGACGACGGCGCTCGACGTCACCATCCAGGCGCAAATCCTCAAGCTGTTGAAGCGCCTGCAAGCCGAAACCGGCATGGCGCTGGTGTTCGTCACCCATGATCTCGGTGTCGTCGCAGAAATCGCCGACACCGTGGCGGTAATGTATGCCGGGCGCGTGGTCGAGCAGGGCACGGCCGACGATCTCTTCGAACGGCCGGCGCATCCCTATACGCAAGCGTTGATGCGCTGCAGGGTGCAGGGCGGCAGGGCCAGTGCCGGCCGTCTCGAATCAATCGAGGGCGTCGTGCCCTCGCCCAGGAACCGGCCAGCCGGCTGCGCCTTTGCGCCGCGCTGCCCCAAGGCCCGGCCCATCTGCGGCACGACACCAGCCCTGGCCCCCGTGCCGGGGACGCAATCGCTGGCGGCTTGCCATTTTGCATCGAAGGAGACGGCACAATGAGCGGTACTCTGGTTCTCGACGCGGTTACCCGCGAATACGCTGCCAATGCCGGCTTCTGGGGGCGGAAGACAAGCTTCCGCGCCGTCGATGGCGTCAGCCTTTCGGTCGCACCGGGCGAAACGCTCGGCATTGTCGGCGAAAGCGGCAGCGGCAAATCCACCCTGGGCCGCCTCGCAGCCGGCATCGAAGCCGTGAGCTCGGGAAAGGTCCTCTTCGACGGACAACCTTACGCGCCGGTCGGCTCGCGCGACTGGCGCCGCCAGCGGCGACTGGTGCAGGTGATCTTCCAGAACCCTTCGGGCGTCATCGATCCGCGCCTCGCGATCGGCCGGCAGATCGATGAAGCGCTTGCGACGCATGAGGCCCTCGATCGCCACGCCCGCGACAGGCGCGTTGCCGACATGCTCGACCTGGTCGGGCTGGGATCGCTCGGCGATCGCTATCCGACCCAGTTGTCAGGCGGGCAGTTGCAGCGCGCGGTCATCGCCCGGGCGCTGATCATGCGGCCGGAAATGGTAATCTGCGACGAGGCGGTCAGCGCGCTCGACGTATCCGTACAGGCCCAGATCATCAACCTCTTGATGGACCTGCGCGAAAAGCTTGGACTCACCATGCTGTTTATCTCGCACGATCTCGGCGTCATCAGGCATATCAGCCGCAAGGTCGCCGTTATGCACCGTGGCAAGGTGGTCGAAAGCGGCGACGTCGAAACGTTGTATTCCAATCCGCGCCACGACTACACGCGGGCGTTGCTCGCCGCCATTCCCGTAGGCTCGCCTGCCGAACGGCGCAAGCGCGACACGGCCCAGCGCACCGCGGCGCCGGTCGCACAGGCATCTTCCCTCGTCCAAGCGTGAGCCCACCATGATCTCCATTATCGCCCATCGCGGCTATTCCGCCAGCTATCGTGAGAATTCGCCGGAGGCCTGGCAACGCGCGGTCGAGGCCGGCGCCGATTTCATCGAAATCGACGTGCGCTTCACCGCCGATTGGCAGGGTGTGTGCCTGCACGATGCCGATCTTGCTCGCCTCGCCGGCCGTGCCGAGCAGATTTCGAACCTGCCGCACGCAACGATCGAGGGTATCGAGGTGGACGGGCAGCCATTGGCGCCCCTTCTGTCGGACGCGTTCCAGACCATTCCGCCATCGACCGGCATCATGCTCGACGTCAAGGACGAACGGCCGCAGGCACTGGCAACGCTCGACGGCCTGATCCGTGCGGCCACTCCGCGCCGGATCGTCCTCGGCCTCCATGACGCTGGCTCCGTCGCGGCCATGAAGGCGCGCGGGCATGAGGCGATGCTGGCTCTCACTCCCGAACCCGAACAGGGGGCGGCGTTCATCGAAGCCGGCTGCAGCCTGCTGCGCCTGTGGGAGGGCGATGTGACGGCCGAGCGGCTGGCAGCGGCGGCCGCATGGCGGGTGCCGGTGTGGATCACCGCCGGTGGCCGTGGGACCAAACGGGAGACCGGCGACATCGACGCAAAGAGCCTCGTAGCCCTTGCCGCACTGGGCATGAGCGGTGTCCTCGTCAACGATCCCGCCGCCGCGCGGGCCGATCTCCAGCAATAATTTCCAAACGCACGTTATCAAGGATCAACCCTATGAAAAAAGCCAGCACTCTCGTCGTCACGTTCGATGGTCTAAGACGCGATCGGGCAACCGCGGAACTGATGCCGAACCTGGCTGCGTTCATGAAATCAGGCGTCAACTTCATCAATAGCCGCAGCATTTTCCCGAGCGAAACCCGCGTTGCCGTCACCAGCACGGTCACCGGCGCACCGCCGCGCGACCACGGGCTGGTCGCCAACCAGTACATACACGACGCAGTGGTGCAGGGACGTACGTTCCAGACCGCCGACTACAAGGACCTGATGGCTGCCGACGCCATCGGCCAGCTGATCGACAGAAAGGCGCTGGGCGAACGCCTGTCCGCCGCCGGCAAGACCATGGCCGTGGTCAGCACCGCCTCGCCGGGCGCCACCTGGATGATGAACCACAAGGCCCGCACCATCGGCCATCCGGTGTTTTCGGTACATGGCGAACCGATCAGCACGCTCGACTTACACCGGGCGGCGCTGGAAAAATTCGGCCCGGTGCCGGCAGACGCGACGCCCAATACCGCCCGCCTCGATTATGCCTGCTCGGTGCTCACCGACATCGTCTATCCCGAGATCGATCCCGACCTCTGCATCTTCTGGATGTCGGACCCGGACAGCACCTCGCATGCCTTCGGCGTCAACGGCGCCGAGACCGAAGCCTCGCAGCGCGGCGCCGATGCTGCCTTCGGAAGGATCGTGGAGTTGTGGCGCAGCGGCAACGGCCCGGAAAACCTGGTGGTGATGTCCGATCACGGCCAGATCACCGGCGTGCAGCAGGTCCATGTCGCTGAGCATCTGCCGCAATATGCCGACCGGCTCTCCATCGGCTCGTTCAGCGGCCTCTATCTGGAAAACCAGACGCCCGAGACGCTTGCGGAACTGGTGAAATATCTGAGCGAACAGCCCTGGTGCGGACTGATCTTCGCCGAGACGGCGGACGGCCAGGTGATCGATGGCGCCCTGCCGTGGTCGGCTGTTTCCCACGGCCACAAGCGCGGCGCGACGGTTGGCTTCACCCTGCGGGCGACGCCACCTTCGACCGAAAGCGCCAACCGCAACGACCAGTGCCTGTTTGCCGCCTATATCCAGCCGGGCGGCGGTATGCATGGCGGGCTCAACCGGGGTGAACTCTCCACCGTCCTGGCGGCTGCCGGCCCGGCATTCGTTGCCGATATGGTGAGCGAAGTGCCGTGCTGGCTGCCGGATATCGCGCCGACCCTGCTGACGGTTCTCGGCCTGCCGACGGACGGCACCAGCGGCCGGGTGCTCACCGAAGCGCTGGTCGGCGACGGCCGGGTGCCGGCGGTCGAGCAGCGCACGCTGACCGCCAAGATCGGCGGGCACGAGCAGTACCTGCGGCAATGGCTGGTCGAAGGCACGGCCATCACCGATTGCGGCTGGACCGGCGGCACCGGGACGTGGCGGCTATGACTGCGCGCTTTTTTCTCACCAAGCTTTTCCGCGGCCTGATCACGCTGTTGCTGGCGGTGACCTTCGTCTTCATCGTGCTGCGCGCATCGGGCGATCCGGTGCAGCGCATGATCGGCGACGAGGTTCCGCAATCGGTGATCGACAGCTATCGGCAGGCCTGGGGGCTGGATAAATCGCTGCCCGAGCAGTTCGTGCTCTACTTCCGTGGGGTGCTGCACGGCGATTTCGGCAATTCCTTCCGTGACAACCGCCCGGCGCTCGATATCGTCGCCGAGCGCGTGCCGGCGACGCTGATGCTGGGCCTGTCGGCTTTCCTCATCTCGATCCTCATCGGCGTGCCCGCGGGCATTATTGCCGCACTGCGGCGCGGCAGCTGGATCGATCGTACCACGATGGGGTTCACTATCCTCGGGCATAGCCTGCCGAACTTCTTCCTCGGCATCCTGATGATCCTGCTGTTTGCGATGACGCTACGCTGGCTGCCCAGTTCCGGTATCGGCAGCTTCGCGCACCTCGTCATGCCGGCGATAACTCTGGGCACCGGCGCCGCCGGCGCCATCGCCCGCTTCACCCGCTCCTCGCTCCTCGAAGTGCTCAACCAGCCCTTCATGCGCACGGCCTGGGCCAAGGGCCTGTCGGGTCGCGAGCGGGTGATGCGGCATGCCCTGCCCAACGCCGCAATTCCCGTGGTGACGGTGATCGGCCTGCGGCTCGGCGGCCTTGTCGGCGGCGCGGTGGTGGTGGAGACGGTTTTCGCCTGGCCCGGCGTCGGCCAGCTTCTGGTCAATGCCGTGACCCAGCGCGATCTCGCCGTCGTGCAGGCGATCGTACTGCTCGTGGCGCTGACCATGGTGGTATGCAACCTGCTGGTCGACCTGACTTACGGCTGGCTCGATCCACGCATCAAGACGCAAAAGGGAGCCGCCTGATGAGCACCACCGATATCGCCGTATCGGCGGCCCAACCCGTCGCCAAGCGAAAATCTGTTGTCCGGCTGTCTCCGGTGATAGTGCTGTGTCTCGCCTGGCTGGCCATCATGGTTCTGGTCGCGATCTTCGCCGACGTCATCGCCCCGTACGGTTATGCAGACCAGAGCCTGCTGCATCGGCTGAAGCCGCCGTTGTTCTGGGGCGGCACAGGTGATCACCTTCTCGGCACCGACGCGCTCGGACGCGATATTTTCAGCCGGCTGTTCTTTGCCATCCGCACCAGCGTCATGATTGCGCTGGTCGGTACGCTGATCGGCGCGGTCCTGGGCACGTTCGCCGGCATCGTCGCCGCCCATTTCAGGGGTTGGGTGGACGATGTCGTGATGGTGCTTGTCGATTTTCAGGCAAGCGTTCCGTTCCTGATCGTCGCACTGGCCGTTCTCGGCTTTTTCGGCAACAACTTCGTGCTGTTTCTGTTCATGGTGGGGCTGTTCGGCTGGGAGACCTATGCGCGTCTGGCGCGTGGGCTGGTGCTTGCCACCAACGGCCAGGGCTATGCCTTTGCCATTCGGACGCTTGGCGTGCATCCGGCGCGCGTCTACTTCAAGCATGTCCTGCCGAATATCGCCAGCGTGCTGGTCGTGCAGCTCACGCTGAATTTTCCGGACATCATCCTGCTCGAAACCTCGCTGAGTTTTCTTGGCCTTGGCGTTCAGCCGCCAGGGACAAGTCTTGGCTTGATGCTGGGTGAAGGCCGAAACTATATTTCCACCGCCTGGTGGATCGGCATTCCGGCCGGTTTCGTGATTTTTCTGACCACCCTGTCCATCAGCCTGCTGGGGGACTGGGTCCGCGATCACTTCGACCGCACGCTGGCAACCTCAGAGTAAGAAAGGCTTACCATGTCCGTCGTTACCAATTCTCTTCCTCCTGGGTTTCCCGATCTGGCCGGAGTGATTTCCGATCTGGATGGCGTCGTCTACCGAGGCGCCGAACCCATTGCGGAGGCCGTCGAGGTCTTCCGGCATTGGCACAAGGCAGGACTGCCGTACCGCTTCGTTACCAACAATTCCACCAAGTCGGCCGAGGAGTTCGCGTCCAAACTCCGTGATTTCGGCGTGCCTGCTCAGGCGTCCGACGTCGTGACCAGTGCGCAGGCGACTGCCGAGTTGCTGAAGGCGCGCTGGCCGGAAGGCGCCAGGGTCTTCGTCATGGGGGCTTCGTCCCTGATGGAGGCGGTGGCGGCGGCCGGTTTCGAGATTTCCGACCAGAAGGCGGATATCGTGGTCGTCGGGCTCGATCGCACAGTCACCTATGCAAAGCTGAAAACCGCCGTCCGGTTTGTCCTGAATGGAGCGCCTCTGATCGGCACCAATCCCGATCTGCTGCTGCCCTGCGAGGACGGTTTCGAGCCGGGAGCGGGTATGCTGCTGACCGCCATCTCCGCGGCGTCGGGCAAGGCGCCGACCGTTGTCGGCAAACCAGAGCCGCACATGATCGAAACCGCGCTTGCCCGTCTCGGCACGGAGCGGACACGCACAATCATGATCGGCGATCAACTCGACACCGACATCCAGGCCGGTCGCAGGGCGGGCCTTTTCAGCGTTCTGGTCCAAACCGGCGTTCCCGCCTCGTCGCGGAGCGAAATACAGGCGGACCTGACAATCGCCAGCCTGTCAGAGCTCGTTGCATAAAACGCTGGCGAGCCGCAAGCGTACGGACGTACCGGCCGCAGCAATGAAGGCAAAGAGCAACAGCCCCGATACGCAGCCCCCCAGGGGCTGCTTTTTGCCGTTGGCTCGACGCGTCATTGTTGGATAAATAAGTTCGATCAGGCATCATTTGGGGGTAACTGAAAAAGAGTTGATATAAGATACTCGGTGCGGAGATGGCGCTGCAATATTTTCACCCTGTCGGATGGCGCCGGGGAGGGCCGGATTGTCCGTGGCGTTCTGGCAGAGCCTCGTCGGCGAGGCCAGCGCAGTCGACTTTCTCCCCACTCTTGTGTAAGCGCAGTGTCGCAGTCATCAAGCAGAAGTGAGTCATCTTCCATGAGCCGTCTTGACAGTTTCATCCGGCGTCTCTCAGCCCAGCGCGACATTCTCAACGAGATGCGGGACAGGCTGGACGGGATCGCCGGGCCGATCATGGAGCTCGGACTTGGAAATGGCCGCACCTACGATCATCTGCGCCAGCTTTTTTCGGACCGGCGGATCGTCGCCTTCGATCGTGCGGCGCGTTCCTTTTCGAGTTCGACGCCGGATCTCGACAATCTGGTGGTGGGCGAAATCAAGGACACGGTCACCGATTTTCTGGGAGTTGGGGCAGCCCTTGCCCATGCCGATATCGGCACGGCCCATGAGGATCTCGATGCAGTGACGCTGACCTGGCTGCCCGAGGCGATGGCCGGGTTGCTCAGGTCGGGCGGCTTCGCGGTCAGCGGCCTGCCGCTGGAACATTCCGGCCTGATTGCCATGCCTGTTCCGGCAAGCGTGCCCGAGGGTCGCTATTTTCTTTACCGGCGCGCATAGCCGTTTGTCTTCTCGCATGCCGTCAACCCGGAACGGCTCTGCGGTCTTGGGCGGCACGCATCGCATTGCCGCTCAGCAATTTTGACTTTATTTCAATGTTTCGGTGTATGCGGCTCGCAGTTCGATACGCATCACGAGTCCGAATTGGCAGTGGCGCCCGGCCAGAACACCGTCGTTCGGATGGATAATCCCAATGCAAGCCGGATCGCGCGCCAGCAGAAGGGGCCGAGACGGTCGAGTTTCCGGGTTCCGGCCAATTGACAGTCCGTGGATTATTCATATTATTAATATTAATAAAGAATTCTGGAGATGGATTGCCGGCGATATGCTTTTACACAGCCCACGAGCAAAAGGCTCCGCAGGAATTAGCTTGCATGCGAAGCTGCTGGACCAGCTTGGCCAGGCCATTGTGCGGGCAGAGCTGGCGCCCGGGGATCCTATGCCGAATGCGGATGACTGGAGTGCCGCCCATGGCGTGAGCCGCACCGTTCTGCGTGAAGTGATCAAGGTTCTCGCGGGCAAGGGTATGGTCGAGTCGCGCCCAAAGATCGGTACGCGCATTCGCGACCGCAGCGACTGGAATTTCCTCGATCCGGATGTCCTGGCATGGCGCTACGGCACCACCACGGATTTCGGTGAAGCTCGTTCTCTGTTCGAGCTGCGGCGAGCGATCGAACCGATGGCGGGTAGCCTGGCAGCGGAACGCGCCGGCGAAGCCGAGATCGCAAAGCTGGAGCAGCTTTACGAGAAAATGGAGCTTTATGCCGACGACAACGAGCGTTTCGCGGAGGCGGATCTCGCCTTTCATCAAGCCATTATGCGCATGACTGGCAACGAGCTGTTCGGATCGCTGGCTGCGCTGACCGAGACGGCAATGCTGATAAGCTTCAGATTATCGGACGACAATCCGTATGGCCAGCGCCCCTCGCTGCCGCTGCATCGACGCGTTTGCGATTGCATTGGCCGTCGGGACCCGGCCGGCACGCGCGCCGCTCTGATCGAACTGCTGGATCTGGCGGAAGCCGACGTCCATCGCTCCCTGGCTGCCCGGCGCAAGCCGCGTGAGTAGGCTCATGTCGCCGATATTTTGCGAGCACCGGTTCGGGAGTGGCCGATGACACAGGACGAAATCGCCCTGAGATACGATTTTGCCCAAAAGCTGGCTCGCGGCGCGGGTGAGATCGCGACCACGTATTTTCGCAAGCCGATGGCGTTGAATGTGCGTGAGAAGGGGCTTCACGATCTGGTGACGGAAGCCGACCTCGCGATCGATCGCTATCTGATCAACGAACTTGGACGCGCCTTTCCATCCGATGGGATTGTCACGGAAGAGTCGGGCGGAGATTTGACCGATAGAATCTGGGTAATCGATCCCCTGGACGGAACGCAGAATTTCGCCCGCGGAATAGGCCATTTCGCCATCTCGATCGCCTTTCATCATGCGGGTCGCACGGACGTCGGTGTCGTCTACAATCCCGTTTCCGGTGAGATGTTCACGGCCCGCCGTGGGTTCGGCGCCTTTTGCAACGGTCAACCCATCGCGGTGCGTCCGACCGCTTTGCCGCGGGATGCGGTCATCGATGCCGGCTATTCCAGCAAGCGGCCAGTCGTCGACTATCTCGCCCTGCTGTCGCGCCTGACCAGCGCCTCCTACGGATTCCTCCAGAATGGATCGGCGGCCATGGGGCTCGCGCATGTCGCCAGCGGTCGCATCGACGGCTATTGCGAACTTTTTCTGAACAGCTGGGACGTTCTGGCCGGCGCTTTGCTTGTCGAAGAGGCGGGGGGATGGGTCAGCGATTTTACGGCTGACGACGGCTTGCGTCGCGGCAACGCCATTCTGGCCTGCACGCCCTTGCTGAAGGGCTCGCTACAGGCGCTGGCGGAGATTGGCCGGATGGACCGGCCGGAAACGATCGCTGCCGCCCGCTCCACCTGAACACGGACCGGTCAGACCCAGCCCCCATCGACGATGAATTGCTGGCTGGTGCACATGCGGCTGTCGTCAGCGGCAAGAAACAGCGCCATTCTGGCAATGTCGGCCGGGTGCAGGCGCTGCGGCAGGCACTGCCGCTGTTCGATCTGGCGCTCGCCCTCGGGAGTCAGCCAGAGCCTGATCTGCCGTTCGGTCATCACCCAGCCGGGAACGAGGCAATTGACGCGGATATTGTGCGGGCCGAACTCCCTGGCGAGAGCCCTGGTCATGCCGTAGATGGCCGCCTTCGCTGTGACATAGGCGGGGCAATCGGCGTCGCCGACCATCCAGGTGATCGAGCCGAAATTGACGATGGAACCACCACCCGCAGTCTTCATATATGGAAGCACGGCCTGTGCGGCAAAGAACTGGTGTCGCAGGTTCACGGCCATGCGGTCGTCCCAGTAGTCCAGGTCGACATCTTGCGTTTGATGGCGGTCGTCGTTGCCGGCATTGTTGCATAGAACCTCGATCGGACCGTTTTGCCGGCATGCCTCTGAAATCGCAGATTTTAGAGCCGCTACATCGCGCACATCACAGGGAATGAACAGCGGCGCGCCAGCGCCCGTGGCGCTGACCGACTCGACAACGGCGCGCGAAGCGCCTTCGGCGATGTCGACAAAGGCAACCCGGCTTCGCTGCGACGCGAAATGCCGCACCAGGCTTTCGCCGATTCCGCTGCCACCTCCCGTGATGAACACGCTGCGCCCCGCGAGACTGGGGTAGGTACCATAGGGTTGCGGATCTGCGGTCATTTCTTTGTTCCGTTGTTGTTGCGTCGCCGGCCTGTCTTTAACAGCCGAATTTGACATTTCTTTCGTCGCTTTGAGGCGTGGCGCGCCGGTTGCGAGCGTGGCCTTTCGAGGTCGCGGTGGGCTTCGATTAATTAGTATGAATAATATGAGTATTGTCATTCTCGTGTCATGCCGCCCGGTTAATCAAGCCTTAACAGCAAGATGGAACGGGAAGCAGATGTCCAGGACAGGCAGCGATCAACGCACAATGAAAGATGCGTCCGTCGCCTGCCGATTCCGCTCTCCCAGTTGATACGGAAGTTCACCACCGGCCCGACGGGCCGGACTCTCTGTTCGTAGTTTTTCCCCTGAGTAAGGAGCGACGAAATGACCACCCCTACCAATAACGCCCTCGATGCAACGCCGACATGGCACCTGACGGGCTACCAGGACTTCAACTATCTCGACTCGAATTTATCCGGCCTGCGCTTTACCCAAGGCATCGTCTGGAACCCGGATGCCGGCGAGTGGATCTCTACGTGGCAATACGGTATGGCCCGCCTGACGCCGGATCTCCAGTTCCTGCAGACCACCGGATCGTACGACCTGTCGACCTTCGAGCCGATCAGCGCCATCCCGCAGGCGCTGGCCGACCTGGGTCTGGACCATATCGGCGACATCGACTACGACAACGGCAAGCTCTACGTCGCTCTCGACAATTCGGAACTCGACTACACGACTGGTTATGTGGCGATCTTCAATGCCAGCGACCTGAGCTATACAGGCACATTGTACGAGTTGGTCGGCGCTCCGAGCAACCCGCACAACGACGTCGCAAGCTGGGTCACTATCGATGCCGAGGCTGGGCTCGGCTACGGCAAGGAGTACCAGTCCGGCAATACAATCAACATCTACAACCTCGACGACTGGAGCTTCCAGGGCACGCTGGAGATGGACCAGAGCCTGAAGAGCATCCAGGGCGCCAAGGTCATGGATGGAGTGATGTATATGTCCTCCGACAACAGCACCCAGTCCATCTACAGCCTCGATCTGTCGACCGGCCATGTCGAGGAACTGTTCCATCTTCCGAGCCCCGACAATACCGAGATCGAAGTCGAGGGCATTGAAGCCAAGAAGAATAGCGACGGCAATGTCGAACTCACCGTTGAACTGATCATCGATCCGGACGGCGACATCTACGGCGATACCTATTCCCGCGTCTTCACCTACACGCTCGACAGCACCTCGACCGACGTGGCGCTGCATCACACCTGGACCGTCAACACCGCCAGCGACGACACCAATGCCAACGACCTGTCGCTCACCCTGCGCGAAGCGATCGCCAAGGCCGATGACGGCGACACGGTCACGTTCTATGCCTCGATGGCGGGCCAGACGATCACGCTCGCCGACGCCGAACTCGCACTGTCAAAGAATATCACCATCGAAGGCGACCTTGACGGCGACGGCAAGAGCGACATCACCATCGACGGCGGCGACCTGTCGTCCGTCGTCCATGTGACCGGCGGTACGGCGACGCTCGACGGGCTCGTCATCCTCCACGGTGCGGACAAGGGCAGCAGCGTCTCGATCGATGACGGCGCAACGCTGGCCTTCACCAATGGAGCGACCGCCAACCTCGAAACGGAAGGCGACGATGGCCTGGCCGGCACCACCGGCTTCGATGCCATCCATGGCGATGCCGGCGACGACATCATCATGGGCCTCGGCGGCAACGACAAGCTCTATGGCGATGCCGGCAACGACATCCTCATCGGCGGCGCGGGAACCGATACGCTGGTCGGCGGCGAAGGCGATGACACCTATATCGTCTCTGATGATGGCGATGTGGTCACGGAACTGAATGCTGGCGGCAAGGATATCGTCAAGGCCTCGTTCAGCTACACGCTCGGCGACTATGTCGAAAACCTGACACTGACGGGTACAGACGATCTCAACGGTAACGGCAATGACCTTGCCAATGTGCTGGCCGGCAACTCGGGCGCCAACTCGCTCTCGGGCCTCGCTGACAACGACAAGCTGAGTGGTCGGGAAGGTGACGATACGCTGCAGGGTGGGTCGGGCAATGACACACTCGATGGCGGAACCGGCAAGGATGCCCTTTGGGGTGGCGCCGGCGCCGACCGGTTCATCTTCGCACTGGGCGACACATCCACGTCGAAGGCTAATGCCGATACGATCTTCGATCTGCGCGGCAACCAGGGCGACCTGATCGATCTCCACGCAATCGACGCCAATGAGGGCAAAGGCAGCAACCAGGCGTTCAGCTTCATCGGCGCCGACAAGTTCTCCGGCCATGCGGGCGAGCTGCGCTACGAGAAGACCGCCGGCGACACCTACATCTATGGCGACACCGATGGCGACAAGAAGGCGGATTTCACCCTCCATCTCGATGACGCCATGAGCCTGAAGCACGAATACTTCGTGCTTTGAGCTTCGGGATGACGGCCTTCGGTACCAATGTGATCGTCAGCGATCGAGGATGATTAAAACACCCCATCCGGCTCAGTCGGATGGGGTGTTTCGTCAGGCAATCAAACCATGCGCAGGAATTCGACTGGGCCATCGGTTGACCGTCGCACTTGCGGTGCCAGATCGCGAGATTTTCCGGAACCTTCCAGTTATTTTCCGCTGAGCTTGCTTTGCTTCAGACGGTCGAATTCTCGTTTGCCCGCGTCGTCTGCCATCTCCCGGACCCTGAAGCCGCCTCTGCTCCAGACAACCCTTTTCTTCATGACCACCTCGACATCGAACGTTCCGTCTGGGTGGTCATGTACCCTGATACCTTCAACCATGTCCTGCATAACATCCTCCCTGATGGTAGCTTCTCACGATGCGGCTGAAGTCGAAGGAATGCAAGGACGAACCCGCATGTCGCAAAATCTCACGTTGGCTACCCTTTGCCGGGCCAGATCGTGAATGGCCTGCCGACCGTATCATTGCCAGACCAAAGCATATCGCGCCCAGACGAGCCGATGAAAGTATTCGCGCGGTGTTGGTAAAAGCCAATCTGTCGCGGGGGGTCACCGTCCATAGCAACCTCCATCGATGACGACGCCGCAATTTCAATCCGGTGCGTATTGAAATCAAGGCTGGAACGGCTGGCGACCCCAAGATGCAGCGCATGCAAGACGTGCCGCCATGCGCTGCATAGTGGCAAGTCAGCTTTTATCATGCGCAGATAGAGCTTCAACATGTAACGTATTTAATTTTAGATAATTCTAATGTAGATTGCGTCAATCCTTGAGGGGATCGGCGCAATGTCTTTGAGTGGACAGGCGCTGGCAGAGTTTAAACAAACCTTGGTCAACATCTTCTGCCAGAGGAGGGTAGAATGGCTGTTCCTACAATTCGCGTCTCTCGCGCCCAAGCATTGGAAGGTGACTCTATTCGGTTCACCGTCAGTCTTAATGCCGTGACGGATGAAGAGGTAAGGATAGATTATCGCGCCCTGGAAGGGACCGCGAAAAATGCTCCAATCAATTTCCAAGACTACACGAGCTTCAGCATTGATACCCTGGTCATTCCGGCCGGCGAACAGCAGGCGGACATTGTCATGAACGTGCGGCATGATTTGCACGACGAGGTCGACGAGTCGTTCTGGCTGGAACTATTCAATCCTACCGGCGCGACCTTCGTCGGCAACCCCGCCGTGCTGCGGGTGCTGGGGGTCGCCAATGACGCCGATGGATCAGGCTCTGACCTCGCCATGTTCGTGTCGAGCCCGACGATTGTGGAAGGCGATGGCGGATCGAGGAAGGCGGTCTTCGAAATACATATTTCCGACGTTCAAAGCAGCGACCTAGTATTCGACTTCAGGACCACCAACGGTTCCGCGCAGGCCGGCAGCGACTATGTCGCCCAGTCGGGAACGGTTGAGATCAAGGCGGGCGATACCACTGGGATCGTCAAGATCGATTTGATGGAAGACGGGCTCAGCGAGCTCAACGAATTTTTCTCACTGGTGGTGACACCGACGAGCGAGATCAAGAACGGCTTCGACGGCAGCACCGGCATCGCTTCGATCCTCGATGACGATACCGGCAGGGGATCGGTGCCGATCATCTCCGTACAACGTGCCGATCAGACCGAGGGCGGCACCATGCGTTTTCGTGTGGTGTTGTCGGAAACCTCCGATGACGAGGTGAGGATCAACTATCGGACGGCTGCCGGGACGGCGACCGATGCACCGATCAACAACCGGGACTTTGCACCGATTGCCGGAACGTTGGTCATCCCGGCCGGCGACAGGGTCGGCTTCATCGAGGTGAAGGTGAACAATGACATCCCCGACGAGGTGGACGAGTCACTGTGGCTGGAGCTCTTCGACCCGGTCAATGCCCGCTTTGCCGGTATCCAGAACAGCGAGCGCGTGCTCGGGGTCATTCAGGACGACGATGGGACCGGCTCCAACCTATCCCTGTTCGTATCCAGTCCGACCGTCATCGAGGGTGACGGCGGAACGCGAAAGGCAGTTTTCGAGATCCATCTGTCCGAGGCCTACGAGAACAATCTGACTTTCGACTTCAAGACATCCGATGGCACCGCCACAAGCGGCAGCGACTATATCGCCAGGGCCGGCGATGTGACATTTCTGGCCGGGCAGACGGTCGCCGCGATCAGTATCGATCTTGTGGAGGACCAACGGCTGGAGGCCGACCAGACGTTCTCACTCATCCTCACGCCGCCGGCTGGCAACATCATCAAGAACGGAATTTCTGCTCATGTCGGCGAGGCGACGATCGTCAACGACGACGACATCCACGAACTCATCGAGGGCAATTCCGGCAACAACACGCTGCACGGATACAGCGGCAACGACAGGATCAACGGCTTTGGCGGCCACGACAAGCTTTATGGCGATTCCGGTAATGACGTGATGAAGGGCGGCCGCGGTAACGATCTCCTGGAAGGCGGTTCAGGCAATGACACGCTACGCGGCGAAAGTGGCAACGATACGCTGCTGGGCGGTAGCGGCAGGGACAAGCTGGAAGGCGGCACGGGAGCGGACACCTTCGTTTTCCGATCGATCAAGGACAGCACCGCCACTTCGGCGGGCCGCGACTTGATCTATGATTTCAGCCGGAGCCAGGGTGACAAGATCAGTTTGTCGGCGATCGATGCAAAATCCGCAACGAGTGGGAACGACAAGTTCACCTTCGTCGGCGACGACGCCTTTCACAAAAAGGCCGGTGAACTGCGCTACGAGACGAAGAACGGCGACACATTGATATCCGGCGACGTGAACGGTGACAGCAAGGCGGATTTCGCCATAGTCCTCAATGCAGCTTATACACTGTCGGCGAGCGATTTCCTCCTGTGACGACATCGGAAAGATAAAGGGGCCAGTCGTCCCGGAGCTGGCTCGGTTTGTCTGAACAGTTCGTGGCGTTTCGTTAAGTGGCCTTCGGCCTCGATTATGCTGCCGCCAGAACTGAAGGGTTCGTAATGATATCGACACGCTCGGGCTTGAGCATCAGCGATCGCGCCGAAAGCGCTTCGGCGCGATCGCTGCGATAATGTCAGGGCGCTTTGATTTTGGTGTCGGTTTGCGGATAGCGGAATTTGGTGTCCGTCAGGCCGGCGGCATCCGAAAGTTCGGCGGCGAGCAGCTGGGCCGTGAGGACGTCAAGAATGCCGCGGGCGATGAGGCTTTCCTGTTGCGGGATCTGCATGACCGTCAGCAGTGGCCCTTCCTCGATGCCTTCGTTGGCGGTGACCAGCAATACCGGGCATCCGATATCCTGCAATTGCCTGGCCATCTCCACTTCGCGACCGTCACCGAAGATCACGACGCCGGTCGTGCCATCCATCGATTCCATCGGCCCGTGCAGATAGTGACGGGTGTCGGACGGTGCTGCGGGAACGCGGGCCGCCTCCCGGATCAGCAGCGAGGCGCCATCGGCCGTGCCGAGCGAGGCGCCGGCACCGACGCAATCGATGGCGCGACGGTTCTTGAAGAGCGCCCCGATACGCGACATCTTATGGCTGCTGCGCTCGAGCACGTCGGCGGCAACGTTCGGCAGGTCGTTCCAGTCTGTCGCGGTCGCGCCGCAGAGGCGATCGACGAGCAGGCCGGCAACCGCGAGCGTGCCGGTATAGCCGGTGCTCGACGGCGTGGCATCGGACCCGTTGTTGATCATCACATGCAGCCCGGCGGCAACCGCGAGCGGGCTTTCCGGATCCTTGGTGATGGCGAGTTTCGCTGCCGCCGGATTGGCGTTCAGCGCATCGACGGTCTCGACGCTGCGGCCCCGATGCGACAGGGCGATGAAACCATCGGCGATATTGCCGCCCAACATGTCGGCCGGACGAAGCGGCACCGCGCGCCGTCCACGGCGGATCAACTCACCGGCAACCACGGTTGCCGCGGCAAAGCTCGCGCCAATGCCGGTGATCCCGATCAGGCCGGATTTGAATGCGGTGAGGTCGATGCCTTCGAGTTCAGTGCGGGCAGTGACGAAACTGTCGGCCAGTGATTCCGGCTGACGGGCGATTGTTGAGCGATAAGTCATGGATATGCCTTTGTCTGTGTATGATTATCAGGAGGAGTAAGAAGCGGGCAGCCCGCCGCCGATGGTAGTAACCCCAAGCCGGGTGGCCAGGCGGCACGCGCCTTCCACCGGCGGGCCGAGATAAAGTCTGGCGGCGACATGGCCCGTGAAGCGCGTGGCGATCTGGTCGGCAAAAGCGGTCCAGAGCATCGGCTGCGAGGCGATCACGCTGCCGCCGGCGACGACCGTCGTTGCTTCCGAGCCCTTGTGCTTCAGGCGAGCAACGAGATCGGCCAGTTCCTTGGCGCCGTCCCGGATGACCTGCCGCGCCAGCAGCGAGCCCATGCTGGCCGCCTCGAAAATGATATGAGCATGACTGCCGAGCGCCGAGGCGCCGCCGCTGCTGCCAATGCTGCTGCCGATACGGGCCGAGCTGGTGATACCGAGCGCCTTGAAGAGCAACGTGACCAGCGGCTCATCGGCAAGGCCACCATAATCCAGGTGAAGCGCGACCGCGCGTCCGGCCTCGCGCATCAAGCCCGAAGCACTGCCCTCGTCGCCGATGATCCAGCCCCAGCCGCCGGCGACCAGCATGCGGCCCTCACCGGTTCGGCTGACGGCGATGGAGCCTGTGCCGGCAACGAGGCCGATTTCGTTCGACAGACCGAGTGCAGCCGGCAGAAGCTCGGCATCGTTGACGACCTGGACCGGAAAGGCGGCATGTCGCTCCAACGCCGTCTGAAATGCAGTGCACTCGTCGGCATTGTCGCATCCATGCGCGCCGACAGCGATGCCCGAGATCTGTGCACCCTCGGCGAATTTTTCGGCGATCGCCAGCAGCGCGACCGCGTCCTTCTCCCAGTTCCGGACGCGCCATTCGGCGGTCGGCAGAATGAAATCATGCGGCGAACCGGCCTTGTCGTAGGCTCGAAGATGCGTCTTCGTTCCGCCGATATCAATGCCGATCTCCAAAGCGGTCATGTCTGAATTATCCATGCAATGTCTCTTTTGCGGTCTTTCCGCGGCCTGATGCCGGCGCGCAGGTGGCCGTTCGTCTCGTGTTTCATGCTGCCTGGCGAAGGCGTTTACCGGCTTCGTCGAAGAGGAGGATGCCGCTGGTGTTCAACACCGCGGTACAATCGCTGCCACCCGAATAGCGGTTGCCGCTGCTGCGGATCACCAGCCGTTCGCCGCTTGGAAGATCGGTGTGGATATAGGTCGTGTCTCCCAGTTCCTCGACGAAAGCGACATGCGCCGGCATAGAAACTTGCTCTTCCTCGCCGTTCGAAAGCCCGACATGTTCGGTGCGGATGCCGAGCTTCACCTTGCGGACCGACGGATCGAAATTGCGGAACGGCAATTCGAAACGGCCTGCCCCACCGGCGCCCTCGACAAGGATCGCATCCTTGTCCACGGAGGCGACGTTTGCGGTGATGAAATTCATGCGCGGCGAGCCGATGAAGCCGGCAACGAATTCGTTGTCCGGATCGTCGTAGAGGTCGAGCGGTTTGCCATATTGCTGGATTACGCCACCGTTCATCACCACCATCTTGTCGGCGAGCGTCATCGCTTCCACCTGGTCGTGCGTGACGTAGATCATCGTCGTCCCAAGCTTGGCGTGCAGCTGGATGAGTTCGGCGCGCATCTGCACGCGCAGTTCGGTATCGAGATTGGAGAGCGGTTCGTCGAACAGGAAGACCTTCGGCTCGCGGACAATGGCGCGCCCGATGGCGACACGCTG